>NZ_CP036532.1:2546000-3182500 GCF_004331955.1 Roseitalea porphyridii | reverse complement strand
TCGGTCCCTATCTGCCGTGGGTGTAGGACTATTGATGGGATCTGTCCCTAGTACGAGAGGACCGGGATGGACACACCGCTGGTGGACCTGTTGTCCTGCCAAGGGCATTGCAGGGTAGCTATGTGTGGAATGGATAACCGCTGAAGGCATCTAAGCGGGAAACCGGCCCAGAAACGAGTAGTCCCCGAGAGCCGTGGAAGACGACCACGTTGATAGGCTGGGTGTGGAAGCATGGCGACATGTGAAGCTTACCAGTACTAATAGCTCGATAGGCTTGATTCGTTCTCATTGCTCGTGTCCATGGCGTCCGCCATGGCAAAACCAGCTTCTCACTGACATGCATTTGGCCGACCTGGTGGTTATTGCGGGGTGGCTGCACCCGGTCCCATTCCGAACCCGGCCGTGAAACGCCCCAGCGCCGATGGTACTTCGTCTCAAGACGCGGGAGAGTAGGTCGCTGCCAGGTCTGCCAAACGCATGTCGGTTCTCGCTTTCGATGTTCTCATCGCCTTCGTTGCCTTCTCCGCACGGAGGCGCTCGCCTTTCCGGCACCTCGCTGTGTCGGAAGGCGGCTCTGCAGGGCCGGTTGGCCCTTTCAGTTGACGCGGGGTGGAGCAGCCCGGTAGCTCGTCAGGCTCATAACCTGAAGGTCGCAGGTTCAAATCCTGCCCCCGCAACCAAACAAACTATTGAATTTGATAAATAAATTAGCCCGCCATTTCGGCGGGCTTTTTGCGCTTTGGCGCCATGTTGCCACCATGTCGCCACGGTGAATCGAATTCCGGGCCATCTTTGTCCACAGATCTTTGTGCTCATCGCAAGCGCGAGACGCAGCTGGTTTCATCAGAACACCGCCAAGGCAGCAATGGTCACGCGGTTTCAGATTAGCTGGCGGTAGCCAGCCGCTGTCATCCAACGTGCGCGATTGAGATGTGATCGATGACGACTCTCCGCCCGTTGCCGGTCGGCTCCAATCGGCTCATCGAACAGGTCCGGGTAACTGTCATCCGATGATACGCTCGCGTCATGGGCGTCGATCAGCATGATGTAGAGCTTGAAACACGTCCGATCATAGCCGGTCAGCGTTTCGCCGGTGGGAGCAAAGTCGCGACAAGCGCGCATGGGTCACTGCCGCGTGTGAGAACATTCTGTACCCGAACCGGGATAATCCGAATCCGGGATTACCGAGAGAGCCGATTTCAAGAATTGATCGGCTTTTCGATGCCCGGCTCTCTCGGCGGCGCGCGTTATCTGGAATTGACAGAACGGCTCATCAGGGCCCGCACGGATGCGGGCCGCAATCGGTTTCAGCAATCGCATTCGGCGAAGCGGCCCTCGCCGCAGGTCGCGCAAACATCGCCGATGGCCGTTCTCAGCGCATGGCGCGCCCGGTGCAGGCGCACCCCCAAGGCGTTGACAGTTACGCCTTCATCGTTGGCGACAGCGGATCGAGGCTCCTCATCAAGATCGAGCCGACGGAGCAATTCGGCCTGATCGGGGCGAAGGCCGGCGAGCGCGACGGCCACGCACCGGCAGGCCGGCGCATCGTCGCTTGCCAACTCGGCCTGCGTCTCGTGCGGTTCGAGGCGATAGGCGTCCTCGCCGCGCCTTCGGGCCGCGCGCCGACGATAGTGGTCGACGATCGTCGAACGCAGGACGCAGCGCAGCCAGGCTCTGGCGCCGGGCAGGTCGTCGGGCGCGCCGGCGCAGCGGATCGCCCTCACACAGAAATCCTGAAATGCGTCGTCGGCCTCGTCCGGGCTGCTGAGGCGCCCTCGGACATAGCGCAGATAATCCCTGCGGTGTTCGACAAGGCAGTGGTGAACGGCCGTTGCGGGCTCGCGGCAGGCCGCGCCCGATACCGTTGTGGCGGCATGATGGACAGACATGGGAAATCTCCAGACACAGGCTTGCAAGACGGCCAGCACATGCGCACGGCGCGGCGCTGGCGGCTTTCTCAGGCTCGGATCTGGAGACGCGGCGGCTTGAAGTACCGGTAGGCGGGACCGGGCGGAGCACGCTCGCCGCGGATAATCGACAGGGGGCTCGCGGCGAGAACGAGGCCGACATCGACCGGCATCGGCGGCAGGTTGACGGCACAGGTCCCCGCCAGACGGCAACACCGGTCACCGGCGACGGAGCTGTCGATCTCGCCTGCATCCGTCCGGCACGACAATGCGTCCCGATCGGCGGCCGTGGCCTGTGCATGGGCCACGACATTGACGACGGGAACGGCGGGGTCGACGGTAAGGTCGGGCCTTGGATAATCGAACGCCATGGCGAGGATGGCGGCGGCAAGCAGCAGCAATCCCCCGGCGCGCAACCGCGCCGGCGACCGTTCCGCTCCTGCCTGGTTCCGCCACAAGCGCATGGGTCCCGCTTCTCAAGGTCGCCCACCTAGCCTCGACGATGGCGGAACGCCTCGCCTTGACCTCGATCAATGCCATGGCGTGTTCGGGCTTCTCACGCGCCGCTGGAGAGCGGGTCCTTTCCCGATGACTTGCCCGATGATCTGTGCGCGGCGCGGGGGGCCTGCTCTCCGATCAGCCGATCGTGACGGTCGTGTCGTTCAGGAACGCATAGGGCGGGACGACGAGATTGAGCGGCGCCGGGCCTTTGCGGATGCGGCCGGAGGTGTCGTAGTGCGAGCCGTGGCAGGGGCAGAACCAGCCGTTCCAGTCGCCGCGCCGGCCGCCGGGCATCTGGCCGTCCGGCACGCAGCCCAGATGGGTGCAGATACCGACGACGATCAGCCATTCCTCGCGTTGGACCCGGGAGGCATCCGTCGCCGGATCCCTGAGATCCGGTGCGTCGTCATCGGCCCTGGCCTCTGCGATCCGCTCGGGCGTGCGGCGGTCGATGAAGATGGGCTGGCTGCGCCAGGTCACGGTGACGCGCTGGCCCGGCTCGACCGGTTCAAGGTCGACCTCGATTTCCGCGACCGCTTGTATGTCGGCGGACGGGTTCATGGCGTCGATGAACGGCCAAAGGGCCGCAGCGGCGCCGACCGCGCCCATCATGCCGGTGGCGACGTAGAGAAAATCGCGGCGCTCGACCGGCGGCGGCCAGACTTCCTCGTCCGATGCCCCGGTCATCGTGCCGCCCTACCGGCGAACCAGTTATAGAGCGGCGCGAAGATCAGTGCGATGTACCAGCCATAGAGAAACGAGACGCCAAGGCCCCAGATAAAGTCGGGCCAGCTCAGCCAGTCGAACCAGGGAATCAGGCCGAGCCAGGTGCGATACATGGCCTGACCGGGCACGACGAGGTCGAAGGCGACGCAGAGAACGAAGGTGATCGCCAGGAAGAACCCCAGACTCATTCCGAAGGCGAATAGGGGGATGCGGCCGGTCGTCGTGGCGGGCGCGGTTCGGACAGTGTTCATGGCAAACCTCCTCGTCCGGCCCGTATCCGGCCACCGGTCGGCTGGCGGGAACGGTCGGGCCGATCTTGTCGGTAAGGACGCCATGATGGGTGCGTCATTACACAAGCGCTGCCGGGGGGACTTGACCTTGCCGCCGCCGGAAGGGCGAGACCTGACGCAGCTTGAACCCTGGATGATCGGGTATCATTGATGAGCGATGACACATCCGGCGGCGGCCGCCTCGCAAGGCGGTGGAGAGGCCCGCTCGGACGCAATCTTGTCGTGATCGTGCTGGCGGCGGCGCTGGTCGCCGGCTTTGCCGCCGTCCATGCCCAGTGGAGCCCGATGCATCGCTGGAACCGGGCGTTCGGCGATGCGTCCTTCCTGTTGCTGGCGCTCGCCATGGCCATGGGCGCAACGGCCAGACTGTGGCGCTCGGCGGGCCGGCTGATCGCCTTTCGGCGCGAACTGGGCGTCTATGCCACGCTGCTCGCCATCGTGCATCTGGTCATCATCCTGGCCGGCTGGGTGACATGGGATCTGTGGCGCCTGTTCGGCTTCGAGCTCCATCCCCAGCTCGGCCGCTACGTGATGGTGCAGCACGGCTTCGGGCTGGCCAACGCCATCGGTCTGGTCGCGCTGGCGCTGGCGATCCCGCTGGCACTGACCTCCAACGACGTGTCGGTGCGCCGGCTGGGCGCGCAGACATGGAAGGTGCTGCAGATGGGCGCGGTGCCGCTGTGGTGGCTCAGCGTCGCCCATGTGGGCTATTTCCTTTTTGCGCATTTCTTGAGCTTTCACCGCGCAACCCCCGAGCCCAATCCGCTGCAATGGCCGTTCGTCGGCCTGTTGTTCGCGGTTGTGAGCCTGAGGCTCGCAGCCTTCGTTGCGGCCAGCGCCCGCCCGCGCGACCTGTGCCGCCCGGCCTGAGGCGCGCACGGCTGTAATGGCGCGGCAGCCATGGCGTCCTTGTTGATCAAAGGGCACCCATTTGGCCCGACGGCCACTCAAGGAGGCACAGCCATGGACAGCAGACAAGGTATGGGCGCGCGGCGGCCGCAAGGCCTGAAGGCCGCCATCGACGAGGCCGGCGGCAAGGCCGACTGCTGTTGCGGCGGTGAGGGCAAGACGCAGCCGGCCACCGACCCCGCGCCCGCCGGACACCGCGGCACGGGGTGTTGCGGCGGCAAGGCGGCAGCGGACCGTGCAAAAGGGCAAGGCGGCCGGTCATGATCGTTCAGGACCCCGTCTGCGGTCGCCATCTGACGATCGATCAGGTGTTCGCCAGCGCTGACCATGAGGGCTGGGAATGTTTCTTCTGCTCGGCGGTCTGTGCCGGACGGTTCCGCAAGCAGCCGGCTCTGTTCGCCCAGGCCGCCCGCCAAACCAACCGCAAACAGGACGCCTGAATGGATCAGAGAACGGGCTACCATCACCACGGTCATGATCAAGCTGCGCCCGGCTTGGGGCGCGGCCATCAGGGCCATGGCGGCCACGACCATGGCGCCATGATCGCCGACTATCGCAGGCGCTTCTGGGTCACGGCCGTGCTGACGTTGCCGATCCTTCTGCTCGCGCCGATGATCCAGGGCTGGCTGGGGCTCGAGCAGACGCTGGACTTTGCCGGTGACGCCTATCTTCTCGCCGCGCTGTCGACCGCCGTCTATTTCTATGGCGGCTGGCCGTTCCTGACCGGCTTCTGGTCTGAGGTGCGCACCGACCGCACCGGCATGATGACGCTGATCGCGGTGGCGATCACGGCGGCCTATGCCTATTCGATGGCGATGGTCGTCATCGGCTCGGAAGAGACCTTCTTCTGGGAGCTGGCGACGCTGATCGCCATCATGCTGCTCGGCCACTGGATCGAGATGAAATCGGTGATGGGCGCGGGCAAGGCGCTCGAAAAGCTCGCCGCCCTGATGCCCGACACCGCCCATCTGGTCGAGGCCGACGGCAGCACCCGCGATGTCTCGGTCTCCGAGCTCACCGGCGGCGAGACGCTGCTGGTCCGGCCCGGGGAGAAGGTTCCCGCCGACGCGGTGATCGTCAAGGGCGAGTCGGCGCTCAACGAGGCCATGCTGACGGGCGAATCCAAACCGGTCAGCAAGGGCCCCGACGCGCAGGTGATCGGCGGGTCGATCAATGGCGAGGGCGCGCTCACCGTCAGCGTCATGCACACCGGCGAGGACAGCTTCCTGTCCAACGTCATCAAGCTTGTCGAGGACGCCCAGGCGAGCAAGTCCAGGACCCAGGACCTGGCTAACAGTGCCGCGCGCTGGCTCACCTTCATCGCGCTCGGCGGCGGCCTCGTCACCGTCCTGTTCTGGACGCTCCTGACCGGTCAGGGCTTTGCCTTCGCCATGGAGCGCGCGGTGACTGTGATGGTGATCGCCTGTCCGCATGCGCTGGGGCTCGCCGTACCGCTGGTCGTCGCCCGCTCGACAGCGATCGCCGCCGGCAACGGACTGTTGATCCGCGACCGCACCGCTTTCGAGGAAGCGCGCAACACACAGGCCATCATCTTCGACAAGACCGGCACGCTGACCAAGGGCGAGTTCGGCATCACCGACACGCTCGTCTATGACGAGGCCTTCACCGAAGCCGAGATGGTCGCCTATGCCGCGGCGGTCGAAAGCCGGTCCGAACATCCCATCGCCAAGGGCATCGCCGGTGCGGCGGCCGAAATCTGGGAGGTCGACGGCTTCAGGGCCATCCCCGGCAAGGGCGCCGAGGGCATGGTCAAGGGCCGCGCCGTCAAGGTCGTCAGTCCCGGCTATCTCCGTGCGAACGGCGTCGCGCTGGACGATCCGCGCTATCAGACGCTCAGCGGCGAGGGCAAGACGGTGGTCTTCGTGCTCGTCGACGACGAACTGGCCGGCGCGATCGCGCTCGCCGACATCATCCGGCCGGAATCGAAGAAGGCCATCGCCGACCTTCAAAAGCTCGGCATCCGCTGCATCATGCTGACCGGCGACAACCGGCAGGTCGCCGATTGGGTCGGCCGGCAGATCGGCCTCGACGAGGTGATCGCCGAGGTCCTGCCGCAGCAGAAGGCCGAAACCGTCAAACAGGTGCAGGCACGCGGGCTGATCGTCGCCATGACCGGCGACGGTGTCAACGACGCGCCGGCGCTCGCCCAGGCCAATGTCGGCATTGCCGTCGGCGCCGGCACTGACGTTGCCATCGAGACCGCCGACATCGTGCTGGTACGATCCGATCCGGGCGACGTCGCCGCCATTTTGGGCCTGGCGCGGGCGACGTACGGCAAGATGATCCAGAATCTCGCCTGGGCGACCGGCTACAACGCCTTCGCCATTCCCGCCGCCGCAGGCGTTCTCTTCCCCTGGGGCCTGATCCTGAGCCCGGCTATCGGTGCGATCTTCATGTCGGCGAGCACCGTGATCTGCGCCGTCAACGCCCAGCTTCTCAAGCTCGACCGCCAGCGCGACGGCAACCGTCGGGAGCCAGGCCTGACGCAATCGCCCTCCCGTGCCCATTGATCAAGGAGACCATCTCATGAACCACGACCCGTCACCGCGAGGCGATCGTGGCGCGCCTGAGCCCAATCGGACGAGCGGCCGGACATGGCCGCTGGTCGTGCTGATGATCGTTCTGGTCGCTGCGCTGGCCTACCAGTATCGCGGCGTCATCCCGGTCGAGCTGCTCTCCGTCGTGGCATTTCTGGCCGTGTGCGGCGGCATGCATGTCTTCATGCACCGCGCAATGGGGCACGGCGGGCATGATCGCGGCGGGCATGGGCAAGCCGGTCATCGTCGCACGCGCGCCCCACATGATGACGAAGACTGGCCGGACGACGGCCGCGGCGTGGCCTAGCGCCGGCACGACAGATCGGGGAAACCCAGAAATGCCACTGCCGCCCCGGCTTCTGGCCATCGCCGTCATGACGCTGTGGGCGACGTGCTATCCGCTGATCGCCATCGCGCTCGAGGATGCGCCGCACCTGACCTTCGCCGCCCTGCGCGCGGCGCTCGGCGGGGCGGCATTGATGGCGGTTGCCCTGGCAACCGGCGCCCGCTGGCCGACAACGAGGCACCAGTGGCGCTGGATCGTCATCGCGGGCATCGGCATGACGGGGATCGGCTATTTCGGCATGTTCCACGGCGCCGAGTTCGTCGCGCCCGGACTGGCGACCGTCATCTCCAACGCACAGCCGCTGATCGCCGGGCTGCTCGCGGCCCTGGTCCTGGGCGAACGTACCGGCCTGATCGGCTGGACCGGCCTTGCGACCGGCTTCGTCGGCATCGCCGTGATCGCCTTTCCGAGCTTCGTGACCGCCACCGGTGGCACCAGCCTGATCGGCCTGGGTTACGTGCTGCTGGCGACAACGGGCGTGGCTGTCGGAAACATCGCCATCAAGCAAATCGCCAATCATGTCGCACCGGTCATGGCGATGGGATCGCAACTGATCGTCGGCGCTGCCCTTCTCGCCGGGCTGGCGTTGTTCTTGGAGGACCCGTTCCGCATCGACTGGACCGGACGCTTCGTCGCAGCGCTGCTAGGTCTCGTCCTGCCGGGCACGGCGCTGGCCTTCTGGCTCTGGCAGATCGCGCTGACACGGCTTGCGGTCTCGCAGGCCGTCGCCTTCAGCTTCAACGTTCCCGTGATCGGTCTGACCGTCGGCTGGGCCTTCTTCGAGGAAACGGTGACAGTCATCACGATCGCCGGCGCCGCCTTGTCGGTCGCTGGCGTCTACCTCGCATCGGGGTCGCTGGCCGATGCCGAACCGAAAGGCTCGGACAAGCGGAGAGCCCCTTGCGGTGAGCGATTTCGGGTAGTGGCGGCGCGCCGCACTATCGTTCGTGGCCATGCTCCAGCGATGGACGGGATCTTGCCAGGTAAAGACGCTCGAAGACGAAGACCATTGCCATGGCGCCGGCGGCGATGACGACGATGACCGGATCGGACCGCCATTTCATTGCGGTGAAGGCGGCGAGCACCACCGCATCGAGCGCGATCGCGGTCAAGAGGATCCAGCCGCGCGCCCCGACCGCCTGGCGCAGATGGCGGAAGACGCCCCAATGGATGATCATGTCCATGACGAGATAGAAGAAGGCGCCCAGCGCGGCGATGCGGGACAGGTCGAAGAAGGCCGCCAGGATGCCGGCCATGACGACGGTATAGACGAGCATGTGATCGCGGATCACGCCGGGCATGCCGAAATGGCTGTGCGGGATCAGCCGCATTTCGGTGAGCATGGCGAGCATGCGCGAAACGGCGAAGATCGATGCGAGAAGGCCCGATGCGGTGGCGACCAGCGCCAGGGCGACGGTCAGATAGAACCCGGTACGCCCGAGCGCGGGTTCGGCAGCCTCGGCCAGCGCATAGTCTTTGGCCGCAATCAGCGCATCCAGCGGCAGGGTCGCCCCCACGGCGAGCGCGACCAGAAGATAGACGACGACGCAGATCAGGATCGACCAGACGATGGCACGCCCGACATTGCGGTGCGGCTCGGTGATCTCGCCGCCCGAATTGGTGATCGTCGTAAAGCCCTTGAAGGCGAGGATCGACAGCGCCACCGAGGCGACGAAACCGGTCGCGGAAAACCCGCTTTCGCCCTCTGCTGCAGCGAAGGACAGGCCGCTCGCCCACAGCGCCGCAACGCCGAACAGTGCGATGCCGCCCACCTTGAGAACCGCCATGACAAGCGAGACGAGGCTGACCGAGCGGTTGCCCGCCACATTGACGAGCCAGGCCGCAACGATCAGCCCGACGGCGATGGCCGGCACGGCAATACCTTCGGGCGTGACCCCGATGCCGCGCAGCGCATAGTTGGCAAATGTGCGCGCCACCAGGCTCTCATTGATGACCATGGACAGCGCCATCAGAAGCGCCGCGCCGGCCGCCACCGTCGTCGGGCCATAGGCCTTTTGCAGGATCATCGCGATGCCGCCCGATGACGGAAAGGCATTGGAGACCGTGACGTAGGAATAGGCGCTGAAGACGGTGACGACGGCGCCGAGCAGGAAGGACATGGCAAACCACGGACCCGCCAGCTCCGCAATCTGCCCGGTGAGCGCCAGGATCCCGGCGCCAATCATCACGCCGGTGCCCATTGCGACGGCGCCGGGCAGGCTGATCGAACCGGCCCGACCGGCTTCACCTGCGGGATCGGTCGGATGCGTCAAAGCGCGGCGACGACTTCGGAGAGTTCGGCGCGTACCTGGCCGGCGACTTCCCCGAGTTGCTCATTGTCGATCGCCTGCATCGAGGCGACCGGATCAACGGCACTGACCTCGACGCCTTCATCGGTCTGGCGCAGGATGACGTTGCAGGGCAGCATGGCGCCGACGCGCGGCTCGATGCCGATCGCCTCCCACGCCATCGCCGGGTTGCAGGCGCCCAGGATCCGGTAGGGCGCCATGTCCTTGTCGATCTTCTTCTTCATCGTCGCCTGGACGTCGATCTCGGTGAGGACGCCAAAGCCGTGTTCGGCCAGAACCGCGCGGACCCTCGCGTCGACCGCGTCGAAATCGCCGCCCTCGATGGTGCGTGTGATGGTGTAGCTCATGGGACACTCCTTTCAGAACAAGGTTTGGGCCGCGGCGCGTCACCGGCCACGGCCCACGGGACTAGCGTTTCGGGCGCTCAATTGTCGTCCATCATCGTCCCGCCATCCATCATGGAATCGCTGTCATTCATCATGGTTCCGGGTCGGACGGGTTGGACCGGAGCCGGAATCTGCGCCTGCATCGCCTCGCGCATCTTCTGCATGCGCGCGAAGCGATCGGCGGGCGCGGTCATCTCCTCGCCCGTCACCCGTCCGTCGCCATCCTCGTCGAGCGCCTGAAAGCGGTCGACCATGGTCGGGCGGATCATCGCCGCGTGCAGCGCCTCGAACTCCGAAAGCGACAGCGTGCCGTCGCCGTCCGCGTCATATTCGCCCAGTTGCGCAGTTAGGCCAGCGCGCAGTTCGTCGGCGGTCAGCGTTCCGTCCTGATCGGCGTCGAACTCGTCCATAATGGCGCCCATCGACCCCATCGCCCCCATGCCACCCATCATCGCGGAGCCACCCATGCCGCCGCCCATCATCTGGCCGTGCATGCGCATCATCATCGGCATCATCGCGCCGATGGCTCCCATCATGCCGGGACTCATCATGCCTTGTCCCATTTGTCCCTGGCCCATCATGCCGGGGCCCATATTCTGGCCGCCCCACTGACCGCCCGGGCCGGGGCCGTGCGCCAGTGCCGGCGAGGCGACCGCCGTGCCAAGCGCAACGGCCAGTGCGCATGTCATCATCGTCATCCGTTTCATGGGTCTTCCTTACAGTGTTTGCGTTGTCTTTGTCGGGCCGGCAAGGACCGGCCGCCATCCATCAAGACGCAAGGGCGAACGGCGCCTTACAGTGGGTGCGCACGCGTTTCGTTGCGGCGCGCATTCTCAGGCCACCTCGAACCATGTGTTCATGCCGGCGGCGGCGTGTTCGAGCATGTGGCAGTGATAGAGCCACTTTCCCGGATTGTCGGCGACGAAGGCGATCCTGACGGTCTGCTGCGCGCCGATCAGGAAGGTGTCGCGCCATGGCCGGCCATCGTCGAGATCGGTGCCCGAGCGTTCGATCACCCGGAAATGGTGTCCGTGCACATGCATGGCGTGGGCGAACGCGGTGTCGTTGACCGTCTCGATGACGACCGTTTCGCCGCGCGGAATGTTGGCGAGCGGCTCCCGGGGCAGGTTGGCAACGCCGTTGAAGGCCCAGACCTGGCCCGTGCGGCGAAAGTCGCCGCGTCGCAGCACCTTGCCATTGTAGGTCACGCGGCCCATCCGGCCCATCGCCCCGCCAGTCATCTCGACGCCAATGGTGCGGGCGCCGGACAGATCGGGTTCGGGCAGGTCGGGCGCGGGCAGCCTCGGCACGGGCGCGCGCGCCGACGCCTCGCCTTCGACCGTGAATCGCGCAAAGGCGAACGGCGCGTTGCCCGACAGTTCCTCAAGGGCGAAATCGCCGCCCGGCTCGGGCACCACCAGCAGATCGACGCGCTGCGCCGGGCCCAGCAGCAACGGCGCGTAGTCCGGCGCGACCGGTTCGGGCAGCGCCTGGCCGTCATGGGCCAGAACCTTGGCGCCGAACCGGTTCGGGTCGATCTCCAGAACGCGCGCATTGGCGGCATTGATCAGCCGCAGTCGATGTGCCTGCCCGGCGCGCAGCGTCAGTTGCGGCTCGGCCTCGCCATTGACGGTCAGCCAGTTGCCGAGCCGGCCGGCATGGCTCCAGTCCATCATGGCGCCGAGGCTGGCGACATCGAACGCGCCGTCGCGGTCCAGCCGCCAGTCGTCGATCACCAGCGTCAGATCGCGCGCGGGATCGAAGACCGGCCCGTTCGCCTCGTCGACGATCAGCGGGCCGTACAGCCCGCGCGCCACCTGGTTCCAACTCCTGTTGTGGGCGTGGTACCAGTAGGTGCCCGCGTCCGGTGCGACAAAGTCGTAGTCGAAGCTCCCGCCGGGCATCACCGGGTCCTGGGTCAGCCCCGCCACGCCGTCCATCCTATTGTCGATGCGCACGCCGTGCCAGTGGACCGAGGTCGGTTCATCGAGATTGTTGGTGAACCGCACGCGTACCCGTTCGCCGCGCGTGACGCGGATTTGCGGGCCCGGCGCGCGGCCATTGTAGGTCCAAAGGTCCGACAGCGGCCCGTCCGCGCCGTAAAGGCGCTGCCCGGACGGGGCGGCGATAAGGTCGATCATGCCGTCGCCGCGAGCGAAGGCCTGAAGGGGAAGCGTGGCGGCCAGCGCGCCCGCGCCGGCGGATGTAAGAAGATTGCGTCTTGTGATGGTCATCAGGAGGCCTCGGGGACGGTGAAGGAGGTTGTCAGGAACGCGGTCGTGGCGAAGACCAAAAAGAAGGCGGCCGCCTCGTAGCGCAGTGATCGGCGAAAGCGCGGACCGGCCTGGACCGCGTTGGCCGAAAGCGCGGGCACGAAGCGCCACTTGTTGAGCGCAGCGATGGCCAGGACGATGACCACGATTGCGATCTTCATTGTCAATACCCGCCCGTAGGCGGTGGTCCACAGCGGTTCGATACCGTCGAGCAGCACATAGGCGAACGCCGCGCCCGCCAGGATCAGCATGGGCACGATGATGCTGGCCTGCTTACCGAACCGGTCGGCGATTTCGGCGGCGCGGGTCGTGCCACCCTCTAACAGGGCCAGCCGGTAGAGCGGGGCGAGTGCGCCGAACCAGTAGGCGACCGCGAGAACGTGGAACGTGATCAGTCCGCCCAACAGCCATTGCGGATCGCGCGTGGCGTGCCCGGTGAGCGCGAACGAGCCGGCGACCATGATGGCGCCGAACAGGGTGGCGGGCGCGCGCACCGGCCGGAACGATGCGGCCAATAGAATGAGTGCCAGGCCGACGAGCCGGGTGTAGCTCGATTCCCCGAGCGGCCCCTGAAGGCTGATCACAATGATCGCGGGGTCGACCATCCCGGCCCAATCGTCCATCAGCCGGCCGGCCTGCACCATGACGCGGAACGCTGTGGCGGCGATGGCGACAAGCGTCGCCCCGATCGCCAACGGCCGCAGCGCGTCGGCGACTTCATAGCCGGCTTTCGGCAATCCCAGCCGAAACAGCAGCGTGCCCACGGCCAGAAAGGACGACAGATAGATGACGAGCTTGGTCACCGCGGCGACCAGGCTCCAGATATTCGCGATATCGCTCAAGGCTCACTCTCCCGACACGGTGAAGGAGAACGAACCGGTCATGACGTGGCCGTCCGTGCCGAGCGCGCGATAGCTGAACCGATAGGCGCCCGCGCCCATGAAATCCGGCTCGAGGACGAGCGTCTCGACCGGCGCACGGGTCGGCAGGTCGAGTTTGGCCGTATGGTTTGCGCCGCCGGCTCTGTGGGCCATCTGCACGTTCAACACGCGGCTGGGTTCGGCAAATCGCAGTTCGATCGTTTCGGGCGCTGAGTCGAGCGTCGCGCCATCAGCGGGGGTCGTCATGCGTGTTTCGCCATGAGCCCGGGCGGCTCCGGTCAAAAGACCGGCGATCAGGCCGGCCATCATCACTTGCTTCATCATGTCTCTTCCAGGTTCATTGTAGCGCGTACCGACGCCAGCAACGCACGGCGTCCGGATCAGCCATGCGGCATTGCGCGACGGCGTCACGCCTATTGCTTCTGAGGGGTTGCCTGGGACGCGGACAGAACCGCGCCGCACGCAGGCTCACGCAGTTTGGAAGAGAAGACGCGGGGGCGGCGGTTCGACCGCTTCGGTGCTGCCGACTGGGAAGGCTCGGGGCTGGGGCTGCTGTGCGCAGCGTGTCGAGACAAACGTTGCGGCGTTGGCGGATGACAACACCAGGATGCTGGCTCCGCAGTGCAACTGGCCCAGCTTGGAGGCAGCGTCACAATCGGGCGGTGTGGTGCTGCCCGCGTGTTCATGATCACCAAGCTTGCCCAGAACGGGGGCCCCGTGACAGTCCGAAGCGTCCGTCTTGAGCGCATCGGCATGGGCGAACAGACCGCCAGCCATGATCAGCATCGCCACGGCTAGTGCCGTCAGGAAGAAGCTGGCCGCTCGACCATGGTGCATGGGATATTGCATGGAATCGGCGGCTTCTCCATTGGCGGCGCGAGAGGCAAAGCAGCCAATTGTGGCGACATTCGGCCGCGGCGGCAGTGCCGCGACTTCACGGCCGTGCCCGAAAAGATCAACGCCGTCGGTGCGTGGCTCGGATCGCTGCCCGGACATGTCTACGCCAATGTCCGGCAGCCGCCGATCTCCAGGCTCATTCTCGCCCACATGATCCCCCTCAGTGCCGTGTGGGCGGGGCCGGAACGGCACGAGCACCTTGCAGCGCCCTACTGCTGTTCGGCAAGACCGAGCGTTCGACCCCGTTCCGGTTTTCCTTTCATGTCGGCGATGTCGGGCACACGCTCGTCGTCGGTCCAACCGGCGCGGGCAAGTCACATCTGAGCTGCTACCGCTGTTTGGACCACCCGGCTGAAGATTTTTCGGGGGTTGAGCCGCTACCGCTCCCCCTTCTGGTACGGCACCATCAACGCTGCCGGATAGCTCGCGCGGCGTGACACAAGAACGAGCGCGACGATAGACAGCACGTAGGGCATCATAAGGAACAACTGATAGGGTATGGTGCCGCCCGTCAATTGTTGCAGCCGGATCTGATAGGCGTCGAAGGCGGCGAACAGTATCGCGCCGATCAGTGCCTTACCCGGCCGCCACGAACCGAAAACGACGAGCGCAATGCAAATCCAACCCCGCCCATTGACCATCTCGAAGAAGAAGGAATCGAAGGCCGACATCGTCAAGAAGGCGCCGCCGATGGCCATCAAGGCGCTACCGATTATTACCGCGCCCATGCGCATGGCCGTCACGCTGATGCCCTGCGCCTCAACGGCCGCCGGGTTCTCGCCGACGGCGCGCAGCGCAAGCCCAAGCGGTGTCCGATAAAGAACCCAGGCAACAAGCGCGACGAGGACGAACGCCAAATAGGTTAGCGGCGTCTGGTTGAACAGCGCTGGTCCGGCGATCGGAATATGGGACAGTAGGGGAATCGCGAATGGCTGGAAGGCCTCGATCTTCGGAGGTGTTGCCGCTCCCGGCAGAAGAACGCGATAGGCAAAATAGGTAAGACTGGTCGCCAGGAGCGTTGTACCGATGCCAACAACATGCTGCGACAGGCCGAGCGGCACGGTCAGCGTGCCGTGGACCAGCCCGAAGAACGCTCCGGCAGCAGCTGCCATGGCGACGCCGGTCCACAAATCGGCCCCTGCGTAAACAGCGAACCACCCGGCGAATGCGCCGGCCACCATGATGCCCTCGATGCCAAGATTGAGAACACCGGCACGCTGACAAATCAGTTCGCCCATCGTCGCGAATATGAGCGGCGAGGCAATGCGGATGGCAGCGACCCAGAAGGAAGCCGTAAACAGGATGTCCAACGCATCCATCTAGCGCCACCTGATACGGTAGCGGCTCAACATGATCGCCGTCACCATTGTAAGAAGCGCGGTCGCGACGATGACATCGGCGATGTAGCTCGGGACGTCGGCCGACCGGCTCATCGCATCGGCGCCGACAAAGATGCCGGCCACGAAGATCGCTGCGGCAACCACGCCGAGCGGATTGAGCAGCGCCAGCATGGCCACCGCAATCCCGGTGTAACCAAACCCTGGAGACAGGTCGAGTGTCAGGTTGCCATTGAGCCCCGCCACCTCCGAAAACCCCGCCAAGGCCGCCAGACCGCCGGACAACAGGGCTGTCTTGGCGAGAACGCGGTTGATGGGAATGCCAGCAAAGCGGGCGGCCTGCGGGCTGTGGCCAACGGCACGCATCTCGTAGCCGAGCGAAGTGTGGGTCATCACCACCCAGACCAGGACCGAGGCCACAAGCGCAATGAAAAAGCCGAAGTGCAAGCGCATGCCCTCGACGAGGCGTGGCAGTTGCGCCTCGGCGATGATGCGCTGGCTTTGTGGCCATCCCAACCCCATCGGGTCCTTGAGGATTCCTTCCAGCAGCATGGAAACAAACAGCAGGACGATGAAATTGAGAAGCAGGGTCGTCACGACCTCGTCCACGCCGAATCGCATCTTCAACAGCGCCGGACCAAGAAGCAGCAGGGCGCCCACAGCCACGGCCGACGCCACGATCAGCGGAATCAGCAAGACCGATGGCATTTGCACAGCACCGGTTCCCAACGCCACCGTAACAACGGCGCCTGCATAGAGCTGCGCCTCGGCGCCGATGTTCCAGAGCTTGGCGCGGAAGGCGACTGCGACGGCCAAGCCGGTGAAGATGAGTGGTGTGGCACGGGTCAACGTTTCCAGCACCGCGAACTGCGATCCCGCTGCTCCAACGGCCACGAGAGCAAAGACGTTGAAGGGCGATGCGCCGGCGACCAGCACGAGCAGCGACGCCAGCACAAGCGTAGCTGCGATTGCACCGATCGGGTAGGCGATCGTCCCTGTGAGCGACGGGGCGGGTTTCGGTTCAAGCCGCATGACCAGCCTCTAACGTCGGAATGCCGTGACCGGCCATCAGTTCGCCCAGTTCGCCCACCGAGCGCTGACCCCGTGCCGAGGGTTCGGAAAGCCGCCCCTGCGAAATGACCACGATCTGGTCGGCAAGCATGAGGACTTCGTCGAGGTCTTCGGAGATCAGCAATATTGCAGCACCCCACGCGCGGGCGTCCAGAAGACGGTCGTGGACATAGGAAATGGCACCGACATCGAGACCCTGTGTGGGTTGACTGGCGAGGATAATGCGTGGCTCGGAATCGAGCGCGCGACCAAGGATCAGCTTCTGCATATTGCCGCCTGACAAGAGGCGGACGCGGGTTTCAGGTGACGGACACTTGACCCCATAGTTTCCGATGATCGCTTGGGCGAATTCGCGGGCGCGTCTCCAGTCAAGAAAGCCGCGGCGGCTGAATCGCGGCGTGTGGTAGCGCTCGGAGATCAAATTCTCGGTTACGCTCATGTCGCCGATCGTCCCGACGGAATGACGATCTTCAGGGATACGGCCAACTCCGTGCATGATCGCCGTGCGGGGCGACCAGTCGCCAACTGCCTCGCCCTTGAGCATGATGCAGCCCGAGGTCGGCTTCTGAATCCCGGCAACAAGCGCCTCAATGGCTGTCTGTCCGTTGCCGGAGACGCCCGCCAGCCCCGTGATCTGGCCTTCGCGTAGTACGAGCGAAGCGGCGTGAAGGGCACACCCTCCGGGCCCGGGCGCAGTGGAGACCTTTTCCAGAGATAGCAACGTGGAGCCGGGGTTGCTCGCTGCCACGGAGGGGGAAACCAACTCGCGTCCCACCATGAGTTCAGCCAGCTCGGCGCGTGTAGTGTCGGCCGTCCGGAGTCTCCCGGCGATTCGACCATCTCGTAGAACGATTACCCGATCGCTTGCCGTCAGCACTTCGTTCAGCTTGTGAGAGATGAAGATGACGGAGAGACCTTCGCTGACGAGCATCTTAAGCGTTCCGAAGAGCGCCTCGGTTTCAAGCGGGGTTAGCACCGCAGTCGGCTCGTCGAGAATGAGAATTCGAGCATCACGATAGAGCGCTTTGAGAATCTCGGCGCGCTGTCGCTCTCCGACCGACAACGAGGCCACCTTGCGGTCCGGGTCGACCGCGAGACCGAAGTCCCGTGACAGCTTGGCGATGCGCCGACGCGCCGCGGCTCGTCTCTGTGCGGGTCGAGCGAGGCTTTCCGTGCCTAGCGTGATGTTCTCGAACACAGACATGTCGTTGGCCAGCGTGAAGTGCTGATGGACCATGCCAATGCCGGCATTGAGCGCTGCCCGGGGCTCGCCGGCCGTCAGTCGCCGGCCGAAGACCTCGACGGTTCCCTCGTCGGCCACATAGTGTCCAAAGAGGATATTCATGAGCGTCGTCTTGCCGGCGCCGTTTTCGCCCAGGAGCGCGACGACTTCGCCACGCCTCAACTCGAACGAGATCGCGTCATTGGCGACCAGCGACCCAAACCGTTTGGTTATGGCCGAGAGGCGAAGAACGATTTCGCTTGTCTTGTCGTCATGGGCGACCGGCATCGACCCCATTAATTGGACCTTGGCACTTCGTCGTTTATCGGCACGACGAATTCTCCTGCCTTGATCGCCTCGATCCGCGCGCGAACCAACTCCATGACCTCACCGGGCACTTTGTCCTCGAAGGTGCCGAGCGGGGCAAGCGAACAACCACCATGCTTCATGAAGGAGTAGACCCCATAGTCTTCGGCCTTGAACGTGCCGGCCTTAACCTCCTTGATCGCCTTGTCCAGCGTCGGCTCGAAGTGCCAGATCGCCGACGCAACCACAGTTTCCGGGTAATCATCCTGCGTATCGATTACGTTGCCGATCGCCAGCACGCCACGCTCCCGTGCCGCATCGGACACGCCAAACCTTTCAGCATACATCATATCGGCACCGGCATCGATCTGCGCGAAGGCGGCCTCTTTTGCCTTGGGCGGATCGTACCATGACCCGATAAAGGCGACCTGGAACCGAGAATCGTCGCCTGACCATTCGCGAGCTCCCTGCATAAAGGCGTGCATCAACCGGTTGACTTCAGGGATCGGATAGCCGCCAACCAAGCCGAAGTTCCTGCTCTTCGACATCGCGCCCGCGATCAATCCGGTAAGGTAGGATGCGTCCTGAATATAATTGTCGAAGACAGCGAAGTTGGGGACGCTTGGGTCTTCCTTGAAGCTAGATCCCATCAGAAACGCCACGTCGGAATAGCTTCGAGCGACGTCTCGTGCATTCTCCTCCTTGCCGAAGGACTCTCCTACGATCAAGTCATGTCCGGCTTCAGCGTATTCCCTCAAAACGCGCTCATAGTCAGAGTTGTTGACGTTTTCGGTGAATACGTAATCGATGTCGCCGCGGTCTTGGGCTGCATTGGCGGCCTTGTGCTGACGGCTCACCCATTGCTGCTCGACGGGCGCGGAATAAACGGCCGCCACTTTGATCCTGGCCTGAGAACGAGCCCGTCTAGGCAGCATTGCCAATGCCCCTGCAACTCCCGCGGCCTGCAGAAGGGAACGGCGCTCCAATTTGATTGTTTCTCTCATCATGTGCTCGTCCTCGTTGGGTCGATGTGCAATGTCAAAGAAGTCGGGGCATGCACCCTGAACTGTCGTGCAGCCGGTATCGGACGGGTTTCATGGCCTATTGGAAGGACGACGGCCCCTGTAAACCTTGAGCTTGTGGTCACGACCCCGCCGGCCTGCGGAAAAAAAATGGAGTCCTCAACGCCATCGAGGACATGATCGCGCGTTGTGCACGGTATGGTCGGGATCGGCTCCGCGTACTGCGCAGGCAAGTTCACGGTACGTCGTGCTTCCCGCTGTCCCAAGCCTGAGCCTGCCCGGCTTCGTGTCATTCCACGCTCCCAACCGATGGGTCGAGGTGACCTAGTGGCCATGACCGCATCCGGCCCGCTGCACCGATAGCCCTCCCGATCGCTTGACGCCTTCGCGCGTGAAGTCGATCTCAATCGTCCTATCCCCGAGCATCACGGAAGCGCGCTGTTCGTTTTGACGGGCGATCACCTTTCCCCGGCGGATAACGGCGAGCCGGGTCGCACGTATCCTTATGGCCTCCATGGGGTCGGCAGCCTGTAGTACGACCATGTCGGCGTTCATATTGTTCGCAATGCCGTAGCCCTCGACCTGGAGCGCACGTGCGCCGCCATAGGTAATGCTGTCGAAGACCCTTGCCTTCTTCTTCTCGGACATCAGTCGACCGTAGACGATGGCCATGTGTGCTACGTCCAACATGTCGCATTTGCCGAACGGAAACCACGGATCCATCACGCTATCTTGACCGAAGGCCACGTTCACACCCGCATCATAAAGTTCGTTGACGCGTGTCATGACGCCCCAGCACGTGGCCGCCGTCATGGGCTGCACGCAGACGTTCATTTCCGCTTGTGCGATCTGCGCGATCAGCTTGTCGGCGTAGTAGTCGGCAAAGTTCTTCATCGACACGCAATGAGAGGCACTCACGCGGGCGCCCATACCCAACCTGATTGCCTGATGGGCGACAGCCTCGATCTGGCGTGAGTTTGGATCTGGCGTTTGGTCGACATGCATGTCGACCATCAAGTTCCGTTCGTTGGCGAGCTCGCAAAGCTGCTTAACCGACTCGAAACCGATCTCTGCGGTGAGTTCGTAATCCGGAATACCGCCGACGACATCAAGCCCCATATCAAGGGCACGCGTCATAAGTGACCTGGCGTTTGGATCACGAAGATAGCCGTCCTGCGGGAATGCGACGAGCTGAAGATCGATCAGGTCGCGGAGTTCGTCGCGCAATTCGACCAGCGCCTGCACCTGCCTTAGTTGCAGATCGCAAATGTCGGTCTGGCAACGAATATGAAGCAATCCGTTCGCCACGGCCCATGCCAGCGCCTGTCGCATTCTCTCCTTGTAGGACGCAACGGTCGCCTCGGCCTTCAGCTCCAGCCATGCATTGATGCCCTCGTAGAGAAGGCCGGTCTCGCAGACGTAGGGGTCGCCATGCAGCAAGGCTGCGTCGAGATGCCAGTGGGCGTCGACGAAGGGCGGCACCACAAGCCGACCACTCGCGTCGATAATCTCGCCTGCCTCTGCGTCGATATTGGGTTCAACGGCGACAATCATGCCATTGCTGCACGCAATGTCGATCCCAGTCGATCCATCTTGAAGAGTGGCATTCTTGACGATCAGATCCACCGGAATTCCTCCTCTCAGCACTCCTGACGAGGAGGCTGACCTTTTAATCAGTAATATCTGATCATCTGGTCACCAAAATGTCAATCGGTCAAGTGATGATCGTCAAGGCCGGTCTTCCGGCTCTATCATCGACGACGAGATGCAGCCCGCAATTGATCGGCGCGCCGCCCCGCCAATCGCGAAGCACGCAATGTCGCAACGAGATGTGTCGCGCTCGAAAAGTGCCGACCGATGGATCGTCCGATCGCACAATGACCGGCTGAGCCGACATGACGATTTCGTCTCAGGCCGAGGCACCGGACGATGCTCAACGAAGTCTGCACACCACCCGACGACGTAGCCGAACTCAGTAACTGAGTGGCGGCGCTTTTTCATGAGGCCGGCATTGCCGTTCAAAGTGTTGGCTACATTCGTGCCGCGCCCAGAGCGTGTTCAATGATGAGGCATCAACCGTTAACCAGCGAAGGAGCCGTGCTGGCGAACGTGGTCTCGGTCGCGCCAACGCAAGGGTAGCACATCTGATGATGAGAAGTGATCGTCGTGGCCTACGCCGCGCTGGTGATGCCCAGCCCCTTGAGAAGAACCCGAGAAATGACCGCGTTCGCGGTTTGAAAATCGTCTTCGTCCAACGCGTCCTTGTTGAGGACGACAGTGATCTGCGCCTCACACTCGGCATAGGTCTGAGTCAACGCCCAAAGCATGAAGAATAGATGAGCGGGGTCGATGGGGTCCATCTTGTCATCGGCGATCCAAGACTTGACAACATGCCCCTTCTGCTCGACCAAGCGTCTGACCTTCTCGTGCAAGAAGGTTTGGACGTGCGGTGCGCCGGAGATAACCTCCATAGCCCAAACCCGCGTCAAGTCCGGTTCGCGTCGCGAGTAGTCGATTTTCCAGCGAATGTAGCGGCTGAGGGCCTGCATCGGTCCGGACGCCACATCTATCTCGCTCATGGCGGCCGCCCAGTCGCTCAACACCTGGTCGAGGACGCTCGTGTAGAGACCTTCCTTGGTCTCGAAGTAGTAGTGAATGGTAGCCTTGGCGACGCCCGCCTTCTCGGCAATCTCGCCTGTAGTAGCGCCCTCAAACCCACGTCTGGCGAATACGGCTGCTGCTGTGTGAAGTATGTGCGCCATGCTTTTCTTGCGGGAGGCAACGTGCAGATTGATATGGTTCTTCAATTCAATCGAACTCCGTATTCTGGTGCTCGCTACGGGAACTTGTCTGCCGACTGAGCCCGACCTGAGACAGCGCAAATTCTGACCATCTGATCAGCGCTGCCACTCAGGACATCTGATTGTCAACCTCCGTCTGCCGCCGCACGGGGTGAATGCTTTGTGCGGCCGGCGTTGATGGTCTGTCCATGTCCGTCGGACGGATATCACGACCAGGCCGGCTCGATCGCAAGGAATGCGCAACGCGAGACTCTTCGGCAAAGCGACCCATCGCGAGCCGCCTTTTGGATAGTAAAATCGGCCGTAGCCTTCTCTTGTCAGATCTCGGTTCAGCTGCAGTTTGCAAGCGATATCCGGCCTTTGGTTTACTGCGGCAATCAGGAGAGGTTCCAGAGCGGCGGGATGCCAGCGGATCATTCAGCTGACACCTACCGCGGACAGCCTACATGCCCCATCGCCCGGTCGATCTCGGCACGCACCTTGTCGGCGGCTTCTTCGCGCACCGGCCCGTAGCCCCTGATGTCCTGGGCGGACGCGGCGATGCGAAGCTTCTGGTCGGCGGGCATGTCCTTGCCGGGCAGTTCGCGCAGGACCGTTTCGAACCAATCGACAAGATCGCGATCCAGCCGGCGGTCGGCCTGATGGCGGAACGGGTCGAGGGGTGTTCCGCGCAAATGGCGCATGCGGGCGAGCACGGCGAACACACGGCCCATCCAGGGGCCGAAGCTGCGCTTGAGCGGCCGCCCCCTGTGATCGACCGCGTGAGCGAGGATCGGCGGCGCGAGGTGATAGGTCGGGCGGACCTCTCCCTCGAACATGGTCGCGAGCCTGGCCTTGAATGCGGGGTCGGCGTGCAGGCGCGCGACCTCGTATTCGTCCTTGTAGGCCATCAGCCGATAGAGCGAGCGCGCCGCCGTCTCGGCGATCGCCTCGTCCGCGATCGCGGTGCGAAACCGGTCGATCGTCGCGCGGAACCGTCTTGCCGGCGCCTTCCCGCCCCAGGCGCGCAGATCGGCTTCGCGGGCCGTCAGCAGGTCGTCGAGCGTTCGGGGAGCCCGGTCTGCATCGTCCGGTTTTCCACCAAGCGCATTGGGGTCATGGGCCATGACCCGGCCGAGCGCGAATGCGCGGCGATTGTTCTCGACCGCCACCCCGTTGAGTTCGATGGCCCGATCGAGCGCGTCGAGCGACACCGGCACCATTCCGCGTTGCCAGGCAAAGCCGAGCATCACGACGTTGGCATAGACCGGATCGCCCATCAGGCGTTCCGAGGCGGCGTTCGCGTCGACCGTGGCGAGGTTGCGCGAACCGACGGCCTGGGCGATGGCGGCCGCCCGATCGTCGACGCGCAGATCGGCGTCGCGGTCCAGCACGAGATCGCCGGTCGGCATTTCCGACACGCTGAGCGCCACCTTCGTTCCCTGGTGATAGTGGGCGGAGGCCTGCGGCGCCGAGGCGACGACCGCATCGCACGCGATCACCGCGTCCGCCGATCCCCTTTCGATCCGGACCTGATGCAGGTCCGCGCCTGACCGGGCGAGCCGGACGTGGCCGAGGACCGTGCCGAACTTCTGGGCGAACCCGGTGAAGTCGAGAACGCTCGCGGCCAGCCCCTCCAGGTGCGCGGCCATGGAGACGAGCGCGCCGACCGTTACCACGCCGGTGCCGCCGACTCCCGCCACCAGCAGGTTCCAGGGGCGGTCGAGGTCGACCGGATCGGGCAGCGGCAGACCGGCGGCAAGCGCGGCCGCGTCGTGATCGGATTGCCGCTTGCGCAATGTCGCGCCTTCGATGGTCACGAAGGACGGGCAGAAGCCCTGAAGGCACGAATAGTCCTTGTTGCACGAGGCCTGGTTGATCCGGCGCTTGCGGCCATATTCGGTTTCGACCGGTTCGACGCTCAGGCAGTTCGATTCCACCGAGCAGTCGCCGCAGCCCTCGCAGACCGCCTCGTTGATGACGACGGTGCGGCTGGGCGTGGGCGCCTCGCCGCGTTTGCGGCGGCGGCGCGCCTCGGTGGCGCAGACCTGGTCGTAGACGATCACCGTCACGCCGGACATGTCGCGGAGTTCGCGCTGAACGGCATCGAGTTCGGTGCGGTGATGAAAGGTGGTGCCGCCGGGGAACGCGGCGCGGTCGATGCGCGCCAGGTCTTCGGTGACAAGGGCGATCCGCGAGACGCCCTCGGCCCGGCAGCTGCGCGCGATGGCGGCCGGGCTGGCCGGACCGTCGACGGGCTGGCCGCCGGTCATGGCGACGGCGTCGTTGTAGAGGATCTTGAAGGTGATGTTGGCCTTTGCCGCCACGGCCTGCCGAATGGCCAGCGACCCCGAATGGTACCAGGTTCCCTCGCCGATGTTCTGAAACAGATGCCGACCGCCGTTGAACATCGACGTGGCGATCCACGGAACGCCTTCGCCGCCCATCTGCGCGAAGCCGGCCGTGCGCCGGTTCATCCATGACGCCATGACGTGACAGCCAATGCCCGAGGCGGCCTGCGAGCCTTCGGGCACCTTGGTCGACGTGTTGTGCGGACAGCCCGAGCAGAAATAGGGCGTGCGGGTCGCGCCCTTCACGTCGAGCAGGCGCGGCGGTTGCGCGGTCAGGGCTTGCGCCCGCGCGGGCAGGTCGAGATCGGGCACGAAGGGAGCCAGCCGGGCGGCGAGGATCGGGGCGAGAGACAGCGGCGACAGTTCGCCCGTCCAGGGAACGAGCGGCGCCATCGTCTCGTCATGCTTGCCCACCATGCGCTCGGGCGTGGCGCCGGGCAGATCGTAGAAGGCCTCCTTGAGCTGGCTTTCGATGATGCCGCGCTTTTCCTCGATCACCAGCACCTCGCGCTTGCCCTGCACGAAGCGCAGCGCGTCGCGCCGTGCCAGCGGCCAGACCATGCCCACCTTGTAAAGGTCGATCCCGCGCGCGCGGCACACCGCTTCGCTCACGCCAAGCAGGCGTAGCGCTTCCATCGTGTCGCCGAACGCCTTGCCCGTGGTGACGATGCCGAACGGCGCGTCCGCAAGGCCGTAAAGGGCACGGTCGATCGGGTTCGCCTCGGCAAAGACCTGCACGGCGCGCAGCTTGTGGGCGATCCGTGTCTCGATCTCGGTCGAGGGAAGGTCCGCAAGGCGGATGTGCAGACCTCCGGGCGGGGCCTCGAACGCCGGCGTGGTGAACACGCGATCGGGTGTCAATTCCACCGAGGCGCCGGACTCCACCGTTTCCGATATCGCCTTGAAACCGGACCAGACGCCGGCGAAGCGGCTGAGCGCGTAGCCCCATTGACCGAAGGCCGGGTACTCGGCCACCGAAGCCGGGTTCAGCGTCGGCATGAACCAGGACATGAAGGCCACGTCCGACTGGTGCGGCATGGACGAGGATACGCATCCATGATCGTCTCCGGCGACGACCAGCACGCCGCCCTTCGGGTGCGAGCCATAGGCATTGCCATGTCGGAGCGCGTCGCCGGACCGGTCGACGCCCGGCCCCTTGCCGTACCAGAGGCCGAACACGCCCTCGACGGTGCTGTGCGGATCGAGCGCGGCCTGCTGCGCGCCCAGAAGGGCCGTGGCTCCAAGGTCCTCGTTGATGGCGGGCAGGAACCGGATGTTCGCATCGTCCAGCCTGTTCTTCTGCGACCACAGCTCCCTGTCCAGACCGCCCAGGGGCGAGCCGCGATAGCCCGAGACGAACCCGGCCGTGTTCAGGCCGGCGGCGCGGTCGCGGCGCGCCTGATCGAGCACGATCCGCACGAGCGCCTGGGTGCCTGTCAGGAAGACCCGGCCGTCGGTCCGGTCATAGCGGTCATCAAGGGCGTATTGCAGAAGGTGCTGGTGACCGTTTGCCATCGGCTCCTCCATTGATCAGGTGACGAGCGAGCGGGCGAGCAGGACCGCGTTTCGCGGGTTCTCGCCAATTCGGCGCACCGCGTGGGGCCACCAGTCGCGGCCGAAGGGCACATAGAGCCGGACCCGTTCGCCTCTCGCCGCAAGGTCGCGGGCGACGTCCTCGCGCACGCCCAGCAGCATCTCGAACTCGTAGGTCCCCGGCTCCCAGCCATTGTGCCGCGCGGCGGCGATGGCGTGCTCGTGCAGGGCCGTGTCGTGGGTGGCGATGATGGGATAGAAGCCACGTTCGCGCGCTTCTGACGACAGCATCAGGTCGATCAGACGCCGGGAATTGGCCTTGATCTCGCGCTGCGTCTGGAACGCCAGGTCTGGCCCGGCGGCGAAGGCGCCCTTGACCAACCGGATCCGGCTGCCGCGCTCGACCTGGCGAACCATGTCGTCCCATGTCCTTCGCCGGTAGGCCTGAAGCGTCAGCGCCACCGGCAGGCCGGCATCCTGAAGCGTGTCGTGAAGGGCGATCGTCACATCCGTGACGCTCGCATCCTCCATGTCGAGCATCAGGCAGTGCACGCCCTGCCGGTTGCCGGCAAGCGCGCCGATGCGCCCGGCGATGGTGCGTGCGTGCCCTTCGACCTCGTCCGGCGTGACGACCTGCCCGATCTGGGTCGGATCGACGGAGACATGGATGTCCAGATCGGCAGCCGCCAACGCTTCGGCGGCGGTGAGCTTGTGCCCGACGGTCTCGGCGACCAGCGCGGGATCGTCGACATATTCGCCCATGAAGAACAGGGACGAGCGGATACCGTGGCCCTTGATCAGGGCGACGGCGCGGGCGCTTCCAGCCGAGATGTCCGCGCCGGCAACATATTTGTCGCGCAGGAAGGATGTGGCGCGCGCCGACTGCATGAAACGCTTCGCTGTTGCGGAGCGGGCAAGGCCGATCATCGCGGCCTGCCAGGTTCGACGGATCATGGCGACAATTCCTCCATCCAGCACGAACGATCCGGCCGACGGGCAGGGCGGTTTGCCGCCGCCATCGACGCAACGGGCCCGGCGCGCGCGATCATGATGCGAGCCGTTCCGCCGCGAGCCGCCCGGCGGCGGCCGCGATTGAGATATCGAGGCTTCGGGCGGTGGCGACGATCTCGTCGAGACGGTCGGCAAGGCCCGCCGCCCGGCTGTGCGCCCAGGCCTCGTCATGGCCCTCGATCTGCATGGCGACCGCGATCAGGCCGCCGGCATTGGCAAGATAGTCGGGCACGTAGAATATACCCTTGGCGTGGAGCGCGTCACCCAGATCGGCGGTCGCAAGCTGGTTGTTGGCCGAGCCGGCGATCACGCTGGCCCTGATCGCTCCGACGGTGTCCGGCCCGATGACGCCGCCCAGGGCGCACGGGGCGAAGACCTCGATGTCGAGTCCGATCAGGCTCGCCGGATCGACGATCTCGACGCCCATGCCGGCGGCCTCCTCGTTGGCGGCCCGGTCGACGTCGCCTCCGAGCACGCGCGCGCCATCGTCAAGCAGCAGCCGCGCCAGACGCAGGCCGACCTTGCCCAGCCCCTGGACGCCGACGGTCGTTCCGCCGAGATCGTCGCGCCCGAGCCGGTGCCGCACGGCGCGTTTGAGGGTCGCGAAGACACCGTCAGCGGTGAGCGCGTCGGGGCGGATCAGCCCGGTGCCGACCATCCAGGGTGTCGCGGTCCGCATCGCCTCGACGTCCGACGCGGACAGGCCGACATCGACGCCCGTGCGAAACCGGCCGCCGAAGCTGTTGACGAAACCGGCCACCGCATCGAGCACGCACGGTCGGGCGGCGGGTTTGGGCACGCCGAGCACGACGGCCTTGGCCCCTCCGAACGGAAGGCCCGTGACGGCGCACTTGCTGCTCATGCCGCGTGACAGCCGCAGCACGTCCCCGAGCGCCTCTTCGGTGGTTTCATAGTCCCGCATCCGGCATCCGCCGACGCTTGGATGCGTGCCCGTCGGATCGACCCGATGCAGGGCCACGATCGCCCTGGCGCCCGTGCGGGCATCGTGCAGAAAGCAGACCGCGGCGTGGGCGTCGAAATCGGGATGCTCGGATGGCGCGATCAAGAGCCGTTTCCTCCTTCGGCCGCGAACGCCCGCAGATCCTGGTTGAACCGGTCGGGGAATTCCCAGAACATCATGTGGCTGGGATAGACCGACAGTTTGCCGGCGGGGGCGTTTTCGGACAGCCACGCCGATGCC
Source organism: Roseitalea porphyridii (assembly GCF_004331955.1). Taxonomy (NCBI): domain Bacteria; kingdom Pseudomonadati; phylum Pseudomonadota; class Alphaproteobacteria; order Hyphomicrobiales; family Ahrensiaceae; genus Roseitalea; species Roseitalea porphyridii. Next base: position 3,154,683 of record NZ_CP036532.1, on the reverse strand, counting down.
GCGTCCTTGTGGCCTTCACTGACGACGTTCCAGTAGGGGCGCGCCCTCGCTATGGCGCGAGCCTCCTCGCGCCAGTCGGCGAGCGCGCCGTCGGCGAACAGCGCCCAGGCGACATGGGGCTCGGTCGACTGGCTTGAGGCGAGAATGCGGTCCATCTCTTCGGCCGTCGTTTCGCGGGAGATCATCGTCGGCGCATAGCCGGACATGAACTCGGCATGCCCGCCGCGCAGCATGCCCAGATAGGCCGACAGTTCCGCCGCGCTGCCTTCGCCCCAACCCATCTCGGCATCGCGCATCGGCTTGGGCGACTCGTCGAGAATGGCAAGGCCGCCGATCCGGTCATGGCCGTGCGCGCGCAGATAGGCGTAGGCGGCGTTCGAGCCGTAGGACCAGGCCACGACGATCACGTCATCCAGCTCCAGCGTCTCGATCAGGGCTGCGAGATCGTCACCGTGCTGGGCGTAGGTGTTGCCCATCAGCGTGGCGGGCGATCGCCCGGTCCCGCGCGGATCGTAGGTGATGACGCGATGGCTGTCCGACAAGCCGGCCTGCTGGGCTCCGAACACGTCGTGCCCGAAGGTCCAGCCCGGCACGAACAGGAGCGGACGCCCCTCGCCGGCGTCGCGGACGAACAGTGTCGTGTTTCCTGCAACGGCAATGCTGTGCGTCTTCATCTGAAATCTCCTCCCTCTCTTCAGGCTCTTTCCCTCGGAGCAGCTTGACACGGCCGCCGCGGCAGATCATGCCTTTCGCACCCTGAAACGGCGCCATGTCGGCAGACTGTCCCTGAAACTGCCTGAATCGAGGTAAAATCTTGCCATGACCAAACTGGAAGAACCGGACCGCCGCATCCTTATCGAACTGCAGAGGGACGGGCGTCTGAGCAATGCCGAGCTTTCCCAGCGGGTCGGGATGTCGTCTTCGCCGTGCTGGCGCCGGGTCAAAAGGCTGGAGGAAGACGCGGTCATCGTGGGCTATCGGGCATCCCTGAGCCCGTCGGCTCTGGGGCTGGGCCTGATCGCCTTCGTGTCGGTCAAGATCGGTGCCCATTCGGACGACGAGGCCGAGGCGTTCGGTCGCGCCGTCCAGAATGTGCCGGAAATCGTCGCCTGCTACTCGATCACCGGGGCAGCCGACTTCCTTCTGCAGATCGTGACGGCGGATCTGGAAAGCTATGCAATGCTCTCGGCCAAGGTTCTGCGACGGCTGCCCGGGATCAAGGAAATGAACAGCAGCCTGATGCTCACTGAGGTCAAGGCGTTCAAGGGGTTCCCGATCCAGGCGGGAGGGGTCCGATCGTAGCGATGATCGTGTTGGAGCCGGTCGCGTTATCTTGCGCTCCGCCGGAAGTACGCGCCATCGCCGGCGGCGACGGCCGCGATCCCGATCGGCGAACACATCGTCAAGAGCCTGCCCCCGGATCTGCTCTGAAGCCCGGTCATCATAGGTCGCAGACCGGTCAGGGAGTGATCGGACTATTGCGACTGCTTGAGCATCGGAAAAGCCTCGCCGAACCGGGCCGCTGCTGCCTTGCGCACGAAGACCGGACACTGGCCCCACGGACATGGCACCGTGACGCTTGAACCGCCCGCATGTTCCGCACCGCTCCAGGCGTGCAACCATGTTTCGCCGGCGGGCAGGGCCACGGTGATCTCGCTGACGTCGGGATGCAGCACCGGTGCGACCAGAATGTCAGGGCCGAGCATGTAGCGCGTTGCGTCGGCCATGGCGTCGGTTTGCCGCGGGAAATGGTAGAAGACCGGCGCCATCATCGGATCGCCGGTTCGCGCGAAGTGGGCGAAACAATCGGCGAGGTAGGGCCGCAGCGCCTCGCGCACGCGCAGCAATTGGGTCAGCACACCCTCGACCTCGGCGCCGTAGGACCAGATCTCGTTGGGCCCGCCAGTATTGGTGAAGATATTGAACGTGTCCTGGCCGTAGCTGACCCTCTCGCCCTTTTCGGGCGGCGGTACGCCTTCGGGTACGCGGAAGCCGTGCAGGCGACAGATCGGTGAGAAAACACCGAATTCGAACCAGCGTACGAGCAGTTCGCGAAACGCGTCCGAGCCGCCATGGCCGTCATAGAAGCCACCGATGTCGGTGGTCCACCAGCCCATGCCGGCCATGCCCGCATGCAGGCCCGCCGGGATCTGTGCGCGGAACCATTCCCAGTCCGACCACACGTCGCCTGACCACAGGATGACGCCGTGGCGCTGCGAACCGGCCCAGGCCGACCGGCACAGGAGGATGCCGTTGCGGCCCTCGGCGTCAAGCCCCTGGCGATAGCGCTGCGCGTGGGCCAGCGGATAGGCGCATAGCATCTCGGCGCCGTTGCCAAGCGCCGTGCGGACATTTTCGGGATGGGCGGGACGCATCTCCGGCTCGCACGCATCCAGCCAGAAATGCTCGATGCCATTGTCGAGATAGTTGCGCCGGACGAGGTCCCAGTGGAAGTCGCGGGCCTCCGGATTGAAGGCGTCGTAATAGGTGAAGAAACCCGGACCAAACGGATCCTTGTCCGGGAACGGAATGACCGCCGCCACGCCGCGCTCGGTGGTCAGAAAAAGCCCCCGTTCGGTCATCGTGCGGTAGTGATCGGAGGCTGCCGACACGGTCGGCCAGATTGAGACCATGGTTTCGACGCCCATCGCACGCAGTTCGTCCACCATGGCTTTCGGGTCGGGCCAGTCCGCCGGATCGAACCGCCATTCGCCCTGGCGGGTCCAGTGGAAGAAATCGATGACGATGCAGGCGAGGGGAAGGCCGCGCCGCCTGTACTCGCGCGCCACCTCGAGCAGTTCGCCCTGATTGCGATAGCGCAGCTTGCACTGCCAGAAACCGAGCGCCCAATCGGGAATGTCGGGCGAATGACCGGTTGCGTCGTGATAGGCGCGGACGATCTCGGCCGGGCCGTCGCCGGCGACCACCCAATAGTCGAGCCCCCCCGTTGCCTCCGCCGTCCAGCGGGTGATGTTGGTGGCGAATTCGGCACGGCCGACGGCGGGATTGTTCCAGAGGAAACCATATCCGAGCGACGAGACGACGAAGGGGATGACGGCGTGGGCGTTCTGCTGCAGCAGCGTCGTCGAGGTGCCCTTGAGGTCCATCCGGCCGTGCTGCGGCTGGCCGAGACCCCAAATATGCTCGTCATCGCGGGCCTTGAACGATGTCTCCAGCCTCCATGATCCCGAAGCCAGCGCCTTGAAGTTTCGCGTTTTCGGGCCGGCGAAATGGGAGCGCGTCTCGGCCAGAAGCTCCTCGCCCGTATCGGCGCGCACGAAGCGGATGACCACCTCCCGTTTCACATCGGCGCCGTAGCGCTCGACGATGGTCAGTTCGGCCCTGATGCGGCCATTGGTGATCTCGGCCGAGCGTGGGCTGACACTGATCGCGGCGGGCGCCTGTGCCGCGGGATCGAGCAGGGCGCTGACGTGGGGCTCGACAATCTCAAGGCCAGGCCGGGCGCGGACGCGGATCGCGTCCGCGCCCCACGGTTCAATCCGCAATGTCTCGCCGCCGAAGCGGCACAGGAGTGCTCCGCCGTCCTGCCGGAACGGCGCGTCGGCCTCGGCGGGGCGCGCCGACGGCGCACTCAAGCGGGCAACTCGACGATCACCCGTCCGCCTTCGACGCGGGCCGGGTAGGTGGCAAGATCGATACAGGCCGGCGCACCCTTGGCGGCGCCGGTGCGGATGTCGAAGCGGCCATTGTGGCGCGGACATTCGATGACATAGTCCATCACGAGTCCATCCTCGAGATGAACCTGTTCATGCGTGCACAGACCATCGGTGCAGAACACCTCCTCGCCGAACATGCGATAGATGGCATAGGTCTTGCCGCCATGGTCGAACCGGATCAGGTCTTCTTCCTCGATGTCGTCCAGCGCGCACGCGTCGATTGCGGGCATGGTCCTCTCCACTGTGTCGGTCGGTTTCTATTCGGCGGCGAGCGGCGGCGACTGCCGTGCCGGACCGGCGCCGTCGGGCAGTTGAGGGCGGATGAAATGGTGCGGATCGCGCAATTGCCGCAGCACGCAGGGAATGATCTCGCGCCAGGCGGCATAGAGCGAGGGCGAGGGCGGCGGGCAATCGTGCTTCACCGCTTCGTGCAGGCGCGGCAGCGCGTGATAGGGCACCATGGGGTACATGTGGTGCTCCATGTGGAAGTTCATGTTCCAATAGAGGAAACGCAGCACCGGGTTCATCAGGACGGTACGTGCGTTCAGACGATGATCCAGCACGTCTTCGGCCAGTCCGAGATGCTGCGGCAGACCGAGAACCAGCAGCAGCCATGTGCCGTAAAGACGCGGCAGGCCGATCAGCATCGCGGGCAGGATCGACCCAATCGCCAGACAGGCGACCAGCGTGGCCGCGTAGATCGCCATGTGCGCCCGGGCGATCCAGTACGCTTTCGGCCGTTCGCTCTCGGGCACGAAGTCGGCCTCGTCGGGGGACAGCCGGCCCATCGCATTGCGCGCCAGCGCGGCGAAGCTCTGCGGGGCGCTTACAAGACCGAGCAGGTTGAGCCCGATGACGATCAGCTGCGGCGGCCGCATGCCGCTGATCTCCGGGTCGCGGCCGACGATGATCGTGTCGGTATGGTGGCGCGTGTGCGACCACCGCCAGACCACCGGATTGCGCATCATCATGAAGCTGGCGATCTGGTAGACCGCATCATTCATCCAGACGGTCTTGAAGGCGGTGCGATGGCCGCATTCGTGCCAGCGCGAATCGGCGGCCGAGCCGTAAAGCACGCCATAGGCGATGAAGAAGGGTACGGCCCACCATGAGCCCCAAAGGACGATGCCGCCCGCGCCGGTAAGCGCCAGCAGGGCGAACCACAGGGCGGTGTCGCGCAGGGCCGGGCCGTCGCTGCGGCGCATCAGCGCCTTCATCGTCTTGCGATCGATCGGCGTGCGATACCATTCGGCGCCGGCCAGACCGTTTTCGATCGCCCGCTGCGCTTCGGGGCCGGTCAGGCTGTAGTCGCGTTCGGTGGGGAACTTGATCAGGTCGAGAATTGCCATTGTCGCCTCAGTTCGTGCGTTCGGCGAGCGCTTCGGCAAAGCGCTCCCATTGGCCCGGCGCCATCACAACCGTCTCGCTTTCATCTGGAAAAGCGCCGGAATCGACATCGCGCCGGAATTCGGTGAAGGCGGCGATCCGCTCGCTGTGCAGGCGATCATATTCGGCGCGGAAGTCGCGGTAGGTCCGAGCATGGCGCGGTATGGGGCCGGACGTTTCGCCCAGAATGTCCGAGGCGAACAGATACTGCACATCGCAGCCCGGTCCCGACCCCATCGAAATGACGACCAGCGGCGTCGACCGGCTGATCGCCTCGGCGACCGGTGGCGGCACAACCTCCATCTCCACGGCAAAGGCGCCGGCATTCTCGTAGCGGCGCACGTCCTCGGCGATGCCGATCGCTTCCTCGGCCGTCCTGCCGACCGCGCGCAGGCCTGTCCACCGAGCCTTTTGCGGCACCAGGCCGACATGTCCGACAACGGGTATGCCTTCGCGGGCCATCGCCTCGACAATGTCGAAGTGCATGGCGCAATAGATCGAATCGGCGCCGTCGGCGAGGGCATCGAAGGCGGCGCGCTTGGCCTGGTCGGCATTGACGTGGTCGCCATAGATGAGCCCGAAGCAGAAATGCGTGTCGGGCGCGGCGGCACGCAGTGCCTGTCGCAGGTGCGTCCGTCCCGACACGATGATCTCGATGCCGGCCGCTTCGGCGGCCGCGGCATGCTCGGGCGACGCGACATTGAGCTCGGTAAGCTGCCGCTTGCCTTTTGTGGCGACCAGGTCATGCACTTCCGCCTTCATTGCCCGACCCCCTCCGGCATGGGTGGCATGTCGCTCTCGCGGATGATCAGCTTGCTGTCGATGAAGCTCTGAAGGGGCGCGCGCTCGCCGCCCAGCTTGGCAAGGATCATCCGGCCCATCCGCATGCCGAGCGCATCCAGATCCTGGCTGAAGGTAGTCAGTGGTGGATCGGTCAGGGCGGCGACGGGCATGTCGTCGCAGCCGATCACGGCGATATCCCTGCCCGGCGCCAGACCGAGGCGCCGCATGGCGTCCATGGCGGAGATGGCGATCATGTCGTTGCCGCAGAAGATGGCCGTCGGTGCGGCTCCGGTCGTGACCAGTTCTGTCAGCGCTTCGCCGCCCGTCCGGCGCGACAGGAAGCATTCCACTTCGAGCGTCGGATCGTGAGGCAAACCCGCTTCCTCGAGCCCCTTGCGATAGCCCGCACGCGCATGGTGCGAGTAGGTGTAGCGGTACGGCGTTGAGAGATAGGCAATGCGCTTGTGGCCGAGCCGGGCAAGGCGTTCGATGGCCGTGCGGGCGATGATCGAATGGTCGCGATCGATCCAGTCGTGATCGTTGCGGTTGGTCTGCCCGATCGTGACGAAGGGAAAGCCGCGCGCCTGAAGGTAGTCGATCCGTTCGTCCTGAGGCCGGGTCCGGCTGAAGATCAGTCCGTCGCAACGGTTGCGCTCCACCGCGCGGCGGATGATGTCGAGTTCCTTGTCATATTCGCGCGCCATGACGACCTGAAGGTCGAAGCCCTGCGCCTGAAGCACCATCTCGACGCCGTCGAGCAGGCCGAGGAAGAAGGGATCGACGAACTTCGTCCACGGCTTGGAGACCATGAACGTTATGGTCTCGGTCTGGCGCGAGCGCAGCGTGGCTGCGGCGAAACTTGCGCGGTAGCCCAAAGCATCGGCGGCCTGCCGGACCTTGTCGCGGGTCTTGCGGCTGACATCGGCGTAGCCGTTCAGCGCACGGCTGACCGTCGATACCGACATGCCGACATGGGCGGCAACGTCGCGAATCGAAGCCCGGCGCGGAATGGGCTCGTTCATGCAGCCGCCTCCGCGATCACATAGCCGTCGGCGGCGAGCCCGTCGCCCTCGAACGCGCCGGCGAGCACGCGGCTGCGGCCATGCTGGGGAACTGCACGGCTCTGCCCGGTGAAGTTGAAGCTGCAAAGGATTCGCGCGCCCTCGTGCACGCGCCAGAAACTCAGGCCGGTCTCATCCGCCTCGATCACCTCGAACTCGCCCAGCTTGAGCGCCGGCGTCGCCTTGCGAAGGGCGATCATCGAGCGGCAGTGCGCAAGGCTCGAGCAGGGGTCCTGGCTCTGCCGCGCAATGCTGTGCTCTGCATGACCGGGCTCGGCCGGCAGCCAGCCGGGCGCCTTCGAAAAGCCGAGCATCGGCGTATCGTCCCACGCCATCGGCGTGCGCGCACCGTCGCGGCCCCGGCCATGCGGCCAGAAGCGCACCGCCTCCGGGTCCCGCAGCGCTTCACGCGGAACGTTGCCGTGCGCCAGACCCAGTTCCTCGCCCTGATAGACGATCACCGTTCCGCGAAGGCTCAGCAGCAGCGCCTGCAGCATGTTCACCCGGTTTCGATTGCCGACCGCGTTCCAGCGCGTGGCGACCCGCGCGACATCGTGATTGGAAAAAGCCCAGGTGGGCCAGCTTTGCCCGGCGCCGGCCGTGGCGACCGTCCGGGCGATGTGTGCCCCGTCCAGGACCGGTCCGAGCAGCTCGAAACTGTAGGCGGTGTGAAGCCGGCCGGGCTCGGTGTATTCGGCCATCCGCTCGGCCTGGTCGTCGCAGCTTATCTCGGCGAGCAGCATATGCTCGCCGGTCGCCGCCCGCATCCTCTCCAGAAACGCCAGGTTTTCGGGCCGAGAGCGGTCATGGACGTGTTTCTGCATGTAGTAGGGATTGGCCGGCCGATCGCCTGCGTCCACCGGCGGATTGTCGCGCATCTGCGGATCATGCATGTAGAAATTGGCGACATCGAGCCGGAAGCCGTCCACACCCTGATCGACCCAGAAGCGCATCGTGTCCAGGATCTCGTCCTGCACCTGGCGATTGTGAAGGTTCAGGTCCGGTTGCTCGACCAGGAAGTTGTGCAGATAGTACTGCCGCCGGTTCGCGCTCCACTCCCAGGCGACCCCGCCAAAGCGGGCAAGCCAGTTGTTGGGCAGGCTGCCGTCCGGCTTCGGGTCGGCCCACACATACCAGTCCGCCTTCGGGTTGTCGGCGCTCGACGCGCTTTCGACGAACCAGGGGTGCAGGTGGGAGGTGTGCGAATAGACCTGATCGATGATCACGCGCAGGCCAAGTTCATGGGCGCGTGACGTGACGGACCGGAAGTCGTCGAGCGTGCCGAACCGGGGATCGACGCTCCGATAGTCGGCCACGTCATAGCCCGAATCGTACATCGGCGAGGGGAAGAACGGCGTGATCCAGATGCCGTCGACGCCGAGCGCCGCGATATAGTCGAGTCGATCGCGCAGGCCGGGCAGATCGCCCTCGCCGTCGCCATTGGAATCGGCGAAGCTACGCAGATAGACCTCGTAAAGGCACGCGCCGCGCCACCATTGTTCCGCCTGGCTGTTCCCGCTCTTCACGCGTTTCTCCGTATGATTCCGGGCAGAAATCAAAATCGTTTTTGTAGCTTCGTCAAGGCACAAGAGCGAATTGAGGGCGAAAATTCGCGTTTCTCGAAAAAATCGGGTTGACGGATCAGCAAAATCTGAAAATCATGCCGATGATCCAAAAACGTTTTTGGAAAATGCCCGATCAGACGGGCGTCGAGACAGAGGGAGGAAATCCATGCGACTGTTCGCAAAGGCCCGGGCCGTGGGGATGATGTGCGCGGCCGTGTCGGCGCTTGCCCTGGCGGCGGCGCCGGCAGCGGCCCAGGATGGGGACAAATGGTGCTCGGGCCAGACGATCCGGCTTTTCTCGGGCGGGCCGGCCGGCGGTGCCTTCAACTCGATCATCGACCGCGGCGCCATGCAGGCCGCCGAGGATACCGGCGCCGAGGTTCAGATCGTCTATTCGGACTGGGACTTCGACCGCATGGTGCAGCAGCTTCGCGAGGCGATCAGCCAGGCGCCAGACGGGATCGCGATGATGGGCCATCCGGGCGATGACGCCTTGATGCCGCTTGCCGAGCAGGCCGACGAGGCCGGCATCCCCATGATGTACATGAACGTCGACGTGCCCCGGATCCGGGAGCGGTTCGGCTCGGGCTATGTCGGGGCCACGCTCTACAATCAGGGTCAGGCACTCGGTGCCGAGACGCTTCGCCTCGCCGGCGACAGGATCGGTCCGGGCGACAAGGCGATCGTGATGAGCCGCTGGGAGAGCGAGAACCGGGCACAGCGCGAACTCGGCCTTGTCGACGCGCTCGAGGATGCCGGCATCGAGGTGATCAAGCTGCAGGAGGCCGAGGGCGCCTCAGCCGACCAGATGCTGCAATTGCCCACGCTGACATCGACCCTGCTGTCGAACCCGGAAGTCAAGTTGATCGGCTATCCGGGCGGCCCCTGGCTCTCGGCGGCGCCGGTCTTCATGGAAGCAGTCGGCAAGGCGCCCGACGAGATCATCGGCGTCGGCTTCGATCTCGGGCAGGGCGTCATGCGCGCGTTCGATGGCGGGTACGTGCTGGTCACGTCTGACCAGCAGCCGTATCTGCAGGGTTACATGCCGGTTTTGTCGCTGTGCCAGCAACTGGTCTACAAGCTCGGCCCGCTCAACGTCGACACCGGTGCCGGTTTCGTCACTGTGGACAACTATCAGGACGTTGCTCCGCTCGCCGAACAGGGCATTCGCTGACACCTCCCGGACGGGGCGGGCCCACGGGCCCGTCCCTTCTCATCGCGTCGGAAAACGAGGATTGCATCATGAGCGGACATGACGCGCCGATCATCGAACTGCGCAACATCGTCAAGCGGTTCGGCAATGTGGAAGCGCTGTCGGGCGTGTCGATGACGGTCCGCAAGGGCGAGGTCCTGGGGCTTCTCGGCGACAATGGGGCGGGCAAGTCGACCCTGGTCAAAACGCTCGCCGGCGTGCACGATCCCGACGAGGGCGAGATCATCGTCAAGGGCGTGGCGCGCAAGCCGTGGACGCCGCTTGCGGCGCGCGACGCGGGCATCGAGACGGTGTTTCAGGATCGCGCGCTGGCGCCGCAGCACTCCATCGTCACCAACGTCTTCATGGGCCGGGAGATCACCAACGCGGTCGGCCTGATCCGTGTGCAGCGACAGATCGACGAGGCCAACCGCCTGATGCGCGAGATCGGCTTCACCTCCAAGGTCTTCAACCCCGAAAGCACGGTCGGCCACCTGTCGGGCGGCGAGCGCCAGGGCGTCGCCATCGCCCGCGCGCTCTACAACCAGGCCGACGTGATCGTTCTGGACGAGCCGACCACGGCGCTTTCGCTGACAGAAACGCAGAAGGTGTTCCGTTTCGTCGAGGCGGTGAAAGCGTCGGGGCGGACCGTCGTCTTCATCGGCCACAACATCTACCATGTCTGGGAGATCGCCGACCGCTTCTTCGTCATCGACCGCGGTCGCGAGGCCTTCGAGGGCGAGAAGGCGGCCTTCACCGGCGCCGATCACCTCATCGAGATGATGCACCAGCTCGCCGAGACCGGCAAAGCCGACACGAGCAAACTCGTGGATGCGGCCTAAGGAGAACATTGATGAGCGATGCTACGCCCGCCGCCGCCAAGCCCGTCGAGGCCATCGTGAGCGCAGTGGACAGGCGACAGGAGCAGTCGTCCTGGTTTCGGTTTTACCGGCGCAATGGCCGCGCCCTGAACGCCTTTCTGGCGCTGCTGCTCGTCTGGGCCGTTTTCGCCGTCAACAACCCGGTGCTGTTCCTCAATCCGGTCTATTACAACGCGTTCCTGTTCACCGTTCCGGCAACGATCTTCCTGACGACTTCGCTGGTGTTCGTCATCGTATCGGGGGAACTTGATCTTGCCTTTCCCTCGGTCGTCGGTGCGGCCGGCGGTGTCTTCATGTATCTCGTCGTTCTCGACGTGCCGGTGCTGGCAGCCTTTTTCGTCACGCTCGGCTTTGGCGCGCTGATCGGGCTCGGCATCGGCGCCATCGTCGTCTACGGCAAGATCTCCTCGCTCGTGGCGACGCTGGGCCTGAACTTCTTCATTCTCGGCTTGGTCAACCTTCTGGCCCAGGGGCGCACGATTTCCGCTCCCGATGCCGTCGGCACGTTCGGCAACCAGTTGCTGGTCGGCAAATGGGAACTGTTCGGCACCGGTCTGCAGATTCCCAACCACTTCGTATGGGCGCTGGTCTGGACGGTCTTCTGCTACGTCCTGTTCAAATATCACCGGTTCGGGGTGCGGGTGCAGCTCGTCGGCGACAATTCCGAAAGTGCCCGTCAGATGGGCATCAACGTCGAACGGATCCGTGTCGGCGTTTTCATCTTCTCCGGGATCGCAGCGGCGATCACCGGCGCGGTGCTCGTGCAGATGGCCAACATGGTCTGGTTTCCGACATCGGGCAAAGCCTATCTGCTGATCGCCCTTGCGGCGCTGTTCGTTGGCGGCACGCCGACATGGGGCGGTGTCGGCACGATCTTCGGCGCCTTCTTCGGCGCGCTCACCGTGACGCTGATCCCCTCGGGCGCGGTCGGCGCCGGCTTTGCCGGCTTTTGGACGGATTTCCTGTTCGGCCTCGTGATCATCCTGACCATGGTCGCGCACAGATTCTCGGGCGCAAGGGTGCGCTGACGTGCCGGTCGCCGTCATCACCGGGGCGGCCGGCGGAATCGGCACGGCAACGGCGCGCATTATGGCCGAAGCCGGGTTCGAACTGGCGCTGATCGATCGCGGCGGGGCGCAGCCACCGGCCGGCGCAGCGGGTATGGGGCTTGCCTGTGATCTCGCCGATCCCGGTTCGGTCGAGACGGCCTTTGCGGCGATCGTCGACCGTTTCGGCGTCATCGATGCGCTGATCAACATCGCCGGCATAAACCACCAATCGCCAATCGCCGAGATGGCGGCCGCCGACTGGGATCGCATGATGGAAGTCAATGTTGGCAGCATGTTCCTGACCGCCAAATTCGGCCTGCCCTTGCTTGAGCAGGGAACAGGCAAGGCGATCATCAACATGGCCTCGGTTTCCGGACATGTCGCCACGGTCGACTACCCGGCGTATGTGACGACCAAGGCGGCAGTGGAGAGCTTCACCGTCGCGCTCGCCCAGGAGGTCGCGAGACGGGGAATCAGGGTCAACGCCGTCGCACCCGGCTGGGTCAATGCCGGCTTCACCGACAAGGCGCTCGCCGAGACCGACGATCCGGACGCGCTTCATGCCGCGGCCCGTACCGCCCACCTTCTTGGCCGTATGGCCGAGCCGGATGAAGTGGCGCGGGCGGTTCGCTGGCTCGCTTCAGACAAGGCCTCGTTCGTCACCGGCCAGACGCTGTTCGTCGATGGCGGTTTCATGCGGAAGCACTGACATGGCCGACAAGGGCACCATCGCGATTACCGGGGCGGCGGGCGGCATTGGCCTTGCCACCGTTCGGTGCGTTCAGGCGGCGGGCCTGCGCGCCGCCGCGCTCGATCTGAACCCGGTTGCGGAAGCCGATTTCAGCCACGCGCTTGACCTGTCAGACGAGGGAGCGATCGCGCGCGCCTTCGAGGCCATCGGCCCGCTTACCGGGCTGGTCTGCATTGCCGGCATGAACGCACGCGGCCGCGTCGAGGACCTGGCGTGGGAGACCTGGCGACGGGTCATGGCCGTCAATGTGCGCGGCACGATGCTTTCGATGAAGCATGCTTCGCCGCACCTCGTCGAAGGCGGGGCGATCGTTCTGACCGGGTCGGTTTCCGCCCATGTGGGCACTGATGGTTATGTCGCCTACCACACTTCCAAGGGCGCTGTTCTTGGGCTGATGCGGGCCGCAAGCGGTGAATTCGCCGAACGGGGCGTGCGCGTCAACGCGGTCAGTCCGGGCTGGGTCGACACGGCGTTCACCGACCGCGCCCTGGCCGAACTGCCCGACGGCGAAGCGATTCGCGCGTCGGCCGGAAAGGCGCACCTGCTCGGCCGCATGGCGCGTCCCGCTGAAATCGCCGAAGCGATCATGTTCCTTTTGTCGCACGACGCAAGCTTCGTCACGGGCACGGAACTGATCGTCGATGGCGGCTTCCTGCGCAAGCGGTAGTTGGACGCGATCGTCGTAGCCCGGAAGCAGAGAGTGACGCCATCAAAGCCAACCGCGCCGACTGAAATGCAAACCTTCGTCATCATTGGCGCGGGCGAGTGCGGGGTGCGCGCCGCCTTGGCGCTGCGCGAGACCAGTTTTGCGGGGCGGATTCGCCTGTTCGGTGAGGAGCGGCACGCGCCATACGAACGGCCGCCCCTGTCCAAGACGTTTCCGCCCGAGCACAAGCCGATCACCCCGCCCGAAACGTTTTCCGACGCCGGTATCGAGCTGATGCTCGGGGCGCGAGCCGTCGCGTTCGATCCGACGGAAAAGCTGGTGCGCTTCGATGATGCCAACGTGGTGCGGTACGATCGGTTGCTGCTTGCGATCGGCGCACGGGCGCGAACTCCGCCTGGTTTCGAAAGCGCCCTGACGCTGCGGACCCTCGACGATGCAAGCAGGATCGCCAATGCGATCGTGCCGGGCGCGCGCCTGGGCATCGTCGGTGGCGGCGTTCTGGGGATGGAGCTGGCCGCCACGGCGAGAGGCCTTGGCGCCGAGGTGACGGTCTACGAGGCCGGCGCTGTGCTGATGGGTCGGGCGGTGCCGGAGCCGATCGCCGCCCTGTTGGAAGCGCGCCACATCGAGGCGGGCGTGAAGATCGTCAAGAACGCTGATGTGACCGGCGCATCGGTGCAGGAAATCCGAACCGGTGATGGCGCGGTCCAGACCTTTGACATGGTCGTCTGCGCCATCGGTGCCGTGCCGATCACCGATCTGGCCGAAGCGGCCGGGCTCGATGTCGGCAACGGCATCGTCGTCGACGCGCACTTCAGGACGTCTGTCCGGAATGTCTTTGCCGCCGGCGATTGCTGCGTCTTTCCATGGCGTGGGGCAATGGTGCGGCTTGAAAGCTGGCGGGCGGCGCAGAACCAGGGAACGCAGGCGGCGCGCGCCATGCTCGGCGATCTCCGCCCATACGATAGTGTTCCCTGGTTCTGGTCGGACCAGTATGAACTCGGACTTCAGGTGGCAGGTCTGTGCCGGACGAACCTGCCGTACACGCGCCGTCCGACAGGGGCGAGTGGTGTGCTGCTGTTCCAGTACGATGAGCATGGAGCGCTGATATCTGTCAGCGGCGTCGGCGAAGGAAACTCGGTCGCGCGGGACGTCAAGCTGGGCGAACGGCTGATCGAGCACGACATCAGGATCGATCCTGCGCAACTGGCGGATCCGGCGATCAGCCTGAAATCTTTTTTGCGCCGATGAGCCTTTCCCGCCGCAGCAAGGATACGCGCATATCCGCCGTTCAGAGCGGTTCGGTCCAGACAAACGCCGGCGGCTCTGCATATTGCGCGAAGTCCCTTGCGAGCGCCTTCATCGTGTCGCTGACAAGATCCTCGTCGAATGCCTGGGGGTCGGAGACGTCCAGGATCTCGACATAATCATGCGGGGACGGCTTGTCGCCGACGGTGGATGCACAGCGGTGGACCGTGAACGAGGCCACGCTGTCGAAGGCATTGACCTCGGGAATGTCGACCGTGCGCGCCCATTCCTCGTAGGCTTTCGGATCTGTTTCCGGCTTGAGCGAGAAGAATACGAGCATGCGCCTCATGGTGGCCTCCGTTCGTGTTGGGGACATCAGTTCGGTCCGGGTCGGGTCTCACTCGGCCAGCGCGCCGGAAACCTGCGAGCAGATCCACAGGACCGTCGCGGGTTCATCGCCGGTCGACACCAGCGCGTGACCCATCGTGCTGTCGAAATAGCAACTGTCGCCAGGGCCCAGGCGAGCAGGGGCATAATGCTCGGTATGCAGCGTCACCTCGCCGGACAGAACGTAGAAGAACTCCTCGCCCGCGTGGCTGATCATCGCGCTGAACGATTGAGTGGAATTCGCCTTGATCTCGCTGAGCAACGGGACAAATTTCTTGTTTGCAAGGTCCGTACACAGCATCTCGTAATCGTAGTGGCCGGTGCTGTGCTTGATGCCTTCGCCGCGCCGCGTGATCGCCCGCCTGCCGCTGATCGCCGGCACGGACTTGCCCTCGAACAACTCGCCGACATCGACGCCGAGGCCGGAGGCAAGGCTGACGATCGAATCGTAGGTCGGCGACATCTGACCGTTCTCGATCTTCGACAGGGTCGAGGGCGCCAACGCGCTGCGCTTGGCGAGCTGATTCAGTGTCAGTCCCGCGGCCAGACGCAACTGGCGCACCGTCGTCGAGAGCGTGAGGGAGCGATTGACGGGCACTGTGTCTCCATTGTGTCGATCGACGAGGTTTCGCAGCGGGTGCTTCTCGTCGCTGGTCTGTTCGATCGAACGTGCCCGGCTTTGCTCTGTCATGGAAGTCGAATCCTGTTTCGATGCAGGGGCGCTGTGGTTTTCATCTCGTCTTCAGCCTTCCAGAAGCGCGTCGAGTCTGGCGCGTTCTTCCACGCCGATGTGTATGCCTTGCTGCTCGGCGCGTCGCCGATTGCGGTAGCGCCGATCGGCCGGAAGCCGCTGCACGCCTGCGAACCGCATATCCTTGATCAACGTCTCGACCCTGTCGCCGAACGGCCGCCCGCCTGCATGCTGCGGGTCTATCAGGAGCACGAACTGGCCGGTGTGCGGCGTCTGCGCGCCGTCATGGCCGGACCAGTCGAATTCGTGAGAGAAGTGCCCGCCGGTCAGGCCGGCCGCGAGCAGTTCGACCATCATCGACAGGGCCGAGCCCTTGTGTCCGCCAAACGTGAGCAGGGCGCCGCCGTTCAGCACCGCGTCGGGGTCCGTGGTCGGCGCGCCGTTCGCATCGACAGCGACGCCGCCCGGCAGTTGCTGACCGGCTCTTGCGGCAATCTGGACGTCGCCATTGGGGATCGCGCTCGTCGCCATGTCGAAGACCAACGGCTCTTCGCCCTGACGGGGCACGGCGAAGGCGACCGGGTTGGTGCCGAACAGCGGGCTGTCGCCACCGTGCGGCACCGTGCAGCGAAAGCTGTTGACGACGCTGAACGCGATAAGCCCGTCCCCTGCGAACGGTTCGACATCGGGCCACAGGGCGCTGAGATGGTGCGAGCCGCGGATGGCGATGGCGGCGAGGCCGGTATGGCGCGCCTTTTCGACGGCGGTTTTACGGGCCAGTTCCAGCGCCGGCTGCGCGAAGCCGTTTTTTGCATCGACGCGGCAGTAGGCCGGCGCCGCGTCCTCGATGACGGGGACGGCGGTGCCGTCCACCCATCCGCAATCGAGCGAGGACACGTACCCGGCCATCCGGAAGATGCCGTGACTTGTACATCCGTCGCGCTCGCACATCGCGCAGTTGCGCGCGATGATCCCCGCAACATGACGGTTGGCGCCGTGCCTGACGAGGATCGCAGTGAGAAGTTCGACCAGCGGGTCGAACGCGATCCGGTCGCCGGTTCGTGCACCGGTGTGCGCTTGCTGCATCTCGATCCCGTCTTCCATGGGCCCTGCGCGCCTCTTTCTTATGGAGCGAGATAAATTCCTATACGAAACAATTGTCAACCCGGGATACGACTGTCGCCTACGTTCGCGCACAAATCAGTATCGCCGCTTTGCCGAGGAAATGCCGAAGATACAATCGGTTGGAAAGGCCTTTTGCCGAGCATTAGCGGGGCATGTTCGTTTTCCATCGAAACGTCGGCTTTGCGGGATTGACAGTCCGCTAAGACCATGCACTATAAGAAAATAAATTTCCTCTCGTCCATGTTTGCAGTGGTACGGGGAGGGAGATCGGTCGGTTGCACCACCGTGGCGCAGCCAGCGCCGAGGCGTCGATTGAAGGAGGAGGATCCCATGAGATCGCTTGAAATGAGCCGGCACCCGTTTGTCGGAGGGTTGCTCGCCGCTTGCATGTTTGCTGGTTCGGTTCCGGGGGCGCTCGCCCAGGACGATGCCCTGCTGGTCAATGCTGCCGTTGCGCCCAGCACGCTCGATCCCGCGTGGGCATGCGGCATCGAGGAGATCGCCTACATCCAGAACTTCTATGTTCGACCGTTCCGTTATGCCGTCAGCGAAGGGCGCCACGGCGTCAACGAGATCGACTACGGCACCGTGGAGCCCTATCTGGTCGACACGTACGAGGTGAGCGAGGACGGGCTGGTCTACACGCTCGCGCTCAAGGAAGGCTTTGAATTCGAAAGCGGCGCGCCGGTCGACGCGGCCGCCTTCAAGTACTCCTTCGAGCGCGTCCTGACGATGGGCGGTTGCGGCGCCTACTTCATCACGGACGGCTTCCTCGATCCCGTCATCATCGAGTCCATCGAGACGCCGGACGACTACACGGTCGTCATCACGCTGAACAAACCCAACGCCAGCATGCCGATCGTCTGGGCGACCCCGGCCAGTTCGATCGTCGATCCGGCCGTCGTCGAGGCCAATGGCGGGGTCGCGGCCGGCCAGCCCAACGAGTTCATGTCTTCCAACGTTACGGCCTCGGGTCCGTTCAAGCTGGAAGCCTATACGCCCAACCAGAGCGCCGATCTTGTGGTGAACGAGGCCTATGGCGGCGAGGCGCCTGCCTCGGACCGAATTCGCGTCAACTGGATCAGCGCGGCGCCAACGCTTCTGCTCCAGGCGCGGACCGCGCAGGCCGACATCACGATGGGCCTTTCAAAGCGCGCGGCGCGGACGCTCGAAGACAGCGAAGGCATTCGCGTCCTGCCCTTCAGTGCGCCCTTCGCGCAGCAGATGATCCTGCCCAACTCCAAGGAGCCCTGGACCAACGTCAAGGTCCGCGAAGCGGTGCATCACGCCGTGCCCTATCAGGACATCCTCGATCGCGTGGCGTTCGGCTATGGCACCCTCTACTACGGCCCGATCATGCCGAGCCTGCCCGGCTTCAACGCCGAGATCAGCCAGCCCGTGCCGTTCGACCTCGAGCGCGCCAAGGCGCTGATGGAGGAAAGCGGCCTGGACCTTCCCGTCGATGTCGAGGTTATGATCCAGGAAGGTGACCCGACCCAGCAGCAGCTTGCGACGATCCTGCAGAGCACCTGGCGCGAGATCGGCATCAACCTGTCCATCAAGGTCGCTCCCGCAGCTGAATTCCAAGAGCTCTCGCAGGGCCACAAGGTGCAGTCGCTGATGCGCCTGAACGGCCCCGGCGTGTTCGAGGTGGGTTATCTGTGGGGCTATGACGTTCTGTGCGACGTCGTGCACAATCTGACCGAGGTGTGCATCCCCGAAGTCGACGAGCTGACGGCCGAACTGCGACGCACCACCGATCCCGATGAACGCCAGCGCATCATGGACGAGGCGGTCCAGCTCTGGCGCGCGGCCTATCCGAAGATCCTCTTCTTCGAGGACCAGCCGGTGATCGTGCTGAGCGACGCCGTGACCTCCTACACCTACGGGCCCATCCCCGAGTTCCGCGACTGGGCCGCCAACTGAGGCCCGACGTCGGCGCGGGCGGCTCCTCCCTGCCGTCCGCGCCTTCCCTCCCGCCGGGCGGCGTCGCGCGCCCGGCAAGCCACGAACAAGACCAAGCGAAAGGCAGACCATGGCAACCCGCATCGGGGTCGATATCGGCGGTACCTTCACCGATCTTGTCTATTTCGATGAAGCGCAGGGTCGATCCTTCGTCGGAAAGGTGCCCACCGTGCCGCATGCGCCCGAAGAAGGCGTCATCGATGCGATCACGCGGCATGTGCCCCGGTCGGTGATCGCTGATGCGCGCTTCTTCCTGCACGGGACCACGGTCGGGCTCAATGCCCTGCTGGAGCGGCGCGGCGCCAAGATCGGGCTGATCGCGACAGAGGGCTTCCGAGATGTCCTGGAGATCCGGCGCGGCGACCGGGCCGAGATGTACAATCTGTTCTGGCGCCAGACACAACCGCTCGTGCCGCGCCGGCTTCGGCTCGAGGTTGGCGGCCGGATCATGGCCGATGGCAGCGAGCGGACGCCTGTCGATCCCCGCTCGGTCGAGGCCGCCGCACGGACGTTCATGAATGAGGGCGTCGACAGCGTGGCGGTCAGTCTGATCAACGCCTACGCCAATCCTGCCCACGAACTGGAAGTCGAGCGCCTGATGCGCGGGGCCGGCTTTGCGGGCGGCATCTCGCTGTCGCACCGGATCTCGCGGGAATACCGCGAATATGAGCGAACCAGCACCACGGCCATCGATGCGTTCGTCCGAGCCCGCATGTCGAGCTATCTGCGTCGCCTCGAAGGCCGGCTGCAGGCGCTCGGCTTTGCCGGGACGTGCCTGATCACCCGGTCGGGAAGCGGCTCGATGAGCTTTGCGGAAGCCGAGGACCGACCCTTCGAGACGATCATGTCCGGCCCGGTGGGCGGAGCCCAGGGCGCCGGCGAGATCGCCAAGGCGCTCGATATCGACACGTTGATTACCGCCGATGTGGGCGGCACGAGCTTCGACACCGCGCTGATCCTCCACGGCCAGCCGCAGGTGCTCTATGAAGGCATAATCGACAACATGCCGATACAGACGTCCTGGGTCGACGTGCGGTCCATCGGCTCGGGCGGTGGCTCGATTGCCCATGTCGATGCCGGCAAGCTGATGCGGGTCGGTCCGAAAAGCGCGGGCGCAAGTCCCGGACCGGCGGCCTATGGCAAGGGTGGCGTCGAACCGACCACGACGGACGCGGCCGCATATCTGGGCATGCTCGGACCCGGCGATCTGGCGTCGGGCATCCATCTCGATCTGGGCAAGGCGGAAGCGGCGATTGCGCCCGTCGCCGAGGCGATCGGCAAGGATGTCGAGCATACCGCATCGGGCATCATGCGCATATCGAGCGCGGCCATGGCCAACGCCATCCGCGAGATCTCGGTCGATCAGGGCCTCGACCCGCGCGGCATGACCCTGCTGCCCTTCGGCGGAGCGGGTCCGCTCATGGCGTGCCTTCTGGCCGACGAACTGGCCATGCGTCGTATCGTGGTGCCGCCGTTCGCTGGCAATTTCTCCGCTTGGGGCCTGCTGGGCGCGGACATGGTGCAATCAGCCGCGCTGACGCGGATCATGGATTTCGTGCCGGCCAGCCTGCCGGCAATCGACGCGGTCATCGGCGAGCTGTTCGAAACGATCGAGGCCCGCGGCGCCGGCCAGGCGGCTGATGCGGTTCGGTCGGTGCGCCTCGATCTGCGCTACAAGGGACAGGAGCACTGGCTGACCGTCGAGGTGGGGATCGCCGGAACGGCGATCGCCGAACCGGTCGAGGCCATCCGCGACCGGTTCATCGACGACTATATCCAGACCTTCGGCAAGACCATGAACGAGACCGTCGAACTTGTCTCGGTGCGCGCCAGCAAGACGCTGCCATTGCCGCGACGCGACATCGGCGAAAAGCCGGACGCGATGCCCGGCACCGAACGCGAACCCCTGTCGGCCTATTCGTTCGCCCGTCAACGACGCGTTCCGTTCCGTATCGTCGAGCGCGAGGCCATCGTCGAACCGGTCGCGGGGCCGGCGATCATCATAGAGGCGACGACGACGACCTATCTGGACGCTGACTGGACCGCCCGCATCGGCGCCATCGGCGAAATGATTCTCGAACGGGATTGAGCTCATGACCCTTAAGGAACCCGTCGTTCACAAGGCAGGCCGCTTCGACAAGGGCGCTGTCGGCGATGTTGACCCGATCACGACCGAAGTCGTGCGACACGCGCTCAATTCGGCCGCCAACCAGATGAAGCGGGCGCTGGTGCGTACCGCGTTCTCGCCGATCATCTACGAGGTGCTCGACTTCGCGGTCGCCATCTATGACGACAAGGTGCGGCTGCTGGCCCAGGCGCCGAGCCTGCCCTTGTTCATGGGAACGCTCAATTTCTGCATTGCCGAAGCGGTCCGCAACGCCGGTGGGCCGGAGGCGCTCGAACCGGGCGATGCGCTCATCTACAACTGGCCGTTCGGGACGGGGTCGCATCCGCAGGATGTCGCGATCATCATGCCCGTCTTCCATGATGATGACGAACTGATCGGCTATACCGCGATCAAGGGCCATTGGCTGGATATCGCGGCCAAGGACCCCTACTGCACCGACACGACCGACGTCTTCCAGGAAGGCACGATCTTTCCGGGCGTGAAGATCTACAAGCGCGGCGAACTCAACGATGACATCTTCCGCATGGTGCTCGCCAATTCGCGCGTGCCCGACATGGTGCGCGGAGATCTCGACGCGCAGGTGACTGGCTGCCGCGTCGGCGCGCGCGGTTTCAAAGAGGTGGTCGAGCGGTTCGGTCTCGAGACCTGTCGCGCCGCGGTCGAGAACATGTTCGACCACGGCGAAGCCATCGTGCGCAGCTATTTCGACAAGATTCCCGACGGCCGTTATGTCGGCCATGGAGAGATGGATGATGACGGCATTTCCGATGCGTCGATTCCGTTCGAGGTCGCGCTCGAAATCTCCGGGTCCGATGTCCGGATCGACTTTTCGGCCGCGCCCGAGGCGCGCGAGGGGCCGGTCAACTCGCCATTGCCCTCGACGATCTCGGCGAGCCGCGTGGCGATCACCATGCTGGCCGGTTACGGCGAAGCGCCCCATGAAGGCCATTTCCGTCCCATCGAGGTCGTCACGCGGCCCGGGTCGATGTTCGACCCGCTGCCGCCGGCGCCGAGCTTCCTTTACGCCTGGCCGGCGCTGCAGGCGATCGAGGTGATCTACAACGCGATCGCCAAGGCGCTGCCCGAAGCAGTGCCCGCACAAAGCGGCGGCTGTATCGGCTCGGTCGTCTGGTGGGGCACGCGCGCGGCAACCGGCGAAGCGTGGGCCGATGGCGCGCCGCACCCGATGGGGCAGGGGGCCTGGCACGACGGCGACGGCGGCACCATGCTGCACATCTCGGAGTCGGCCACGCGGTTCACGCCCGTCGAGGTCTGGGAACAGCGTAACCCCTGGCTCGTCGAGCGCATGGCCCTTGCCACCGATTCGGGCGGCGCGGGACGGCATCGTGGCGGTGCCGGGATCGATTTCGAGTTCCGAATGCTCGAAGATACATACATCACCTCGATATTCGAGCGCAGCAAGAACGCACCCTGGGGGCTCGAGGGTGGCCGGGAAGGGCGTCCCAACAATGCCATCGTCGTCATGCCGGACGGAACCGAACATCGCGTCGCCAAGGCAACACGGTTCCTGGTGCCAAAGGATGGCGTCGTCAGGTTGATGACCGGCGGTGGCGGTGGCTACGGCGCCCCGTCCGAACGCCCCGCCGAGCGCGTTCGCACCGATCTTGACGATGGCTACATTTCCGACGTGTTCGCCCGCACCCACTATCCCCATGCATTCGACTGACCCGCGCTTGTTCTCGATGACAGATCGCATCCACCCGACAGGCCGGACGCCGTGAGACAGGCGCTTACGATCATTTCCCGGGACACCGAACTGTTCGTCGGCGTGGGGGTGTTCACGCTGATCGCCGCCATGGCGGCGTTCGGCTGGCTGCTCTGGCCGGTCGACCCCTTGCAGGTCGATGTGCTCGATTCGCTCGCACCGCCCAGCCTTGACCATCCCATGGGGACCGACGATGTCGGCCGCGACGTGCTCGCCCGCTTCATCCGCGGCGCGCAGGTTTCCATGCTGGTCGCGTTGGCCGTGACCGTTCTCGGAACGCTCATCGGCGGCTTTCTGGGGCTTCTTGCAGGGCTTTGGGGCGGGCTCTTCGACATGCTCGTCTCGCGGATCATGGATGCGATCCTTGCCTTTCCGCCGCTGATCTTCGCCATGGCCGTGGCGATCGGCCTGGGCCCGGGGATCACCTCGGCCGTGATCGGCGTGGTGCTGGCCTCGATCCCCTGGTATTTCCGACTGCTGCGCAGCGAGGTGCTGCGCATCCGCACGCTGATGTATGTCGATTCCGCGCGCGCGCTGGGTGCTTCCAGCTTCCGTCTGATCCGCCGGCACATCCTGCCCCAGACGACCTCGACGATCCTGATCCAGGCATCGTCCGTGTTCAGCTTTTCGATCCTGACGCTGGCCGCGCTGGGATTTGTGGGGCTGGGCGTCCAACCGCCCGTGCCCGAATGGGGCACGATGATCACCGAAGGCCTTGCCTTCGCGCTCACCGGTCAATGGTGGCTTGGCTTCTTCCCCGGTCTTGGCATCTTCCTTCTCGCCGTGTCGGCCAATCTCATCGCCGACCGGCTGCGCGACATCTATGACCCCAAGTCGACGGTCGGGGCGGGCTGAGCATGGTTCGTTTTCTTTCAGAACGCATCGCTTCGGCCGCGCTGACCGTCGTGGGCGCTTCGCTCGTCGCCTTCATCATCCTGCGCGCCGTGCCGACCAATCCCGCGCGACTGATCGCGGGGCCCTTCGCATCCGACGATGTGATCGCCGAGGTCGAACGTGCGCTCGGCCTCGACAAGCCGATCTATGCCCAATATGCCGACTACCTCGTCGGATTTCTTTCCGGCGACTGGGGCTTTTCCTACAGCACCGGCCAGCCGGTCTACTCACTCATCGCCGAGCGCTTTCCGGCCAGCGCCGAACTGGCCCTGTACGCCTTCCTGTTCGCGTTCGTCGGGGCCGTGCTGATGACGGTTCTGGTCAGCTTCACGCGCTCGCGCTGGCTCGACCGGTTCCTGCGCATCTTCGCGTTTGTGAACATCGGCATTCCGCCATTCTGGGTATCGCTGTTGTTCCTGATGCTTTTTTTCGAGCAGCTCGGCTGGTTTCCGGGCCCGGTCGGGCGGGGCCCTGCGCCACTGGAGGCTGTCACCGGGTTCTACACGCTCGACTATCTGCTTGCCGGCGACGTGGGCGGCTTCTGGACGGCGCTGCGTCACCTGGCGCTTCCTGCCTTCGCTCTTGCGCTCGCGCCGATGGGATTTCTGATCAGGCTGTTGCGCGCCAATCTGCTCGATGTGACGCACGAGCCTTTCGTGACGGTTCTGCACAGCAAGGGTGTCGCGCCCCTTTCGGTCCACTTCCGGCACATTCTGCCCAACGCGTTCCTGCCCACATTGACCGCCGGTGGGTTGATCCTCGCCCAGCTTCTGGGCGGCAGCGTGCTGGTCGAACGCATCTTCGTCTGGCCCGGCGTCGGAACGCTCGTGATCGACGGGATCCTTCGCCAGGACTATGCGGTGGTTCAGGCCTTCATCATGCTCAGCGCCTTCATCTATATCGGCGTCAACCTTTTGGTCGACATCGCCTACGGCTATGTCGATCCGCGCGTGCGGCGGAGTTGACCATGAACGGACCGCTGCTCGAGGTCGCCGGCCTCAGGACCTCCTTTTCGACGCCGCGCGGCCGCGTACGAAGCGTCGACGACGTCTCCTTCACGCTCGCACCGGGCGAGACCCTCGGCGTCGTCGGCGAATCCGGTTCGGGCAAGTCGGTGACCAGCCTGTCGATCATGCGTCTGGTCGAACGCGGCGGCGGGCAGATCGACGGCGGCACGATCCGCCTGCGACGCGGGGACGGAAGCCGGGTCGAACTGCAGTCGCTCAGCGACCGGCGCATGCGCGCCATTCGGGGCAACGACATCGCAATGGTGTTTCAGGAGCCGATGACCAGCCTCGATCCGGTCTGGACCGTCGGCGACCAGATCGGCGAGGCGGTGCGTCTTCATCAGGGCCTGACGCGTCGTCAGGCGCGTGCCCGGGCGATCGAGATGCTGCGTCTTGTCGGGATTCCCGATCCGCAATCCCGAGCAGACGACTATCCGCACCAGATGTCGGGCGGCATGCGCCAGCGCGTAATGATCGCCATCGCCCTGTCATGCAAGCCGGCATTGCTGATCGCCGACGAGCCGACAACGGCGCTCGATGTGACCGTGCAGGCGCAGATCCTCGAGCTTATCAAGTCGCTGCAGGACGAGATCGGCATGTCGGTTCTGTTCATCACGCACGATCTGGGCGTCGTCGCGGAAATCGCCGACCGCGTGGCGGTGATGTATGCCGGGCAGATCGTCGAGGAAGCGCCGGTGCGCGAGATATTCGCGCGGCCGGCCCATCCCTACACGCTGGGGCTTCAGCAATCGATCCCCGGCTCGCCCGTCAGCGGCGCCGCGAACGGCCGGCTCAAGACGATCGGCGGCGCGCCCCCCGATCCTCTTTCGGTGCCGGCCGGATGCCGTTTCGCGCCGCGCTGTCCTCTGGTTCAGCCTGCGTGCCGCGAGGAAACGGTCGCATTGGCCGAGGTGGGCGAATCTCACCGCGCCCGATGCCTTCGCTGGCGGGAGGTGCGCGCGCAATGAGCAAGTCGCAGGGCGATACCGCCAAGCCGCTGCTGGAGGTGCGTGAGCTGACCAAGCGCTTCCCGGTCAAGTCCGGTTTCGGCCGACCGGTCCGGCAGGTGCACGCCGTCGAGAAGGTCAGCTTTTCGATCGCTCCGGGGGAGGTCGTCGGCCTGGTGGGCGAGTCCGGTTCGGGCAAGACGACCGTCGGTCGCACCATCATGCGCCTGACCGAGCCGACCGAAGGGCAGATCCTGTTCGACGGAACCGACATCGCCCACAAGGGCGCGCGCGAGATGCTGGCGTTCAGGCGCCGCATCCAGATGGTCTTTCAGGACCCGTTCGCCAGCCTCAACCCACGCGCCAGGATCGGCGCGCTGATCGCCGAAGGCATGGAGATCCATCGTATCGGCACTGCCCGCGAACGCGCCGAACGGGTCGCCGAACTGCTCGATCTGGTCGGTCTGCCGTCCGATGCGGCGGGGCGCTATCCGCACGAATTCTCCGGCGGTCAGCGCCAGCGGGTCGGCATCGCCAGAGCGCTCGCGGTCTCGCCGTCCTTGATCGTCGCCGACGAACCGGTCTCCGCGCTGGACGTGTCCGTTCAGGCCCAGGTGCTGAACCTGCTTCAGGACCTGAAGGAACGGCTTGGCCTGACGATCCTGTTCATCGCGCACGATCTGGCCGTCGTTGAACATTTCTGCGACCGCGTGATCGTCATGTATCTGGGCCGGATCATGGAAATCGCGCCGCGGCGGCGCCTCTATTCGTCGCCGCAGCATCCCTATACCGAGGCGCTTTTGTCCGCCGCACCCGTTCCCGACCCCGACGCGAAACGTGACCGCATCGTGCTCGAGGGCGACGTACCGAGCCCGATCGATCCGCCGAGCGGCTGCGTGCTGCGCACGCGCTGCCGGTATGCGCTGCCCGAGTGCGCCCGAACCGTGCCGGCGCTCCGGGAAGTCGGCCCGGGTCATTACAAGGCCTGCATCCGCGACGACATCCTGCCCGATCGAACCATAAACGGAGGTGAGAAGAATGCTTCTTGAGAACAAATGCGCCATCGTCACGGGCGGGTCGCGCGGCATCGGGGCCGGCATCGCGGTCTCGCTGGCCCGTCAGGGCGCCGATGTGGTGATCAACTATTGGGGCAAAACAGACACCGGCTATGGAAGGGACGGCGCGGCGCAGGCGGTTGTCGCCGAGATCGAGCGTCTGGGCCGCTCGGCGATCGCTCTTGAAGGGGATGTGGCCGATCCGGCGACCGGCCCGGCTCTGGTCGATGCGGCGGTCGAGCGTTTCGGCAAGGTCGACATCCTTGCCGCCAATGCGGGCATCTGCCCGTTCCACGGCTTTCTCGACATGCCGGTCGATCTCATGCGCAAGGTATTCGGCGTCAACATGGAAGGCGCCTTCCTGGTCAGCCAGGCCGTTGCCAACCGGATGGTCGAGCAGGGCCATGGTGGCGCGATCGTCGCGACCTCGTCGATCTCGGCACTGGTCGGCGGCGAGTTCCAGTCGCACTACACGCCGACGAAGGCCGGTGTGCATTCGCTGATGCAGTCGGTTGCGATCGCGCTGGGACCGCACGGTATACGTTGCAACTCGGTGATGCCGGGCGCGATCCTCACCGACATGAACCGCGAAAGCCTGTCCGATCCGGACAAGGATGCCTACTTCCGCAAGCGCATCCCCCTTGGGCGCTATGGCGAGCCCGAGGACGTCGGCGATGTGGTCGCGTTCCTTGCTTCCGACATGGCCCGGTACGTCACCGGCGCCAGCGTGATCGTCGATGGCGGGATGTACGTCAATCTTCAGTAGTCCGCGTCAAATCGGAAAGGCAGATCACGTAACCGGACATTGCCACCTGTGGCGTTGACCACCAGTCGTGCCACGCCTTGCCGGCGCGTGACTCGAAGGCCGTCTTGGGCCAACGGTGGGAGTGCCCTTTCATCAGAACACGAACCCGACCGGCCCCTTCGGCCAGAAGATGAAGCGGAGGCAGGATCAAACAGCAATCGACAGCAACTGTGGCTTTCGGTGGCTGCAGGCGCCCGGGAAGCAACGATGTGGGCATCTCCGGTGCATTTTTCCTGAACTGTCCCGCGACGGCAGTTCTTTGCGTTCAGGGGCTCTGGGATATGTCTTTGCTGCGCCGCGCTCGAGTGGCCAAGCGGCGCAATCGCCGTCAGCGGGTGATATGCCTTGCCCATCTCCTTCCGCGTCCCGTGAACCGCTCCTTCACCATGATCGGGTTTACGATTGTGAAACCGTAATCCTTAAGCGGCTGGCAATGGGCGGCCTGTAGTTTGGCGTCACTGATCGGGGCACGCGAAGAATCCCGACAGCAGTGCTGTTTGATATCGAGTAAGGAGCTCACCAATGTTTGCACGTTTTCTGAAAGACGAGTCGGGCGCCACCGCCATCGAATATGGCCTGATCGCCGCGCTCATCGCCGTCGCCATCATCGCCGGCGCCACCACGCTGGGCGAGACGCTGAACACCCAGTTCCAGGAAATCTCCGACGAGATCTCCGGCTAAGGCGTCGCTCGCCAAAATCCGATCACGGCCCGCCCGGCAACGGACGGGCCGTTTTCTTTGGCGGCCGGACGAGGGTCCGCATCGCCGTCTTGCCAGCACGCCGGCGCGCGGGTACCGCAATGGCGCGTGCGGCCGACAGTCAGGGAGGCGACATGGGACAGAGCGACGACGCGCTTCATGTCGTGCCCGTCATCCTGTGCGGCGGGGCCGGCTCGCGGCTGTGGCCGATGTCGCGGGACGACAGGCCAAAGCAGTTTCACGCCCTGACCGGCAGCCGGAGCCTTCTCGCCGGCACGCTCGCACGCCTGCCCGAGGGGCGCCTCGAAGACATCGTGCTCGACCCGCCGGTCGTCATCGGCAGTGCGGCCCAGGTCGAACTGCTCGAACGTCATCTCGGCGCGGTCTCGCGCTATCGGCTGGTGCTCGAACCGGCCATTCGCGACACCGCCGCCGCCATCGCCGCCGTCACCGCCCTGCATGCCGATCAGATGCCTGAGCCTTTGCTCCTGGTCGTTCCGTCCGACGCATTGATCGATGATGATGAGGCATTCCGGGGCACCGTCGCGCGTGCCGCGCGCATGGCCGCGGGCAGCGATGCGATCGTGACGATCGGCATCGCGCCCGACCGGCCCGAAACGCAGTACGGCTACATCGAAAAGGGCGCGCCGGCGGGGGAGGGGTTCGCCGTCCGCCGGTTCCGCGAAAAGCCCGACGCGGACACCGCGCGGGCCTATCTTCAAAGCGGCGACTTCCTCTGGAACGCGGGCATGTTCCTGTTTCGCGCCGGGCGCATGGCCGGCGAGTTCCGCGCACGACAACCGCAGATATGGCGGCAGGCTTCGCTTGCCGCCTCCGGCGCGCGCGTCGAGGGCAACAGGCTGTGGCTCGACCCGGAAAGCTTCGCGGCAGCCGACAAGGTCTCCATCGACTACGCGATCATGGAGAAGGCCGACAATATCGGCGTGGTGCCGGCGCCGTTCGGCTGGGACGATCTGGGCTCGTGGGCGCAGCTCTACGCCCATGCGGACAAGGACGAGGCCGGCAACGCGGTCACCGGACCGGCCATCGCGGTCGAGGCGCATGGCAATCTGGTGCGGGCAACCGACGCGGTGGTCGCCGTCGCCGGTGTCGACGATCTGGTCGTCGTCGCCGAAGACGGCAAGGTGCTGGTGACGCGGCGCGATGCGACGCACCTCGTCAAGCAGGTGACGACCGAGTGGAAGACGGGCCTTGCCGCCACCGCGCCGCAGGGCCGTTCGAAAAAGGCGATCGCCGCCTGGCTTTTCGAGGTCTGCCTGCCGCTCTGGAGCACGACCGGTCTCGACCCCGAGTGCGGCGGCGTGCACGAGCTGCTAGCCCTCGATGGCACGGTCGGGGATTACGCTTTCAGGCGGCTGCGCGTGCTGCCGCGTCAGATCTACAGCTTCGCCAGGGCGATGGAGCTTGGCTGGACCGGTGCGCCCGAAGGGCTGCTCGAAGGGCTGTTCGACACGCTGACACGGTCCGGCTGGCATTCCGAAGGCGGCTGGATCCACCGCTTCAATCCCGACGGCACGATCCGGGACGACCGGCGCGACGCCTACGATCAGGCCTTCGTGCTGCTGGCGCTCGCCTTCCTGCACCGGACGGGCCGGTTTTCCGGGGCCCGCGCCTGGGCCGACCGGACGCTCGCCTTCATGGACGCCGCGCTCGCCGATCCCGTCCATGGCGGGTTTGTCGAGGACACGCGCGGGTCGCGGCCGCGGCGCGCCAATCCGCACATGCATTTCCTCGAGGCGATGCTCGCCTGGCACGAGGCGACCGGCGAGACCGCGTTCCTCGATCGGGCCGAGGCGGTCGTCGACCTGTTCCAGAACCACTTTTTCGACGCGTCGACCGGCACGGTGCGCGAGACGTTCGCGGACGACTGGTCACCGCTGACCGGGGCGGACGCAGACGACCTCGTCGAACCCGGCCATCTCTACGAATGGGCCTGGCTGCTGATCCGCTTTGCAAGGCTGCGGCCGCGGGCGGATCTCGAGGCGCAGGCGCGCACGCTTTTTGCAACGGCGCGCGCCTTCGGCCACCATCCGGCGACCGGCGCGGTCGCCAACACGATGCGGCCGGACGGAACGGGCCTTTCGGAGGGCGCGCGGTGCTGGCCCCAGACCGAGGCCCTCAAGGCCGCCATCGCGCTCGAGCAGTGTGGCGTCGCCGGCGCCGCCGGGCTGCGCGCGCAGATGATCGACGTGCTGTTCGATCACTATCTGGCAAGGCCCGTGGCGGGCGGCTGGATGGACGAGATCGACGCGGACGGTGCGCCGCGCGCCGCCGACATGCCGGCCAGCACGCTCTACCATGTCGTCTGCGCGCTCGGCGAACTGCTTCAGGCGGACTGACGGCCTTCGCTCTCGCCGGGGATCAGCGCGGCGGGACGGAACGCGACCGTCAGCGGCGTCTCGCTGGCGATCCGGCGTTGCAGGGCGGCCTCGGCTTCGGCGCCGAGCGTCTGTTCCCAGTCGCGAAGCGTCGCCCGATAGGTGCCGAGCGCATTCATCACCGCCGTCTTCTGCTCCCGTGAGGCGTGCGCCAGCATCGACACCGACAGGCACAGGACCTGTTCGACGGCCGCAAAGGAGGCGCCGGTCACCGGCACGGCGATCACCGCCTCGCGCCCGATGAAGCCGCACGAGGGCGCGTTCGCATCGAGCGCCGCGCCGATCACGCCGATCGCCGGCCGCGGCGCGGCATAGTCTGCCAGCGCATCGGGCGTTTGCGCGCCGGCAGCAAGCCGCACGGTGACGCCGTCTTCGCCCTCGTCCATGTCGAGCAGGACCGACCAGCGGATGGAGTCGATCAGGCGAGAGACCGCCGCGAGCGTCTTTCGGTTGTCGAACGACATGCGGCTGTCGGCGAGGCCCAGACTTGCGAGCGCGTCGCGAATGGTCGAGGAAAGCGCGTCCTCGGGCCGGCTGGTGCCCACGGTGACGGTCTTGGCCTGGTGGCGGATCGTGTCGACCGGGCGCGAGGTTTCCTCAAACGCCGCCTGAAGGAT
The DNA here is from genome assembly GCF_004331955.1 of Roseitalea porphyridii. NCBI lineage: Bacteria > Pseudomonadati > Pseudomonadota > Alphaproteobacteria > Hyphomicrobiales > Ahrensiaceae > Roseitalea > Roseitalea porphyridii. Next base: position 3,123,978 of record NZ_CP036532.1, on the reverse strand, counting down.
CGGGATCGCGGTCTCGGCGATGGCGCGCGCGTCGCTGCCCGCGCCGATCTTGCGGGCCAGAAGCGCGATCTGCGCCAGATGGCTCGCGCCAAGGCCGGAATTGAACGCGCCCAGCGCCGCCTCGTCGACGAACCGGTCGAGCGCTTGCGCCACGGCGTCGGGATCGGCCGCCGGATCGCCCTGCGCGACAAGGCCGAGATCGGCGAGGATCGGCTTGAGCTTCTGGGCGCCCTCGTCGATGGCGCGCGCCGCGTGGAAGCCGAACAGATGGCCGGCCACCGTCGCCAGAACGAAGGCGATGTCGGCCCCGACCGCGGGCAGGGCGATGACTCGTTCGGCATAGCCGGCAAACGCGTCGGCATCGGCGCCGCGCGTCGCGAACACCACGGGTCGGCCATTGTGCGCCTTGAAGATCGCCGCTTCCTTGACGACGTCGCCGACCAGGTCGCCGGGCAGGTCGTTGGCGACGACCAGCGTCAGCGGCTCGGTCGAAAGGTCGATGTGCTTCTTGTCTTCGGTGTAATCGACCGGGATCGACTTGTAGCACAGTTCGGACAGCTTGATGCGGATCTCGAGCGCGGCGACGTGGTTGACGCCCGAGCCTGTCACCGCCCAGTAGCGCGAATAGGGGGCAAGGTCGCGCGCGCAGGCGGCGATGTGCGCCTCGTCGGCCAGAACCTCGGCGATCAGGTCTGGCAGCTTTTCCAGTTCGCCCATTTCGTAGGCCAGCTCGACATCGGTCATCGCGCCCAGCTGCGCGGCCAGATAGAGCGCGGTCAGCTTGCCGGCGGCGATCTGCGAGTAGAACGCCTTGGTCGAGGCGACCGACATCTCCACGTCCCGCCCGTCGGACGTATAGAGCACGGATTGCGCCTTGCGGACGAGATCGGAACTGCGCCGATTGACGATCGCGTGCACGAACGCGCCGCGCTCGCGGGCGAGGTCGACGGCCCGGTTGGTGTCGGTGGTTGTGCCCGATTGCGAGACCGCGATGACGAGCGCATGGTTGAAATCGTAGGCGTCGATGTCGGCCGACAGTTCCGACGAGCGCACGGCCTCGACGGGGATGCGCAGCCGCGCATCGCGCGACAGGGCCCGCTCGACGAGGTGGCCGATGCCGACCGCGGCAACGCCGGCCGTGCCCTGGCCGATCACGTAGACCCGCGACAGGCCCCCGCGCAGCGCCTCGCGCAGATTGGCCCAGATGTCGTTGGGCAGTTCGTCGAAAGCGACAAGGCCCTTCTGCCGGCGGAAGCGGCCGCGCAGCGTCTTGGCGACGCTCGCCGGCCCGTCATGGATTTCCTTTTCCAGATAGGTGTCGAACTCGCCGCGATAGATGTCCCGCGCCCAGATCTGGATCGGATCGAACCGAAGCTTTGCCTCCGTGCCGTCATTGACCGTGCGCATCGTCGCCGCGCCGGCATTGGCATCGAGATGGATGACCGAGCCGCCGGCGACGGAACGGGCGAGGTTGGCCGCCGCGCGCGCCGCGTTGCACAGCCCGTAGACTTCGGAGGCGAACATGAACCCGTCGGCGAGCCTGGCGGCGTAGAGCCCCTGGCCCGAGCCCTTCTGGGCGAGCAGCGCCTCGCCCGGCATCGCCGGATCGATGCAGCCGATCGCCACCGATCCATCGAGCCGGCGGATCGCGCCGCGAAACCGTTCGAGACGATCGCCGCCTGACGCGTCGCCGAGCCGGTCGGCGAGCGGGATCACCTTGGCGTCGGTGGTGATCGCCGCATCGACCGCGCTCTGCCGGTTCGTGACCAGTTCGGTCATCAGTTCGACGTGGTTGTCGACGTCGCCGTTGAGCGCATACATCGCGCCAAGGCTTGCGGCCGTGTCATCGGCGTTGTCGCCGGTCAGCGAGGGGTTGTGCGGATGGCAGTTGGCGACCGAGATGACCCCGTGCGACGCCCAGCGCGTGTGTGACAGGATCGAGGCGCGCCGGGCGCGTCCGCCAAGGGCCCAGAGCAGATCGTCATCGCGAATGCTGCGGCGGAGCGCGGCGCCGTTGTCGCCGAGCCGGCCGACCAGATTGGCCGTCTTGTAGCTGAAGGTTGCCGTGGTGCCCGCCGCGCCACGGGGCGTGATGTAGACCGCCCGATGCCCTGCATGCGGATCGGCCGATCGATCGGCAAGCTGGTCCACAAGCGCGCTCGGCAGGTCGTCGACCGCACCTGCCGGAAGGTCGATCTGGATGGCGATGCCCGCCGAATCACGTCCGCGCACCTCGAGCCGGTCGATCGCCCTGAGCACATATTCGGCCGCGACCGCCACGTGCAGCGCGTGCGTCTCGCGCGGATCGGCCCCTTCGCCGACGAGCGACCGTGCCGCTTCGGCGTGGGCGATTAGTTCGGCGCGCACCTGCCATGCCATGTCGCGCAACGCCTCGATCAGCGGGTCGAGGTCGGTGCGTCCGCGCCGCGACAGGTCGGTCAGCACCGCCTCGTGCCGGTCAAGCTGGTCGGCAATCGTCGCCAGCGTCGATCGGAGGGTTTCGTCGAGCGCGACAGCGCGCACGAAGCCGATCGCCATCATGGCGTCGAATCGCTCGCCAAGCGCGTCGACGGCCGACGCCAGAGCGTCGATCGCCGCTTCGCCGGGCTCCAGTGCGGTCAGTTCTTCGGCAAGCGCGGTATGAAACCGCGCGTCCACGGCCCCCGTGGAGAACGCGCCCGTGATGTAACCGGCGATGCCGCACATTGTTGATCCCCCTTCGGCCGCCGCCCCGGCGGCACAATCGTCCGAAACGCTTTGAGACCCGGACCGCCCCGGACGCAACAGCGAATCGTCATGCAAAGGTCAATTCGCGCGTCAGCATGTAATGTCCGCGCAGGGCCATGACCTGCATGGCAAAGCACGCGTAGGCCGGTCGGCAGGGCCCGCACACGGACTATGACATTTGTGTGATTGCGTGATTTTTGCAACAGGCTGCCAATATTTCGCCGCAAACGACATCTTAATTTACGATTAACGGCAAAACGCCGTTGTCCGGCTTAGGCCCGTCCCCCGCCGATCCGGACCAGTGGCAGCCTAATCCCCCTCTCCGGGCTGCCACTTCGCTCTTGAAGCCATCATGCGTGACCTCCGCATGATGGCTTTTTTTGTGCCGCGCATCCTTTCGTTTTGACAAGCGCGTCGGCCATGCCCATCAATCGGCGCCCGCTGACCCCTGACGATGGAGCATGACGATGACCGCGACCGACCTTGATCTGCAACCGGTTCTCGAGCGCCTCGATACGTCCGTCGACGACAGCGTCGAGCGCCTGTTCGCGCTGCTGCGGATCCGGTCGATCTCGACAGACCCGGCCTACAGGGAGGAGTGTCGTTCCGCCGCGCAATGGCTCGTCGACGATCTGACGTCGATCGGGTTCGACGCCTCGGTGCGCGACACGCAAGGGCATCCGATGGTGGTCGCCCATCACGAGGGGCCCGAGGGCGCGCCGCACGTGCTGTTTTACGGCCATTACGACGTGCAGCCCGTCGATCCGATCGAATTGTGGGAAGACGATCCCTTCGCGCCGGCTCTCAAGCAGCGCGACGGCACAACCGTGATCACCGGCCGGGGCGCATCCGACGACAAAGGTCAGCTGATGACCTTCGTGGAAGCCTGCCGCGCCTACAAGGCCGTTCACGGTGCCCTGCCATGCCGGGTCACGATCCTGTTCGAGGGAGAGGAGGAAAGCGGCTCGCCCTCGCTCAAGCCGTTCCTCGAGGCAAACGCCGAGGAGTTGAAGGCCGAGGTCGCGCTGGTCTGCGACACCTCGATGTGGGACCGGCAGACGCCCGCCATCTCGGGCAGTCTGCGCGGGCTTGTCGGCGAGGAAATCACCGTCAGCGCCGCCGACCGCGACCTGCACTCGGGCCACTATGGTGGCGCAGCGGCCAATCCGATCCACATCCTGACGCGCATTCTCGCCGACATGCACGACGAGACGGGACGGGTGACGATCCCGCATTTCTATGACGGCGTCGAGGAGGTGCCGGCCCAGCAGCTCGAAAGCTGGAAGGCGCTCGGCATGACGGACGAGCAATTTCTCGGCGAGATCGATCTCAAGCATCCGGCCGGGGAAAAGGGCCGCAGCGTGCTCGAACTGACCTGGGCGCGGCCGACCGCCGAGGTGAACGGCATCACGGGCGGCTATACCGGGGACGGCTTCAAGACCGTCATTGCCGCCAAGGCGTCCGCGAAGGTCTCGTTCCGGCTCGTCGCCGGGCAGGAACCGCAGGCGATCCGCGACAATTTCCGCGCCTTCGTGCGCGAACGCGTGCCGGCCGACTGTCGTATCGATTTCGCCGATCACGGCGCATCGCCGGCCAACATCCTTGCCGCCGATTCGCCCGCCGTTATCGCCGCCAAGACGACCCTTTCCGACGAGTGGCCCAAACCGGCCGCGGTGATCGGCATGGGCGGGTCGATCCCGATCGTCGGCGATTTCAAGACGATGCTCGGCATGGACTCTCTGCTGGTCGGCTTCGCGCTGTCGGACGACCGCATCCACTCGCCGAACGAGAAGTACGAGCTGACGTCGTTTGCCAAGGGTCAGCGCTCGTGGGCCCGCATTCTCGATGCGCTGGCGCGGCACGATGGTTAACGGTTGATGAACGCGGGCGCGATGATCGAGGTCGTGGCGGACACGGACGATTAACCGCCCCTTAAACCGGCTGCTTTAGGTCTTGGACGACCGTTTGTTTGTTTGCAGTCACGGTTGTGCGGGCCCGCATGTTCTCATCGAAAAAAAAGCGCAAGCGGCGCGTCGAGCCCCGTTTCGAAGACGGCAAGGGGCGAAGGGGCGCGGCCGACTTCGCCGTGACCGCCGACGATCGCGCCGCCCCGCCGCCGCGCCGGTCGGCGAAGTCCGGGCCGAAGCGGCGCAAGGCCACCCAGAAGAAGAGGGCCGGCGGCAAGCGTACTTCGCGCAAGGTGGCGGCGCGCGCGCGCGGCCTGTTCGGCGGGCTGGTCTACTGGGGCTTCATCGGATGCATCTGGGGCGGCATCGCCCTTGCCGGCGTGATCGCCTGGTATGGCGCGCAACTGCCCTCGGCGAGCACCTGGACCGTTCCGGACCGCCCGCCGAACGTCAAGATCGTTTCGGCCGGTGGCGACCTGATCACCAACCGGGGCGCGACCGGCGGGCAGGCGCTCGGCCTGCACGAGATCAGCCCCTACATCCCCAAGGCCGTCGTGGCGATCGAGGACCGGCGCTTCTTCTCGCATTTCGGGGTCGATCCGATCGGACTGGCGCGGGCGATGGCCCGCAACGTGATGGCCGGCGGCCTCGTCCAGGGCGGATCGACGCTGACCCAGCAGCTTGCCAAGAACCTGTTCCTCACGCCCGAGCGCACGATCGGCCGCAAGGTCCAGGAAGTGCTGCTCGCCGTCTGGCTGGAGCACGAATATTCCAAGCAGCAGATCCTCGAAATGTACCTCAACCGGGTCTATTTCGGCGCCGGCGCCTATGGCGTGGAATCGGCGGCACGGCGCTATTTCGGCAAGTCGGCGCGCGATGTCTCGCTGCCCGAGGCGGCACTGCTGGCCGGTCTTCTGAAGGCCCCGTCCCGGCTGTCACCGAACCGTGACCCGGAAGCGGCCGAGGGCCGCGCGCAACTGGTCCTTTCGGTCATGCGCGACCAAGGGCTCGTCTCCGACAGCGAGATGACGGCCGCGCTGGCGCAGCCCAAGACGCGTGCCAGCCGCTACTGGTCCGGCGCCCACCATTACGTCGCCGATGCGGTGATGGAGGAACTGCCGGAGCTGATCGGCAAGGTCCGGCGCGACGTGATCGTCGACACGACGATCGATCTCGACCTGCAGAAGGCCGCCGAGGCGGCGGTCCGGGCGACGATCGCCGAACACGGCGCCGAGCGCAACGTCAGCCAGGGCGCGCTCGTCTCCATCGACATGTCCGGTGCCGTGCGGGCGATGGTCGGGGGCGCCGACTATGAGCGCTCGCAGTTCGACCGCGCGACCGAGGCCAGACGCCAGCCCGGTTCTGCCTTCAAGCCGTTCGTCTATCTGGCCGCGCTCGAGCAGGGGCTGACCCCCACCTCGGTGCGCAACGACGCGCCGATCCGGATCGGCAAATGGTCGCCGGAGAACTATCGCGGCCGGTATCACGGGCCGGTCACGCTGGAGACGGCGCTGTCGAAGTCGCTCAACTCGGTCGCCGCGCAACTCATCATGGAGACGGGACCGGCCAATGCGGCGCGGACCGCCCGCCGGATGGGGATCCAATCGGAACTGACCGCCAATGCGTCGCTGTCGCTGGGCACGTCCGAGGTGACGCTGTTCGAACTGACCGCGGCCTATCTGCCGTTTGCGACGGGCGGCTATGGCGCCAAGCCGCACGTCATCGCCCGCGTGACGACGCTCGACGGCGAGGTCCTCTACGAGCGCAGGGCCGATCGCCCGCGCGTTCTGGCGCCGGACCTTGCCGGCATGATGAACCGGATGATGAGCCAGACGGTCCGGTCGGGCACCGCCCGGGCGGCCGCCTTCAACCACCCCGCTGCCGGCAAGACCGGCACCACGCAGAACGCGCGCGATGCCTGGTTCGTCGGCTACACGGCGCATCTGGTCACCGGCGTCTGGTTCGGCAATGACGACGGCGCACCGATGAAGGACGTCACCGGCGGCACGCTTCCCGTGATGACGTGGCGTGCGGTGATGCAGCCGGCCCACGAGAACCTGCCGATCGCCGATCTGCCTGGCTACATGCCCTTCAACATCATCCCCGGCCCGCGCCCCGAGCGCGGCCCGGCCCCGCCGGTGCCGCAAGCCGGCGTGCCGATGGCGTCGGGCAACGGGTCGGGCGGCTACGTGCCGCCGCCGCCGGACCGCACGATGACCTCGTCGACCGGCGGCCCGCGCCCTCCGGCAAGCGTCGGCGGATCGAACGATGCCGGCGGCCGCTCGGTTCTGGACGTGATCCTGGGTCGGTAGGGTCTTGTCACGATCGAGGCCGTTCTTGGCCTCTGCGCGCCTTGCCTGCGTCACGCCGCACCGATAGCGTTTTTGGGCATGGCGAACAGAAGGGGTGGGCCATGCGCGACAGGGCCGCGGCCGACATCGACGGCACGGAACGGCCGGCCCTCGGGGTCGGGCTCATGGTGGCGGCCATGCTCGCCATTCCGGTGGTCGATGCCACCGCGAAGTATCTGGCCGCGGACTATTCGCCGCTCTTCATAAGCTGGGCCCGATACGCAGTCGCCAGTGCGCTGATCATTCCGCTGGGCCTTGCCCGCTTCGGCCCGGCCATCTTCCCGCGTCGTGACCTCGGCGCGCACACGCTGAGAACCCTGTTCCTGGTCGGCGCGATGACGCTCTATTTCGTCGCGATCGCCACCGTACCGCTGGCGACAGCGATCAGCGCGTTCTTCGTTGGTCCGATCGTCGCGAGCGCGCTTGCGGTGCTGCTGCTCGGCGAGCGGTTCTCGCCGCGAAAGGCGGTCAGCGTCGTGCTCGGCTTCGCCGGCGCATTGGTGATCGTCGATCCCACCGGCGGCGGTATCGAGCCGGGCCTCTTGCTGGCGGTCGCGAGCGGGGTGTTGTTCGGCCTTTACCTTCTCGCCACACGCCAGGCCGCGCGCCGCAGCGATCCGGTGAAGACGCTCATATTCCAGTGTGTTGTCGGTGCGCTGATCCTGACGCCGCAGGCGATCCATGCATGGAAATGGGTGGATGTGGCCGACCTTGGCCTGTTTGCGCTGCTCGGCGGCCTTTCGGCGGTCAGTCACATGCTGTCGATCAACGCCTTCCGCTTTGCCGAAGCCTCCACCCTGTCGCCGATCGTCTATGTCGAACTGATCGGCGCGGTGATCATCGGCTATCTCGTCTTCGGCGATCTGCCCGGGCTCAATGTGTGGCTGGGCGCCGCCGCAATCGTCGCGGCGGGTCTGCTTTTGCTGCGGGCCGGCGAGCGCCGCTGATCCCGGTGTGCATACATTCCCCGATACCGCGCCTTGCAGGCAAAAAGGGCCCTCCTTATATACCCGCCAGCGCGGACGGCGCGGCAAGGCGCCTCCGGAAATGAACCAATTCTGCCAATGAAAAGGGGCCGCGCTCACGAACGCCATAACGGGTCCGCGCGGTCTGCTGCACAAAAGAGGTAAGACATGGCAAAAGTAATCGGTATCGACCTGGGCACGACCAATTCGTGCGTCGCTGTCATGGACGGCAAGGATGCCAAGGTCATCGAAAACGCCGAAGGCGCGCGGACGACCCCGTCCATGGTCGCCTTCACCGACGATGGCGAGCGCCTCGTCGGCCAGCCGGCAAAGCGCCAGGCCGTCACCAATCCCGAAAACACGCTGTTCGCCGTCAAGCGCCTGATCGGCCGCCGCTACTCCGATCCGACCGTCGACAAGGACAAGTCGATGGTTCCCTACAAGATCGTCGAGGGCAACAATGGCGACGCATGGGTCGAGGCGGGCGGCGACAAGCGTTCGCCGGCCGAGATTTCCGCCATGGTCCTTCAGAAGATGAAGGAGACTGCCGAAGGCTATCTGGGCGAGAAGGTCGAAAAGGCGGTCATCACCGTGCCGGCCTACTTCAACGACGCCCAGCGCCAGGCGACCAAGGACGCCGGCAAGATCGCCGGTCTCGACGTTCTGCGTATCATCAACGAGCCGACGGCCGCCGCTCTCGCCTACGGGCTCGAGAAGAAGGACGGCCGCACGATTGCCGTCTACGACCTTGGCGGCGGCACCTTCGACGTCTCCATCCTGGAAATCGGCGATGGCGTGTTCGAGGTGAAGTCGACCAACGGCGACACGTTCCTGGGCGGTGAGGACTTCGACCTGCGTCTGGTCGATTATCTCGCCGACGAGTTCAAGAAGGATCAGGGCATCGATCTGAAGAACGATAAGCTCGCCCTGCAGCGGCTCAAGGAAGCCGCCGAGAAGGCCAAGATCGAGCTGTCGTCCTCGGCCCAGACCGAGATCAACCTGCCGTTTATCACGGCCGATGCGTCCGGTCCCAAGCACCTGACCATGAAGCTGACCCGCTCGAAGTTCGAGAGCTTGGTCGACGACCTGGTCAAGCGCACCGTCAAGCCGATGGAAGCCGCGCTCAAGGATGCCGGCATCAGGGCCGGCGAGATCGACGAGGTGGTTTTGGTCGGCGGCATGACCCGCATGCCCAAGGTCCAGGAGACGGTGAAGAACTTCTTTGGCAAGGAACCGCACAAGGGCGTCAACCCGGACGAGGTCGTCGCCATGGGTGCTGCGATCCAGGCCGGCGTTCTGCAGGGCGACGTCAAGGACGTGCTGCTGCTCGACGTTACGCCGCTGTCGCTCGGCATCGAGACGCTCGGTGGCGTGTTCACCCGCCTGATCGACCGCAACACGACCATCCCGACCAAGAAGGGCCAGGTCTTTTCGACCGCCGAGGACAACCAGTCGGCGGTGACGATCCGGGTCTTCCAGGGTGAACGCGAGATGGCCGCCGACAACAAGCTGCTCGGCCAGTTCGACCTGGTCGGCATTCCGCCGGCGCCGCGTGGCGTGCCGCAGATCGAGGTCACCTTCGACATCGACGCCAACGGCATCGTCAACGTGCGCGCCCAGGACAAGGGCACCGGCAAGGAGCACGAGATCCGCATCCAGGCTTCTGGCGGTCTGTCGGACGACGAGATCGAGAAGATGGTCAAGGATGCCGAGGCCAACGCCGAGGCCGACAAGAAGCGTCGTGAAGCCGTCGAAGCGCGCAACCAGGCCGAGTCGCTGATCGATTCGACCGAGAAGTCGCTCGGCGAGCACGGCGACAAGATCTCCGAGGAAGACAAGAAGGCGATCGAGGACGCGGTCGCCGCGCTCAAGTCGGAGATCGAGGCCGAAACGCCCGACGCCGAAGCGATCAACGCCAAGTCGCAGGCGCTGGCCGAAGCCTCGATGAAGCTCGGGCAGGCGATCTACGAGGCCAGCCAAGCCGAGGAGCAGGCCAATGCCGAAGGCGATGCCGAAGCGGACGCCGCCCGCGACGACGTCGTCGATGCCGACTTCGAAGAGATCGACGACGACGATCAGGACCAGAAGAAGGCGTCGTAATTGGTTCAAGTGGACGCAAAAGCCCCAGAACCCGAGCGAAATTCCCAGGCGACTCTAATTGCAGCCGCCTGGGAAGATTACCATTACAAACATGCCGCTTACTGGAAGTCCATATACTGGTCTATTGCGGCATATGCTGCCCTCATTTCTGTGCCACTATTTTCAGCCAATGAGCTTGTAGAGCCGATCTATAAGTATATTTTCCCGCTCTCGTCTATTGTGCTTTGTTGGGCGTCATATTGGGTCTCAAGGGCGGAATATCTTAGATTGCGTCGATCTGAAGACGTTTTCAGAACGGTCTTTAACTCCGCTTTGAAGAGTCACGGTTTTGGAGTGAAGTACGCGCCGTTCAACGGTGTATTTGGCCTGCCGATCGGGATTGTTGTATCAAATACATGGCTTTTCTTTGGCACTGCTTTCGGAATATTTGCGTTGATAGCTGTTTGAGAGCATCCGCAGATATATGTGACTAACCATAAATCGGCTCGGCGCCGTCGGCGGGGACGAACTTCAGGGCGACGCCATTGATGCAATGGCGCTTGCCGGTCGGCGCGGGACCGTCGTCGAACACATGGCCCAGATGGCCGCCGCATCGCGAGCAATGCTCCTCGGTGCGCGGAACGAACAGCTTGTAGTCGGTCTTGTAGCCGACCTTGCCCTCGATTTCCTGCCAGAAGCTCGGCCAGCCCGTGCCGCTGTCGTACTTGGTCTCCGACAGGAACAACTCCTGCTCGCAGCCGGCGCAATGATAGACGCCGGCGCGCTTTTCGTCGTTGAGCGGGCTCGTGAACGGACGTTCGGTGGCTTCCTCGCGCAGGACGGCGAATTGCTGCGGCGTCAGTTGCGCGCGCCATTCCTCCTCGGTCTTGACGATCTCGAAGGCGCCGTCGGACGAGGCCGTTGCCGGGGCGGTGCCCCACCATTTGGCCACGGTCACGGCGGCGGCGCCGCCAATGCCGAGGCCCAGAACCGTGCGTTTGGTCAGCATGGACGTTCTCCTTTGTTGCCACGAACATAGGCCGAAACGGCCGGGCTTTCATCTCACCTTGGTCAACGATTGCGTGAGCGCGGCGCGGCGCGCGCACCTTCGGGGGCGCGATCCGCCTTTTCATTCGGTCTCCGGTTGCCTATGACAGCGCCCGATTGCCGCCCGGAACCAGTCCAATGGCCCACCCAGACACCACCGCGCAACCGGCGACCGAAGCCGCCATCCTCGCCGCCGCGCTGCCCTACATGCAGCGCTATGCGGGCAAGACCGTCGTCGTCAAATATGGCGGTCACGCCATGGGCGATACCGAGCTCGGCACCGCCTTCGCCCAGGACATCGCCCTTCTGAAGCAGTCCGGCGTCAATCCTGTGGTCGTTCACGGCGGCGGCCCGCAGATCGGCGCCATGCTCGACCGCATGGGCATCGAGAGCACGTTCGAGGGCGGCCTGCGCGTGACCGACGAGAAGACCGTCGAGATCGTCGAGATGGTGCTCGCCGGCTCGATCAACAAGCAGATCGTCGCGCTGATCAACGCTCAGGGCGCCTGGGCGATCGGACTGTGCGGCAAGGACGGCAACCTCGTCTTCGCCGAAAAGGCCCGCCGCACGATCCGCGACGAGGACAGCAACATCGAGCGGATCGTCGATCTCGGTTTCGTCGGCGAACCGGCGCGGGTCGACCGCACGCTGCTCGACCAACTCGCAACCTCCGAGATGATCCCGGTGATCGCGCCGGTGGCGCCCGGCCGCGACGGCCACACCTACAACATCAATGCCGACACGTTCGCCGGCGCGATCGCCGGTGCGGTCTCCGCCCAACGGCTCCTGTTCCTCACCGACGTGCCCGGCGTGCTCGGCGCGAACGGCGAGCTGATCAAGCAGCTTACCGTCTCGGAAGCGCGCGGGCTTATCGGCGACGGCACGATATCGGGCGGCATGATCCCCAAGGTCGAGACCTGCATCGCCGCGTTGACGCGCGGCGTCAAAGGCGTCGTCATCCTCAACGGCAAGGTGCCGCACGCGGTCCTTCTGGAGATCTTCACCGAGCATGGCGCCGGCACGTTGATCGTCCACGATCCGGTCTGAGGCCGCCGCCGCTCAGGCCGGCGCGTGGAACGGACGCGCCGTTCACGCGTTATCGGGGGTGCTTGCGAAACGGATGCATCATGCGGCGCGACCGCTTTGCGCCGCACTTCTGATCCTGATCCTGGCGGTCGCGGCGACCGCGCAGGACGGTTCGCAGCGCTTCTTCGAAGCCGATGCACTGAACGAAGGGCTTGGCCCGGTCCCGGCGGGGATCGACCGGCAGACGCCGCAGGCGACGGTCGAATCCTTTCTGGACCGCGCCGCCGATGGGGACTGGCAGGGCGCCGCCCACCTGCTCGACCTGAGCGGCTATCCCGTCGCCGAACAGCCCAGCGCCGGCCCCCAACTCGCCCGTCAACTGGCCGTCATCATCGAACGCAAGGTCGTCATCGACTGGACCGATCTGCCCGACAGGCCCGACGGTTTGAACGCCCGGGCTCCGTCGGAAGCGGCGATGGCGGGCGAGCCGAGGCGGTCGATCCTTCTGTGGATGGTCGAACTGGACGACCGTCCCGTGTCGATCCGTCTCAACCGCGTCCGCCCTGCCGGCGGTGATCCGGTCTGGCTGTTCGCGGAAGCCTCGGTCGAGAACCTGCCCGCGCTCGCCGCCCGCTATGGCCGTTCGCAGTTCGAGGCGATGCTGCCCGAACCACTGCACCGGGAGGTCGTGTTCGACCTGCGCCTGTGGGAGCTGTTCGCCTTGCCACTGGCGGTGCTGCTGGCCCTCGGGCTCGGCTTCGGCACCTATGCGCTGATGTCCAGGGGCCTGTTCCGCAAGCGCCGCGACGAGGGCGGCGAATCCTTCATGCTCGCCGTGCGCGGCCCGCTCATCCTTCTGGCGATGACGGCGACGGTGAACCTGTTCACGCACGGCCTGTTCGTCTTTTCGGGCCGCATCGACGCGCTGGTCTCGCCGCTGATCACGGTGGGCTATTTCATCGTCGCGATCTGGCTCGTCATCAACGTCGCCGACACGATCCTCAACCGGCTGATCGACTTCGACCAGGGCCAGCTCAGCCCGGTCGGCGAGGGGCAGGAGCGAAAGCGCGGGCTCGCCACAAAGGTCGCCGCCGCGCGTCGCCTGCTGATCGTCATTTTGGTCGTGGCGGGCGGGGGGCTTCTGCTGCGCGAAGCCAACCTCGCGCACAATCTCGGCATATCGCTGCTCGCATCGGCGGGGGTGCTCACGCTGATCCTCGCCTTCGCCGCGCGCAGCATTCTCGCCAACATCCTGTCGTCGATGCAGATCGCGCTGAACCAGTCGGCCAAGATCGGCGACAAGCTGCTGTGGGGCGACTATATCTGCACCGTCGAACGCATCCATTTCACCTTCGTCCAGCTTCGCGACTGGAGCGGTCGGCGCATCGTCGTGCCGGTCTCCGACTTCGTCGAGGAAAGTTTCGAGAACTGGACCATGGTCGATTCCGAGATCATCCGCCGCGTCGATCTGCGTCTGGCGCACGATGCGCCGATCGATCCGTTGCGGAAGGCCTATGAAGACATTCTCGACGCGATGTCGGACCGGCTGGGTGATCTCGACAATCGCGGGGTATACGTGACGGGCCACGACGTTTTCGGCCAGTCGGTGATGTTCCTTGTTCCCTGCGACGATCCGAACGCGGCATGGCTTCTGGAATGCGAGGTCCGCGAGAAGCTGCTGGCGGCAGCCGCGGAGATCGAGGCGCGCGGCGAGGAATTGTTCCCCGAGGCCAAGCCGGCTGAAGCGGCCTGACGTGCGCGGTTTGCGGGCCCGTCCGGCCCATTGTAGGATCCTGCCATGAATGCACCGTTCAAGTCCGACGAAGACCGCATGAAGGCGCTGTTCAGGATGCAGCGCGGCGCGTTCTCGTTCGACAGCGCGCCGGGGGTGAGCGCCCGCCGGATGAAACTGCGCGATCTGGTGCGCGCGATCCGCTCGCGCCGGGGCGAGATCGTCAAGGCCGTCAGCGCCGATTTCGGCAACCGCTCGGCCGACGAGACGCTGCAGGCCGAGATCGCCGTCGCCATCCGCAGCATCGAGCATACCTGCCGGCATCTGGATCGCTGGGCGTCGCCGACGCGCATCTTCAATCCCGGCCTTCCGGTTCCGGGCCGGACCTATATCCGTCATGAGCCCAAGGGCGTCGTCGGCATCGTCGCGCCGTGGAACTACCCGTTCCATCTCGCCGTGCTTCCGGCCGCCCAGGCGCTGGCCGCCGGCAACCGCGTGATGATCAAGCCGTCCGAACTGAGCCCGCACACCTCGGCGTCGCTGAGCAAGCTGTTCGCCGACGTCTATGGCGAGGACGAGGTCGCGGTGGTCACCGGCGATGCGGAGATCGGCAAGGCGTTCTCGCAACTGCCGTTCGATCATCTGTTCTTCACCGGGTCGACCCGCGTGGGCCGGCTCGTGGCGATCGAGGCGGCGAAGAACCTGACGCCGGTGACGCTGGAACTTGGCGGCAAGAGCCCCTGCGTGATGATGCCGGACGCCGATCCGGCCGCGCATGCCCCGCTCGTCGCGTTCGGCAAGTTCTACAGCGCCGGACAGACCTGCATCGCGCCCGACTATCTGCTCGTCCCGAAAGGCCGGGCGCGTGAATTCGCGGATGCGATCCTTGCCGAGGCGCGCCGGTCCTATCCGAGCCACGCGGCCAATCCGGCCTATACGTCGATCGCCTCGGACGGCCATTTCGAGCGGCTGACGGCATTGGTCGAGGAGGCGCGCGACGCCGGCGCGACGGTGCTGGAGACGGAATCGCCCGCCGAGGACAGCCGCAAGATGCCGCCCACCATCGTGCTCGATCCGCCCCTCGACGGGGCATTGATGCGCGAGGAGATCTTCGGGCCGGTCCTGCCCGTGATCGAATATGACGGTGTCGACGAGGCGGTGTCCTTCATCACGACGCGCGATCATCCGCTGGCGCTCTACGCCTTCGGGCGCGATGCCGGCGCCGCCGAGCGCATGGTCGCGCGCACGACGTCCGGCGGCGCGATGGTCAACGGCACCATCGTTCACCTCGCCATCGATGACCTCCCGTTCGGCGGCGTGGGCCCGTCTGGCCATGGCGCCTACCATGGCAGGCGGGGCTTTGAGGAGTTCTCCCACCAGCGCTCCGTGCTGGTGCTTCCCCAGTGGCCGATGCTGCGCAAGGTAATCACGCCGCCCTATGGCCGGCGCATGCGCTGGCTCACCGACTGGATGATTGGCCGGTAGAACCGGTTCGCGCGGGCGCCGTACCGGCATCGGTGGACACAGCCATCCAAACGTCACATATGGCAGGCATGTACCGGCCAGCGCCGTGGCGCTGATTCCTCATTCCCGTTTCCGAGAGCGCCACCGATGTCGTCGCAGACCGTCCTGACCAATGCCAACATCGTGCTGGAGGACGACATCGTCCACGGCACGCTGGTCATCGAGGACGACGTCATCGCCGAGATCGGCGAGGGCATCAGCACGGCGGGCGAGGATGTGGGCGGCGACTATATCGTGCCCGGCCTGATCGAACTGCACACCGACCATCTCGAACAGCACTATGCGCCGCGTCCGGGCGTGCGCTGGCCGCTGACCGCCGCGATCCAGGCGCACGATTCGCAGATCGCGGCATCGGGCATCACCACGGTGTTCGACTGTCTCCGGCTCGGATCGGACGAGGATGGCGGCTTCGAAAAGGGCGAGATGCGCGCCATGTCCGAAGCCATCCAGGAGGCGCAGGCCGAGGGACGGCTGCGCGCCGAGCATCGCATTCACCTGCGCTGCGAGGTGTCCGCGTCCGATGTGATGGACCATTTCTCCGCGTTCGAGGACGATCCCGGCGTCGGCCTGATCTCGCTGATGGATCACGCGCCGGGCCAGCGCCAGTTCCAGACGCTCGATCAGTACGAACTCTACTACAAGACCAAGCGCGGCCTCTCCGACGAGGAGTTCCGCGCCTTCGTCGAGCGTCGGCAGATGCAGTCGTCGATCTATGCGCAAAAGCACCGCGAGGCGCTGGCGGCGATCTGCGCGGCTCGCGGCATCGCCATCGCCAGCCATGACGACGCCACGCTCGACCATGTCGCCGAGGCGCAGCAGTTCAACGTCTCGGTCGCCGAGTTTCCGACCACAATGGAGGCCGCGCGCGCCAGCCACGAGGCCGGCATGGGCGTTCTGATGGGCGCGCCCAACGTGGTTCGCGGCAAATCGCATTCGGGCAACATTGCCGCGCGCACGCTGGCCCAGGAGGGCGTGCTCGACGTGCTCTCGTCGGACTATGTGCCGTTCTCGCTGATCTACGCGCCGTTCGTGCTCGCCGACGAGATCGACCACATCTCCCTGCCGCAGGCGATCGCCATGGTCACCGCCAACCCGGCCCGGCAGGTGGGCCTGACCGATCGCGGCGCGCTCAAGCCGGGCCTGCGGGCGGATATGGTCCGCGTCGGCCGGCAGGACGGCATTCCGGTCGTCCGGCAGGTCTGGCGCGAGGGCCAGCGGGTCGCCTGATGCCGGCGGCCAGGGCGCCCGGCGTTCTTTTCGCGGTGGTCGGCCCCAGCGGCGCCGGCAAGGACAGCGTGATCGGGTTCGCCCGGCACCTTCTGGCGGACGATCCCCGGGTGATGTTCGTCCGGCGCGTGATCAGCCGGCCCGCCCACGATGCGAGCGAGGATCATGAACCGGTGTCGGTTGCCGAGTTCGAGCGCCGTGCGGCGACCGGCGCGCTCGCGGTGACGTGGCAGGCGCACGGGCTTCATTACGGCCTGCCCGCAACGTCGCTGCGCCATGTCGCGGCGGGCGGGATCGCCGTCGCCAACGGCTCGCGGCAGGCGCTCGATGCGATTTTCGAAACCTATGCCGACGTTCAGGTGGTCGAGGTGGTCGCGGCCCCGGAGATCATCGCCGGCCGGCTGGCCGCGCGCGGCCGCGAGAGCGGCGACGAGATCGTCGCCCGGCTGAAGCGATCCGTTGCGGCCTATCGCGGTTCGGAACGGGCCGTGACGATCGACAACAGCGGCGCGCTCGATGCGGCCGGCGATGCGTTCGTCCGGCTGATCCGCGAACGGCTCGCCTGCCATCCTTCGGCCTTGACGAAATCGGGCTGAGCGCACACACCGCCGACAGGGCCGAGCGACAGGGAGAGGCGGGATGGCGCGGACGGGCGGGCAATTGGTGGTCGACGCGCTGGTCGCCAACGGGGTCACGCAGGCGTTCTGCGTGCCCGGCGAGAGCTTTCTTCCGATCCTCGATGCGCTGCACGATACGCCCTCGATCCGGCTGACGGTCGCCCGTCAGGAAGGCGGCGCGGCGATGATGGCCGACGCTCATGCCAAGCTGACCGGTCGACCCGGCATCTGCCTTGTAACGCGCGGGCCGGGCGCGGCCAACGCCTATGCCGGCGTGCATGTGGCCGCCCAGGATTCGACGCCGATGATCGTGCTGGTCGGCCAGATCGCGACCGGCGACATGGATCGCGAGGCGTTCCAGGAGATCGACGTCAAGGCGATGTTCGGCGACCAGGTCAAATGGGCCGCGCAGGTCAACGAGACCGGGCGCCTGCCCGAATATCTGGCGCGCGCCTTTTCGGTGGCGCAGTCCGGCCGCCCCGGCCCGGTCGTTCTGGCGCTGCCCGAAGATGTGCTGAGCGGCACGGCGGAGACGGTCGCCGCGCCGGCCTCCGCGCCCGTCCAGGCGCATCCGTCACCCGCCGAGATGGACCGGTTCGGCGCCATGCTGCGGGCGGCCGAGCGGCCGCTGGTCATCGCCGGCGGGCCGGGCTGGGATGCCGGTCTCGTCGACCGATTCGTCGCCTTCGCCGAGCGCTGGGCGCTGCCGGTCTGTTGCGCGTTTCGCGCCCAGGACCGGTTTCCGAACACCCATCCGAACTATGCAGGCGACGCCGGCCTCGGCATCAATCCGGCCCTGGCCGACCGGATCGGCCAATCCGATCTGGTGATCGCGCTCGGCGCGCGGCTCGGCGATTGCACGACCTCGGGCTACACGTTGTTCGACAGCCCCGTGCCGAAGCAGCCGCTCGTCCACATCCACCCCGAACCGGACGAACTCGGCCATGTCTATCGGCCGACGCTGCCGATCGCCGCGAGCGTCGCCGCGTTCATCGAAGCGGCCGGGGCGCTCGACGCGCCGGCCGATCCGGTCTGGTCGGAATGGACGAAGCAAGCGAATGCCGCCTATCGCGCCTGGAGCGACGCGGCAACGCCGATGCCCGGCGCGGTCAACTGGGGCGAAGCGGTGATCTGGCTGCGCGAGAACCTGCCTGCCGACGCGATCGTGACGAACGGGGCGGGCAACTATGCCGCCTGGCTGCACCGCTTCTATCGGCACCGGGCCTACCGGACGCAGCTCGCGCCCACCTCTGGCTCGATGGGATACGGCCTGCCGGCCGCGATCGCCGCCAAGCTGGCCGCGCCCGACCGGACGGTCATCGCGCTTGCCGGCGATGGCTGCCTGCAGATGACGGTTCAGGAACTGGGCACGCTGGCCGAGGCGGGCCTCGCCATCATCGTGCTGGTGGTCAACAATTCCATGTACGGCACCATCCGCATGCATCAGGAGATGCACTATCCGGGGCGCGTCTCCGGCACGTCGCTGGTCAATCCGGATTTCATCGCGCTGGCAAGGGCCTACGGGCTCGATGGCGAACGCGTGCAGGCGACCGACGAGTTCGGCGCGGCCATGCAGCGCGCGCTTGCAGCCGACAAGGCCACGCTGATCGAGATCGTCACCGATCCGCGCGCGCTCAGCCCGACACGGGTGATGGACTGAAGCGCGAGCGCCGATGGAGGAACGCGCCACGGCGCGAAGCGCGCGGATCGGCGAAGATCAAGGCCGTGGAGGTGAGAGGAGAAAGCTCGAACCGTAGCCTGCGCGCCGGGTTGGCTGGCGGCGGCGCGTCCGGAAATGGTGGAGCCAAGGGGAATCGAACCCCTGACCTCTTGCATGCCATGCAAGCGCTCTCCCAGCTGAGCTATGGCCCCTAGAGGGATGGTCCGCTTCCGGGCGGCGCGGACCGGCGCTCGATACAATCTCGAGGCGCCCTAATCAAGGCCTTTATCGCGGTCGGCGGTGGGGCCGGCCGCGGTCAGGCCCGAGCGTCAATCGTCGTCATCGTCGTTGATGTCGACGATGCCGCTGACGTCGTCGTCATCATCGTCGTCATCGTCGGGAAGGAAGGTGTCGTCGTCGGACTCGTCCTCGTCGAGCACCTCGTCATCCTCGCTCTCGTCGAGATCGGGCAGCTTCTCGGAGGCCGGCGCGGTCTCCTCGTCGGCTTCCTCGAGCGACAGCACTTCGGGGCCCTCGGTTTCGGCGTCGTCCTCGGTTTCCTTTTCGGTCGTCGCCGCTTCGGTCTCTTCGGCCTTCTCCTCGATCGGGTCCGAGCCGGGGTCCTCGAAGAAGGACAGCGGATAGCTCTTGCCCGTATAGGGCGAGACGATCGGGTCCTTGTTCAGATCGTAGAATTTGCGTCCCGTTTCCGGGCAAACGCGCTTGGTTCCAAGTTCTGGTTTCGCCACGGCCGGGCCCCTTCGAGTCGTCGTCAAGAATCGTGGATTGCGCAGGAAGTCGATGCGCGCCTGTATGGTCAGGCCTTTCAGGGTGGACCGGTGCATAACGGCAAGCGACCACACTGTCAAAGCCAATTCGTGACGCCAGTTGGGGCCATTTCGCCATGGCTTCAACCCCCGCGCACCGGGCTTTTGCGGCCCGTGGTTTGACGCGCCGCCCCGGCTGGCCTATGCGCGGCCGACCGCCATGCGCCAGCCCAAGATGACCGCATCCGACGACCATCTCGATATCGTCCTTGCCGGCCTCGCCGCCGGCCGCACCCTGCTGCCGTCGACCCGGTCCGGCGATCGTCCGATCCTTGACGCGATGGCGGCGCTCGGCGCCCGGATCGAACGGACGGACGCGGGTATTGCGGCGACCGGCGCCGGCAATGGCTGCCTGCTCGAACCGGCGGCGACGCTTGCTCTTGAAGATGCCGATGCCGCGCTTCTGGTGGCGGGCCTTGTCGCGCCCTATGACATGGCCGCGCGCATCGCCTGCCGGTCGGCCCTGCCGGACGGTGAGAGGGACGCGTTTCTTGCCGCGACCGCCGCGATGGGCATTCAGGCCAGCGCACCGGACGCCGACACCATCGTGCTCGCCGGCCAGGCCTCGGCGGTGCCGGCGCGCCATGCCTGTGCGGGCTGGAGCGAGACGGTGCTGCGGGCAATCGCGCTTGCGGCGCTGAACACCCCGGGGATCACGCGGCTCGAAGGCGAGGGCGCAGCGCCGACCGGGCTCGCCCGACGCCTCCGTGTCTTCGGCGCGCAATGCCGGATCGACGACCGCGACGGCGGCTGGTCGCTCGCCGTCACCGGCCAGTGCGTGCTGCGTGCCGCCGAAGCGGAGAGCGCCTCATGATGCCGGTGATCGCGATCGACGGTCCCGCCGCCTCGGGCAAGGGCACGCTCGCCCGGCGGATCGCCGCCCATTACGGGTTGCGGCATCTCGATACGGGGCTGACCTATCGCGCGGTCGCGCATGCGCTGCTGGCGGCCGATGCGCCGCTCGACGACGAGGCGCGTGCGATCGAGGCCGCCGAAACGCTCGACCTTGCCGCGATGAATCGCACGATCCTCGCCGATCACGGCGTCGGCGAGGCGGCTTCCCGCATCGCGGTCATGCCCGGCGTGCGGCGGGCGCTGGTCGCCCGCCAGCGCGCCTTTGCCGCGACACCGCCGGGCGCGGTGCTGGACGGCCGCGACATCGGCACCGTCGTCTGCCCGGACGCGCCGGTGAAGCTCTACGTCACCGCCGGGGCGCCCGAACGGGCCAGACGCCGCTATCACGAGATCCTGGCAGGCGGCGGTGAGGCGGACGAGACGGCGATCCTCGCCGACATCGAGCGGCGCGACGCGCGCGACATGGGACGCTCGGACTCGCCGCTGCGGCCGGCGAACGACGCGCACTTGCTTGACACCTCCGATATGACTATAGAAGCGGCGTTCCAGGCCGCCCGCGCGATCATAGACCGGGCGCTGGACCGTATTTGAACCCGTCAGCGACGATCCCGCGCCGGACGGCCCGCTTGGGCCCGGATCGACCGTTGGCAGAGAAAACCCGAACCCCGGCGCCCGCGCGTGACGCGATCCAAGCAGCATCGCCCGCGCACCAGGAGCATCAATGTCAGAACTGAACCCCACGCGGGAGGACTTCGCCAGCCTCCTCGAATCCTCGTTTGCCAGCCAGGATGCGGCCGAGGGACGTGTCGTCGAAGGCACGATCACGGCCATCGAGAAGGACATGGCCATCGTCGATGTCGGCCTTAAGGTCGAAGGGCGCATCGCACTCAAGGAATTCGGAGCGAAAGCCAAGGACGGCACGCTCAATGTCGGCGACACGGTCGAGGTCTATGTCGAGCGCGTCGAGAACGCGCTGGGCGAAGCCGTCCTGTCGCGCGACAAGGCCCGGCGCGAGGAAGCCTGGGTCAAGCTCGAAGCCAAGTTCAACAATGGCGAACGGGTCGAAGGCCACATCTTCAACCAGGTCAAGGGCGGCTTCACCGTCGATCTGGACGGCGCCGTGGCGTTCCTGCCGCGTTCGCAGGTCGACATCCGCCCGATCCGCGACGTCACGCCGCTGATGCACACGCCGCAGCCGTTCGAGATCCTGAAGATGGACAAGCGCCGCGGCAACATCGTCGTGTCGCGTCGCACCGTGCTCGAGGAAAGCCGCGCCGAACAGCGCTCGGAGATCGTCCAGAACCTCGAAGAGGGCCAGGTCGTCGAGGGCGTGGTCAAGAACATCACCGACTATGGCGCGTTCGTGGACCTTGGCGGCATCGACGGGCTGCTGCACGTTACCGACATGGCATGGCGCCGGGTGAACCACCCGACCGAGATCCTGCAGATCGGCCAGACCGTGAAGGTGCAGATCATCCGCATCAACCAGGAGACGCACCGCATCTCGCTCGGCATGAAGCAGCTCGAGGCCGACCCCTGGGAAGGCATCGGCACGAAGTACCCGATGGGCGTCAAGATCACCGGCCGGGTCACCAACATCACCGACTATGGCGCGTTCGTCGAGGTCGAGCCGGGCATCGAGGGTCTGATCCACGTCTCCGAGATGTCGTGGACCAAGAAGAACGTCCATCCGGGCAAGATCCTGTCGACGAGCCAGGAAGTCGAGGTGGTCGTGCTCGAGGTCGATCCGGACAAGCGCCGCATCTCGCTCGGCCTCAAGCAGACGCTCAACAACCCCTGGGAAGAGTTCGCGCAGAACCATCCGGTCGGCGACGTCGTCGAGGGCGAGGTCAAGAACAAGACAGAGTTCGGCCTGTTCATCGGCCTTGATGGCGATGTCGACGGCATGGTCCACCTTTCCGATCTCGACTGGAACCGTTCCGGCGAGGACGCCATCGAGGACTATCACAAGGGCGACACGGTCAAGGCCGTGGTGCTCGACGTCGATGTCGACAAGGAGCGCATCTCGCTGGGCATCAAGCAGCTGACCAAGGATGCGATCGCCGATGCGGCCGCTTCGGGCACGCTGCGCAAGGGCGCCGTCGTCACCTGCGAGGTGACCGGCATCACCGATGGCGGTATCGAGGTCAAGCTGGTCGATCACGATCTGGACAGCTTCATCCGCCGGTCGGACCTGTCGCGCGACCGCGACGAGCAGCGCCCCGAGCGCTTCTCGGTGGGCCAGCGTCTGGACGCCCGCGTCACCCAGTTCAACAAGAAGGACCGCCGGGTTTCGGTCTCCATCAAGGCGCTGGAAATCGCCGAGGAGAAGGAAGCGGTGGCGCAGTTCGGCTCGACCGACTCCGGCGCCTCGCTCGGCGACATTCTGGGCGCCGCGCTCAAGAAGCAGGACGAAGGCGACAAGTAAGCCGCCCCGTCCAACCACTATCCTCAGAGCCCGCCGGTCGCCCGACCGGCGGGCTTTTTTCGGCCTCGACAGAGCCGGCCGGGCTGCTATTTCTCGACGGGTCGGAACGAACGGGGAGCGCCATGCTCAAGGCGCCGCAACTGCGCAAGCTGGCCAACGGCGAGGCGACGATCGACGCGTTCGCCTACGAGGCGGCCCAGGAGACGGCCGCAGCGCTCGGCCGCGCCGGCAAGAAGCTGGAGGCCGCGCTCGCCGCGCTCGAGCGGCACGACGCCACGCCCGGCGCCAACCGCGACCGGACCGAGCTGGTGCAGGAGGCGGCCGATTGCGCCTGGGCGCTGTTCATCCAGCGCGACTTTCTGGGCCTGAAGACGGACCATCACCTGACGCGGACCTATCGTATCCCCGACGAGGTGATGCGCCGCGTCGGCATCGTCAAAAGGCGGGATTAGGCGACAAGCGCGCCCGTGTTTTCCGAAAGCCAGTCGGCGAGTTCGGCATGGCTGGCGACGACCATGTCCGCGCCGGCATCGCGCAGTTGCGCGCCCGACTTGTCGGACCAGTGGCCCCCGCCCGTGAAGCCGATGACGAACTGTCCGGCCGCCCTGGCCCCGCGCACGCCGTTGGCGCTGTCCTCGACCGTGATGCAGTCGCCCGGCGAAAACCCCATCCTGCGGGCGGCCAGTTCGAAAAGGTCCGGCGAAGGCTTGCCGTTTTCGACCATGTCGCCCGAGAAGACGTTTTCGCCGAAGAAGCGGTCCAGCCCGGCGCGCTCGAGCTTGAGCGGCAGGAACGGCAACTGCGTCGACGAGGCGACGCAGCGCGGCGCGGTCAGGCGCCGAAGGAGTGCGTCGATCCCCGCGATCGGCCGCACGTCCTCGATCACGCGGCGGCGCGACTCGCTCTTGAGCGCAACATAGTCGTCGTCGGTCAGCGGCGCGCCGGTCCTTTCGAGCAAGAGGTCCGACAGTTGCCGGCGCCACTTGTCGGCCGCCAGCGCCATGAAGGCGCCGACATACCAGTCGCGGTCGACGCTGACCCCCTTGGCGGCGAGAAAGCCCAGTTCGACCTGCAGGTAGACCGCCTCGCTGTCGATGAGCACGCCATCGCAGTCGAAGATCATAAGCGGATTGTCCATCGAAGAACGCCTCAGCTGTGCGCGAAGATGTCCTCGTCGGGCCAGCCCATCAGATCGAGCCGGGCGCGGGTGGGCAGGAAGCGGAAGCAGGCCTCGGCCTCGCGGGTGCGTCCTTCGCGTTCGAGCCGCAACACCAGCGCGTCCATCAGCGCGTGCAGGTGCAGCACATCGCTGGCCGCATAGGCGAGTTGCGCGTCGGTGAGCGTCTCGGCCGCCCAGTCGGACGATTGCTGCTGCTTGGATATCTCGACATCGAGCAGTTCGCGGACCAGATCCTTGAGCCCGTGCCGGTCGGTATAGGTGCGGGTCAGCTTGGAGGCGATCTTGGTGCAGAAGACCGGCTGGGTCGACACGCCGAAGGCCTTTTCGAGCACGGCGATGTCGAACCGGCCGAAATGGAAGATCTTGGTCCTCTTGCGGTCGCGCAGGAGCCGGACGAGGTTGGGAGCGCGCTTCTGGCCGCTGGCGATCTGGATCACGTCGGCGGTGCCGTCGCCGGGCGAAAGCTGGACCACGCACAGACGGTCGCGGTGCGGATTGAGCCCGAGCGTTTCGGTGTCGATGGCGATGCGGTCGCCGTAGCGCGCGGCCGCGTCCTCGCTCAGATCGCCCCTGTGCAGCCTGATTGCGCCGCTTGCACCGCCGCTAGCCCCACCACTTGCCCCACCACTTGCCATGTCCGTCCCCTTGTTCGCGTGCGCCGCTTGTATGGGCCGCCGCCGCAAAGCTCAAGGCGCGATCGCCGCGGGAAAGGGGTGTCCGACGGCCGCAAGTCCTCAGGGCCTCCTGCGCGGGCGGGGCGAAGCATCAGCGATCCGGCGCGAATGGAAGTCGCCGGTTACGCGAAGACGATCCGGGGCAGGTAGAACGAGACCACCCAGTTGGGCGCGTCGACGATCTCGGAGATGCGCAGGTCACCGCACACCGAGCACAAGACATAGGCGTCCTCGGGCGGCATTTGCCGCCAGGCGCCGAGATGATCGATCATGCCGGATACCGCATCGCGCGCGGCGGCCATCAGGTCCGGGCCGATGCCGGTGGTCACCTCGTAGCCGGCACCGTCCAGATGGCGGGTCACCGGGCCCGGCGTCGAAAAGTGCGGAAAGCGCGGCGCGGCGTCCTTGATCAGGTCGACCCTGACCGTCAGATCCATGGCGCTCTCAATCGCCGTGCCGCACACCTCGCCATCGCCCTGCGCGGCGTGGGTGTCGCCGGCCGAAAACAGCGCGCCCGCCACCTCGACCGGAAGGATGAGCTCGGTGCCGGCGGCCAGATCGCGCACGTCCATGTTGCCGCCGACGCGGCGCGGCGGGATGATGGCGTGCCGGCCCGGGGCACCGGGGGCGACGCCGATCGTGCCGACAAAGGGCTTGAGCGGCACGCGCGCATGGGCGCCCAGCAAGGCGGGCGCGCGGGCGGCGCGGTCATAGTCCCAGAGCTGCAGGTGCGGGTCGGGGAACTGGTCGGCGAGTAGGCCGAAGCCGGGGATCAGCGCGCTCCAGCCAAAGCCCGACGGGGCGAGATCGACGATCGTCACCTTGAGCGCATCGCCCGGCTCGGCGCCGTCGACATGGATGGGGCCGGTGACCGGGTTGACGGCATCGGGGTCCATCGTCGCGATGTCGGCGCTGGTGCTGTGCCGCGTATAGTGGCCGCTGGCCGCGTCGAGGCATTCGAGCGTGATCGTTTCGCCCGGCGCGACATGGGCGACCGGTTCGATCGCATTGTCCCAGCCGCAATGGTGGTGGGCGCTGTGGATGGTGCGCCATGGTCCGCCGCGTTCAGCCATCCTCGCCGCGCCCCGGCCGCGCGCGCATCGCGGCCCGTTCGAGCATGTACTGTTCGGCCTCGACCATGTGCTCGTGCATGATCGCGCGGGCGGCGTCGACGTCGCGCGCCCGGATCGCGCGCAGAAGGCGCACCTGATAGTGCAGACCGGTCTCGCGCAGGCCGGGATTGGGCTGCTGGTAGATCTGCCGGCACACGGTCATGTCGCGCAGAAGGCCGAGCATCAGAAAGGCGATCAGGCCGAACAGCCGGTTGGACGAGGTGCGCGCCAGCTCGGCGTGGAAGTCGAGTTCGGCCAGCCGCTGGCCGTATTCCTCCTCGGCCGAGGCCGGTTCGCGCTCGTAGAGCCGCACGGTGGCCTGCAGCGCCTCGAAGGCCGTCTCGGCAATGCCGGTCCGGGCGGCTTCGGCGGCGATCGCCGGTTCGATCATCTTGCGCACCGCATAGATGTCGGCGATCGAGGGCGGATCGAAGACGAACAGATTGTTGAGCATGCCGAGCGCATGGTTCTCCTCGACGGCGCTGACGAAGGCGCCGCCGCCGGGGCCGGTGCGGGTGGCGATCAGCCCCTGGAATTCGAGGATCTTCATGGCCTCGCGCAGCGTGCCGCGCGAGGCGCGCAGGGCCTCGTCGGCGAGCCATTCGGTCGGCACGCGCTCGCCGGGCTGAAGGTCCGACTGCATGATCTTGTCGCGGATGGCGTCGGCGATCATGTCGGGCCGCTTGCGCCGGCGCGCCGGCGCGGGCGGCGGCGGCAGGTCGACCGGCCCGGTGGCGTTGCCGGTCATGGGGCCGCCTCGCCGTGCGGGTGATAGCAGGCGGCGCGGTGGCGGGCGTCGTCGGGTGCGGCCTCGAGCGGCGGCATGGCCGAGGTGCAGATGTCGGTGCCGCGCGGACAGCGCGCGAAGAAGGGACAGCCCGGTGGCGGGTTGTAGGGGTCGGGCAGTTCGGTCTCGGCATCCTCGGGGATCAGCGACTTGCGGCCGGGCGCGGGGGCCGAATTGAGCAGCAGGTGCGTATAGGGATGGCGCGGCCGGCCGAACACGGCGCGCGCCGGCCCGACCTCGACGATCCGGCCGAAATACATCACCGCGACCCGGTCGGAGACGCTTTCGACGACCGACAGGTCATGGCTGATGAAGACGTAGGTCAGCCCGAACCGGTCCTTCAGATCATCCAGAATGTTGAGCACCTGCGCCTGCACCGACACGTCGAGCGCCGAGACCGGTTCGTCGAGCACGATCAGCTTGGGATCGGCGGCGAGCGCCCGGGCGATGCCGATGCGCTGGGCCTGACCGCCGGAGAATTCGTGCGGATAGCGATCGAGGAAACCCGGCGCCAGATTGACCGCGTTCATCAGTTCCTCGAGCCGCTTGCGCCGGCCGGCCGCATCCAGATCGGTCAGATGTTTCAGCGGCGCTTCGAGGATGGTGCGGATGGTCTTGCGCGGATTGAGCGAGGCGACCGGGTCCTGAAACACATATTGCACGTCGCGCGACAGGCGCCTGAGATCGCGGCCGGCCTCGGCGGCCAGATCGCGGCCATCGAACGTGATGCGGCCGCCGGTCGGCCGGTCGAGCCCGACGATCATGCGGGCGAGGGTGGACTTGCCGCAGCCCGATTCGCCGACGACGCCGAGCGTCTCGCCGGGGCGGACGTCGAGCGAGACGTCCTGTACGGCGTGGACGGCAGGTCGGTCTGCGCCGAGCAGCGTGCGGCCGCCGCCGAAGGTCTTGTCGACGCCCTCGATGGTCAGAAGCGCGGCGTCAGGCATCGCGGTCGTCCCCGGTCAGCGGGTGGATGCAGCGCACGGTGCGGCCTTCGCCCAGTTCGGTCAGGCCGATCGGCGCGGCGCGGCAGTCGGCCTGCGCGCGCGGGCAGCGCGGCGCGAAGGCGCAGCCCTCGGGCAGATCGTTGACCATGGGCGGGCGGCCCTCGATCGCGTCGAGCCGGCGGTCGGGCTCGCCCAGCACCGGCACGCAGTCGATCAGCTTGGCCGTATAGGGATGGGCGGGGGCCGAAAGGATCTCCTCGGTCGTGCCGGTCTCGACGAACCTGCCCGCATACATGACCGCGACGCGGTCGCAGATCGCCGAGACCACGCCGAAATCATGGGTGATGAACAGGATCCCCGTGTCGCGTTCGGCGCGCAGCGTGTCGAGCAGCGACAGCACCTGCGCCTGCACCGTGACGTCGAGCGCGGTGGTCGGCTCGTCGGCGATGATCACGCGCGCGTCATGGGCGAGCGCCATGGCGATGCACACGCGCTGGCGCATGCCGCCGGACAATTCGTGCGGATAGGCCTTCATGCGCTCGGAAGGGTTCGGAATGCGCACGATGCGGAGCAGTTCGGCGGCCTTGCGGCCGGCCTCGGCCTTCGGAAGGGGATCGTGCGCCCGGATCGCCTCGACGAGCTGATCGCCCACGGTGAACAAAGGATGCAGCGTCGACAGCGGGTCCTGGAAGACGTGGCTGACCGCCGAGCCGCGCAATTGCCGGATGCGCGCGTCGGACGCCGAAAACAGGTCCTCGCCCTCGAGCAGCGCCACGCCACCGGTGATGCGGCCGGGCGGGCTCGGCACCAGCCCCATGATCGACATGGCCGAGACCGACTTGCCCGAGCCGCTCTCGCCGACGATCCCCAGGCATTCGCCCTTGCCGACGCGCATGTCGACGCCGCCGACCGCCCTGTAGACATCGCCGCCGAGCCGGAACTGGGTATTCAGGTCGCGCACGTCGAGCACCGCGTCGGGATCGGGCGCGACATCGGGCACGAGGCCCTCGCGCATCACCGCCGTGCGCGCGACCGGCCGCGATAGCGCGCCGGATTTCAGGCGCGGGTCGAGCACGTCGCGCACGCCGTCGCCGAGCAGGTTGATGCTCATGACGAGCACGAAGATCATCAGGCCGGGAATGATCGAGACGTGTGGGGCGGTGAAAAGGATCTTGCGGCCGTCGCCCAGCATCGAGCCGAGATCGGCTTGCGGCGGCTGTGCGCCAAGGCCGAGGAAGGACAGGCCGGCCGTCTCCAGGATCATCCAGCCGACCGTGGTCGACATGGTGATGACGATCACCGGCAGCACGTTCGGCAGCACCTCGATGAACAGGATCTGCGCGTGGCTCTTGCCCGAAAGCCGCGCCGCGTCGACGAATTCGCGCCGGGCAAGGCCGAGCGTGATGCCGCGAATGTTGCGCGCGAAGAAGGGGATGTTGACGACGGCGATGGCGTAGAGCGCGTTGAGAAGCCCCGGCCCGAGCACGGCGACGATCGCCAATGCAAGCAGGATGTAGGGAAAGGCCATGACCATGTCGATGCCGCGCATCAGCACCGTGTCGATGCGGCCGCCCGCATAGCCGGCGACCAGGCCGATCAGCGAGCCGAAGAAGGCGGCGATCAGCGTTGCCGAGATGCCGACGGCGAGGCTGACGCGGGTGCCCCAGATCAGCCGGGAGAGGATGTCGCGGCCGAGCGCATCGGTGCCGAGCAGATGGCCTTCGGCAAGCGGCCGCAGCAGGCGGTTGGCGGGCGCGGTCGCATCGGGGTCGGCGAGCGGCAGGATCGGCGCGGCGAGCGCGATCAGCACGATCGCGGCAAGGACCACAAGCCCGGCGGTGGCGAGCGTGTTGTTGAGCAGCAGCCGGGTTGCGCTTGGCCGGCCTGAGGGCTTTCTGGCGGGCTGGATCGGGGCGCTTTCGACGGCGGTCATCAGCGCAGCCTCGGATCGAGAATGGTCTGGACCACATCGGCGGCCAGGTTGAACAGCACGTAGGCGGCGGCGACGACGAGCACGCCGCCCTGCACGAGCAGGAGATCGCGCGTCGAGATGGCGGTGACCAGCATCGAACCGATGCCGGGCCACTGGAAGACGGTCTCGATATAGACCGCCCCACCGAGCACGAAGCCGGCCTGGATGCCGATCACCGGAATGACCGTGACGAGCGCGGCCTTGAAGGCGTGCTTGTAGATGACGGTGCGCTCGCTCAGCCCCTTGGCGCGCGCGGTGCGGATGAAATCCTGGCGCAGCACTTCGAGCATGGCGGTGCGCGTCAGGCGCGCGATGACGCCGGTGGCGACGACGGCGAGCGTCAGCGCTGGCAGGAACAGATGATGCAGAAGGTCGGGCAGATCGCCCCCGCCGAAGATCGAATACATGCCCGAGGCGGGGAACCAGCGCAGGTTGACGGCGAAGACCAGGATCAGTAGCAGGCCGAGCCAGAAGGAGGGGATCGAGATGCCGATCAGGACGATGAAGGTGATCGCCTTGTCGGCCCAGCCATACTGGCGCACGGCGGAGATCACGCCGGCTATCAGGCCGAGTACCGAGCACAGGACGAGCGCGGTGCCGGCGAGGATCAGCGTGGCGTTGAAACGCTCGAGCACGATGTCGAGCACGGGCCGGTTCTGCATGTAGGAGCGGCCGAGATCGCCCTGGAACAGGTTGCCCAGCCAGATGAAGTATTGCTGGACCAGCGGCTTGTCGAGGCCGAGGTCGCGATTGAGCTTTTCGACGTTCTCGGGGGTGGCGAAATTGCCCAGGATCGCCTGGGCCGGATCGCCGGGGATCAGCGCCATGATGGCGAAGACGATGATGGTCAGCCCGAACAGGACCGGAATGGCGGCGAGCAGACGCTTGGCGATGTAGGCGATCATGCTGGCTTACCCCGCGCCGTCATCCCGGGGTTCGTCCCCGGGATCCATGCTGGTTGCGGCCTGACTGAGTTCCGGGGACAAGCCCCGGAACGAGGTCCGCGGTCGGGCGGATATCGCCGCATGAGGCGTCCCCGGCGCCTATTGCGGCTTGGCGACGTCCTGCAGCATCAGGAAGAAGGACGGCTGCAGCTTGAAGTTTTCGACCGCCGCCGTGGTCACCGCGTTCTGCTTCCAGTTGGCGACGAACACCCAGGGCGCGTCCTCCTGCACGATCTGCTGCATCTGCTTGTAGAGTTCGGCGCGTTCGTCCTGGTTGGTGGCGCGGCGCGCCTGTTCGAGCAGGTCGTCCACCTCGGGGTTGGAATAGTAGCCCGAGTTGAAGCCGCCCTCCTCGGGCCAGGCTGCGGTGCGCAGCGCCAGGAAGGGCAGTGTGTCCGGATCGTTGGTCATCCACGCCATCTCGGCCATGTCGGCCTTGCCCTCGAGTCCCGGGTTCACGCGACCGAGGAAGGTGTTCCACTCATAGGTCTCGATCTCGACATCCATGCCGACCGCTTCGAGGTCCGCCTGGATCGCGGTGCCCATGGCGACCGGATCGAGCATGCCCGAGCCGCCCTCGGTGACGTAGAAGGTCACCGTCTCGCCGTCATAGCCGGCCTCTTCGAGCAGTTCGCGGGCGCGGTCGGGGTCGTGCGGGTAGGGTTCGAGTTCCTCGTTGTAGGCCCAGGCGAAGGCCGGCGGGGTCGGGCCGGCGGCCACTTCGGCGGTGCCCTGAAGGATGTTCTCGACGATCGCCGTCTTGTCGATGGCGTAGTTGGCGGCCTGGCGCACGGCCTTTTCGGCGAACGGGCCTTCCTTCATGTTCAGGATCAGGAACCACACGTGCGGGCCGGCCTGTTCGTAGACGTTGAAGTCGCCGCCGTCGCGGAACTGGGCGAGGCTGTCCGGCGGCACCTCGACCATCACGTCGATGCCGCCCGAGAGCATCTCGGCGATGCGCGTGTTGGCGTCGGTGATCGGCCGGTAGACGATGCCTTCGAGATCGGGAGCACCGTCCCACCAGTCGGCGTTGCGCTGGATCGTGACCTGGGTGTTGGGCTCCCACTCGACGAAGGAATAGGCGCCGGTGCCGGAGGGGTTGCGGCCGAAATCGGCGCCATGCTCCATCACCGCCGCCGGCGAGACGATCAGGCCGGTCGGATAGGCGAGGTTGGACAGGAACGGCGCATAGGGCTCGCCGAGCCGGAACTCGACGGTGAACTCGTCGATCACCGTGACCTCGTCGACGGCCGAGAAGTAGAAGGCCAGCGGGAACGGTCCGGTGTCGTGGTAGGGATGGTCCTCGTCGAGCATGCGGTCGAAGTTGAACTTGACCGCCTCGGCGTTGAAGGGCGTGCCGTCATGGAAGGTCACGTCCTGGCGCAGGGAGAAGGTGTAGACGGTGCCGTCGTCGGACACTTCCCAGCTTTCGGCGAGCGAGGGTTCGGGCTCCAGCGTGCCGTCCCTGTAGCGCGTCAGCCCGTCATAGAGGTTCACCAGGATGCGGAAGTCGTTGACCGCCGTGACCGCGTGCGGGTCCAGCGACTTGGGTTCGGCGATCTGGCCCACCACCAGGACGTTGGGCGGGGTCTGGGCGAAGGCGGGCGCCGATATCGCCAGCGCCGCCGCGGTGAGCGCCGCAGCCAGGAAATGCTTCATGACGGTCTCCCTTTCTGAACTGCCCGCAATTAATCCGCAAAATTTGCCCGTTGGCAAGGATTTATCATGACAAATATTTGTGCATTGATGGGGGTGGAGACGGGACAATGCATGCAATGACGACGGCACACCGATGACGGGCGGCCATCCGGCCATCGACAAAGGGCGCCTTGCGCGCCTGCTCGACGCGATAAAGGGTTTCGGCCGCGATCCGGCGACGGGCGGGTTCAACCGGATCGGCTATTCGGACGCGGACATGGCCGTGCGGCGCTGGTTCGCCGAGGCGATGACCGGGCACGGGCTCGACGTGCGCACCGATGCGGTCGGGAACGTGTTCGGCCGATTCGGGCCGTCAAAGGGGCCGTGCGT
Organism: Roseitalea porphyridii; assembly: GCF_004331955.1. Classification (NCBI taxonomy): domain Bacteria; kingdom Pseudomonadati; phylum Pseudomonadota; class Alphaproteobacteria; order Hyphomicrobiales; family Ahrensiaceae; genus Roseitalea; species Roseitalea porphyridii. The sequence goes on along the minus strand of NZ_CP036532.1, from coordinate 3,091,362 downwards.
CATGGCCGGATCGCATCTCGACACCGTGCCGGACGGCGGCGCGTTCGACGGGGCGCTGGGTGTTGCGGTGGCGCTGGAATGCGTGCTGGCGATGAAGGATGCCGGATTGGCGCCGCGAACGGCGATCGAAGTGGTCGCCACGGCCGAGGAGGAGGGGCGCTTCGGCGGCATGCTCGGCTCGCAGGCGATCGCCGGCGTCGTCGATCCGGACTGGCTGGAAACTGCCACCGACAATGACGGCATCCGGCTCGTCGATGCGATGGCGGCGCAGGGTCTCGATCCGGCGCGCGTGGCCGAGGCGGCATGGCCACCGGGCGCCGTCGCGGCATTCGTCGAACTGCACATCGAGCAGGGTCCGGTGCTGGAAGGCGCCGGCATGCCGGTCGGCATCGCCTCGGCGGTGTCGGGCGTGTGCAATCTGGAGATCACGTTCGAGGGCCAGGCCAACCATTCGGGCACCACGCCTATGGACATGCGCGCTGACGCGTTCGCCGGGCTCGCCGAGGTCGGCGCGGCCGTGCCGGACCTGATCGCCGCTCACGGCACCGACCAGAGCCGCGTGACGATCGGCAAGGTCGAACTCTCGCCCAACCATGCGCACACGGTCGCCGGCCGGGCGGTGTTCTCGGTGATCATCCGCGACACGGACGAAACGGTGATGGTCACCCTGCGCGACCGGTTCCTTTCGATCGTCGCCGAGGCGGCCGGCCGGCACGGCCTTTCGTTCGCTCGTGACGAGAAGAGCTGGCTGGCGCCGGTCGAACTTGACGGGGCTCTGCGCGATCTTCTCGCCGAACAGGCCGCAGCGCTCGGCCTGCCGGCGCTCGAAATGCCTTCAGGGGCGGGTCACGACGCGCAGACCATGCAGGCGCTGTGTCCTTCGGCGCTGGTGTTCGTGCCGAGCCGGGGCGGGGTCAGCCACGCGCCGGACGAATGGACCGAGTGGGCCGACGTCGAAAAGGGCGCGGCGCTGATGCTTGCGGCGCTGGTGCGGTTGGCCGGCTAACGGCCTCGCCGCCGCTCAGTGGTGCTCCTGCTCCTCGAGTTCGTCATCCTCGATGTCCGGCGAAAGGTCCTGCGCGGCTTCGGCCAGCGGCTGGCGGGTGAAGCCCTTGACATCGCCGCTCTCGGCGAAGTCGCGTTTGATGTTGACCGGGCTGGTCGCATAGGCGGTGATCAGTTCGGCCAGCGATCGCAACGCATGGGTGTGGATGCGCTCATAGCCGTGGCTGGCATCGACGCCGAATGTGATCAGCGCGGTGCGCACATCGTGCCCGGCTTCTATCGCGCTGGCGGAGTCCGAGCGGTAGTAGCGGAAGACATCCTTCTGGTACCGGATGTCGTTTTCCCCGCACAGGTCGACCAGCTTCTTGGTCAGGTGGAAGTCGAACGGACCGGTCTGGTCGGCCATGCCGACGGTCACGCCGAACTCGTCCGAGTTCTGGCCCGGCGCCGTGGTGCCGTTGTCGACGGTGACCATGGAGGCGACATTGTGCGTCAGGATCGACGAGGCGCCCACGCCCACCTCCTCTGCGATCGTGAACAGCCAGTGGATGTCCACCGGCGTCTCGACGCCTTCGTCCTGCATCGCCTTGAGCGCGGCGAGCATGACGGCGACGCCGGCCTTGTTGTCGAGGTGACGCGAGATGATGAAGCCGTTGTCGAGGAATTCGGGCTGCGGGTCGATGGCGACAATGTCGCCGATGCCGACGCCGAGCCGCTCGATGTCCTCGCGATTGCGGGCGAGCGCGTCGATACGGAACTCGACATAGGGCCAGCCCACCGGCAGGCTGTCGACCTCGTCGTTGAACGTGTGGCCGGAGGCCTTGAGCGGCAGGATGGTGCCGCGATAGGCGCCGTCGCCGGCGAAGACGGTCGCCCGCGCGCCCTCGGCGAAGCGCGCCGACCAGTGGCCGATCGGGACCAGTTCGAGCCGGCCGTCATCCTTGATCATCTTGACCTGGGCGCCGAGCGTATCGAGGTGGGAGACGATGGCACGGGCGCCGCGTTCCTCGACACCGGGCCGGATGGCGCGGATCGCGCCGCGTCGCGTCAGTTCGACCGCAAGGCCGAACTTGCCAAGTTCGCCCGACACGTAGCGGACGATCATGTCGGTGTAGCCGGTCGGACTGGGTATGGCGAGCAACGCCCTGAGGATCTCGAGCAGGTAGTCGTGATCGATATGCAGGCGTGTCATCAGCCTCTCTCCCCCGATTGTCTTACCGATTGGCGTACGGCCTGAGGTACCGACAGGGGGAAGAGCAAGTCAACAAAGCGTTCTGCCGTTGGCTGGGGTTCGTGGTTGGCGAGCCCCGGCCGTTCGTTGGCCTCGATGAAGGCATAGTCGGCCGATTGCGGCGATTTCACCATCAGGTCGATCCCGGTGACCGGAATGTCGATGGCGCGCGCGGCCTTGATGGCGGCGTTGACGAGGGTCGGGTTCACGATGTCGGTGACGTCGTGGATCGTGCCACCCGTGTGCAGGTTGGCCGTCTTGCGCACGGCGATCGAGGTCTCGGCGGGCGGCGTGTCGTCGAGCCCGTAGCCCGCCTCGGCGAGGGTCCGTTCGGTCTCCGCGTCGAGCGGAATGCGCGACTCGCCGCCCGTGGCGGCGGACCGGCGCCGGCTCTGGCGCTCGATCAGTTCGCGCACCGTGCGCGTTCCGTCGCCGACGATCACCGGCGGACGGCGCACGGCGGCGGCGACGACGCGGAAATTGATGACGATCAGGCGCAAATCCTCGCCCTCGATATACTCCTCCAAGAGCACCACGTCGGAGACGGTTCGCGCCGCCTTTATCGCCGCATCGACATCGTCGTTCGCCGAAAGCCCGACCGAGATGCCGCGCCCCTGTTCGCCGCGCGCCGGCTTGACGACGACGCGCCCGGCGCGGGCGACGAATTCGGCGATCTCGTCGGGACTGGCGTCGGCGGAAAGCTGTTCGGGCACGCGCACGCCCGCCGCGCTGACGATCCGGCGTGTCACCGTCTTGTCGTCGCAGATCGACATGGCCACGGCCGTCGTCAGTTCGGACAGGCTTTCGCGGCACAGGATCGACCGGCCGCCATGGGTCAGCCGGAAGAAGCCCCCCTCGGCGTCGACCACCTCGACATGGATGCCGCGGCGGCGTGCCTCGTGGGTGATGATCCGCGCGTAGGGGTTGAGCGCCTCGTCGGGCTCGGGACCGGTGAACAGCGTCTCGTTGATCGGGTTCTTGCGCTTGACCGAAAAGAAGGCGACGCGCTCGAAGCCGAGCTTCTCGTAGAGCGCGATGGCCTGGTCGTTGTCGTGCAGCACCGAAAGGTCGAGAAAGGCGGCGCCGCGCGTTGCGAAATATTCGGCCAGCCGGCGCACCAGCGTCTCGCCGATGCCCGGGTGGCGCGCGGCCGGATCGACGGCGAGGCACCACAGCGACGAGCCGTTTTCGGGATCGCCGAACGCGTGGCCGTGGTCGACGCCGGTGACCGTGCCGATCACCTCGCCGGTCTCATTGTCCTCGGCGACGAAATAGGTGATCGCGCGCGCGTCCCGCTGCGACCAGAAGAATTCGGGCGGTACGGGCACCATCGATCGGGCCGCATAGATGCGGTTGATCGCCTCGGCGTCCGCCTGCGAGGTCAGTCGCCGGATGAAATAGCCCGTCGGCCCGCGACGCGACGGACGGTAACGCGACAGGTCGAGCCGGTAGGTGTGCGAGGGATCGAGGAACAATTCCTGCGGGGCGTTGGCCAGGAGCACGTGCGGGTTGCGCACATAGATGGCGATGTCGCGCTGGTCGGGCTGTTCGCCGCGCAGGGCGGCGATCAGCGGCTGGGCGGTCTCGAAGGTCTGGGCGAAGACGAGCCGGCCCCAGCCGCAGTCGAGCGCGTACTCGGACTTCATCTGGTCGGTCTCGTCGCCGTGCGGGGCGATCGGCGGCTTCAGCCCGCGTTCGCGCATCCGCTTGAGCCGGTGCGCGTAGGCGTCACTGGTCTGCCGCTCCCTGGGATTGGGATGGGTGCGGGATGTATCCTTGTCCTTGCCCATGGCCGGACCTCATATCCGCTGCGTCTGCAGCCACATTTCCAGAAGCGCGATCTGCCACAGTTCCGACCCGCGCAGCGGCGTGATGTGGTCGGCGGGGCTTTCGAACAGCGCGTCGAGATAATCGTCGCGGAACAGGCCGCGTTCCCTGGCCGCCTGCGAGGTGAGCGCGTCGCGCACCATGTCGAGGAACGGCCCCTGGATGTATTTGAGCTGCGGCACCGGGAAATAGCCTTTCGGCCGGTCGATGACGTCGGCGGGCACGACCTTGCGCGCCGCTTCCTTCAGAACGCCCTTGCCGCCATGGGCGAGCTTGTGCTCGGGCGGGATCGCCGCGGCAAGTTCGACCAGCTCGTGGTCGAGGAACGGCACCCGTGCCTCGAGACCCCAGGCCATCGTCATGTTGTCGACGCGCTTGACCGGATCGTCGACCAGCATCACGTGGCTGTCGAGCCTGAGCGCGCGGTCGACCGGCGTCGCCGCCCCCTGCGCCATCAGATGATCGCGGACCAGTTCGAAGCTGACATCGCGGTCGGCAAGCCATTCGGGCGCAAGGTGCTCGGCAAGGCGGGCATGGCTGCGGTCGAAGAAGACCTTCGCATAGTCAGTTGCAACGTCGTTGGAGTTGGCGAGCGGCGGATACCAGTGGTAGCCGCCGAACACCTCGTCGGCGCCCTGGCCGGACTGGACGACCTTGATGTGTCTGGACACTTCGCGGCTGAGCAGGAAGAAGCCGATATTGTCGTAGGACACCATCGGCTCGGACATCGCCGCGATCGCCTCGGGCAGATGCGTCATCATGTCGGCGCCGGGCACGAAGATCTTGTGGTGGTCGGTACCGAACCGCTCGGCGATCAGGTCCGAATAGACGAACTCGTCGCCCTTTTCGCCGTGCGCCTCCTCGAAGCCGATCGAGAAGGTCATCAGGTCCTTCTGGCCCTGTTCGGCCAGAAGTCCGACGATCATCGAGGAATCGACGCCGCCCGACAGCAGCACGCCGACCGGCACGTCGGCGACCATGCGGCGGCGCACGGCAAGGCGCAGCGCGTCGAGCACCCGGTCCCGCCAGTCCTCGGCCGTCAGGCCGCTGTCCTCGGCGCGGCGCTCATAGGGCGGGGACCAGTAGAGCCGGTCGCGCACGGAGCCGTCGGCCTCGATGGTCCGGGTGGTCGCCGGCGGCAGCTTGCGGATGCCCTTGATGATCGTGCGCGGCGGCGGCACGACCGCGTGAAAGGTCATGTAGGTGTGCAGCGCCTCGCGGTCGATCTCGGTGTCGATGTCGCCGGCCTTCAGCAGGGCGGGCAGGGTCGAGGCGAACCGCAGCGCCTTGCCGGTCTCGGCATAGTAGAGCGGCTTGATGCCGAACCGGTCGCGCGCCAGCATCAGCCTTCCCGTGTCGCGCTGGTGGACGGCGAAGGCGAACATGCCGTGGAAACGCTCGACGCAGGCTTCGCCCCATTTGTGGAACGCCTTGAGCACGACCTCGGTGTCGCCGGTCGAAAAGAAGCGGTAGCCGGCCGCTTCCAGCTCACCGCGCAGTTCGGGGTAGTTGTAGATGCAGCCGTTGAAGACGATCGTCAGACCGAGTTCGGGATCGACCATCGGCTGGCCGGCCTTCTCGGACAGGTCGATGATCTTCAGCCGCCGGTGACCGAAGGCTGCGCGCCCCTGCGCGACGAGACCGGCGCCGTCCGGGCCTCTCGGCGCCATCGCGGCGGTCATCCGCGCCACGGTCTGGGTGTCTGCGAACTGGTCGTCGAGGCGGAATTCGCCGGCTATGCCACACATGCTCTGTTGGGTGCTCCTTGTGGATTGACGATGTTTGCCCGATGCCCCGTCGGGGCGCCGGCTCTAACGCGGTCGTTGATCGGATGGATGTCGGTCATGGTTGTAACGATGTGACGGGCGAATGCAAATTCGCCCCGCCGTCGGCGTGATGATGCGGCGTGTCGGCTTTGGCACTATCGGGAGGCGGCTCGGTCGGCTATGCGCGCATTCATCGTTCGTCCCGTCAATTCCCCGCCCCCAATGAGCATCATCATCACCATCGCCTGCCCCGACCGGATCGGGATCGTCGCCAAGCTCTCGGGCGCCCTGAGCGCCCATGGCTATACCATTCTGGACAGCTCGCAGTTCTACGAGCCTTCCCCCGGCGCGCGCCGCGAATCCGGCGAGGGCCGCTTCTTCATGCGCGTCGAATGCGCCCAGACCGCTGACGGCGACCGCGCCAAGGACAACGCGCGCGCGCTCGAAACGTTCCTTGACGAGTTCGCCGCCGACTTCGAGGCGCGGGTCACGGTCTCCGAGAAGGATCGCGCCGTGCCGGCGATCATCATGGTATCGAAGTTCGACCATTGCCTGCAGGACATCTGGTACCGGGTGCGCACGAAATCACTGCCGATCGACATCCGCGCGATCGTCTCCAACCATGCCGACTCGCAGGCCGATGCCGAGCGCTGGGGCATTCCCTTCCACCTGTTGCCGGTGACGCCCGACAACAAGGCCGAGCAGGAGAACCGGCTCGAGGAACTGGTGGCCGAGACCGGCGCCGAACTGATCGTGATGGCCCGCTACATGCAGATCCTGTCGGATGGGTTCTCCAAGCGCCACTTCGGCCGGATCATCAACATCCACCACTCGTTCCTGCCCGCCTTCAAGGGCGCCAAGCCCTATCACCGGGCCTGGGACCGGGGCGTCAAGCATATCGGCGCAACCGCCCATTACGTCACGCCGGACCTCGACGAGGGGCCGATCATCGAGCAGGACACCGAGCGCGTCAGCCACACCTCCGATCCCGACGATCTGGTCATGCGCGGCCGCGACATCGAGGCGCGTGTGCTGTCGCGGGCGATCCGGCTGCACGCGCAGGGCCGGGTGTTCATCAATGGCAGCCGCACGGTGGTGTTCCAGCCCTGAGCGGTCTCAGACGATGAACAGCTTCACCGCGACGATGGCCATCGCCAGCAGAAGCGCGGTTTCGGCGACGATCAGCACGATGTAGCCGGCGCCGAGATCAGTCATCTGCTTGAGCGCGGTCTTGATGCCGAGCGCGGCGATGGCGGTGATCAGCAGGATGCGCGAAGCGGTCTCGGCGACCGAGGCGACCGGGGCGGGGATCGCACCGAAGCTGTTGACCGCGGCGAGCGCGACGAAGGCGACCAGGAACCAGGGCAGGCCGACCGTGCCGCCGCCTTCGGTCCCTCGCGAAAAGGCGACCATGACCGCGACCAACACGACCGGCAAAAGCGCCACGCGCATCAGCTTGATCATGACGGCGGCATCGCCCGCTTCCTGGCTGACCGAATAGCCCGCGCCGACCACCTGGGCGACATCGTGGATCGTCGCGCCGATCAGCATGCCGGTCTGGGCGTCGGTCGCATCGAGCAGCGCGAACAGCAGCGGATAGGCGACCATGGCGATCGTCGAAAGGGTCGTCACGGCGACGACCGTGAACAGCGTGTCGCGTTCGAGCCGGCCATCGCGCGGCAGCACCGAGGCGAGCGCCAGCGCCGCGGACGCACCGCAGATCGCGACCGATCCGGCGGTCAGCATGCCCAGCCGCGCGCCCCGGCCCATCAGCCGCGCGAGCGCGATGCCGGCAAGAATGGTCACCGCAACGAGGCTGACGACGCCGATCACCGGCACCGGTCCGAGCGCCTGGAAGTCGGCCCATGACAGCCGCACGCCGAGCAGGGCGACCCCGAGCCTCAGGCACACGCTGGCGGCGAAATCGACGCCGGGCCGGATCGCCGGATCGTCGACGAGGAAGTTGAAGGCCATGCCGATCAGCAGCGCGAAAAGCATCGCGGGCGCGCCATAGTGGGCGCCGAGGAAAGCGGCGGCCGCGGCGACGGTCAGCGCCAGACCCAGCCCGCGAACGAGCCGCATTGCGTCAGCCGTGCCTTGCCCGATCCCCACTTTCGCGATGCCTGCCGGTCCCGTTGCGTCCTGCGGCGCCTATCACAGGGCCGGCACGCCGCCTAGCGGCGAATTCGGGGTCCGGCGGACGCCGCGGTCGCCGCGCGTTTTTTGCCGGGTCAGTGCGAATGGTCGGCCAGCGGGCTGACATAGCCGGACGGCTTGACCGTCAGCACCGAGCAGTCGACCGCGTTGAGCACGTCCTCGGCGGTGTTGCCGATGATCAGTCCGGGCACGCCGGTGCGCCCAAGCGTGCCGATCACCAGAAGGTCGGCGCCCATCGCGTCGATATGGGCCGGAATCACCTCGCGCGGGCGTCCGCGCGCCAGGTGCGGCCGCAGCGCGCCGGCCATTTCGGGGTGCTCGGCGGTCATGGCGGCGATCAGCGCGCCAAGCGCCTGGCGACGCCGGTCCTCGATGGCGGCGGTGTAGCGGCGCGCCTCCTCGGCGTCATCGGTCCAGCGCCGCACCAGATCCTCGGCCGGCGCTTCCCAGACATGGGTGACGTGGATGGTCGCCCCTGTCGCCGCCGCCGCCCGCATGGCGGTCGACAGGATCGTCCGGTTGAGCGGATCCTGGCCCGCCGCGTCGGCGTCGCCGTCGCCCAGATCGATGGCGGCGAGGATTGAGGCGGGCGGCTGCGTCGCCTGCGGCATCGCCAGCCAGACCGGGCAGGGGCACTTGCGCAACAGGTGCTGATCGGTGGACGTGAACAGGTAGCGGTGCCGCGCGTCGAACGGCTCGGCCATCTTGACCACCAGGTCGCGCCCGTTGGCGAGGACGTCGGCGATGATCGCGCGGAACGGCCGGCCGATCGCGACGGCGAGATCCGGCGTGACCTGCGGCCGGGCCGTCTCCACCGTCGCGCGCAGGCGTTCGAGCATGTCGGCGCGCAGGCCGTCCTCGATCTCGGCCCGGCCGCGCCCGGAAAAACCGGCCAGATGGTCGATGTCGCCGGCGCAGTCGGCCACCGTCAGCGCGGTCAGGCGCGCGCCATGGCGGGCGGCGATCTCGGCGGCGCGGCGCACGCCCTCGGCATCGTCCGGGTCGCCATCGCAGACGACGAGGATATCGGCGAAGGGCTTCGTCTGTGCGGCGGGCCCGCTCATGCCGGCTCTCCCGTGGCGACACCGGGTGCTGCTGCATCGGCGCTTTGGTCCGGGCCTGCGACGAGGCGCGCGGCGCGGGCGGCCGCGTCGCGATAGGGCATCAGGACGAGATCGGCGCCGGCCTTCTCGAGCCGCTGGCGGCCCGCTTCGCTGTGAACGGCGACCGCGATCCGGCCCGCATAGCCGGCATCGGCGAGCGCCCGCATCAGCGAACGGCGCGGGTCGTCGTGGGTGATGCCGGTGTCGTGCTCGGGCACGGCCGAAACGGCCCAGCGGACGCCGTCGAGCGGCAGGTGTGCGACGAATTCGGGATCGGTCGCATCGCCGAACATCACCGGGATGCCTCTGGCGCGCGCCTGACGCACCGCGTCCGGGTCGAAATCGACACCGAGCACGGTCAGGCCGGCCTCGCCGAGTTCCTCGGCGATCGCCAGCCCGTATCGGCCAAGGCCGAACACGATCGCGTCGGCGCTGCCGGCGCGCGGCCGCCAGCCGTCCTCCTCGCCGCCGGCGCCGGTGCGTTCGAACGGGGCGAGCAGCGGCTCGACCATCCCGTAGAGCTGATGCGACCAGGTGATCATGTAGGTGGAGGCGGCGATCGTGATCAGGCCGACGAGCGTGACCAGCCCCATCGCGTCGCCCGCGACGTGTCCGATGGAAACGCCCATGGCCATGAAGATGAGCGAGAATTCGGATATCTGCGCCACCGTCAACCCCGCCAGGAACCCGGTCCGCCTGCGATAGCCCATCGCGCCCATGATGGCGAGCACGATCAGCGGATTGCCGACCAGGACGAACACCGAGAAGACGAGCGCGGCGCCGATATTGTCGCCGAGCACGCCCAGATCGAGCGAAGCGCCCAGCGCGATGAAGAAGAACAGCAGGAGGAAATCGCGCAGCGCGGCCAGACGCGCGGCAATCGCCTCGCGGAACGGGGTCGAGGCGAGCGAGACGCCCGCCAGAAGGCCGCCCAGCTCCTTGCCGAAGCCGAAATAGTGGCCGAGCGCGGCGAGCAGCGCCGCCCAGCCGATGGCAAACGAGATCATCAGTTCGGGCGAGCGCGAAAGCCGCTCCATCAGCGGGTTCGCCAGATAGCGGATGAACAGGCCGATGGCGACCAGCATCAGCGCGCCGTAGCCGAACACCGAGGCGATGTCGGCCAGCGCCGAGTCGCTCTGCGCGCCGACGCCGATCGCCGACAGCATGATCATCGCAAGGACCACGACGATGTCCTGGACGATCAGGAAACCGAGCGCGATGCGCCCGTGCAGGCTGTCGATCTCGCGCTTGTCGGACAGGAGCTTGACGATGATGATGGTCGACGAGAACGTCAGCGCGATCGCCACATAGATCGCGGTGACCGGATCGAGGCCCAGCGCCAGCCCGATCAGTAAGCCGAAGATGGTGGTGAAGGCGACCTGACCCAGCCCGGTCATCAGCGCGACGGGGCCGAGCGTGCGCACCAGATTCAGGTCAAGCTTCAGGCCGACCAGAAACAGAAGGACGGCGATGCCCAGTTCGGCGAGCAGGTCGATATATTCGTCCGAGCGCGCGATGTTCAGCGCCGAGGGACCAGCCAGGATGCCGACCGCGATGAACGAGACGATCAGCGGCTGGCGCAGCATCAGGCCGACGAAGCCGACGCCGGCGGCCAGCACGAGAAGGGCGGCGATCTCATAGAAGATGTAGTCGGTGATCGCTTCGGTCACTGGGTGCGGTCCTCATCGGTCCCGTCCGGCTCGGGCGGCCGGGTGGCGTTGGCGTTGACGAAGGCTTCCAGATCCCTGACGGCGACGCGGAACTCGCGGCCGAGCTTGATGGCGCGCAACTGCTGGTCATGGATCCAGCCGCGCACAGTCGCTTCGCGCACCTTGAGCAGTTCGGCGATCTCGTGGGTGGTCATGAAAGGCCTGCTGAGCATCGTTCGACCCTGTTGGACCATGTTGACGATATCAGGGCGTGGCCGGGCGCGGTTTGACGCCGATCAAGCATGGCTCGAACGCTTTCCGGGCGAATGGAACCGGGCCGTCCGTCATGCGTGAATGTTGCATTGTCATGCTCGGCCGCTACAACCTGCGGCAGGTTCCAACCGGAGGTCATCCCGTGTCAGCCAAGATCCGCAAAGCCGTCATTCCCGTCGCGGGCCTGGGAACACGCTTCCTGCCCGCCACCAAGGCTGTGCCCAAGGAGATGCTGACCGTGGTCGACAGGCCGGTCGTCCAGTATGCGGTCGACGAGGCGCGCGCCGCCGGCATCGAGCACATCATTCTCGTGACCGGACGCAACAAGAACGTGATCGAGGATCATTTCGACCATCAGTACGAACTCGAGCACACGCTCGAACAGCGCGGCAAGACTGAGCCGCTCGACATGCTGCGTTCGGACATGCCGCAGGCGGGTCAGATCAGCTACACGCGCCAGCAGCAGGCGCTGGGGCTCGGCCATGCGGTCTGGTGCGCCCGCGACATGATCAGCGCGAACGAGCCGTTCGCCGTGCTTCTGCCCGACATGGTGATGACCGGCGAGCCGGGCTGCCTGTCGCAGATGGTGGCGGTGCACGAAAAGCGCGGCGGCAACCTGGTCTCGGTGGAGTCGTGCGACCCGGACGACGCGCACAAATACGGCATCGTCTCGATGGGCGAAAAGTATGATGACGGCTCGTTCGAGATCACCGGCATGGTCGAAAAGCCCGAACCGGGCACCGCCCCCTCGACCTATTTCCTCAATGGCCGCTACGTTCTCGATGCGTCGATCATGGACCTGCTCGGCCGCCACCAGACCGGCGCTGGCGGCGAGATCCAGCTTACCGACTCGATGCTCGACCTGATGGAAAGCCAGCCCTTCTTCGGCGTTCCGTTCGACGGCCAGACCTTCGATTGCGGCTCGAAACTGGGCTTCCTCAGCGCCAATATCGCGCTGGGGCTCGCCAATGACGAGCTTGGCGATGATCTGCGCGCCTTCATCAAGGCGCTCGATATCTGAGCGCTATTCGGCGGCGACGTCGAGATAGCCCAGCGGATTCTGCGACTGCCAGCGCCAGACATCGGCGCACATCTCGTCAAGGCCGCGCTCGGCGCGCCAGCCCGTCAGCGCCTCGGCGCGGGACGGGTCGGCATAGCACGAGGCGATGTCGCCGGGCCGGCGATCGGTGATGCGATAGGGGACGTGCCGGCCCGAGGCCCGTTCGAACGCCTCGACCATTTCCAGGACCGAGTGACCCTTGCCGGTGCCCAGATTGAGGGCCGTGCATTGCGGCTCGTCGAGCAGTGACAGCGCGGCGACGTGGCCCTCGGCCAGATCGCAGACATGGATGTAGTCGCGCACGCCGGTGCCGTCGGGCGTGGGATAGTCGTTGCCGAACACGTTCAGGTGTGGGCGCCGGCCGACGGCGACCTGGGCGATGAACGGCATCAGGTTGTTGGGCGTGTCGGCCGGGTCCTCGCCGATCAGCCCGGACGGATGCGCGCCGACCGGGTTGAAATAGCGCAGGATCGCGATCGCCCATTGCGGGTCGGAGGCATGAAGGGCGCGCAGCATGTCCTCGACGATCAGCTTTGTCTGGCCGTAGACGCTGGCCGTCGACAGCGGATGGTCCTCGGGAATGGGCAGGATCTCGGGGTCGCCATAGACGGTCGCCGAAGACGAGAAGATCAGCTTCCTGACGCCGGTGTTGGCCATCGCGGTCAGAAGCCGTTCGGTGCCGCCGACATTGACCTCGAAATATTTGAGCGGTTCGGCCATGCTCTCGCCGACCGCCTTGTAGCCGGCGAAATGGATCACCGCCTCGCAGCCATGATCCTCGATCACGCGCTCGATGAGGGTGGCGTTGCGGATGTCGCCGGCGATGCATACCGGCTCGGTCTGGAAGAGCTGGCCGAGCCGGCTCAGCACGCGCGGCGAGGCGTTGGCGAAATTGTCGACGATCACCGGTGTGTGGCCGGCCTCGCGCAGCGCAATCCAGGTGTGGGAGCCGATGTAACCGGCCCCGCCCGTGACGAGTATCTTCATGGCGCCTTCCCTGCGGCGTATCTTTTTGACGCAGCATGGCAGGCAAGGGTTGAGAAAGCGTTCGCGCCCCGTGTGCCCTTATGAACGCCAGACGGCGGGCAGGGCGAACCGGTCCCGCAAGGCGCCGAGCGCGGCAATGATGGCGGGGCGCAAGAGGTGCGATGAGCGCGCCCTCAGCCGGACGACGCATTTGCCGGCAAAGGCGCTGACGCCGGCGTCGACACTGTCAGGAAAGGGCTTGAGCGCCTCGCGCACGGCATATGCGAGCGCCCGCCACCGGTCCTCGTCGTGCGGGGCGCAGGCAACGAGCGTGGCGAAGGCCGTGCATCGGCCGAGCAGCGCCGCGGCCGACAGTTCCGCCACGTCGCCCTCGATGCGCAGATCGTCGGCATGGACCAGTTCGCCGGCGCGGCGAATGCGCCAGCGGTCGCGCAGTCCGGTTTCGGCGACGGTCTCGCCCATCGCCTGACGGCCGAGCACGATGGTCTCGAGGCCGACGAAGCGAGCGGTTTGAGCAAGCTCGATCTCGAGCGTCCGGTCGAGCGCGCTGCGATCGAACAGGATCGTTTCCTGCGGCAGCCAGTCGAGCCGGGCGCCCTCGGCGACGTCGATCCGGGTCGTCTGCCGCGCCGCGCCGCCGGTGCTGCGATAGATGCGCTCGCAGGCCTGAGTGGCGACAACCAGATGGGTGTCGCGGCCCGCCTCCAGCCGCCAGTCGAGCCGGTCGCCGCCGGTCAGACCGCCGGCGGTGTTGATCAGCACCGCCTCGAGCCGGGGCGCGTGCTGGCGTGGCACGCGGATCTTGGCGTTCGCCTTCTGGTGCAGCCCGGCAAGGCGGGTGCGGCCGTCATGGCCGGCCTTGACGGCGATGGCGCCATGGCCGACCGAGCGCTGCATCGGCGCGGCCGGCCGGGCTTCATCGGGACGGTTTGCCTGGGTGCGCTCGGCTGCTATGTCCATCGTCCGTCGCCTCCACCAACCGCCAGGGATGTCCGCCCGTGCATGACGATCTGAAGGCCCGCGCGGCCGCGCTCGATGACGCCGATCCGCTTGCCGCACTGCGCGACCGGTTCGCGCTTCCCGCCGGCGTCGTCTATCTGGACGGCAATTCGCTGGGCGCGCTGCCGCGCCACGTGCCGGACCGTGTCGCCTCTGCCGTTCAGACCGAGTGGGGCGAACATCTGATCACCGCCTGGAACCGCGACGGCTGGGTCGATCTGCCGGTCAGGACGGGCGAGCGCATCGCCGCGTTGATCGGCGCGGCGCCGGGCACGGTGCGGGTGACCGACTCCACTTCGGTGAACCTGTTCAAGGTGCTGTCGGCGGCGCTGTCGCTGAAGGGCAACCGGGTGACTGTTGTGTCCGACAGCGGCAACTTTCCGACCGATCTTTACGTCGCGCACGGGCTCGAACGGGCGCATCCGGGCGTGACCCTGAAGGTCGTCGCGCCCGAGGCCGTTGCGGTGGCGGTCGACGAGGGCGTCGATGTGCTCATGCTGACCGAGGTCGACTATCGCACCGGCCGCCGGCACGACATGGCCGCGCTGACCGCCAGGGCGCACGAACGCGGCGCGCTGGTGATCTGGGATCTGGCCCATTCGGCCGGGGCGCTGGCGGTCGATCTGGAGGGCGTGCGCGCCGATTTCGCCGTCGGCTGCGGCTACAAGTTCCTCAATGGCGGGCCGGGCGCGCCGGCCTTCTACTACATCGCCGAGCGCCATCAGGCAGCGGTCGACCCGCTGCTGGCGGGCTGGTTCGGCCATGCCGCCCCGTTCGCCTTCGAGACCGCGTTCCGGCCGGCCGAAGGCGCCGACCGGCTGCGCGTCGGCACGCCGCCGGTGCTCTCGATGGTGGCGCTCGACGCCGCGCTCGACATCTTCGACGGGCTCGACATGGGCGCGGTGCAGGCCAAGGGGCGCGCGCTGACCGATTTCTTCATCGCCTGCGTGGACCCGTTCGCCGCCGAGCTTGGCCTCGAACTGGCGAGCCCGCGCGATCCGGCCGCGCGGGGCAGTCATGTCTCGCTCCGGCACGAACAGGCTTATCCGGTGATGCAGGCGCTGATCGCGGCGGGCGTGATCGGCGACATGCGCGCGCCCGACATTCTGCGCTTCGGCTTCGCGCCGCTCTATGTGGGCTTTTCCGACGTCCTGTCGGCGGCGGGCACGCTGGAGACGATCCTGCGGCAGGAAAGCTGGGACCGGCCCGAGTTCCACGCGCGCAAGGTGGTGACCTAGAGCGCCCTCGCTCTTCGTTTTTTCGCCCAGGCGTTCGGGGTCTTCATTCGTTCGCAATTGCGGACGCGAAACCGGTTCCCGCTTTCGCTGGAATTGGTCGTGCTCAGCCATCGGCCGGCCACGGGCCGTCGCCGATATGGCGTTCGCCGCGCCGGTGCGCCAGTTCGACCTGGCGCTGACGTTCGGCGAAACGGGCGCGGTCGGCGTCGGAGAACCTGCCGACGCAATGCGGGCACTGCACGCCCTCGCGATATTCGGGCGAGGCCATCTCTTCTGGCGACAGCGGTTGGCGGCAGGCGCGGCACAGGGCGTGGGTGCCAAGGCTCAGACCGTGACCGACGGCCACGCGCTCGTCGAACACGAAGCATTCCCCGTTCCAGGTGCTCACCGGTTCGGGCACGGTCTCGAGATAATTCAGGATGCCGCCCTTGAGGTGATAGACTTCCTCATGGCCGAGCGACCGGACGAAGGCGGTCGCCTTTTCGCAGCGTATGCCGCCGGTGCAGAACATGGCGATCTTCTTGCCCCTGAGCGCGTTCTCGTTGCGCCGCACCCAGTCGGGAAACTCGCGGAAGGTCTGCGTTTGCGGGTTCACCGCGCCCTCGAACGTGCCGATCTTCACCTCGTAATCGTTGCGCGTGTCGATCACCACCGTGTCGGGATCGGCGATCAGATCGTTCCAGTCCTCCGGCGCGACATAGGTGCCGACGATGCGCGTGGGATCTGTGTCGGGCACGCCCATGGTCACGATCTCGCGCTTGAGCCGGACCTTGAGCCGGTAGAACGGCATGGTGTCGGCGAAGCTCTCCTTGTGCTCGAGCCCGGCCAGTTCGGGCTGGGCGCGCAGGAAGGCGAGCATGGCGTCGATGCCCGCGCGCGGGCCGGCGAGCGTGCCGTTGACGCCTTCGGAGGCGAGCAGCAGCGTGCCCTTCAGCCCATGCCTGCAGCACAGTTCCGCAAGCGGCTGTTTGAGCGCTTCGTAACGGTCGAGCCGGGCGAAATGATAGAGCGCGGCGACGACGATGGGCGGTGTTTCGGTCATGGTCCTGATTTAGCGACTGGAAACGGCGGCGGGAAGGGGTACCCTTGGCGACCATCGGACCCCACCCTTCATCCCTCCCCCGCAAGCGTGGGAGGGAGGGCGTTGAGCATCGCGCTTCGCCCTGACGGATGGAGCCAGGCTCGGTGTTGCCGGACATGTACGTTGTTGAAGTCTTCCCTCCCACGCTTGCGGGGGAGGGATGAAGGGTGGGGGACGGGTTCCATTGTTCGGTGTCTCCTCAGGCAATCCGGAGGGGCGCGTCGGCCGCCTCTCCCACGTCATTCCGGACATGCGCAGCATGATCCTGAATCCGGTCGCGTGATCTTCACCGCCTCGGCTCTTGATTCCGGATTCCGCTTCGCGGCTCCGGAATGACGACGTGGAGATTTGCGCCGCCCCGCTCCCCCGGGCGCAGCCCGCAAGGCCGACCGGCCGTCCGAGCCTTTGCGAGGCCCATGCGGAGGCGTTCTCCGGCAGGAGACCTGCCGTGAGCGCAAGGGAAACGGGAACAACGGGCGGTCCGGAGAGCCGCGATCCGTGGTTTCTATGTTGCGGTCGCCGGACCGCCCGTTCGGCGGGCTTGCGGTGATCGACATGAGGGACGCCGGCCGCAGCCGCTGTCCCGAAGCGTTGTGGCACCTTCATCTGCCGCGCGGCATGACCGCCGCACCGAATCTCGGCCGCTCCGGGTCGGTTCCCTGATCCCCGAAGCGCCAACGGGTCATCGTCAGCGCCGGACCAGGAGACACGCTCCGCACCTTCATTCCGCCCTGCCGTGGGGGTTCAGCACCCGGCGACGCGACCGCTCGCGCCGCCCGACAGGCCACCGCCGCGCCCGCCGTTGGTGGTGGCCATCCGACGTTCCGAAGGGCGCGGTGCCAAAGACTATGGGTCAGGCGCGCGACCGTTGGATAAGTTTGATTGCCGGCGCGATTTATCCAACGCCCGCGCGTCGCATCGATACTGGCCGCCCCGAACCCCGTGGAGCGCGCCGTGCCCGTCTTTTCCGAAGAAACGCTGACCATCATCGAACAGACCGCCAAGGCCCACGGCATCGAGCCGGCGGCGCTCAAGGCCGTCGCGGAAGTGGAATCCGGCGGCCGCGCCTTTGCGATGATCGGCGGGCGGCGCGAGCCGCTGATCCGCTTCGAGGGGCACTATTTCGACCGGCTGGTGGCGGACGAAAGGCGCGCCGAGGCGCGACGGGCCGGCCTCGCTTCACCGAAGGCTGGCGCCGTCGCCAACCCGCGCAGGCAGGCCGACCGGTGGCGGCTGCTCGAACGCGCCGCGAAGATCGACCGGGACGCCGCGCTGCAATCGGTCTCGTGGGGGATCGGCCAGGTGATGGGCGCGCACTGGAAACGGCTCGGCTACGCTTCGCCCGAGGCGCTGGCCCGCGAGGCGCGTTCGGGCGTCGAGGGCCAGCTTCGCCTGATGCTGCGCTTCATCGGCGTCAACCGGCTGACCCCGCTCCTGCACGCGCGCGACTGGGCCGGTTTCGCGCGTCGTTACAACGGGCCCGCCTATGCCAGGAACCGCTACGATGTGCGGCTGGCGGCCGCCCATGCGCGCCATGGCGGTGTGCGCGCTTCGCCCGTGCGGGCGGCGTGGACCCGCGCGCCGGGCGTGCTGGGGCGCGGCGACAAGGGCGATCGCGTGCGCGACCTGCAACGCATGCTGACCACGGCCGGCTATCCGCTGCGCACCGATGGCGCGTTCGGCCCGAGGACGGATGCGGCCCTGCGCGCGTTCCAGCGGCGGCACGGTCTGGTCGTCGACGGGCTCTACGGGCCAAGGAGCGCGGCGGCGCTGCGCAGGGCCCTGCCGGGGGCGGGACGCGAACGCGGCGGCGTCATCGCTTTCCTGTGGCGGCTCGTGCGGATGGCGCTGCGCGGCCGGTGACGCAGATGGACAGGGCGCCGGTTCGCGCCTATGTGCGGGCGAACGCCGCACACGGAGGACGATGATGGCCCAGAATCTCGACGCGCTCGTGCCGATCATGGACGGCCAGCCGGTGATCCCGGTGATCGTCATCGACGATGCGGGCAGCGCGGCGCCGCTCGCCCGCGCGCTCGCCGCCGGCGGGCTTCCGGCGGTCGAGATCACGCTGCGCACCGAGGCCGCGCTCGACGCCATCGCGGCGATCGCATCCGAAGTGCCCGAGGCGATCGTCGGCGCCGGCACCGCGCTCGATGCCGGCCAGTACGAGGCGGCGGTCGCCGCCGGCGCGCGGTTCGTCGTCTCGCCCGGCTTCACGCCCGATCTGGCCGATGCCGCCGAGGGCTCGGTGCCGCTGCTGCCGGGCTGCGTGACGCCGAGCGAGATCATGGCCGCGCTTGCCGAGGGCTACACCCATCTGAAATTCTTTCCGGCCGGACAGGCGGGCGGCGTTGCCTATATCAAGGCGCTCGCCTCGCCATTCTCCGCCGTCAGGTTCTGCCCGACCGGCGGCGTGTCGCCCGACAATGCCGGGGACTATCTCGCCCTGCCGAACGTCGTCTGCGTCGGCGGCTCGTGGGTAGCGCCGAAGGAGGCCGTCGCCGGCGGCGACTGGGACCGGATCACGGCGCTGGCGAAAGAAGCGGCTGAGTGGGGGTGATGTTGCGCCAGCCTCGACGGGCGAGGCGGAGCAGGGGTGGATTTTCTGCCCGGATGAGGGGCGGCAACCACAAGCCGCACAACCCTGCGGAAAGCGGCGCTGCCCCTCATCCGACCCCGCGCGCAGCGCGGGGCCACCTTCTCCCCGCAGGCGGGGAGAAGGGCTAGCGCGCGGCATCGGCATCAACGAAAAAACCCGGGATGAGCCATCCCGGGTTTCGTGTCTGTCAAAGTGGCTGGCCTCAGAGGCGGCCGGCGCGCTGCTGCAGCATGAGGAAAGTGTCGAAGTTGTACTCCGACAGCTGCATCCACAGATAGGCGTCCTTGCGGTAGCCCATGTAGCTGTCGTGCACGCGCTTGAACATTTCGTTCTCGGCGGCGATTTCCGCGTAGGTCTCGGTCGCCGCTTCGAAGCAGGCTTCCAGGATCTCCTGGCTGTAGGGGCGAAGCTGGGTGCCCGATGCGGCCAGTTCCTTGAGGACCTGCGGGTTGAGCGTGTCGTAGCGCGCCATCATGACCGAGTTGGCCATGGCCGAGGCGTTCTTGACGATGCCCTTGTAGATGTCCGGCAGATCGTTCCAGGCGTCCAGGTTGATCATGTTGTGCAGCGCGACGCCGCCTTCCCACCAGCCCGGATAATAGTAGTAGTCGGCGACCTTGTTGAAGCCGAGCTTGGCGTCATCGTAGGGGCCGACGAACTCGGCCGCGTCGATCGTGCCGCGCTCGAGCGCCGGATAGATGTCGCCGCCCGGCAGGCCCTGCGGAACCACGCCGATGCGCTCGATGATGCGGCCGCCGAAGCCGCCGATGCGGAACTTCAGGCCCTGCATGTCCTCGAGCGTGTTGATCTCGTTGCGGAACCAGCCACCCATCTGCGCGCCGGTGTTGCCGGCGGGGAAGCAGATCATGTTCTGGGTTTCGTAGAACTCGTTCATCAGCTCGATGCCGCCGCCCTCGTACATCCAGGCGTTGGTCATGCGCTGGTTGAGGCCGAACGGAACGCCCGTGCCGAAGGCGAAGGTCGGATCCTGGCCCCAGAAGTAGTAGGAGGCGGTGTGCGCGCACTCGATCGTGCCGGCGGTGACCGCGGCCGCGCCCTCCAGCGCACCGACGATCTCACCGGCGCCGAACACCTGCACGGTGAAGTTGCCGTCCGTCATTTCGGCGACGGCATCGGCAAACACCTCGGCGGCGCCGTAGATGGTATCGAGAGCCTTCGGAAAGCCCGACGAGCAACGCCAGGTGACTTGCGGCATTTCCTGCGCGATGGCGGGCGCTGCCAGGGTTGTGGCGGCTGCCGCACCCGCGCCGGTCGCGCCGGCCTTCTTGATGAATGAACGACGATCCATATGATCCTCCCGTGAACACAATGGGTTGAAGCCGGCTCCTCTAGCCTCGCTGCCGCCCTCAACTGCCGGCAAAATTACAGCTTTCGCGCGCGCTGTCCACAGCGCGCTTTACCAACTGGTCAACTTTTTTTCCCACTTAATCGATTTGAACCGCGCGACCTCCGGCCGTCTTGCCGAGGTGGCCGGCGGAGCGGTAGAGGAGACGCGACAGACCCCGAGCACCGGGCCGGGACAGAGCCGGCCGGCGCGGGCACGGCGCAACGTGCCGGAGGAAGGATGACGATGCAGCCGCTGGTGGCCGTTGCGTGCGACGTGCGCGAATTCGAGCGGTATCGCTGGCATGCCGCGCCCGAGCCCTATCTGCGCGCGGCGATCGAGGTGGCCGGCGTGCTGCCGCTGCTGGTGCCCGCCTTCGGACCGGCGATCGACGTGCCCGGGCTTCTCGCGCGTGTCGACGGCGTCCTGATGACCGGCTCGAAGACCAACGTGCACCCGAGCCGTTACGGCGCCGAGCCGTCGTCGCGGCACGAGCCCTATGACGAGGATCGCGATGCGACCAGCCTGCCGCTGATCCGGGGGGCGATCGAGGCCGGCGTGCCGCTGTTTGCGATCTGCCGCGGGCTGCAGGAACTCAATGTCGCGCTCGGCGGATCGCTGGCGACCGAGATCCAGGAGCTTGACGGGCGCGACGACCATCGCGCGCCGGAAAGCGATGACCAGGACGTGCGCTTCGAAATCCGCCACGCGGTCACGCCGGAAGCGGGCGGCGCGCTGGCGCGCATCGTCGGCACGGAGGGCATCGCGGTGAACTCGCTGCACCGGCAGGGCGTCGAACGGCTGTCGTCACGGCTTGCCGTCGAGGCGCGCGCCGGCGACGGCACGATCGAGGCGGTGTCGGTGATCGGCGCGCCCGGTTTCGCGGTCGGCGTGCAGTGGCATCCCGAATACTGGGCGGCGACGGACACGCCCTCGCGGCGGCTGTTCGAGGCGTTCGGCGCGGCGGTTCGGGCCCATGCGGGCCGACACGCGCAGGCGGCCGAATAGCCGGACGTCAGGAGAGATCAGCGGGCGGCGAGCGAGACCCGCAGATAGGACGGTTCGATCACCTCCCAGGCGAACCCGTCGCCCGGCGCAAGCTTCATCAGCGTTTCGCCGCGATGGTCGGTGACGGTCACGGTGGCGCGGTCCTCGCGCCAGGCGCGGGCCCGCTCGAACGGCACGCCGAGCCTGCCGCAGGAGGCGTCCGGCTCGATGCGGTGGACGCTGTAGCCGCTGGCCCTGTGCAGCACGAACTGGCAGCTCATCTGCGTGCGGTGATCGATGGCGGTGAAGCGGTCGGCATGACGCCCGTCCAGCCGGGCGGCCACCGATGCGGTGGTGATCGGATCGACGCCGTCCGGTCCGGCCTGGCGCGTTTCGGCGCCGGCGGCGATCATCATCGCGCCGAGGCCGGCGATCGCCAGCATGTTGAGCCATTGGGTGGAAGACAGCCGCATCGATATGCCCCCGTGATCGGTCAGCGGAGCATGAAGCGGCGAGGTTAACGAACGGTTTGGGGATGGGCGGTTGCCGCTTACCGCCCTTCGACCAGATGCGCCGCTTCCGGCACCGGCGTGCGCACCGTGCCCCGTTCGAACCACTCGGCGAGATTGTCGATCACGAGCTGTCCCATGGCCTGGCGCGTGTGCACCGACGCCGAGGCGACGTGCGGCAGAAGGCAGGCATTGGGCGCGTCGAGCAACGCCTGCGGCACGTTCGGCTCGTCCTCGAACACGTCGAGGCCGGCGGCGGCGATCGTGCCGGCGCGCAGCGCCTCGCCAAGGGCGGTTTCGTCGACCACCGAACCGCGCCCGACATTGACGAGCACCCCGTCCGGCCCCAGCCGGGCGAGGATATCGGCATCGATGGCGTGCCGCGTCTGCGCCGTGCCCGGCACCACCGAGATCAGCGTGTCGCAGGCATGGGCCAGCGAGGCGAGGGTTGCATGGTAGGGATAGGCAACGTCGTCGCGCTGCGAGCGGTTGTGATAGTGGATGGCGACGCCGAAGCCTTCGAGCCGCCGTGCCACCGCCATGCCGATCCGCCCGAGCCCGAAAATGCCGACCTTGCGGTCGCGCAGCGTCAGCGGCGTCAGCGGGTAGGCGCCTTCGGACGACCATTTGCCCATCCGCAGCCAGATCTCGGCGCGCGGCAGTTCGCGCAGCGTGTTGAGCAGCAGGCCGATGGCGGTGTCGGCGACCTCGTCGTCGAGCACGTGCGGCGTGTGGGTGACGACAACGCCCCTTTGCGCGGCGTGCGCGGCGTCGACATGGTCGTAACCGACGCCGAACGAGGCGATGATCTTCAGGTTCGGCAGCGCGTCGATCAGGCCGGCGTCGACCGGCGACATCAGCGTCGCAAAGCCCGCGATCGAGGCGCGTTCGGCCTCGTCCATCGCCATGAGTTCGTCCGGTTCGCCGACCACGCAGTCGAACCGGTCCTGAAGCGTCTGGCGGGTCCAGCCGTGGCCGCGCCGGCTGACGGCCACGCGCCGTGCCGACCGTTCGCGCTCGCTCATGGGGTTACTCCTCGACGGGTTGGCTGGTCGATTGCCTTATGTGCAATTCGGGCCGGATCAGATGCAAGGTGCCCTTGAGCGATTTCTTGCCCTCGATGCGGTCGAGAAGGGCGCGCGCGGCGTCGCGGCCGACATCGCGCTGGCCGTTCCAGACCGTCGTCAGCGCCGGCGTGGCGATCGAGGCTTCCTCCAGATCGTCGTAGCCGGTCACCGAAATGTCGACGCCCGGCGTCAGCCCGGCGCGGGCGATGCCGTTCATCAGGCCGATGGCGACCAGATCGTTCCAGCACACCGCCGCCGTCGGCCGGTCGCGCAGGGCCAGGAACTGGCTCGCCGCCTCGAAGCCCGCCGCCTTGGTGCGCGGGCCCGGAATGCGCCATTCGGGCCGCACCGGAAGGCCGGCCTTTTCCATCGCCTCGCGATAGCCGCGATAGCGGTCGCGGCCGGTCGAGGTCTGGTCGGTGGCGCCGATCATGGCGATCCGCGTGTGACCGAGCGAGATCAGGTGGTTGGTGGCAAGGCCGATCCCGAAAGCGTCGTCGCCGCGAAAGACCGGAATGTCGACGCCCTCCACCGAGCGCGCGATGAACACGAAGGGCAGCCCGTTGCGGATGCCCAGCTCGATGTCGGAGGTCGGCGTGTCGATCGCCGGCGACATGATCACCCCGTCGGCCCCGAGCTGCATGAGCGTTTCGAGGAAGGCGCGCTGTTTTTCGACCGAATCGTAGTGGTTGGACAGCAGGAACGTTTGGCCGGAACGGTCGAGCTCGGTTTCGATGGCGCGCAGGATCTCGGCGTAGAACGGGTTCATGATGTCGTGCACGACGACGCCGATGATGCCCGACTTGGAGGTACGCAGGCTCGCCGCCCGGCGGTTGTAGATGTAGCCGATCTCGTTGGCGTAGGCCTTGACGCGCTGCTTGGTCGCCTCGGCGACGAGCGGGCTGTCGCGCAGCGCCAGCGAGACCGTCGCCGTGGACACGCCGAGCGCCTCGCCGATCGTCGAGAGCTTGATCTTCTGCACCGGTGGGAGCCCCTTGCCGCTTAAACGCAATCAAACAAGTTTAAACGGATTGAAAGGCCCGGTAAAGCCGGTCGGGTTCAGGCCTCCAGCGCCTCGTCCTGTTTCGGCAGACGGGCGCCGGGGTCGCGGTCGGTCAGATTGTCCTCGATCTTTGCGAGGATCTTCTCGAGCTGCTTGCGCTCCTTCTTCTTGAGGCCCTTGAGAGCCTGCTTTTCGGCCTTGGCGACGGCCTTCTTCATCGCGCCGAGCACATCGTGGCCGGCCTCGGTCAGCATGACGGTGACCTGCCGGCCGTCCGATGCCGAGGCGGCGCGGGCGACGAAGCCCTGTTCCTCGAGCCGGCTGATGGTCTTGGTGATGGTCGGCGGGCGAACGCCGAGCGTCTTGGCGAGGGCGCCCGGCGTCATCGTTTCGACGCTGGCGAGCGCCTCGATGATGCGCTCCTGACCGGCGTAGAGGCCGGTCTTGAGGAGATGGCGCGCATAGTGCGTGCGTCCGCGCCGCGCGACCTCCTGAAGCCGCGCCAGCAACGAGCCGTTGTCCGCTTCGTCGGCCGGTATGTAGAATCTGTTCATGGGGACACGATAAGCCGGCCAATTGTGCCCGGCAAGCGAAGCTCCGGTGACACGATGCTTGGCGCGACGGGCCCGCCCGTCTAACGATTGGCGGGGACCGGAAGGCGTGTTCCGGCAGGTGGCGACGGAGCGAACGAAGATGGGCGAAACCGGCAAGGGGCGGGCGATCTTTCTTCGCGAACCGCTGGCGATCCTGACGCCCGACGGCATCGACGCGCGGGGCGGCTTGCTGGTGCGCGACGGGGTCATCGAGCAGGTGTTCGCGCCCGGCGCGGCGCCGGTCGGCGATGTCGAGACGGTCGACGTCTCACGGCACGTGGTGCTGCCGGGGCTGATCAACACGCACCATCATTTCTACCAGACGCTGACCCGCGCCCATCCGGCGGCGATCAACCGGGAGCTGTTCGACTGGCTCACCGCGCTCTACCCGCTGTGGGCGCGGCTGACGCCGGATCATCTGCGCATCGCCACGCGGTTGGCGCTGACCGAACTGATGCTCTCGGGCGTCACCTGCGCCTCGGACCATCATTACGTCTTTCCGCAGGGGCTCGACGCGGCCATGGACATCCAGGCCGAGGAGGCGGCCGCGCTCGGCATCCGGATCGTGCTCAATCGCGGCTCGATGAACCTTTCGGTGCGCGACGGCGGCCTGCCGCCCGACAGCGTGGTGCAGGACGCCGACACGATCCTCGCCGACTGCGAACGCGTGATCGCGCGCCACCACGACGCAAGGCCCGGCGCGATGACGCAGGTGGCGCTGGCGCCGTGTTCGCCCTTTTCGGTGACCCGCGAACTGATGGTCGGCACGGCCGAACTTGCGGCGCGGTGCGGCTGCGCGCTGCATACCCATCTCGCCGAGACGTTCGACGAGAACGCGTTCTGCGAGGCGCGCTATGGCTGCCGGCCGCTCGATTATCTCGAACAGACCGGATGGCTGACCGATCGCACCTGGCTGGCGCACGGCGTCCATTTCGACGATGACGAACTGGTCCGGCTCGGCGTGGCCGGTGTGGGCGTGTGCCATTGCCCGACCTCGAACATGGTGCTCGCCTCGGGCCAGTGCCGGACCCGGGAACTGGAAGCGGCCGGTGCGCCGGTCGGTCTCGGCGTGGACGGTTCGGCGTCCAACGATTCGTCCAACCTGATGGAGGGGGTGCGGCACGCGCTGATGATCGGCCGGCTGACCTATGACGCCTCGTTGACGCATCTTGATGCGCTGCGCTGGGCGACCGAGGGTTCGGCGCGATGTCTGGGGCGTGGCGATATCGGCGCGATCGCCGAGGGACGCCAGGCCGATCTGGCGCTGTTCACGCTGGACGAGCTGCGCTTTTCGGGCGCTCACGATCCTCTCGCCGCGCTGGTGCTGTGCGGCGCGCACCGCGCCGATCGCGTGATGATCGCCGGGCGCTGGACCGTTGTGGACGGCCAGCCGGTCGGCGTCGACATGCAGGCGCTTCGCGCCGCCCACGGGCGGGCGGCGCTCGATTTCGCGTCCCGCTGAGCGGTCAGGCCGGCGTCACGCGGACCACGGTGAAGGTGTGCATCGTGCCCTCGTGATCGGCGATCGATACATATTCGCCGGTGCGGAAGGCGTGTTCGCCGAAGCGGAAACCTTCCTCGTCGTCGGCCTCGTCGTCGAAATCATAGTCGAAGACCCACTGGCCGGCGCGGTTGCGTTCCAGATAGCCCAGTTCGGTCTTCTCGCCGTCCCAGAAGCGCTCGACCGTGCAGGCAGAGGGGTTCTTTTCCCATTCGGCCGCGTCGATCCGGTCGTCGGCGCCGAGCGGCAGGACCAGTTCGTAGCCGCGGTTGGGGTTGCCCTGCGGGTAGGCGGGCTCGCGCGCCATTTCGAGGCGGACATGGCGAAGGCTCATCGATCATCTCTCCGTTTCGAGGTCGCGATCATGTCGCGGCTTATGGTCGGTGGCGTTGACTTCGGTCAACCGCTCATCCGCCCTATGTGTTCCGCCGGAAGGGGAAATGCGATGGCTGAGAAAGTGGCGATCATCGGAGCCGGACTTGCCGGCGCGGTCTGCGCGCGGGCGCTTGCCGACGCCGGCCGGCGGGTCTGCGTGTTCGAGAAATCGGGCGGAACCGGCGGCCGGCTTTCGACCCGTCGCAGCGCGTCAGGCGAATTCGACCATGGCGCGCAGTACCTGACCGCCAGGGGCGCGGCGATGGGCGCGCTGCTGGCGCGGCTCGCCGATGCGGGCGCGATCGCGTCCTGGACGCCCGATGGCAAGGACCGGCCCGGCGACTGGCATGTGGGGCTGCCGGGCATGAGCGGGGCGGTCAAGCCGTTGCTCGCCGGGCTCGACGTGCGGTTGCGCACGCCGGTGGAGACGCTCCGTCTTGCGGCCGATGCCGGTGTGGAGGTGGTCACCGGCGACGGGGCGCGGCATGGCTTCGACCGGGTCATCGTCACCGCGCCGTCGCCGCAGGCGCACGCGCTGACCGGCGCGCTCGACGCCCGGTTCGACGCGCTGGGTGGCATCGTCTACGCGCCCTGCTGGGCGGCGATGGTCGCCTTCGACCGGCCGCTGCCCGACCTGCCCGATCTCTGGCGCGGGGCCGACGACGCGCCGCTGGCCCTCATCGCCCGCAACGGTTCCAAGCCCGGCCGGACGGGCGAGACGTTCGTCATCCACGCCGGTGGCGCGTGGAGCGCGCGCAACCTCGAACGGCCGGCCGGGCCGGTCCTCGAGGAGATGCTCGCGGCGCTGTCGGCGCATGCGAAAGGCGTGCCTGCTCCGGTTCATGCCGCTGCCCACCGCTGGCGCCATGCGCGGGTCGATGCGCCGCTCGGCACGCCCTTCATCGAGAGCGCCTGCGGCCGGATCGCGGTATGCGGCGACGGCATGCTCGGCGGGCGTGCGGAGGCCGCCGTCGACAGCGCCGACGCGCTCGTCGCGCACATCGTCGCGGGCGGTGGACAGGCCGTTCCGGCGCGGCCATGATCGGCGCGTTCGCCGCTATGAAGGAGGAGACCGACCTGACATGGACACGCTGACGCGCATGCGCGCCTTCGTCGCGGTGGTCGACAATGAGGGGTTTTCGGCGGCGGCGCGGGCGCAGGGGCGTTCCAAGGCGCTCTTGTCGAAATATGTGCGCGAACTGGAGGACGATCTTGGCGTCCTGCTGCTCAACCGGACCACGCGCCAGTTCTCGCTGACCGAATCGGGCCATGTCTACTATCGCCGCGCGCTCGACCTGCTGCGGGAATTCGACGATCTGCGCGAGGAGATCCGCGACGCGCGCGCCGGCCTTGCCGGCACGATCAAGCTGTCGGCGCCGCGCGCCATGGCCGATGTCGGCATCGGGCGGTCGCTGATCGATTTCGCGCAGGCCAATCCGGACATCAAGCTGGACATCGAACTGGACGATCGCTTCGTCGATCTGGTCGAGGAGGGCTACGACATCGCGCTCCGAATCACGCAGATGGAGGATTCGGGCCTGATCGCGCGCAAGCTGGCGCCCGTTCGCATGGTTCTGAGCGCCTCGCCGGCGGTGATCGAGGCGCACGGCATGCCAAAGGCGATCACCGATCTGTCGGACCTGCCGTGCATCGTCGACACCAATTCGCGCCGCCGCAACATGATCGTCGCGCGCAACGGCGACGGCGAGGCGGTGTCGGTGCCGATCGACGGGCCGATCCGCGTCAACAGCCCGCTTGCCGCGCGCATGGCGGCGCTGGCCGATCTGGGCTTCGTGCTGTCGCCGGACTTCATCGTGGCGGCCGATCTGCGCGTGGGGCGGCTGGTGGAGGTGCTGCCGGGCGTGCTCGGGCAGGAATCGGGCATCTACGCGGTCTATCCGCACCGGCGCTACCTGCCGGCCAAGGTGCGCGCGCTGGTCGACTTCCTGGCGGTCTGGTTCAAGGACAACTGCCCGCCGGACGGGCCGTGCCTGGCGCCCGGCGCGCCATAATTCGGCCAGCTTCCCATGGCGCATGGCAACCACTCAATTCGCACTCCGGGGACAGCAACCGTGACGCACAGGCGAGCATCGATCGCAGTGGCGGCAGCGGCGGCCCTGGCCGGAACCATTCCGGCGCAGGCTCACCCGCACGTTTTCGCCGAAGCGCGCCTCGAGGTCACGGTGACCGAGGCGGGCACGATCGACCGGCTGCGGCATGTGTGGCGCTTCGACGAACTGTTCTCGTCGACGGTGCAGTTCGAGTTCGATGCGGACAACAGCGGCGAACTGGAGATCGCCGAACTCGAACAGGTGGCCGAGGTGGTGTCCGGTTCGATCGCCGAATTCGGCTATTTCCAGTCGCTGACGGTCGACAACCGGGAGATCGCGATCGCCGAGGTGACCGACATGCGGGTCAACATGGTCGACGGCCAGTTGCTGATCCTGTTCACCTCGCAGCCGATGAAGCCGGTGGCGCTTTCCGACAATCCCTCGATCGCCGTCTACGATCCGACCTTCTACACCGCGATCGATTTCTACGACGAAGCCAACATGGTGCTGATCGACGCGCCGGCCGGGTGCAGCCACGAGATGGTGGTGCCGGACCCCGACGAGGCGATCGCTGCCAACCAGGACTCGCTGACCGAATCGTTCTTCAACGATCCCGAAGGCAATGACTGGTCGAAGATCTTCGCCACCCGCATGGAGGTGCGCTGCACATGAGGCGCTGCGCCGGCCTTGCGATCATTGCGCTGCTGGCCGCCGCCGGCCCGGCGCTGGCGCAGTCCTCGCTCGGCATCGGCGTGTCCGAACAGGCGATCGACACCGCGCAGCAGGGCCCGCTCGGCGAGTTCTTCCGCTGGGTCGCCGCGCACCAGCGCGACTTCTACGACCGGCTGCGCGCCGCCCTGATCGACATCCGCGACAGCGGCGCGGCGCTGTGGCTGCTGATCGGCCTGTCGTTCGCCTATGGCGTGTTGCACGCGGCGGGCCCCGGGCACGGCAAGGTGGTGATCTCGTCCTACATGCTGGCGAACGAAACCGCGCTGAGGCGCGGCATATGGCTGTCGTTCGGCGCCTCGATCATCCAGGCGATCTCGGCGATCGTCATCGTCGGGCTCGGTTTTCTGGTGCTGCGGCAATTGTCGATCAGCCAGACCCAGACCACGCAGTTCGCCGAACTGGCCTCCTACGTGCTGGTGATCGGGCTCGGCCTGTGGCTGCTGGTGCGCAAGCTGAGGGTGCTGTGCGGGCCGGCCGTCCGTCCGGCCGCCCTGTCGGCCGCGGCCGTCGACCATCATCATCATCATGATCACCACGACCACCACCATCACGCGCACGATCATGGCCATCACGATCATGATCATGATCACGGGCCGGGCGGGACCTGTCCCTCCTGCGGCCATGCGCACATGCCCGGCCCCGACCAGCTCGAGGACGTGACCGGCTGGCGCGACGCGCTGGCGGTCATGGTGTCGGTGGGGGTCCGGCCCTGCACGGGCGCGCTGATCGTCCTGACCTTCGCCTTCGTCAGCGGGCTGTGGGTGGCCGGGATCGTCTCGGTCTTCGCGATGGCGATCGGCGTGACGATCACCGTGTCGATCCTGGCGACGCTGGCGGTGACCGCCAAGAACGTTGCGCTGCGCCTTTCGGGCTCGTCGGCGCTCTCGGGCGGTCTTGGCCACGCCATCGAGATCGGCGGCGCGCTGCTGATCATCGCGATGGGCGTCGTTCTTCTGGGCGGGGCGCTCAGCGCCTGATCAGCGGTTCCTGCGCCGGGCCCGTCCACGCAGCCAGAGGCCCAGGAACGGCAGCACGAGCACGAAACCCACGGCCGCGCCGGCCGCCCAGGGATTGTCGCCGCCGATCGCCGTCATGATCGCCGGCAGGAAATAGAGCAGCAGCGCGAACCCGATGAAGATCAGCCCGGCGATGATCAGCGTGCCGCGATCATAGTCGGGCGAAGACACGCCGTCCGGCCGCGCGTCCTCCGGCTGATCGTCGCGCTCGTTCACAGCGTCCAGCCCCCGTCGATGACCATGGTCGTGCCGGTGACGAAGGCCGCCTCGTCGGAGGCCAGATAGACGGCCATGTCGGCGATCTCGCGCGGTTCGGCGATGCGGCCCATCGGCTGGCGCTTGAGGAAGCTGTCGAACGCCTCGTCATAGCTGCCGACCTTCTTGCCAAGCTCGGTCATGCGCTGTTGCAGCGACGGTGAATCGACCGTGCCCGGACAGATCGCGTTGCAGCGCAGCTGCCGGGCGGCGAAATCGACCGCGACCGCCTTCGTCATGCCGATGATCGCCGCCTTGGTGGCGCCGTAGACATAGCGGTTCGGCGCGCCCTTCAGCGAGGAGGCGCCCGAGGACATGTTGATGATCGAGGCGGTTCCGCCCGTGTTCTTCGCCCGGTGCAGCATGGCGGGCACGAAGGCGCGCATCGTCCGGTGCATCGACTTGACGTTCAGATCGAACGAGAAGTCCCAGTCCTTCTCGTCGCAATCGAGGATGGTGCCGTGATGGACGAAGCCGGCGACGTTGGCGAGCACGTCGATCTGGCCGACCTCGCCGGCGTAGGCGTCGACCGCGCCGGTGTCGGTGACATCGAGCACGCGCGCATCGGCGAAGGCGGGATTGTCGAGCTTGGCGGCATCGAGATCGCTCGCCCAGACCTGCGCCCCTTCCTCGGCGAACCGGTCGGCGATCGCCCGACCGATGCCCTGTCCCGCCGCCGTGACCACCGCGATCTTGCCTTCAAGCCTGCCAGCCATGTCGTTTGTCTTTCCTTCGAGAAATCGTCGTTCCCCAGTTGGGGTCGTGCCGGAGGCACCGGTAGTCCCAAACCGGGATGGCAGTCATGAACAGGGCTCATGCGCCCGCGTCAAGCCATGGGCGGCCGCGGACGGTCCCGCCCCGTCAAGAACCGTTTTCGTACAGATCGTCCCGGATCTGCTTCAGGCCCCGCCGCTGGGCGCCGTCGGCATCGAAGTTGGCCGGATCGAGCCATGCCTCCATCGCGCGTCGGACGACCGGCCATTCGCGGTCGAGCATGGAATACCAGGCCGTGTCTCGGTTGCCGTAGGGCTTGACCTCGAGCTGGCGGAAAACCCCCTCGAAGGTGAAGCCGAGCCGGCGCGCGGCGCGGTGCGAGGGTTCGTTGGCGTTGTTGAGCTTCCATTCGTAGCGGCGATAGCCCAGTTCGTCGAAGACGCGGCGCGCCATCAGATGGTGCGCCTCGGTGGCCGCCGGCGACCGGGCCATCGGCGCGCCGTGGGCGACGCAGCCCACCTCGCAGACGCCGTTCTTCTCATCGATGCGCATATAGCTCGCCATGCCCATCACGAGCCCGGTGTCCGGAGCGGTGAAGACGCAGGTGACGAAGCCACGATGGGCGTTCATGTCCGCGATGATCGCGCCGAGATCGGTTGCCTCCTCCATGCGCGGCCAGCCGAAATGATAGAGCAGATCGTTGGTGGCGATTCCGCCGAACGCTTCCCACAGCGGGCCTTGATGGTCCGCGCGGTCGAACGGGACGATGGCGACGTGACGGCCCGCCATCGGCGCGCTGGTCGGGGTCGGACGCGCGGTCCACTGCGAAAGGTCGGTGATCATGGCCGGCGGTATCGGGTCTGCTTGACTTGGCGACGGCCGCGCCGCAAGCGGGGCGGGGAGGCAAGCCATGCACGACATCGATCCCTTCTTCAAGCGGATGGGCGAGGAGAACGCGTTCGCCGTGCTTGCGCGGGCGACGGCGCTGGCGGCCGAGGGGCGCGACATCGTCAATCTGGGCATCGGCCAGCCCGATTTTCCGACGCCCGAACACATTGTCGAGGCGGCGGTCAGGGCGCTGCGGGAGGGCGCGCACGGCTATACGCCCGCCAACGGCCTCGTGGCGACGCGCGAGGCGGTGAGCCGGCGCATCCACGCAATGACCGGGCAGGCGGTTTCGCCCGAGGCGATCATGATCACGCCGGGCGGCAAGCCGGCCATGTTCGCGGCGATCCTGATGTTCGGCGGGCCGGGCGCGCAGATCGTCTATCCCGATCCCGGCTTTCCGATCTACCGTTCGATGATCGAGGCGACCGGCGCAACCCCGGTGCCGCTGCCGATGCGCGCCGAAAACGGGTTCGCGGTGAACGCCGACGAACTCGCCGCGCTGATCACCGACAGGACGCGGCTGGTGATCGTCAACTCGCCGGGCAATCCGACCGGCGGGGTGACGCCGCGCGCCGAGATCGAACGGCTCGTTGGCGTGCTCGAGCGCCATCCGGACGTGGCGATCCTGTCCGACGAGATCTACGATTTGATGGTCTATGACGGCGTGGCGCACACCTCGCTCTTTGAGTTTTCGGCCCTGCGCGAGCGGCTGGTGGTGCTGAACGGCTGGTCGAAGACCTGGGCGATGACCGGGTGGCGGCTGGGCTGGTCGGTCTGGCCGGAACCGCTTTGCGATGCGGTGCGCAAGCTGGCGGTCAATTGCTGGTCGTGCGTCAACGCGGCGGCGCAGCATGCGGGGATCGCGGCGATCGACGGGCCGCAGGACGATGTCGAGACGATGCTGGCCGCGTTCGACGCGCGGCGGCGGTTCGTTGTCGAACGGCTGAACGCGATCGAGGGCGTCACCTGCGCGACGCCGAAGGGCGCTTTCTACGCCTTTCCCGATATCTCCGCGACCGGATGGAAATCCAAGGACCTTGCGAACGCGCTTCTGGAGGAGGCGGGCGTGGCGCTGATCGGCGGGCCCGATTTCGGCGTCCATGGCGAGGGCTTCGTGCGGGTTTCCTACGCCAATTCGCTTGAGAACATCGAAAGGGCGCTGGACCGGGTGGAGGCGTTTCTCACCCGGTCCTGAGCCGGTCAGCCGATCATCGCCAGGAACGGCCGGCCCATCAGCGCCTGGGCGAAGGTCGCCAGAACGAACAGGGCGAAGGCGAGCGCAAAGCCGTGCACGGCGCGGCTTGCCCCGGGCCGGCCCAGCCACATAAGGGCGAGGGCGAAGGCCGGCACGAAATGCATGGCGTGGGTGGCGAAGAAGTGGGCGACGCGCAGATCGCCGCCGTCGCGCAGCCAGCCGATCAGCCACAGCCCCTCGGTCGCCATGCCGCTGCCGCCGACATTGTGGCCGTTCAGCGAGGACATGGTGCCGGCGGTGACGAGCGTCAGCGGCAGGGTCAGGCCGAGGCCCCAGACAAGGCCGGCCTTCAGAACCGGCGCGATGGCCAGGTCCCGGTTGCGGGCGATGGCGACGGCGTAGACCGCGCTCGCCGAGGTCAGCAGCGTCGCCATCGCGCCCATCACCGGATAGAGCGCCGCCCAGACCGGTTCGCCCGTGTTGAAATGGGAGGTGGTGCCCATCGCGGCAGCGCCGCCGATCCAGACCATTTCGGCGGCGATGGCGAAGACGACCGCGCCGGCGAACAGCCGGTACGTCGTGCGGCGCGTCATGCCGGCGGGCAGGTAGCGGGCGTAGAGCGTGAGCGTCGCGGTGTAGACGGACAGGGCGACGGCGAACTTGATCGGCTTGACCCAGATGTTCTCGCCCAGATGCAGGCGCGGGTCGATCATGCCGGCGGCGGCGAGCGGGATGATCGCCAGGGCCAGGAACAGCGCGGTGGCCGCAAACAGCGGTTCGTCGTTGCGCATGCGGTTCCACAGGGCGAGCGGGCCGGCGCGGGCCGGTGCGGGGGCGGGCAGGGCGAGTGCGGTCATGGTCGTCTCCATCGGGTTTCAAGCGAGGGCAAGGGCGGGGCGGCGGGCGGCGCGCAGGCCGAAATAGGCGGCGAGACCGGCCGGGCCGAACAGGAAGGTCAGCGGCAGGCAGGGCAGCACCAGCCAGAACGGAAGCGCGCCGGTCTCACGGGCGTCTCGGACGATCCACGCGCCGATGAACAGGTCGAACGCCAGAAAGTGGACCCAGCCGGCGAGCAGCAGTTCAGGCGTCTCGAACAGGCGGGCGACGTTGGCGAGCGAATCGAAGCCCCCTTCGCCGGTGCTCCAGAACGCCAGAACGAGCGCGGTGTAGCCGACCGACAGCACGATCGGGATCACCCGGCCGGCGACGATGTGGGACAGGCGCGGCGCCAGCGGGCTTGCCAGAAGAGCCAGCCATCCGGCCATGGCGGCGGCGCCGGCTGCGGAGAAGAGCGTTTCGGGG
The DNA here is from genome assembly GCF_004331955.1 of Roseitalea porphyridii. NCBI lineage: Bacteria > Pseudomonadati > Pseudomonadota > Alphaproteobacteria > Hyphomicrobiales > Ahrensiaceae > Roseitalea > Roseitalea porphyridii. The sequence continues at coordinate 3,056,854 of NZ_CP036532.1, read as the reverse complement.
TCCATCGGGAGGCCTCGCAATTTTGTCAGTGTCAAGATCGGAGGATAGAGGCGATCTTGGCATTGTCAAGCCAATGTTTTGACACTGTCTGGATTGCCGGCTAGACTCGGCCATGACCGATTTGAAGACGCGCGCCGGTTCGCGGCGCTACCATCACGGCGAATTGCGCGAGGCGCTGCTCGCGGCGGCCGAGGCCGAACTGACCGAAAAGGGCGAGGACGGCTTTTCGCTGCGTTCGACGGCCAAGCGCGCCGGCGTCTCCCATGCCGCGCCTGCCCATCACTTCCGTGACGTGACGGCGCTGCTGCGGGGGCTGGCACAGCGCGGTTTCGACCGGCTCACCGACTGCATGAAGAACGAACAGGCCCGCGTCGCTCCAGGCGATGCCGAGGCGATGCTGACCGCCGCCGGCGTCGGCTATGTGCGCTTTGCGGTGGAGAACCGGGCCCTGTTCCAGCTCATGTTCGGCGGGCGCGTGCAGGGTCCGGTGCCGGCCGAACTGGCAAGGGCGGGCGATGCGAGCTTTTCGGTGCTGGTGAACGCGGTCGCCAGGCTGCGCGGCGCCGATGCGCTCAAGGGCGAGGCGGGCTGGCGCGATGTCACCGCCGCCTGGGCCATGGTGCACGGCTATGCCCATCTGGCGATCGGCAACAAGATGGGCTGGCTGACCGATCAGCCTTTCGAAGCGCAGCGTCCGGTGGTCGAGGAGATGGTGCGGCGGGCAGTGCGGCTGTGAGCCCGGGTGACGGGCGGATGGCGCGCCGGCCTCGCCCGCACAAAAAGCGGGCGATCAACCTTTCGGATCGATCGCCCGTTTCCGCGTGACCAGGGTGGGAGGAGAGCCCCGGCCCGCTTTTGCCCATGTCCCATTTTCGCGCCGAACCCTTAACGGAGGGTTAACGCGTGTGCGAGGGCATCATTGCACGCATCGCGCTTGGCCGCCGTGACGATGATCACGCGGCGGACGGTGCGCGACGGGCCCGCGGTCGCGGCTCTAGACGGTCGCGCCGGCGATGGTCGCCTCGATGTGATCGACCAGCGGATCGGGGAGCTGCAGCCGGCCGGCGAGCATGTCCAGATAGCCGCGCTCGGCGCGCGTCTTCGGCTCGATGGCGAGCCGCGAGGCCGTGTAGAGTTCGACGCGCTGCGCCTCGGTCTTCGCCGCGCCGACGATCGCGTCCATATCGACCGGCTTTGCCAGTTCGGCGCGGATGAAGCTCTGCTCGTCCTCGTCGATGCCGCTCATCGCCAGCTTGTCGGTGATGCGGGCGCGCTCGTCCTCGTCGATATGGCCATCCGCGCGGGCGGCCGCGATCATCGCGCGCACCAGCGCCAGCGCGAACTCGCCGTCCTGGCCGTCGCCCTCGATGTCGAATTCCGACCCCTGCGGCGGCGGCAGCACTTCGGGCTGGCCCTGCTGGCCGGGCGCGCCGGCCTGCTCGACCTGGCGGCCTTCCTTGTAGTTCTTCCAGGCGGTGTAGGCGAGCCCGCCCACCGCCGCGGCGGCGCCCAGCTTGAGGGCGGACCCCGTCAGTTCGCGGCCGACGCCGGTGCCCAGCAGCACCGCGGCGATGGCGCCCGTCGCCAGCGGATTGTCCTTGGCCATCTGCCCGGCCTGCCCGGCCCGTTCGCGCACGGTTCCGCCGGCGCCGGGGATCTGCGATCCCAGAAAATCGTTGAGCAGCTTCTTCGGGTCGAGCATCGTTTTCCTCCTGTGGCCGGACCGGAACGCCGTGCAGGTGGGTATGGCCGGGGCCGATGGCAAGGCGATGACGGATGCAATGCCGCCCGCGCTCGCCGATCGGACGGGTGACGGGCCGGGCAAACTCTGGAATCATGGTCGCGCCAGGTGAGGTGGGCGCTCCGGCAGAGGCCGGTCAGGGCGGGGCAGGGAGGACATCATGGGCTGGATGAACGACGAGACCGGGCTCGAACGGCGCGCGGCGAACTACGTGCCGTTGACGCCGCTGTCCCATCTGAAACGGGCGGCCGCCGTGCACCCTCTCCGCGATGCGGTGGTCTATGGCACGTTCCGCACGAACTACGCTGAGCATCACGCACGCGTGTCGCAACTGGCGAGCGCCCTTGAGCGCCACGGCATCGCGCCCGGCGACGTCGTCGCGACGGTGCTTCCCAACATCCCCGCCCATGTCGAGGCCCATTTCGGCGTGCCGGCCTGCGGAGCCGTGCTCAACGCCATCAACGTCCGTCTTGACCTGCACACGATCAGTTACATCCTCGATCATGGCGAAGCCCGGATCGTGCTTGTCGACACGCAGTTCCTCGGGACGGTCGAGGCGGCGATCGACGAGATGGAGAGCGAACGGCAACCGATGATCGTCGAGGTGCCGGACGAAAAGGCGGGCTTCCACGCCTCCGGTCGGCACATGACCTACGAGGCCTTTCTTGCCGAGGGCGATCCCGACTTTGACTGGATCATGCCCGAGGATGAATGGGAAAGCATCGCGCTCAACTACACGTCGGGCACCACCGGCCGGCCCAAGGGCGTCGTCTACCACCACCGCGGCGCGTATCTGATCACGCTGGGCACCCCGATCGCATGGCGCATGACGCTCTACCCGCGATACCTGACCATCGTGCCGCTGTTTCACTGCAACAACTGGTGCCACGTGTGGGCGATGCCGGCTCTGGGCGGCACCACCGTGTGCTGCCGGGACGTCACCGCGAAAGCCATCTACGACGCCATCGCCGACGAGGGCGTGACCCATTTCGGCGGCGCGCCGATCGTGCTCAACATGATCGTCAATGCCCGTGAGGCGGAACGCCGCGCGTTCGATCATGTCGTCGAGGTTTTCACGGCCGGCGCGCCGCCGGCGGCCGCCACGCTTGCGGCCATCGAACCACTCGGTTTCAACATCACCCAGGTCTACGGCCTCACCGAGACCTATGGTCCGGCGACCGAATGCACCTGGCAGGACGGCCAATGGGATCATCTGAAAGGCGCCGAGCGGGCCGCCGTGAAGGCGCGGCAGGGGGTCCCCTTCCCCAACATGGATCACATCGCGGTCATGGACCCCGATACGATGCGGCAGGTGCCGATGGACGGAGCTGCGACCGGCGAAATCATGATGCGCGGCAACGCGACGATGAAGGGGTACTACAAGAACCCGCGTGCGACGGCCGAAGCGTTCCGGGGCGGCTACTTTCATACCGGCGACATCGCCGTCCAGCACACCGACAGCTACGTGCAGATCACTGACCGCGCAAAGGACATCATCATTTCCGGGGGCGAGAACGTCAGTTCCGTCGAGGTCGAAGGCGCGCTCATGCACCATCCGGCGGTGCTGCTGTGCGCCGTCGTCGCCAAGCCCGACGAGAAATGGGGTGAGGTCCCGTGCGCGTTCGTCGAACTCAAGGATGGCGCCGAGGCGTCCGACGCCGAGTTGATAGCGTTCGCCCGCCAGCGGCTTGCTGGCTTCAAGACGCCAAAGCATGTCGTGTTCTGCGAGCTGCCCAAGACCTCGACCGGCAAGGTGCAAAAGCTCGAATTGCGCCGCCGTGCCAGTGAGTTCTGAGCGCCGGTCGGACCGGCGTCGCCGACAGGTGAACACGCCGGACGCCCGCCCGGCGCTTTTGCCTGGATCGTCCCATTCGCCTACTGGTCGGGCGGCGGCGTGCTGTTGAGATCGAGCGGCGGCAGGCCGAACGCGGGCGCCGGGGCGGCGTTGCCCTCATCGCCCGTTCCCGCGCCCCCTCCGGCGTCACCGCCCGATGGCGCGGGCGGCTGGCCGAGCGGGGTCAGCTGCAGTCCGGGCAGGCCGGAGCCGCTGCCGCCATTGCCGTCGCCGCCGAAGTTCGGGCCGCCCTGGAGGCCGCCGCCACCAAGACCCGGCAACTCGACCGCGTTTCCTTCGGAATCCTGCCCGCCGAGCGATGGCAGTTCGATCTGCACATTGTCGAGATCAAGTTCGACCTCGTCATCGGCATAGTGGGTGACGATGCGCGGATAGAAGATGACGATCATGATCGCGATGAACTGCAGCACGATGTAGGGGATCACGCCACGATAGATCTGGGTGGTGTCGATGCCCTTGATCCGCTCGCCGGTCACCTCGTCCTCCCAGTCCTTCTTCGGCGCGATCGAGCGCAGATAGAACAGGGCGAAGCCGAAGGGCGGCGTCAGGAACGAGGTCTGCAGGTTGATGCCGAGGATGATGCCCAGCCAGATCAGGTCGATGCCGAGTTCCTCGGCCGGCGCGACCAGAAGCGGCACCACGATGAACGCGATCTCGAAGAAGTCGAGAAAGCAGCCCAGGATGAAGACGATCACGGTGACGACGACCAGGAACCCGGTCTCGCCGCCGGGCAGCGACAGCAGCAGCTCCTTGATCCAGATATGGCCGTTGATCCCGTAGAAGGTCAGGCCGAAGACGCGCGCGCCGATCAGGATGAACATCACGAAGGCGGTCAGCTTGGTGGTCGAATCGAGCGCCTCCTTGAGCGTCTTCAGCGTCAGGCGGCGCTTAATCAGCGCAAGGACGAGCGCGCCCGTCGCGCCCATGGCGCCGCCCTCGGTCGGGGTCGCGATGCCCAGGAAGATGGTGCCGAGCACCAGGAAGATCAGCGCCAGAGGCGGGATCAGGACGATGATCACCTGCTCGGTCAGCCGCGATATCAGGCCGAGCTTGAAGTGCCGGTTGACCAGCGAGACGCACAGCGCGAAGACGGTCGCGGTGGTCGCCGAGGCGACGAACCGGTTCTCGTAGCTCATGTTGGCGTAAAGGACGTTCATCCCCGCATAGTGGATGGCCACCGAGATGATGATCATCGCGATCAGCGACACGACGCCACCGCCGAGCGTGCGCGTTTCGGGCGGCAGAGCCGGCACCCATTTGGGCTGGATCATGGTGAGCACCGCGATATAGGCGCAGTACATGGCCATGATCATCAGCGCCGGATATAGCGCGCCGATATACATGTCGCCGACCGAGCGGCCGAGCTGGTCGGACATCACGATCAGGACCAGCGAGGGCGGCACGATCTGCGCCAGCGTGCCGGCGGCGGCGATGGTGCCGGTGGCGACCGAACGGTTGTAGCCGTAGCGCATCATGATCGGCAGCGAGATCAGCCCCATGGCGATCACCGAGGCGGCGACGACGCCGGTGGTGGCGCCCAGAAGGCCGCCGACGATGATGACGGCGATGGCAAGGCCGCCGCGCAGCGGGCCGAACAGCTGGCCGATCGTGTCGAGCAGGTCCTCGGCCATGCGCGAGCGCTCGAGAATGAGCCCCATGAAGGTGAAGAAGGGAATCGCCAGCAGAACCTCGTTGCGCATGACATCGAAGGTCCGGTTGGCATTGGCCGCCAACAAATTGGGGAATAGGCGGATCTCGGTGGGCGCGAAGATCGACAGTTCGACGCCCAGGAAGAAGAACAAAAGCCCGCCGGCGGCGAGCGTGAAAGCGACGGGATAGCCGATCAGGAGCATCGCCATGACGGAGACGAACATGATCGGACCGAGATTGTGGGCGATGATCTCGATCATTTGTTCTTCATCCGCTCGCTGAGGTCGGCGCCCGTTTCCATTTCCTCAACCGCCGGGGGCAGTTCGTGTTCGGCGGTGGGGTCCTCGATGTCGCCGCGGATCACCGCGATGCGCTTGATGATCTCGGAGACGCCCTGGAAGAACAGCAGCACGAAACCGGCCAGCACGAGGAACTTGGCGGGCCACAGGATCAGGCCGCTGGCGTTGACCGATATCTCGCCGGTCCGGAAGGACACCCAGAAGAACGGCCAGGAAATCCAGATCATGATGCCGGCGAAGGGCATCAGGAAGAAGATGTGGCCGAGAAGGTCGATCCAGTCGCGGGTGCGCTTGGAAAGGCCCGAGGTGGCCACGTCGATGCGCACATGCTCGTTGCGCAGCAGCGTGTAGGAGGCCGCTAGCATGAAAACCGCGCCGTACAGGTACCACTGCAGCTCGAGCCAGGCGTTGGACGATGTATCGAAGATCTTGCGGATCGTCGCGTTGCCCGCGCTGACCAGCACCGCGATCAGGATCAGCCATGAGACCGATCGGCCGATGAAGGTATTGACCGCGTCAATACCCGCCGAAACTCTCAACAGTGCAGACATACTCCTCCCCTGAGTTTGCTGCGCGCGCCGCCGGCGCGGTGGCTGCACCTTGTTGGTCCCTTGCGTGAAAATCAAGCGTGCGTGGCCGGCGCGGGATACGGTCGCTAGCACCTATTCCGGGGCTTGGCAATTCAATGGTAAAGATTGTTAACCACTGACGGCCGCGGTGCCCGACCTCCGCCGCGATTGACGCGACCGGCGGTTTGGCGTTGATGGGGGCCACCTTGCCAAGCGACCGGGAGCGGCGAAGCGGATGACGGCCAATCAAGCACCCGGGGCCGATCCGGCCCGCCGCGCGCAGGATCTGTTCGACGTGCGCGAGAGGGTCTGCCTGGTCACCGGCGCCTCGTCGGGCCTGGGCGCGGGGTTCGCGCAGGTGCTGGTCGACAATGGCGCGTTCGTCATCGGGCTCAGTCTCGATGCACCGCAGGACGACCCGGGCGGCGAGGGCTTCGTTCATCTGCGCGGCGACGTGCGCAACGACGACGACATCGCCGGGGCGGTGGCGCTCGCAACCGATCGCTTCGGGCGCCTCGACGTGCTGGTCAACAATGCCGGGTCCTTCGGCGTCGCCAAGGCGTCGCGGCAGGGGCGGGACGATTTCGCCGACATGCTCAACGTCAACGTGGCGGCGTCGGCGGAGGTGTGCCGTCGCGCCCATGCCGTGATGCGCCGGAACCCGCGCGGCGGCTCGATCATCAACGTCACGAGCGTGCTCGCGCGGCTGCCGATCAGGGGGCTTTCCGCTTATGGCGCCGGCAAGGCGGCGCTCGAACAGCTCACGCGGGCGCTGGCGCTGGAATGGGCGCCCGATGCCGTGCGCGTCAACGCGCTCGCGCCCGGCTGGTACCGGACGGCGATGACGCGCGACTATCTCGACCGGGGGCTGGCGAGCATCCTGACCGGCCAGATACCGGTCGGCCGGCTGGGCGAGGGCGGCGACCTGGCCGGTCCGCTGCTGCTGCTCGCCTCGGACGCCTCGCGCTACATCACGGGCACGACGTTCACCGTCGATGGCGGCTATTCGGTCCGAAGCTGAAGCGACGCGTTCGATCGTCACCCCAAGATTTTGGGGGAATTGCGGTTTCCCCGTCGGGAGTCGCAACGGGGCGGCGCGACTGTGGCGCCGAAAATTACACTGGAAACTATTCCATTGTTAAGACTTCCTTAGCAAATAATACTCAACTATATAACCCGGAATTGGTGCTCACATCTCCTGTTTATCAAAGGTTGCAGTTCTGGCTGACCCGGCTAGACTGCTTCCTTCTTGCCTTTGAAACGCTTCCTTAACGACGCGCACCTACTGTCCTTGCGAAAGGGCAGGCCATGACACTTCAGCACAACTCGCCGCATCGCGACGAGGCCGAAGCGGAAATCTATCTCAATTTCGTCGACAGCCTGTTCGCTGATCGCCGAGGCATGCTCATCGGACTGGTCCTGCAGGTCGGAATCGCGATCTGCGTGTTGCTGGAAAGCCGGCTGCTGATCATGGGCGTCTGGCCGGCGGTGTTCATGGCGACGGCCGGCTATCGCTATTTCCATATCGTCGGGTACACCCGTCAGGCGCGCGACAGCGCGCCGGCGGACCAGCAAGAGCGGCTTCGCTGGGCGCGCAACTGGGAACGGCGATACATCATGTCCTCGGGCGCGGCCGGTTTTTCGGTCGGCCTGTTTGCCTGGTTCTGCCTCGAGTTCGTCGGCTCGGAGTTCGCGATCATCGCGGCCCTTTCGACCGTCTTCGCGGCGCTGCCGACGATCGTCGGCCGCCTCTATGGTTCGCGCCGCCTTGCCGCACTGATGACGGTGAGCGTGCTGGTCTGGCCCGCGCTCAGCCTGCTCACGGCGGGCAATTTTGCCAGCCTGATCGCCGTGCTGCTGTTCGTGCCGTATTTCGGGCTGGTGATGTCGATGGTCGGACGGGTACGGTCGACCGTTGTCGATGCAGTCCGCGGCCGGCTCGAGAAGGCGGAACTGGCCGAGCGTTTCGACGTCGCATTGAACAACATGTCGCACGGCGTGATCATGTTCGATCGCAACGAACGCGTCGTCGTGATCAACCGCCGTGCGCGGCTGCTCTTGCAGATCCCGAAATATGTGCGCGTCGAGGGCCGGCGGTTCGATTCGCTGATGCGCTACGCCGAGCGGTTCCGCCTCGTGTCGGTGGAGAAGACGGAGCAGTTCAGACAGACGCTGGCCCGCCTGCTGCACACCGACGGCGAGAAGGCCGAAGTGCGGCTCACCAACGGGGTCCATATCGAGTTCTCCGGCACCCAGCGACCCGATGGTGGTTCGGTGATGATCCTCGAGGATGTCACCGAGCGGGCGCGGGCGCAGGAGCGCATCAAGGCGATGGCCCGCTTCGACAGCCTGACCGAACTGCCCAACCGGACCCATTTCTCGGACCTGGCGGTGCAGCGTGCCGCCGAGGCGGACCCGGACGCCGAGTGTCTGGTCATCGCCTTCGACGTGGACGATTTCAAGCGCGTCAACGATTCGATCGGCCACGCGCAGGGGGATGCGCTGCTCCGCGCGATCGCCCGGCGGCTGAAGCGGGACTATGGCGATTGCGCCGTCATCTCGCGGCTGGGCGGGGACGAGTTCATCATGTTCGTCGACCGGCTGCCGCCCTCGACCGACATCAAATCCTTCGCCGACACGCTCAAGCAGCGGCTCGGGCGATCGTTCCGGATCGGCCCGGAGAAGGTCTTCGTCACCCAGTCCTTCGGCATCGCACGCGGACGGGCCGGCGATTTCGACCTGAAGACATCGATGGTCGAGGCGGATCTGGCGCTCTATCATTCCAAGGCGCTCGGCAAGGGCGTCTGGTCGGTGTTCGAACCGGACATGAACGAGCGCTATCTGCGGCGCCAGCTGCTCAAGGGCGAACTGTCCAAGGCGATCGAGCAGGGCACGCTTGCGGTGCGTTACCAGCCGATCGTCGATGCCGACACCGGGCGCGTGGTCGCCTGCGAAGCCCTGTCGCGCTGGCAGCATCCGCTGCACGGCAACATCTCGCCGTCCGAGTACATTCCGCTCGCCGAGGAGATGGGCATCATCACCAAGCTGACCGAAAGCGTGATCAGAACCGCCGCGCATGACTGCATGCGCTGGCCCGAGCACGTCACGGTGTCGGTGAACCTGTCATCGATCGATTTCCGGCGCGAGGACATCTGCCAGACCATCCGGAACGCGCTCGACGCGGCCGGCCTGCCGCCCGAACGGCTCGTCGTCGAGATCACCGAGACCGCCGTGATCAGCAACGAATCCGACATGATCTCCCGGCTCAGCCGCATTCGCGCGACCGGCGTCGGCATCGCGCTCGACGATTTCGGGACCGGCTATTCCTCGCTGAGCTACCTGCACCGGCTGCCGCTCGACCGGGTCAAGATCGACCGCTCTTTCGTCGCCGGCATCGAGACCGGCGACACACCGATGGCGCTGCTGCACGGCATCACCGATCTGTGCCACGGGCTCGGCCTGAAGATCACCATCGAGGGCGTCGAGACCGCCGATCAGCTTGCCATCGTGCGCAGCTCGGGCAAGATCGACAAGGTGCAGGGCTATCTGTTCGGACCCGCCCTTCCGGCGATCGCGATCGCCGAGATGGCCTCGCGCATGCCTCCGGATACGGGCGGGCAGGCCGGCCCCCTCGAAATGACGGCCGCGGGCTCGACGTATTAGGGGCGGTTGGCGCACCCCGCCGCACGTCCTTCCTGGCGCCATCGCGCTGAGCGCACATACTTTGCCGCATCGATCCGGAACGCGATTGCGCCAGGCAGGGCGGTGCGTGTCGCCATGTCACGTGTTCACGCCGATGAAAGCATTGTCGTCAATCGTTAAGCGTTAAGGTTAATAGAAACCTGCGATTTATTAGGGCTTTTCGCTTCATTCGAATAAAGCTTAACTTACCTTCGGGCAGAGGGACCGAGGTAAGGGCCATGAGCCAGACCATCGCGGCAGACACGAGACGTACGGTGAGCGCCAACGCCATTCAGCGCCTGTTGTCGGTGGTGAACGGGGTCGATTACCGGCGCATTTCCACGCCCGAGGACTTCGAGGATGTGGGCCTTCTGCGACGCAAGGCGTTCAACGCGCGCGATGTCTACGAGCGCAAGTTCGAGAGCCCCGTGATCGAGCCGCTCGACTTCGATCCGGACACCTATCTTTTCGGCCTTTATCACGAGGGCAATCTGGTTTCGTCGATGCGGCTGAACATGCTGACGGCGGAAACGCCGCCGACGCCCGCCATGGAACTGTTCGCCGACACGCTGCAGCCGCTTCTGGCGCAGGGCATGACGTTCGTCGATCCCAGCCGCTTCGCGATCGACGCCGAGGCATCGCGGCTGCTGCCCGCCCTGCCGCTTTTGACGCACCGCCTTTCGACCATGATGACCCTGCACATGCAGGCCGACTATTGCCTGTGCGCCGTCAAGCTCGAGCACGAAGCCTATTACCGGCGCGTGTTCGGCGCCACGCGCCTGGCCGGCCCTTTCGAGCCCGACGGCATGTGCGTGAAGGCCGTTCTGCTCGGCATCTCGCGCAACAATGTCGGCTATGTGATGAGCCGCAACCCGCTCTTCTATTTCACCGAGACCGAGGCCCGGCTGCTGTTCGACAGGTCCGAAGACGTGCTTCCGCCGCTCTGTGTGCATCCGACGGCTCAATACGCGATACGGGCTGCCTAAGGCCGGGCGTCTGGCGGTCGCCACGCCATTGAAGTGCGGGCCGGATTTCGCTATGCGCTGCGGCAACCACCGAATGCTGCAGCGGAGAGCGCAATGAGCGAGCACACCGAAGCCGACCCCGAGGGCGGCGCGCCGATGGACTATCAGGAGCACGAAAAGACCTTCAACCTGTTCATCGCGCTGACCAAGTGGGGCACGGTGGCCACCGCGGCCGTGCTGATCGCCATGGCGTTCGGCTTCTTCGCCGGCGGCGGCTTCTTCGGCGGGCTGATCGTTTTCGTCCTCGCCCTCATCGTGGCCTGGTTCGTACTTTGAGACGGATCGGCGCCGACCCGTTGACGAAACGGGGCGGCGGACCAGTTGATAGCCGCGGGGGGATCCGGACGTGTCGCTGACAATCTTCATTGCCAAGGAATCGCAGGGTGGCGAGCCGCGCGTGGCCGCTTCGCCCGACACCGTCAAGCGGCTGGTCAAGGCCGGCCACGCGGTGACGGTCGAAAAGGGCGCCGGTGTCGCCTCGCGCATTCCCGATACCGAATTCGAGGCCGCCGGGGCCACCATGGTCACCGCGGCGGCAGGCGCCGGCAAGGCCGACATGGTGCTCAAGGTGCGCCGGCCGACCTCGGCCGAACTGAAGAAGTACAAGTCCGGCGCGGTCGTGATCGCCGTCATGGACCCCTATGACGCCGACAAGGCGATCGCCGAGATGGCCAAGGCCGGGCTTTCCGCCTTCGCCATGGAGCTGATGCCGCGCATAACCCGGGCCCAGTCGATGGACGTCCTGTCCTCTCAGGCGAACCTGGCCGGCTACCAGGCGGTGATCGAGGCGGCGCACGCCTATGACCGCGCCATGCCGATGATGATGACCGCCGCCGGCACGGTTCCGGCTGCGCGGGTCTTCGTGATGGGCGCGGGCGTCGCCGGCCTTCAGGCGATCGCCACCGCGCGGCGTCTTGGCGCGGCGGTCACCGCGACCGACGTGCGCCCGGCGGCCAAGGAGCAGGTCGCCTCGCTCGGCGCCAAGTTCGTCGCCGTCGAGGACGAGGAGTTCAAGGCGGCCGAGACGGCGGGCGGCTACGCCAAGGAGATGTCCAGGGAATACCAGGCCAAGCAGGCCGAACTGGTGGCCGAACACATCGCCAAGCAGGACATCGTCATCACCACCGCGCTGATCCCCGGCCGGCCGGCGCCAAGGCTCGTCTCGAAGGCCATGCTCGACACGATGAAGCCGGGCTCGGTGCTGGTCGATCTGGCGGTCGAGCGCGGCGGCAATGTCGAGGGCGCCAAGGCCGACCAGACCGTGACGACCAAGAACGACGTCAAGGTGATCGGCATCGCCAACATGCCCGGCCAGGTGGCCGCCTCGGCCTCGCTGCTCTATGCCAAGAACGTGCTCGCCTTCCTCGAGACGCTGGTCGACAAGGAGACCGGCGCGCTCGCGATCGACCGCGAGGACGAACTGGTCGCGGCGACGCTGCTCACCCATGGCGGCGAACGGGTGCATCCGCGCTTCGGCGGGCCGGCGCCCGAACCCAAGCCGGAAGGCGACACCGAAAAGGGGGACAAGGCCGATGGCTGACAGTTCAGTATCCCAGGCGCTCGACCGGCTCGATGAAGCCGTTCAGGGCCTGCGCGCGGCGATCGCCGACGCACCGCCGGCCGTGGCGGCGGCCGCTGACACCGTCCAGTCGGGCGGCGTCAGCGAGTTCGTGTTCCTGTTCTCGATCTTCGTGCTGGCGATCTTCGTGGGCTACTACGTCGTCTGGTCGGTGACGCCGGCGCTGCACACGCCGCTGATGAGCGTGACCAACGCGATCTCCTCAGTGATCGTCGTCGGCGCGCTGCTCGCGGTGGGCATTTCCGAGAGCGGGCTTGCGACGGGCTTCGGCTTCGTCGCGCTAGTGCTCGCCTCGGTCAACATCTTCGGCGGCTTCCTGGTCACCCAGCGCATGCTCGCCATGTACAAGAAAAAAGACAAGTGAGGCGGTAGCGCACCATGTCCGTCAACGTCGCCTCCTTCCTGTACCTGATCTCGGGTATCCTTTTCATTCTCGCGCTGCGCGGGCTGAGCCATCCGACCACGTCGCGCCAGGGCAACATGTTCGGCATGATCGGCATGGCGATCGCCGTGCTGACCACGCTGTTCGTCGCCGCGCCCGGAGCGGGCGGCGCGGTCCTGATCATCGTCGGCATCGCCATCGGCGGCTCGGTGGGCGCCTATGTCGCCCGCAACATCGCGATGACGGCGATGCCGCAGCTCGTCGCCGGGTTCCACAGCCTCGTCGGTCTGGCCGCGGTGCTGGTCGCCGCCGCCGCGCTCTATTCGCCGGCCTCGTTCGGCATCGGCGATGTCGGCTCGATCAAGCCGGTGGCGCTGGTCGAGATGTCGATCGGCGTGGCGATCGGCGCGATCACCTTCACCGGCTCGATCATCGCCTTCCTGAAGCTCGACGGCCGCATGTCGGGCAAGCCGATCCTGCTGCCCGCCCGGCACGTCATCAACGCGGCCATCGCGATCGCCATCGTCGTGCTGATCGCGGTACTCGTCGCCAGCGAGAGCCATACCGTGTTCTGGCTGATCGTCGCGTTGTCGCTGGCGATCGGCATTCTGATCATCATCCCGATCGGCGGCGCCGACATGCCGGTGGTCGTGTCGATGCTGAACTCCTATTCGGGCTGGGCGGCCGCCGGCATCGGCTTCACCGTCGAGAACCTGGCGCTGATCATCACCGGCGCGCTGGTCGGCTCGTCGGGCGCGATCCTCAGCTACATCATGTGCAAGGGCATGAACCGCTCGTTCATCTCGGTGATCCTTGGCGGCTTCGGCGGCGAGACCGCCGCAGCCGGCGGCGATGACGGCTTCGACCGCACGGTCAAGCAGGGCTCGGCGGACGACGCCGCCTTCCTGATGAAGAACGCCTCCAAGGTGATCATCGTGCCCGGCTACGGCATGGCCGTCGCCCAGGCCCAGCACGCGCTGCGCGAGATGGCCGACACGCTCAAGGCCGAGGGCGTCGAGGTGTCCTACGCCATCCACCCGGTGGCGGGGCGCATGCCGGGCCACATGAACGTGCTTTTGGCCGAGGCCAACGTGCCCTATGACGAGGTGTTCGAGCTCGAGGACATCAATGCCGAGTTCGCGCAGGCCGATGTCGCCTATGTGATCGGCGCCAACGACGTGACCAACCCGGCGGCGCGCGACGACAAGTCCTCGCCGATCTACGGCATGCCGATCCTCGACGTCGACAAGGCCAAGACCTGCCTGTTCGTCAAGCGCTCGCTCGGCTCGGGCTATGCGGGCATCGACAACACCTTGTTCTACAAGGAAGGCACGATGATGCTGCTGGGCGATGCCAAGAAGATGACCGAGGACATCGTCAAGGCGCTGGACGAATAGGGCCCAGATAGTCCCCGCTTTGCAGAGCTGCGGCCGTTCGGCCGCAGTTTTTTCTTTTGCCGTGCTTCGGCTTGTGTATCCTCAGCCCGAACGGCGGGGAGGTGCGCATGGCCGAACCAGCAGGCAGCGACGGGCCGGCGGGCGACCGGCCGCCCAAGCAGGCGGTGGTGATCATCCACGGCATGGGCCAGCAGCGGCCGATGCAGACGCTGCGGTCGATCGTGCGGGCGCTGTGGGAAACCGATCTCGACCTCACCGACGATGTCGAACGGCGCGAGCCGGGCCGGTCGCGGCGCGTCAGCGATCCCGAGCGCGGCCAGATCGGCCCGCCAGACCCGGTCAACAAGAGCTGGCTGGTGCCGGACACGCGCACCGGGTCGAAGGAACTGGCGCGGATCACCACCCCGGTCGCCGACAATGGCATGCGCACCGATTTCTACGAGCTCTACTGGGCCGACATCATGGAAGGAACCACGCGCGATCATCTGATCGCCTGGGTCAAGGGGCTGCTGTGGCGCTGGCCGCACCAGGTGCCCGCCGACGTGATGCTGGCCTGGATCCTGCTGTGGGTGGCGACGGTGGCGGGCGTGGCGTTCGCGCTCAACGGCGTCGCAACGCTGTTCGGTGCCGGCGTGGGCGACGGGCGCTGGCTGCCGACCGGCTTCGATGCGTTCTGGCCGTTCCTCGTGCTTGGATCGAGTGCCCTGGTCGCCCTCGTGCTCGGACGGCGGCTCTTCGGCCGCCCCGCCGGCACCGTGGGCACGTTCGACGTGGTGTTCGCGCTCGGCATGCCGTTCGTCATCGGCGCGATCGTCATCTGGCTGGTTCCGGCCGACATCGTCGCCGGCGCGAGTTTCCTTTCGTTTCTGCTGTCGGGCCTGATCGGCCTTCTCATCCAGTCGTTCCTGGTTCCCTATTTCGGCGATGTGGCGCGTTATGTGCGCCCCGAGCCGTCGACGGTCGCCAAGCGCGCGGCGGTGATGGAGCGCGGGCTCGAACTCCTGCGCAACCTGCACGGCGAGGTGCCCGACAAGGAGGAAGAGCGGCGGCGTTTCGCGCTCCAGTACGACCATGACGCGCGTCCGAAGCGGACCTACCAGCGCGTGGTGATCGTCGCCCATTCGCTCGGATCGGTGATCGCCTACGACCTGCTGCGGCATTTCTGGGCCGAGCGCGGGCCGGTGGCGGGCGGCGTTCTGGACAAGGAAGGGCGCGCGGCGCTGGTCGCCATGAGCGACTATGTCGACAAGCACGCGCCCGACGGCAAGGCGCGCGATGGGTTCGACATCGCCGCCTTCCGGGCGCTGCAGCGGGATGTATCGAAGGCGATCGCGCGGCCGCAGGGCGGCTGGCTGATCTCGGATTTCGTCACGCTGGGCAGTCCGCTGACCCATGCGGAGTTCCTGCTGGCGCGGGACCGGGCCGAGTTCGACGGCCTCAAGCGCGACGGGCTGGTGCCGGCCTGCCCGCCGCTGCCCGACGCGGTCGACCGGTCGATCCTTTACGCGCCGCGCCACGACGACGATGCGCTGGTGGCGCGCCACACCGCGCTGTTTTCGGCGGTGCGCTGGACCAACATCTTCGACCGGCACTGGCTGGTGTTCTTCGGCGATGTGGTGTCGGGGCCGATGACCGGCCTGTTCGGCGCCGGCGTGGCCGACCATCATCTGGCGATCGCGCGGGCGCCCTACGGCTTCTTCGGCCGCATCTTCACGCATCTGGAATACTGGTCGGGTTCGGTGCGCAGCCGCCTGATCGCGACGAACCTGCCGCCGGAGGGGCCTGCCTCGTCGCAGCCGCATATCGATCTGTTGCGGCAGGGGGTGGCGCTCGACGACGAGACGCCCTGGAAAAGCTAGCTCACCCGGCCCAGCGCATTGCGGGCGATGGTCAGGTCCGAATCGATCTGCAGGGCGCGACGATAGGAGCGGGCCGCCCGTTCGTTCTCGCCACGGGCCTCGTAGACGAGCCCCTGGTTGAGCCAGCTCTCGGCATTGTTGCGGTCGAGCTCGATGGCGAAGTTGGCGTCATCGAACGCGTTGTCGAGCTGGCTGAGCGCCAGATAGGAGATGGCGCGGGCATTGTAGGGCTCGGGCGCATCGGGCTGCAGCGAGATCGCCGTCGAGAAATCATCGATCGCGAACTGGTGCTGGTTGCGCGTCTGGTAGATCAGGCCGCGCCGGTGGTAGGCGCGCGGATCGGTGGTGTCGAGCTGGATGGCGCGCTGGAAGTCGCCGAAGGCCTCGTCGACGCGGCCGGCGCGCCGATACAGTTCGCCGCGGCCGATATAGGCCTTGTCGTAGTTGGGATTGATGCGCAGAGCCGCCGAATAATCGGCCGCCGCGCTCGCCTGGTCGCCGAGGAAGCGGTGGATCAGCGCGCGGTTGGCATAGGCCTCGTAGAAGCGCGGATCGATGGCGATCGCCCGGTCGAAATCCTCGAGCGCCTCGCGGTAGCGGCCACCGCGTCCGAAAGCCGAGCCGCGCACATTGAAGGCGCGGGCGTCATTGGGATTGGCGCGGATCACCTCGGTCAGAGAGGCGATGTTCTCAGCGCTGCCCTGTTCGGCCTCGATCGTCGCCACCTCGCCCTGCAGCGCGGCCGTCTGGCAGCCGGCGACGGAAAGCGCCGCCGCGCACGCCAGCGCAAGTGCGGTCAGACGCGCGGGACGCCGGCCATCGCGGCCGGTCGCGGTCGCGCCGCGCGCGGCGAAATCATGCCCGTTCATCACCGTTGATCCCTCTCGCACCTATCAGCTCTTGCGCACAAAAAAGGCGTGGCCATTGTCAGGTCACGCCATGGATGGAATTCAATCTGGACGAATTCGCGGCAAACGCGACACGTTCGCGGCAGGACCGGACGCCGGAGACCGACGCTCAGCGGCCCTTCTTGGCCAGCAGACCTTCGCGCTGGGCGCGCTTGCGGGCCAGCTTGCGCGTGCGGCGCACGGCCTCGGCCTTTTCGCGAGCGCGCTTTTCCGACGGCTTTTCGTAGTGGCCGCGCAGCTTCATCTCGCGGAAAACGCCTTCGCGCTGCATCTTCTTCTTCAGCACGCGCAGGGCCTGGTCGACATTGTTGTCACGGACAAGTACTTGCAATTTGATCCCGTTCCTTTGGTGTTCGAAAAATCCGGTCGGCGGCTGCCGCATACGCAGGCGAACGTTGAACGCAAAAAATCGGTCGCAAAGCCGCCGGCCAGACGATTGCGATGCAGATAACAGCTTAACCTTACAAAGTCCAGTCTGCCGCGCCGATATGACGCGCATTTGTCAGCCTTGCCGAACCAACGCGGGCAGGAACGGCCGGTTCCCGACCCGGGCAGAGCTCACAGCGCCCCCCGCTGTCGCAATCCGGCTGGAATCGGTCGCGACGCTATGCTTTTTTGCGCCGCAGTTCGAACCGATGGTGGCACCGATGCGCCGATATTCCGCCTTTGCCGTCGCGCGCGAAGCCATGCGCGGCCACGCCGGATGGGACCGGCAATGGGCCTCGCCCGAACCGCGCGCCTCTTATGACGTGATCATCGTCGGGGCCGGCGGGCACGGCCTTGCGACGGCCTATTATCTGGCCAAGGAGCACGGCATCACCAATGTCGCGGTGCTCGAAAAGGGGTGGCTCGGCGGGGGGAACACCGGCCGCAACACGACGATCATCCGCTCCAACTATCTCTATGACGAATCGGCCGGGCTCTACGACCACGCGGTCAAGCTGTGGGAAGGGCTGAGCCAGGACATCAATTACAACGTCATGTACTCGCCACGCGGCGTGATGATGCTGGCGCACAATGTCCATGACGTGCAGGTCTTCAAACGGCACATTCACGCCAACCGGCTCAACGGCGTCGACAATGAATGGCTGACGCCCGAGCAGGCCAAGGACTACTGCCCGCCGCTGAACATCTCGCAGAGCGCGCGCTATCCGGTGATGGGCGCGGCGCTGCAGCGGCGCGGCGGCACGGCGCGGCACGACGCGGTCGCCTGGGGCTATGCGCGGGCGGCCTCGGCGCGCGGCGTGCACGTGATCGAGAATTGCGCGGTGACCGGCATCCGCAGGTCCGGCAATGGCCAGGTCACCGGGGTCGAGACGACACGCGGCTTCATCGGCGCAAAGAAGGTGGGCGTGGTCGCGGCCGGCCATACCTCGGTGCTGATGGAGATGGCCGACGTGCGCATGCCGCTCGAGAGCTTTCCGTTGCAGGCGCTCGTCTCCGAGCCGGTCAAGCCGTGCTTTCCGTGCGTGGTGATGTCCAACACGGTGCACGCCTACATCTCCCAGTCCGACAAGGGCGAACTGGTGATCGGCGCGGGCACCGACCAGTACACCTCCTATTCGCAGACCGGCGGGCTGCACATTCTTCAACATACCCTCGAAGCGATCTGCGAGATGTTCCCCGTGTTCACCCGCATGAAGATGCTGCGCTCCTGGGGCGGCATCGTCGACGTGACGCCCGACCGGTCGCCGATCATCGCCAGGACCCCGGTGCCGGGGCTCTACGTCAATTGCGGCTGGGGCACGGGCGGGTTCAAGGCGACGCCCGGTTCAGGCCACGTGTTCGCGCACACCATCGCCAACGACAATCCCCATCCGATCAATGCCGGCTACACGCTCGAACGGTTCACCACGGGCCGGCTGATCGACGAGGCCGCCGCGGCGGCGGTGGCGCACTGACATGGTCGGGCTCGCGGCGATGACGCTGGCCGCCGGGTTGGCGACGACGCCGGTCGCCGAGCCCGGCGAGCGCAATATCTTCCGCATCCCGCGCGAGGACGATGTGCGCGTGCAGAAGATTGCCCGCACGCCCGGCGAGACGGGCTGGCCGTTCACCGTCGACGAGGGCCTTCTGATGTGCCTTTTCGTTGCCGGCCGCCCGACCGTCTACTTCGCGGTCGTCGAGCCGCATGACGAATGGCACGAGGAACCGCCCGTGCGGCTGGTGATGGTCTCGTCCGATCCGTTCGATGCGACGCTCGCCAACATGGCCGTCAACGATCTGATCGTGCGGACCGACGGGCCGGCCGAGCGCATGGCGCTTTTTGCGCCGTTCGAGGCGCTCGGAAGACGATTGTGCGATCAGCCGCGCGGTACCGAAATGGGCCCCGGCGAACTCTAGGAACACCGATGCTTCTGATCCGATGCCCCTATTGCGATGAAGAACGCCCGGAGATCGAGTTCCGGCACGCGGGCGAGGCGCATATCGAACGGCCGGCCGATATCGCGTCGCTGACCGACGACGAATTCGCACGCTTCTTCTTCTACCGCGACAATCCCAGGGGCGTCACGTTCGAGCGCTGGCGGCACATCCATGGCTGCGCGCGTTTCTTCAATGCCGCCCGCGACACGGTGACCGACCGGTTCCTGGCCACCTACAAAGCGGGCGAAGCCAGGCCGGACCTGGTCGAGGCGGCGAACGAAAATGCGAAGGGGGCGGGGTGATGGCTGTGCTGGTGAACCGATCGCCTCGCCCTTCGAGGCTCGCCAAACACCCCCCTCATCCTGAGGCGCGAGCGCAGCGAG
Organism: Roseitalea porphyridii; assembly: GCF_004331955.1. NCBI lineage: Bacteria > Pseudomonadati > Pseudomonadota > Alphaproteobacteria > Hyphomicrobiales > Ahrensiaceae > Roseitalea > Roseitalea porphyridii. The sequence continues at coordinate 3,037,162 of NZ_CP036532.1, read as the reverse complement.
CCTCGAAGGACGCGGGGGGTGTTTGGCTCGCACCTCAGGATGAGACGATCGCATGACCGCGCCCAGCACAACCCAGCCCAACCGCATCGCCGGGGCAGGCCGCCTGACGCCGGCCAACGGCGTGCGGTTCACCTTCGACGGCGAGACCTATCACGGCCTTGCTGGCGACACGCTCGCTTCGGCGCTGCTCGCCAACGATGTCCATCTGGTTGGCCGGTCGTTCAAATATCACCGCCCGCGCGGCATCGTCACCGCCGGTCCCGAGGAGCCGAACGCGCTGGTCGGCATCGCGCGCGGGTCCGCGCGCCGGCAGCCGAACGTGCGCGCGACGGTGCAGGAGGTCCATGACGGGCTCGAGGCGACCAGCCAGAACCGCTGGCCCTCGCTGAGCGCCGATGTCGGCGAGGTCAATGACTGGATGTCGCCCGTCTTCGCGGCGGGCTTCTACTACAAGACCTTCATGTGGCCGAAGAAGGCCTGGGACACGGTCTACGAGCCGTTCATCCGCCGTGCCGCGGGGCTCGGTGTGGCGCCCGACCAGCCGGATCCGGACCGTTACGCGGCACGCTACGCCCATTGCGACGTGCTGGTCTGCGGCGGCGGGGCGGCCGGTCTGGGCGCGGCGCTGGCGGCGGCCGAGGCCGGCGCATCGGTGATCATCTGCGACGAGCGGCCGACGTTCGGCGGCGCGCTGGCGTTCGAGGCCGACGCGCGGATCGAGGAGCGGGACGGCTATGAATGGGCCGTCGAGACGGCCGCGAAGCTGGCCGCGATGGACAATGTGCGCGTTCTGCCGCGCACCACCGCGTTCGGCTATTACGCCCAGAACTTCGTCGCGCTCGCCGAGCGGCTGACCGACCATCTCGCCGAACCCGATCCGGCGATGGCGCGCGAGCGGCTGTGGCAGGTGCGGGCCAAGCGGGTCGTCATGGCGACCGGCGCGATCGAGCGGCACATGGTGTTCGCCAACAACGACCGGCCGGGCATCATGCTGGCATCGGCCGCGCGCGCCTATCTGAACCATTACGGCGTCCTGATCGGCCGGACGATCGGCGTCTACACGGCCAACGATTCGGCCTACGCGGCCGCCTTCGAACTCAAGCGGGCCGGCGCCGACATAGCGGTGATCGCCGACATCCGCGAAACCGTCGATCCGACGCTGCGCGAACAGGCCGGCAAGCTCGGCATTCGCGTTCTGACCCATCACGCGGTGGTCGCCGCCGGCGGCAAGCTGCGCGTCTCCTCGATCGTCATCCGGCCGTGCCAGGGCGGCAGCCGGCAGGTCATCCCGGTCGGCGCGCTGATCATGTCGGCGGGCTGGACGCCGTCGGTGCATCTTTTCTCGCAATCGCGCGGCAAGCTGCGTTTTGACCCCGAAAAGCGGCTGTTCCTGCCCGGCGAGCACGCCCAGGCGAGCGCCTCGGCCGGCGCGTGCAACGGCGCGGACGACCTCGCCGCGACGCTGGAGGAAGGGATCGCCGCCGGCGAGGCGGCGGCAAAGGCCGCGCGCGGCGGAGCGAAGGGATCATCGGTCACGATCCGGGCGGAAGCCGGCGGATCCTGGTCGGGCAGCATGCTCGGCGCCGGGCCGAACCCGGAAGCGGGCAAGGTGGTCAAGGCGTTCGTCGACTATCAGAACGACGTCACCGAAAAGGACATTCGCCTCGCCGTGCGCGAGGGCTTCCACTCGATCGAGCACGTCAAGCGCTTCACCACCAACGGCATGGCGACCGACCAGGGCAAGCTTTCGAACATGCATGGCCTTGCGATCGCGGCCGAGGCGCTCGACCGGCCGATCCCCGAAGTGGGGCTGACCACGTTCCGCGCGCCCTATACGCCGGTCACGTTCGGCGCGCTGGTCGGCCACGGGCGCGGTGTGCTGTTCGACCCGGTGCGGCGCACGGCGATGCACGACAGCCACGTGGCGCTGGGGGCCGCGTTCGAGGATGTCGGCCAGTGGAAGCGGCCCTGGTACTATCCGCGCGCCGGCGAGGACATGGCGGCGACGGTGAACCGCGAATGCGTGACGGTCCGGCAGTCGGTCGGCCTGTTCGACGCCTCGACGCTGGGCAAGATCGAGGTGGTCGGGCCGGACGCGGCGGCGTTCCTGCACCTGATGTACACCAACCCGTTCATGAAGCTCGGCGTCGGCCGTCTGCGCTACGGTATCAAGTGCCGCGAGGACGGCTTCATCTACGATGACGGCGTGGTCGGACGGATCGCCGCGGACCGGTTCCATGTGACGACAACGACGGGCGGTGCGCCGCGCGTCCTCCATCACATGGAGGACTATCTGCAGACCGAGTTCCCGGACATGGAAGTCTGGCTGACCTCGACGTCCGAACAATGGGCGGTGATGGCGCTGCAGGGACCGAAGGCGGCCGAGGTGCTGGCGCCGTTCGTGGGCGGCATGGATCTGTCCGTCGAGGCCTTCCCCTTCATGAGCGTGCGCGAGGGCACGTTTGCCGGCGTGCCGACGCGCCTGTTCCGCATGTCGTTCGCCGGCGAGGACGGGTTCGAAATCAACGTGCCGGCCGATTTCGGCAAGGCGGCCTGGGACATGCTGCACGACAAGGTCGACGAGGCGGGCGGCTGCCCCTACGGCACCGAGACGATGCACGTTCTGCGCGCCGAAAAGGGCTACATCATCGTCGGCCAGGACACGGACGGCACGGTGACGCCGCACGATGCCGGCCTGTCCTGGGCGGTGGGCAAGAACAAGGACGATTTCGTCGGCATAAGGGGTCTGGCGCGACCCGATCTGGTCACCGACGGCCGGCGACAGCTCGTCGGCCTCAGATCGAAGGACGGCCGGACCGTGCTGGAAGAGGGCGCGCAGATCGTCGCCGATGCGGGCCAGGACCCGCCGATGACGATGATCGGCTGGGTCTCCTCGTCCTACTGGTCGGCCAATTGCGGCGAACCGATCGCCATGGCGCTGATCGAGGGCGGGTTCGACCGGATCGGCCAGACGCTGCATGTGCCGATGGCCGACGGCGTGATCGAGGTCGAGGTGCGCGACACCAATTTCTGGAACCCCGACAAGGAGGGCGGTGCCGATGGCTGAGGCTGCCGTGATTGCCGAACGGGCGCACCCGCTGTCGGGCCGGGTGTTCGCCGGAACCGGAGTGGCGCTGACCCCGGCGCCGGCCGCCTTCCGGTCGAGCCTGCGCTGTCCGCCCGGTTCGGTCGCCGCGGTCTCCGCCGCGCTCGGCGTCGATCTTCCGACGACGCCCAAGGCATCGGCGACGAAGGACAGCCGCTCGGCCCTCTGGCTGGGACCGGACGAATGGCTGGTGATCGACGAGAAGCAAGATCCGGCCGGCGCGCTGAAGAGCGTTCCGGCGCCGCATGCTTTGGTCGACATCTCCCATCGCAACACGGCGATCCTGGTGTCGGGGCCGGCGGCCGCCGACTGCATCAATGCGGGCTGCCCGCAGGACCTGACGGACGCGGCCTTTCCGGTCGGGGCGGCTTCGCGCACCGTGTTCGGAAAGGCCGAGATCGTGCTGTGGCGGGTCAAGCCGGCGGTCTACCGCATCGAGGTGTGGCGGTCGTTCTCGGACTATGTGTTCAGCTATCTGGCCGAGGCGGCGCGCGATCCGGCCTGAGACGGCCGGTTCAGTCGGCCGGCCGGACGATCATCAGCGTCAGCCAGCGCGCGGTCAGGGCCGGCTTCTGGCTGCCCTCGATTTCCAGCGTCACGTCGTAGGTGAACAGGATCCGGCCCGAGGGGCGGATGTCGGCGTCGGCGAGATGAAAGATGGCCCGCACCCGCGCGCCCGCCTTGACCGCCGCCTGGAAGCGGACCTCGTCGAAGCCGTAATTAACGCCCATGCGCACCTCGCCCTTCAGGTCGGGCAGCGCCTCGTAGGCGAGCGTCGACAGAAGCGACAGGGTCAGGAAACCGTGGGCGATCGTGCCGCCGAACGGGGTCTCACGGGCGGCGCGCTCGGGATCGGTGTGGATCCACTGGTGATCGTCGGTCGCCTCGGCGAAGCCGTCGATCATGGTCTGGGTCACGGTGCGCCAGGCCGAGGTGCCGACATCGGTGCCGACCAGGCCCGGAATCTCATCGATGGCGACGAGGCGCTTCTCCGGGGCGGACTCGGTCATGCGTCATGATGCCTTGTTCTTGTGCCCGTCGGAGGAAGGATGGTGGGCGATACTGGGATTGAACCAGTGACCCCTTCGATGTCAACGAAGTGCTCTCCCGCTGAGCTAATCGCCCATCCGTGTGGAGCGGCATACACCATGAACCGCCGTGCCGGTCAAGTGGGTGCGACACGCCCCGACGGCAAGCCCTGACGGCCCGCTCAGGCGGCCTTGATGAGCTTTTCGACCTCGTTGACCAGATCGCGCAGATGGAACGGCTTGGACAGCACCTTGGCGTCCTTGGGGGCTTGGGAATCGGGGTTGAGCGCGACGGCGGCAAAGCCGGTGATGAACATCACCTTCAGGTCGGGGTCGAGTTCGGTCGCCCGGCGGGCCAGCTCGATGCCGTCCATCTCGGGCATGACGATGTCGGTCAGCAGCAGGGTGAAGGGCTCTTCGCGGAGCCGTTCGTAGGCGCTGGCACCATTGTCGAAGTCGGTCACCTCGTAGCCGGCCTTCTCCAGCGCCTTGACCAGGAACCGGCGCATGTCGTTGTCGTCTTCTGCCAGCAAAATCCGTTGCATCGTCCCGCTTCTTTCCATCGATCGGTCTGCCGCCTCGGCATCCGGCGCCCACTCATTACAAACCATGGTAAAGATGCGGTATATGCCGGTGCCGGTCAAACGCGGGCCAAGTGGTCCCGCACTTGCGCGCCGATACGCTCTGGACACGGCACCGCCTGCCTGTCAACACTGGCATGTCACAGGCCTGCGGCAGGGAAACGCCCTCACATCATGCTGATCGCACCCGACTTCTGTCATCACCCGGCCTTCGAGGTGCGTGCGCCGCAGCAGCAGACCGTGCCGTTCGTCTTCAACTCGCCGCACAGCGGCCGCTATTATCCCGAGCGGTTCCTGTCGATGACGCGGCTGGATGCGAACGCGGTGCGGCGCTCGGAGGATTTCTTCGTCGACGAACTGTTCGGCGGGGCGACCGGGCAGGGCGCGCCGATGCTGCTCGCCCATTTCCCGCGCGCCTATCTGGACGTCAACCGCGAGCCGTACGAACTCGATCCGCGCATGTTCTCCGACCGGCTGCCGGCGTTCGCCAACCGCCAGTCGATCCGCGTCGCCGGCGGACTCGGCACGGTGCCGCGCGTCGTCTCCGAGGGCCAGCACATCTACGCCCGGCGGATCGGTTTCGACGAGGCGCGCCAGCGCATCGAGACCATCTACAAGCCCTACCACTCGACCCTGCGCGGTCTGCTGGCGCAGACGCACCGCCGGTTCGGGCACGCGGTCCTGGTCGACTGCCATTCGATGCCCGCCTCGATCCGGATCGGCGCGGAGGGCGCGCGCCCGGACTTCGTGGTCGGCGACCGGTTCGGCACCAGCGCCAGCGCCGACATCAGCGACCGGGCCGCGAGCATCCTGCGGGCGATGGGTTATCTGGTGGCGGCCAACAAGCCCTATGCGGGCGGGTTCATCACCGAGCATTACGGCCGGCCCGCCAAGGGCCTGCACGCGATCCAGATCGAGATCAACCGCGGCCTTTACGTCGACGAGCAGACGCTCGCCCGCAAGCCCGGCTTCGAGGCGCTGCGCGAGGATATCGATCGCTTCATCCGCCTGCTGACGGATCTGCCGGACGAGTTGTTCGCCGACTATTCCATCGCCGCCGAGTAGGCCGGTTCCCGAAAGACACCGCGCAAAAAAAGGGTGATTCTGTATCTTGCAAACGCGCCCCGAACATGGCTGGCGGCGCGCTACCGCTTAGGCTTCGGCTTTTTGGGCTGAGGCGCATCATCCTTGGTCGGCGGCGCTTGGGAAACATTCTTGAGCGCCGCGTCAAAGGCCGCTTCTGAAGGATCGCACTCAAGATCGCGAGCGGCTTCTTTGAAGCGTTGAATCTGAGTCTTCTTTTCAGCTGTCATCATCAGGAAACATCTCTGGTTCCGGAGGTAGCGGCGGAGGGCATATCTTTAGTTTGACCTTATCTCGCCGGGGTAAGATGCCGTCGAATTTCAGTAGGTCGCTGCCGTCAAATGTGTGTAGTTCATCCAAGTTTTCCAGTAGGCAACTCGCCACATGGATTGCGTCTTGTGGCTTGCCGAGGCCGGCGTGGCGGCGCAGCAAGCGGCGCGCAAGATTTCCTACATCTACATCGACGTTGATCTTTTTAATGAATTCGGATTCGATGAAGTCCTCGAACGACCTGTCGTGTTCTTCCTGAATACCGATAGGAGTAGTGTCACATTTTTTCTTCCACACCTCAGCCAACGTAAACGCTGAGGTCCAGAGCTCGGCTTCCCCACGTTTGGCGAGATCAATGACATGCCGGCAACGGTTGACGCGGTCGGTATCGGCTTGAGTAATTAGTTCGATCCAAATACAGGCATCCCAATAATATTTCTTCACATCAGCCAAGTTCGTTTTCTCTTAGCCTGTCAATATACTCGTAAGCTGGGAGGCCGCCCGTGAAGTGAGGATCGCGAAGGTCGCTTATCTTGGTGCCCTTTGTTTCTATGAACGCAATACGGCCGTCATAGACCCGAACAATCTTCCCGCTTGGATCGTAGTTGATAATGCCTCTGACGCGGGCACGCCGATGCGTCCACACATCGCCTGCCGTTAGGCTGTTCTCGATTTCCTCGCGCGCCAGATCAGAAATTCGACACTGAATTTCGCGTCCGCTTCGATGCTCCTTCAGTTTGATGGACGGCTCGTTGTAATCGGTGCTCAGATCAATGATCCTGCCCTCAATGGCCCCGAATTCTTTGCGGGCGAAGGTGCTAAACAAATAGTCGTACTCTTCGTCGTCTTCGCCATTGAGGGCCGCCAAAGAACGTTCTGCCTGCTGAGGCACAATCTCATAGATTGCGTCGTCACCTAGATCGATCACAGTGCGGCCAATGCCATTCAGGTTCCGCTTCAGGATTCGCTTTGCGACCTCGCGTTTTTCTGCCGGAAAGTCTACGTCCAAAGGCTCGCCGCCCTTTAGGCGCGCGAAACCCCGCTCGATAACAGCAACATACTCTTGCACCTGTCCATAAGCGGGGGCATTTGTTCGGAGGTCAACGGGAACGCCCTCAGCTGTGAACGGAGAGTTGGTGCTAGCAGACACCAAATTCCAAACAACATCAGACTGGCCCCGATCCGTTAGAAGATCGAAGTAATCCATGACCTGCTGCATGGCGTCTCGAACATCGAGAACATCCGGATGGTCCGGGGAAGCCTCGACGGTAATTTTCTTTGGTTTCATCGCGTAACGCGCCTCCGGCGCGGATGCTACGCGCCCAACGAGTCCTGGTAAAGAAGTCTCTTGCCAACGATGCCGGACAAGGCGTTAGCCGTCCGTCGACCGTCCAAAATCTCCAGCGCGGCACGGTTGTTGTAGCGAAACTCGAACTCCGCCAGATACCGGTGCAGGTGCTTCTTGGCGCAGTGCTGATAAACGCCCTTCATGCCGCGCTTAAAGATGCTGAAATAGCCTTCAATCGTGTTCGTATGATGCTCGCCACGGCCATATTCGCCAGTGCCGTGACGGACAATCTCATGGCCGCCAAATTCGCGACCAATCTTGGTGTAGTAAGCGGCCTCGTCCGTCATCAGCATCGCTTCCTTGGCGATGTTCTCGCGTAGGATCGGTGCCAAATCGGAAGCCTTGAGGCTGTCCACCACCATAGAGCGCGCCTTGCCGGTGGAGCGATCCACCAGAGACAGAACCTTGTGCTTGTGGTGGTAGCCACGGCCCCTTTTCGTGTGCTTGGGTTTGATGGTGCGATCGTTGCCGATGAAGGTTTCATCGACCTCAAAAATGCCGCCGTCACCACCAAACGGAGCCATGTCGCCGGAACGCATGGCTTCCCGAATACGGTGTGCCAAAAACCACGCGGTGCGATACTGAACCTCAAGGACCCGGTGCAACTGGTGAGCGCTGATACCCTTTTTGCTGGCGCACATCAGGTAGACGGCCTGCAAAGCTTTGTGCAGCGGAATGCGCATGTGCTCAAAGACGGTGCCGACCTTTACGGTGCTCTGCTTCTTGCAATCACCGCAGCGCCAAAGCCCATAGCGGATGCGTTTTTCCGGGTTTGCCTTCACCTTGGTCATGCGATCAACGCCACCACAGTGCGGGCAAGCAGGGCCATCCTGCCAAATCACGCTTTCCAAGTGCGCAAAGGCGGCTTCTTCATCATGGAAATACGGTTTGGATAGAATGGACATAGACTCTACTCTCTTGAGCCCATTTATGCCAAATTCTCACCGTGTTTGCAAGATACATAATCACCAAAAAAAGACCGCATTCACACGAATGCGGTCCGAGTCTAGGGAGGAAACGCCCAGAAGGGCGCGGCAGGCGAGCCTGCCTGACACCAATTTATGTTGCAATGCACAATTGTCAAGCCGAAACTGGCGCGATTGTTCGCATGTGCAGCATCCAGGCGGACGGAGGACGATGATGGGGGACTTGCCGGGACGGGCCTTTCTGGCCGAACTGGCGCGGGCGGCCGCAGCCGAGACGCTGCCGCGATTTCGCACCGAGGGCGCGGTCATCAACAAGCTCGGCGAGGGGTTCGACCCGGTCACCGAGGCCGACAGGGCGGCCGAGGGCGCGATCCGCGCGCTGATCGAGACCCACTATCCCGAGCACGGCATCATCGGCGAGGAGCACGGCTCGGTGCGCGCCGATGCAAGCCATGTCTGGATCATCGATCCGATCGACGGCACGCGGGCCTTCATTTCGGGCCTGCCGGTGTGGGGCACGCTGGTCGGGCTGACGGTGGACGGGATCGCACGCTGCGGCTTCATGCACCAGCCCTTCACGGACGAGCTGTTCCTCGCCGACGGGCAGGGCGCCGCGCTGCTGCAGGGCGAGCGTACGCCGCGGGCCTTGTCCACGCGGGGCGGTGTCGATCTTGCTGCCGCGACGCTGTTCACGACGACGCCCGCGCTCTATGCGGGCGACAAGCGCGAGCGCTACGACGCGCTGGAGGCGCGGGTGCGGCTGCCGCGCTATGGCTGCGACTGCTACGCCTTCGCGATGGTCGCCGCCGGCCATGCCGATATCGCCGTCGAGGCGGGACTTGCGCCCTACGACATTTGCGCGCTGGTGCCGCTGATCGAGCAGGCGGGTGGCGTGGTCACGCGCTGGGACGGGGGCCGGCCCGAACAGGGCGGCGACATCATCGCGGCCGGTTCGGCCGAACTGCACGCGGCGGCGCTCGAAATTCTCGCGCCCTGACCGGTGTCGAGGCGGCCGGCGCGGTACCGCAACCGCACGCGTGTCCTCAAGGCTCCGGTTGCGCAATCAAGTCCGTACGCTAGCCGGCCCGGCCAGGCACGAAGGCTTCGAAGGCGGCCCAGAACTGGTCGCGGTAGCCGTCGGCCTCCTGCATCAGTTCGTGCCGGGCGCCCGGCACCATGATCATTGAGCCGATCCGCATGCGCCGCCCGAAGGCCTCGGTCACCGCGTTCGACACGACGCGGTCCGCGCCGGCGGCGACGATCACGGCGGGCACGCGGATCGCGGCCATGTGGGCGGGATCGGCGACCCGGTCCATCGCGGAGATCGACGCGCGAAGCCAGCCCGCGGTCGGCCCGCCGAGCCCCAGCCCGCGCGCCGGATCGAGGATCGCCTGGTTGCGCGCAAAGCGCCGCCGATCGTGGGTGAGCTTGTTGACCGCAAAGTCGACGGCGGTGATGCCGCGCGGACCGGCGCCCATATAGGCGCGCCCCATCCCGACATGACGCATCAGGCCGGTGACCGGCCCCAGCACCGAGGGCGGCGGGCTTTCGGGCGAAAGGCCGAGGAACGGCGCCGACAGGACCATCCGGTTGATCCGGTTGGTCAGTTGCGGCGCGGCGAGAAGGGCAACGAGCGCGCCCATCGAGTGGGCGACGATGAAGAAGGGCGGCCGCGCCTCGGCCAGGAACACCTCGCCCAGCATGTGGTCCAGGTCGGCCTCGTACTGGGCGAAATCGTCGACATAGCCGCGCCTTGCATCGCGGAAGAAGCGCGTCGATCCGCCCTGACCGCGCCAGTCGAAAGTGCACACGTCAAAGCCGCGCGCCAGAAGATCGGCGCAGGTCTCGGCATACTTCTCGATGCATTCGTTGCGGCCGTGCAGCAGGACGACCGCGCCCTGGCACGGCGTCACCGCGGTCCGGAACACGCAGTAGCGCAGCGCAAAGCCGTCCCCGGTGCGGCTGCGGCCCTGCCGGAACGGCTCGGGGCAGGGATTGCCCGGAAAGGAAAGAAGGACGCTCATGATCGGCATGCGCATTGAAGGTGCACGCGGTGATAGGTGCGCGTCTCATCAAGGTCAAAGAAAAAACCGGAGACGCCGGGATGGCGCCTCCGGTGGCCCGCCGGACAGGAAGGGACGTTGCAGTCCGGCCGGTTGGGTGACGGGCTCAGTAGAGCCCGAAGGAGAAGCTGATGCCGCCGCGCTGCTGGGTGCCGCGCAGGTGCCTGCGGGGGACGTGCCGCTGGTAGCGCTGGACCACCCGCCGGTGCACGATCTCGCCGGAACGGGGATGGACCGTCAGCGCAATCAGGCCGCGCCGGCCATAGGCGCGGGCGCGCCAGTAGCCATTGCGGAAGTGGACGCGGTGCACGTCGCGATAGCCGCGCCGGTAGAGGCTGCGGACCACCGCGCGACGGGGCAGCACGTATGCGCGGCGCTGGCCGCGATGGGCGATCTGGATGGTCTCGCCCTGCTGGACGGCGGCGAGGGGGGCCACGGCGGCCGGCCGGGCCTGGGCCGGCGCGGCCGCGCCGAGGGCGGTGGCCACCACCAGTCCGGCGGCGATCAGGCGTGTGTTGAACATGGGGCCGGTTTCCTTGTGCATATGGACCATGGGGTGTGTTCTGCTTTTCTTCGTTGCGTCTTCCCGACAACTTGGCGCCAGAATGCACCCGCCCGCCTGAACCTGCGCGGAAGCGTCCGTTCATCGGCCGTTCAGGTCGGACCGGTCGCTCGGGCGACGGGACCGGAGGCAAGGAGGCGAGCAGGCCTTGAACGCAAAATCGGCGCTCACCATATCGGGGGCGCAGGCGCCAGAAGGGCCTGCCGGCCATCAGTCAGACACGCCAGAAGGGTGTCTGCGGCCGACCATGTTCGATGTTGCTCACTGGAGGACAGAACCCATGCGACACGTTGATTTTTCGCCGCTTTATCGTTCCACCGTCGGCTTCGACCGGCTCTTCACGATGCTCGATTCGCTCGGACAGCCGGAAAACGGCCAGACCTATCCGCCCTACAATATCGAGCGGACCGGTGAGAACGCCTACCGCATCACCATGGCCGTCGCCGGCTTCGCCGAGGACGACCTGACCATCGAAGCCAAGGCCAACGTGCTGAAGGTCGCCGGCGCCAAGGCCGAGGACGGCCAGGACGCCGACCGCGAATATCTGCATCGCGGCATCGCCTCGCGCGCCTTCGAGCGCCGCTTCCAGCTTGCCGATTATGTCGAAGTGACCGGCGCGCATCTGGAGAACGGCCTGCTGCACATCGATCTGGAACGCGAAATTCCCGAATCGATGAAGCCGCGCAAGATCGAGATCTCGCGCGTGAACGGCAATGGCCGGCAGATCGAGGCCAAGGCCCAGACCTGACGGCCGAAGCCTGACGGCCTTTGGCTGAACAGGACCATCGGACCCCGCAGGGCGGACCCTCGCACACCGCCCTCCTGGTCTGACGAACCGCCGGCGTCCTCCCTCGCCGGCGGTTTTTTCGTGCGCGATTGCGGCGGTCAGTCCCGGTAGCGACGGCCCAGAACGTGGTCGAGCGACAGCTTGCCGGGGCCGTTGACGACGATCAGCGCGAGAAGAAGCACCCACATCAGCCGCTGGTCGTAGATGATCGCGTCCGGGAAGCGGTCGAACATGGCGCCGACGAACCGGCCCTCGAGCCCGTGGAAGGCGATGTCGACATAGCTCTGGACGATGACGAAGGCGATCATGCCGAGCGCGGCTATCCGGCTGAACAGGCCGATGACGATCAGCACCGGCAGGGCAAGTTCGGCCCAGGTCCCCAGATAGACGATGATCTGCCACGGAAACAGCGGGATCGCGGCGACATCGCCGCCATAGCGGTCCATGATCGGCGGCAGAATCGACGCGTAGGCGCCGAGCGAGGGATTGAACAGGCCGAGCGGCCCGTCGCCGAGCTTCTGCCAGCCCGAATTGAGATAGTAGAGCGCGAGCACGCTGGCGAAGCCGAACCGCGCGGCGAGCCCGATGAACCAGCCGGCCGTGGCGCGTTCGAGCGCGCCGAACACGGCCCGGTGCAGCCGGACGATCGCGGCGGCCGGGCCGCCATGCCGGACGGGACGCGCCGGCGCGGCGTCCGGTGTCATCAGATCGGTCATCGCTTGTCTCCATCGTCCGGCGCGACGACGGCGGCGAGCGCCCCCGTCGACAGCAGCACGGTCAGCGCCTGGTTGAGGTCGAATTCGGGATCGGTCGCGAGCGCCCCTGCCGCAGCCGCACCGAGCGTCTCGCCTTCGGCCAGCGCCAGCGCGAACCTTGCGGCGGCCGGCGCAAGATGCGTGACGGTGACCTTGTCTGCGGGCCGGGTGATCAGGATCGCCTCGGCGCGTCCGTCGCGGATCGGGGCGTGTTCCATCAGCTTCCGATTCATCGCGAAAATGCGAAACAGCGGATAGGCCGACCCGATCGCGGCGAAGCCGGGATGCATGACGAAACGCGCCTCGGCGACCCGGTCGGGCGCGATGGCGCCGAGCCGGGACGGATCGAGCGGGGCTGCGTCGGCGGCGTGGTAGGCGGTCAGCCAGGCGCGTTCGGCGCGCGCCACGTCGGGCAGATAGGGCAGGCCGCGCGCCGGCTCGAACCCGGCGATGAAGGCAGCGAACGTTTCGCCATATTCGAACTGAAGCTTCGAGGCGGGCGGATGGGCGCGCACATAGATGCGGGCCATGTCGCGAAAGAAGGTCTCACCGGTCAGCGCGCGGACGGCCGGAAACATCTCGCCGAGGGCGTCGATCAGGCTGACCGTGACGTTGTTGCGATAGACGTTGTAGCGCTTGACGGCGGCCTTGCCGCGCGGCCCGGTGACGTTGTCGGGCGCGCGGCGTTCCGGATCGAGAAGCCCGGCGGCGAAGCGGCCCGTGTCGAGCGAGGCCGGTGCGTCAGACATGTGCGTCATGGCGCACCTCGGCTCTTGCCGGCGCAAACCGCCGCAGGATGGCGGTCGCCGCGTCCGCCTCGGCGCGCAGGACCGGCCATTCGGGCAGGTCGGAATCCCATTCGACGAGCGTCGGGACCGGGCCGGTGCGGGCGATCACCTCTTCATAGAGGGTCCAGACCGGATCGGCGACGGGCCGGTCGTGGCTGTCGATCAGGAGCGGCGCGCCCTCGTCGTCCTCCTGCTCGGTATGGCCGGCCAGATGGATCTCGCCGACATCGTCGAGCGGGAAGGCGGCCAGATAGTCGCGCGCCGAAAAGCCGTGGTTTGTGGCCGACACGAACACGTTGTTGACGTCGAGCAGCAGGCCGCAGCCGGTGCGGGCGACGACGGCGCGCAGGAAATCGGTCTCGGACATCGTCGAATTGTCGAAGACGACGTAGGTGGCCGGGTTCTCGAGCAGCATCCGGCGACGGGTCACCTCCTGCATGCGGTCGACATGATCGCAGACGTGGGACAGCGTTTCGGCCGTATAGGGCAGCGGCAGCAGGTCGTTCAGATAGACGTCGTCATGGGTCGACCAGGCCAGATGCTCGGAGATCAGGCCGGGCTCGTAGCGCTCGCACAGGGCGGCGAAGCGGGCCAGATGGTCCTCGTCGAGCGGGTCCGGTCCGCCGATCGACATGCACACGCCATGCAGCGACATCGGAAAGTCGCGGCGCACGCGCTCGAGCACGCGGTGCGGCGGGCCGCCCTCGCCCATGTAGTTTTCCGCGTGAACCTCGAGAAAGCCGACCGTGCCCGGGTCGGCGAGAATGTCGTCGAGATGGCCCGGCTTGAAGCCGACACCGGCCGCGGCCGGTATCGCGTCTTCGCGTCCGACCGGTCCTGCCGCAGGCCGGGCCGCCCGCGCGGGTGCATGCGGCGCAAGGCCTTGCCCATGACGTTGGGGTGAAGCGTGGGTCATGGTGAGGGCCTCCGGTCTGCGGCAGGTATCGGTGGCGGCGCGTTATGCGGGCAGGTCGCGCTCGAGCGGCTCGAGCGAACCCATGCGGTCGCCCGGCAGTTCGATCGTGGCGCAGGTGCCCTCGTCGACATAGGTCCAGGCATTGCCCTGATAGTCGACGGTCGAGGTGCCCTGGCAGGTCGTGCCCGGGCCGGCGGCGCAGTCGTTCTCGCCGGCGAGCGAGACGCCGTAGCATTTCTCGTTGGCGGCGTAGGCGTCGGTGACGCCGGCCAGGCTGACGCCGGAAACGGCGGCTGCGACGGCGCCGGCGATCACGGCGCCCGAAAGGGCGGTCTTGGTTGCTTTCGACATGGAGGTCTCCCTTGATGAATGAGGTCCGGATGAACCAGGTCCGGCACCGCGCCGGACAGTTCGGACGGTCCCAGAAGCGCCGATCAATGGGAAATCAACCGACCGTTATGCGGCGTCACTTCGCCGTGAGACGGGCGTGAGGCCCTCGGACCTAACCGATCGCCTTCAGCGCCTCGGCAAGCGCCTCCACATCAGCGGGGGCGGTGGCGAAGGAGGCGACGAACCGGATCATCCGTTCGTCGGCACCGACGAGACCGGCCTCGGCCCGTGGCGGCTGCCACGGCGAGAACCGGGCACCGTTGTCCGCGAGGGCCTCGACGGCTCTTGTCGGGGCGATGGCGAACACCTCGTTGGCGTCGGGCCGCCAGGCGAGGCGGAAGCCCGGCGCCTCCTCGACCGCACGGGCGACTGCCGCGCCCATCCGGTTGGCGTGCCGGGCCAGATCGAGCCAGCGGTCTTCGGCGAAATAGGCCTCGAACTGGGCGGAGACGAAGCGCGCCTTGGAAAAGAGCTGTCCCGACCGCTTGCGAAGCTGGTCCATGTGGCGGGCCCGCGCGCTGTCGAAGATGACGAGCGCCTCCGCGCAGAAGCAGCCGTTCTTGGTTGCGCCGAACGAGACCAGGTCGACGCCGGCCTTCCATGTCATCTCCGCCGGGCTGCAGCCGAGCGCGACGAGCGCGTTGGCAAAGCGCGATCCGTCCATGTGCACCGGCAGGCCGTGCGCGTGCGCGACTTTAGCGATGGCCGCGATCTGCCCGGGCGTGTAGACCGTGCCGGCCTCGGTCAACTGGCTGACCGAGACCGCCTGCGGCTGGCCGGCATTCAGGCCGCCGGCGGCGACATGGGCGATCCGCCGTTCGAGCGCCTCCGGATCGAACCGGCCGAGCGGGCCGTCGACCGCCTCGATCTTCAGGCCGGGCGTGTAGAATTCGGGGGCGCCGCACTCGTCCACGCGCACATGCGCTTCCGAATGGGCGAACACGACGCCGCCGGGAACCGACGTCGCCGACAGGGCCAGCGCGTTGCCGGCCGTGCCGGTGCCGACATAGTGAACGCTCGGATCGGTCTCGAACAGCGCGCCGAACGTGTCGGCGACGTCTGCGTCGAGCGGGCCGTCGCCGTTGGCCGGCGCGAACCCGCCGGCGTGCCGGGCGATGTTGGCGGCGATTTCGGGATGGGCGCCTGCCCAGTTGTCGGAAGCGAATTGCATGAAGGATGTGCCCGGACGGGTGAGGGGTGCGACCCGTCATCGCGCGAAAGTTCGACGCGGGCAATTGTTGATGGGTCCACCTTGTGAATTGTGGCGAAATCTGCCATAAATCAGGTCAGCAATGCTGTCCTATTATGGGCCGTTGCCGGGAAACAGCCCGGAGCGGCCCGCGAATGTGCCCGAACGAGCAGCAGGGCAACGTCCAAAATGGCGATGGACCGATCGCGCCCCCGGACCCCGATCCGGTGACGGACCCGGACCGACGCCGCATCCGGACGGGCATGTCAACGGGACGGCGGCGCGATATATGCAGGTCAGGCCCCTCGCGGGCCGGCGAACCGGAGGGAACATGATGACGAAGATGACGCCATCGCGCCAATTCGAGCCGGCCGTGCCGGCTCGTCCCGATGCGACCCGCCCGAGCGCCAAACCCGCCAAACGCGTCGGCCTGCCGGCCCGCCAGGGCCTTTACGACCCGCGCAACGAGCACGATGCGTGCGGCGTCGGCTTCATCGCGCACATGAAGGGCGAAAAGTCGCACCAGATCGTCGCCGACGGGCTGAAGATGCTCGAGAACCTCACCCACCGGGGCGCGGTGGGCGCCGATCCGCTGATGGGCGACGGGGCGGGCATGCTCGTGCAGATCCCGCACGGCTTCTTCGCGGCGGTGATGGCCGAACAGGGCGTCACCCTGCCTGCCGAGGGCGATTATGCGGTCGCCTACGTCTTCATGCCGCGCGAGGCCGATCTGAGGGAGCATTGCGTCGACATCATCCGCGAGGCGGCGAAGGCCGAAGGCGTCGCGATGATCGGCATGCGCGAGGTACCGGTCGACAATTCCTCGCTCTCCAAGGACCCCGACATCGCCGCCAGCGAGCCGGCCCACCTGCAGATCTTCTTCGCAAGGCCCGACGGGCTCGATGGCGATGCGTTCGAGCGGCGGCTGTTCATTCTGCGCAAGGTGATCTCCAACCGCGTCTATGGCGAGACCGACGGCCGCGACAACGGCTTTTACATCGTGTCGATGTCGGCACGCACGATCGTCTACAAGGGCATGTTCCTCGCCTATCAGCTGGGCGCCTACTATGCCGATCTGAAGGATCCGCGCTTTGAAAGCGCGGTGGCGCTCGTTCACCAGCGCTTTTCGACCAACACGTTCCCCTCATGGAAGCTGTCGCACCCGTACCGGATGGTCGCGCACAATGGCGAGATCAACACGCTGCGCGGCAACGTCAACTGGATGGCGGCGCGGCAGGCCTCGGTCGCCTCGCCGCTGTTCGGCGAGGAGATCGGCAAGATCTGGCCGATCTCCTATGAGGGCCAGTCCGATACGGCCTGCTTCGACAACGCGCTCGAGTTCCTCGTGCAGGGCGGCTACTCGCTGGCGCACGCGGTGATGATGCTGATCCCGGAAGCCTGGGCCGGCAACACGCTGATGAGCGACGAGCGCAGGGCGTTCTACGAGTATCACGCCGCGCTGATGGAGCCCTGGGACGGTCCGGCGGCGGTCGCCTTCACCGACGGCCGGCAGATCGGCGCCACGCTCGACCGCAACGGGCTGAGGCCCGCGCGCTATGTCGTCACCGACGACGACCGGGTGATCATGGCCTCCGAAGCCGGTGTCATCACCGTGCCCGAGCAGAACATCGTCACCAAGTGGCGCCTGCAGCCGGGCCGGATGCTGCTGATCGACATGGACAAGGGCCGCATCGTCTCCGACGAGGAGATCAAGCACGAGATGGCGGCGATGCATCCCTATCGGGAATGGGTCGAGAACACGCAGATCATCCTCGAAGAACTCGAGCCCGTGCCGGTCCGGCCGATGCGCGACGACGTCACGCTGCTCGATAAGCAGCAGGCCTTCGGCTACACGCAGGAGGACACCAAGATCCTGATGGCGCCGATGGCGACCACCGGTCAGGAAGCGATCGGCTCGATGGGCACCGACACGCCGATCTCGGCGATGAGCGACAAGTCGAAGCTCCTCTACACCTATTTCAAGCAGAACTTCGCCCAGGTCACCAACCCGCCGATCGACCCGATCCGCGAGGAACTGGTGATGAGTCTGGTCTCGTTCATCGGCCCGCGCCCCAACATTTTCGACCTCGAGGGCAACGCGGCGCGCAAGCGGCTGGAAGTGCGCCAGCCGATCCTGTCGAACGTGGACCTCGAAAAGGTGCGCTCGATCGGCCATTCCGAGGATTTGTTCGACACCAAGACGCTCGATACGACCTATCCGGTCGAACAGGGCGCGGCGGGTATGAAGGCGGCGCTCGACCGGCTGTGCGAGCGGGCCGAGAAAGTGGTCCATATGGGCTACAACATCATCATCCTGTCGGACCGCCGCGTCGGCCCGGACCGGATCGCGATCCCCGCGCTGCTGGCGACGGCGGCCGTCCACCACGCGCTGATCCGCAAGGGCCTGCGCACCTCGGTCGGACTGGTCGTCGAATCGGGCGAGCCGCGCGAGGTGCACCATTTCTGCTGCCTGGCCGGCTACGGCGCCGAGGCGATCAACCCCTATCTGGCCTTCGACACGCTGGCCGAGATGCACCGCCGCGGCGAGTTCCCGCCCGAGGTCGACCAGTACGAGGTGGTCGGGCGCTACATCAAGTCGATCGGCAAGGGCATCCTGAAGGTGATGTCCAAGATGGGCATCTCCACCTACCAGTCCTATTGCGGCGCGCAGATCTTCGACGCGGTCGGCCTGTCGAGCGCGTTCGTCGACGAGTATTTCTTCGGCACGGCGACGACGATCGAGGGCGTCGGGCTCGGCGAGGTGGCCGAGGAAACGGTGCGCCGTCACCACGCGGCCTTCTCGGAGGACCCGGTGCTGCGCACCGCGCTCGAGGTGGGCGGCGAATACATGTACCGGATGCGCGGCGAGGACCATGTCTGGACACCGGACGCGGTCGCCTCGCTGCAGCACGCGGTGCGCAAGGGCTCCTACGACACCTATCGCGAATATGCGCGCGACGTGAACGCCGAGAACCATCGCGCGCGCACCATTCGCGGCCTGTTCCACATCCGCACGGCCGAGGAGATGGGCGGCAAGCCGGTCCCGCTCGAGGAAGTCGAGCCGGCGGCCGACATCGTCAGGCGTTTTTCGACCGGCGCGATGAGCTTCGGCTCGATCAGCCGGGAGGCGCACACCACGCTCGCCCGCGCCATGAACGCGCTCGGCGGCAAGTCGAACACCGGCGAGGGCGGCGAGGAGGCCGACCGGTTCCTGCCGCTGCCGGACGGCACGATGAATCCCGAGCGCTCGGCGATCAAGCAGGTCGCTTCGGGCCGGTTCGGCGTGACGACCGAATATCTGGTCAACGCCGACATGATACAGATCAAGGTCGCGCAGGGGGCCAAGCCCGGCGAGGGCGGCCAGCTGCCCGGCCACAAGGTCGACGCGACGATCGCCAAGACGCGCCATTCGACGCCGGGCGTCGGGCTGATCTCGCCGCCGCCGCACCACGACATCTATTCGATCGAGGATCTGGCGCAGCTGATCTACGATCTGAAGAACGTCAATCCGGCGTCCGACATCTCGGTCAAGCTGGTCTCCGAGGTGGGCGTCGGCACGGTCGCGGCGGGCGTTGCGAAGGCGCGCGCCGACCACATCACCATCGCCGGCTATGACGGCGGCACCGGCGCTTCGCCGCTGACCTCGCTCAAGCATGCCGGCAGCCCGTGGGAGATGGGCCTTGCCGAGACGCACCAGACGCTGGTGCTCAACGGGCTGCGCTCGCGCATCGCGCTGCAGGTCGATGGCGGGCTGCGCACCGGCCGCGACGTCGTCATCGGCGCGCTTCTGGGCGCCGACGAGTTCGGCTTTTCGACCGCGCCGCTGATCGCGGCAGGCTGCCTGATGATGCGCAAGTGTCATCTCAACACGTGTCCGGTCGGTATCGCCACCCAGGACCCGGTGCTGCGCAAGCGCTTCAAGGGCACGCCCGAGCATGTGATCAACTACTTCTTCTATCTCGCCGAAGAGGTGCGCGAACTGATGGCCGAGATGGGCGTGCGCACGCTCAACGAGCTGATCGGCGAAACCGACCGGCTCGAGCAGAAGAAGCTGATCGACCACTGGAAGGCGCGCGGGCTCGATTTCTCCGGCATCTTCCACAAGCCGGCGGCGCCCAAGCAGGCGATCTACCACACCGAACTGCAGAAGCACCCGATCGATGACATCGTCGACCGGACGCTGATCGAAAAGGCCGAGCCGGCGCTCGAACGGCGCCAGCCGGTGACGATCGACATGCCGATCCGCAATACGGACCGGACCACCGGGGCGATGCTGTCGGGCGAGGTCGCCAAACGGTTCGGCCACAAGGGACTGCGCGAGGACACGATCTCGGTGACGTTCACCGGAACGGCCGGCCAGTCGTTCGGCGCGTTCCTTGCGGCCGGCGTCAGCTTCGATCTGGTCGGCGACGGCAACGACTATGTCGGCAAGGGTCTTTCGGGCGGCCGGATCGTCGTGCGCCCGCCGGAGGATGCGCGCATCGTGCCCGAGGAGTCGATCATCGTCGGCAACACGGTGCTCTACGGTGCGATCGAGGGCGAGGCCTATTTCCGGGGCGTCGCCGGCGAGCGGTTCGCGGTGCGCAATTCGGGCGCGATCGCCGTGGTCGAGGGCGTGGGCGATCATGGCTGCGAATACATGACCGGCGGGGTGGTCGTGGTGATCGGCCGGACGGGTCGCAACTTCGCCGCCGGCATGAGCGGGGGCGTCGCCTATGTGCTCGACGAGGACGGCACGTTCGAAAGCCGCTGCAACATGGCCATGGTCGAGCTGGAGCCTGTGCCCGAGGAGGACGATATCCTCGAAAAGCTGCACCACCATGGTGGCGACCTGATGCACAAGGGCCGCGTCGACGTATCGGGCGACATGACCCGGCACGACGAGGAACGGCTCGTTCAGCTGATCGCCAAGCACAAGGCCTATACCGGCTCGACGCGGGCGGCGGCGATCCTCGACGATTGGGAAACCTACCGGTCGAAGTTCCGCAAGGTCATGCCGGTCGAATATCGCCGCGCGCTCGAAGAGATGGAGCGCATGCGCATGGGCGTCGCGGCGGAGTGAAGCGATGATCATCACCACCACCAACACCGTGCAGGGCCGCAACGTCGTCGCCTACAGGGGCGTCGTCACCGGCGAGGCGATCCTGGGCGCGAACGTCTTCCGCGACTTTCTCGCCGGCATCCGCGATATCGTCGGCGGGCGGTCGGGCGCCTACGAGAAGGCGCTGCGTGAGGCGCGCGAGATCGCCTTCGGCGAACTGGTCGCCGAGGCCGAGCGTCTTGGCGGCAACGCGGTGATCGGCGTCGACATCGACTATGAAAACATCACCGCCGGCTCGGGCACGATGCTGATGGTGTCGGTGTCCGGAACGGCGGTGGTGCTGGAGTAGCGGGCTGAGGGCGACAGGCTGGAGCCCGAGTTTGTCATATGCTATGTCATATAACAAATGGGATTTCGAACCGTGAACAAGCATGTCACCGATAGCGCCAAGCGCACAGCGCGACTGTTCCGGAACGGTCGAAGCCAGGCCGTTCGTATCCCGAAGGAGTTCGAATTCGATGGTGACGAAGTGACAATGTTCCGCGATGATCAGGATCGGCTGGTTCTTGAGCAAAGCGCGTCGCCGAAGATCAGGACGGTCGGCGAGCTTATCGCCTGGATCAGAGAGAACGGGCCGATCGAGGATTTTCCGCGCGATCCTGGCGATGACGATCTGCTGCCGCTCGACGAACCGGACATCTGAGGGGTGTATCTCCTGGACACGAACGTGGTCTCCGACATCGTGCGGGACGCTGGCGGCAAGGTGGCAAGGCGTGCCGCCGAGGTGGGCGGCGAACAGTACGCCGTCAGCATCATCGTTGCCGGAGAGATTCTGTACGGGATCGAGAATGCGCCCGGTTCGAGACGGGCCCGGCTGGTGCGTGGATTGCTTGACCAGATGACGATCTTGCCGTTTGAGCAACCCGCCGAGAGGGCGTACGCCAGATTACGCGCAAAGCTCACCCGTACAGGCGTTGGCTTGGGCGCGAACGATCTGTTGATTGCGGCGCATGCGGTCTCGCTCGATGCGACACTGGTCTCCGGCGATCGCGCGTTCGGGCAGGTTCCCGACCTGAAACTTGAAAACTGGCTCGACTGACGAGCGCAAACGACTGGAACAACAATGGGCAAGGTAACCGGATTTCTCGAGATCGACCGGCAGGTGGCCAAGTACGAGCCGGCCTCCGACCGCATCCGCCATTTCAGGGAATTCACCATCCCGCTGGAGGATCCCGAGATTGCCAAGCAGGCGGCCCGCTGCATGGATTGCGGCATTCCCTACTGCCACGGTCCGCAGGGCTGCCCGATCCACAACCAGATCCCGGACTGGAACGATCTGGTCTACAACAACAATTGGGAAGAGGCGATCCGCAACCTGCACTCGACCAACAACTTCCCCGAGTTCACCGGCCGCATCTGCCCGGCGCCGTGCGAGGAAGCGTGCACGCTGAACCTCGAGGACGTACCGGTCGCGATCAAGACGATCGAGCAGGCGATCGCCGACAAGGCCTACGAGATGGGCTACGTGCGGCCCTATCCGCCCGCGCACAAGACCGGCAAGCGGGTCGCGGTGATCGGCTCGGGGCCGGCAGGCATGGCCGCCGCCCAGCAGCTCGGCCGGGCCGGACACGATGTTCATGTGTTCGAGCGCGAGGCCAAGATCGGCGGGCTGATGCGCTACGGCATTCCCGACTTCAAGATGGAAAAGCACTTCATCGACCGCCGCATCGAGCAGATGGAAGGCGAGGGCGTGACCTTCCACACGCTGGTCAATGTCGGCGTCGACAAGACACTGGCCGACCTTCAGGCCGAGTTCGACGCGATCCTTTACTGCGGCGGATCGGAGCGGCCGCGCGATCCGGCCATCCCCGGCGCGGAGCTCGACGGCGTGCACATCGCCATGGACTTCCTGGTCCAGCAGAACAAGCGGGTGGGAAAAGAGAACTCGATCGCGTCCGTCGCCTGGAACAACGAGCCGATCGTTGCCGGCGGCAAGCATGTGGTCGTGGTCGGCGGCGGCGACACGGCGTCGGACTGCATCGGCACCGCGTTCCGCCAGGGCGCGGTCAAGGTGACCCAGCTCGATATCCGGCCCGAGCCGCCCGAAAAGGAAGACAAGCTGACGGTCTGGCCGTTCTGGGCGACCAAGATGCGCACCTCGTCCTCGCAGGCCGAAGGCGCGATCCGCGATTTCCAGATCGCCACGCTCGAATTCGTCGGTGAGGACGGCAAGCTGACCCACGTCAAATGCTGCGAGGTCGACGACAAGCGCCAACCCGTCGCCGGCACCGAATTCTTCATCCGCGCCGATCTCGCCTTCATCGCGATCGGTTTTGCCGGCCCCTACGAGGATACCGGCCTGATCGCCGAACTGGGCGATCGGATCGAGATGAACACCGACCGGCGCGGCAACCGCTCGGTCGCCGCCAACGACCGCGACTACAGGACGAGCGTCGACAAGCTCTATGGGGCGGGCGATTGCCGGCGCGGGCAGTCGCTGGTCGTCTGGGCAATCCGTGAGGGGCGGCAGGCCGCGCGCGCGATCGACGAGGCGCTGATGGGCGAGACCGTTCTGCCGCGCTGACCAAATCGTCGCGGCGATTGCGGCAGATCAAGGAGTGGACGCCGGTCCGGCCCGAATGTGCCGCCATCCAATCGCGGTTCAGGAGGGGAAACATGTTCTCGCTCAGGCTGGCAGCCTATCTGCTCGTTGCGCCGACCCTGGCAGGTATTTTCGTCGTCGCGCTTTTGACCGCCGATCTGTTCTCGGCGACCTATATCGCGATCGCCGCGGGCGCCGGCGCGGTGATCGGCATTCCGGCGGCCTGGTGGCTCGCCAACAAGCTCGACGGGCTGATCCAGCCGAAGAAGACCTGAACGGCCCGCACGCGCCGCAAGGCCTGTGAACAAGCCCGTGCCCGGTTGACGCATCCACGGCGATGCGGCAAGCGGGCCGGGCTTTCGTCATCGATTGGAATCACGACGCATGTCCGACAACGTCCAGGCCGTCGCGCGCGACCAGCTGCGCACCATCGTCGAGCGCATCGAGCGCCTCGAGGAGGAGAAGAAGACGATCGCCGACGACATCAAGGATGTGTATGCGGAGGCCAAGGCGAACGGCTTCGACACCAAGGCGCTGCGCAAGATCGTCGCGATCCGCAAGCAGGACCAGAACGAGCGCATGGAGCAGGAAGCGGTGCTCGACACCTACATGGCCGCGCTCGGCATGCTGAGAACGCCGGAATAGGCCGTTCAACGGCGCGTCCGGCGCCGTTCGCCCATCTCAGTCCACTCTACCGAAAAGACCTCGACGGCCGGCGATCGTGATCAGTTCGTCGCCGGTATCTGCAGTTGCAGGGGCTGGCCG
This sequence comes from Roseitalea porphyridii, assembly GCF_004331955.1. NCBI lineage: Bacteria > Pseudomonadati > Pseudomonadota > Alphaproteobacteria > Hyphomicrobiales > Ahrensiaceae > Roseitalea > Roseitalea porphyridii. Next base: position 3,012,962 of record NZ_CP036532.1, on the reverse strand, counting down.
TCGCCGCCGGTGGAGCCGAAGCGCGCCACGGCGAGGAACGTGACCGCATTGCCCGAAAGCCGGCTCGGATCGGGCGGCGGGGCCTTGGAGAAGCCGGCGGTGTAGACGGCGTCGGGTGCCGCCCGCGTGGCGTTCTTGATGAATTGCGGCCGTTCGGTGGGCCGGCCGCTCGCGGTGACCGAAGCGACGCTGACCGTCCAGTCGCCGAAGCGTGTCGGATCGATCTGCTCGGCCGGAACCACCGGCACGCGCGGCGGCGCCACCGTGACCGCATCGCGGGCCGAGGGGCGGCCGGCCTTGGCGGTGGTGCGCACGCCCGTATCGAGGGCGGCCGTCATCACGGCGTCATCGGCGCTATCGGGACGCGGGGCCGGCACGGCGATGCGGCCGCCACGGCCGGTCGGCGCCCCGGTTGCGGCATCGTCGGCGCGCAACGCCGGTTCGGGGTTTGCCGGCGCCACCATCGGTTCGACCGGCGCCGTCGGCGGCGCGTAGGCGGCGAGCGTCGTCGGCACGTTTGCGGTCTGCTGCGGCTCGGGCCGCGGCGAGGGGACCGGCATCGCCAGCGCCAGTTGCGTGGGCTCTGTGGTCTCGGGCGTCGCCTCGGCGGCGGCCAGCAGGGCCGTGGCGTCATCGTCACCGGCCGCGGCCGCGATCGTCGCCGACGCCTCGATCTGGTCGGCGCTGCGGCGCTCGGCGGGCGCGTCGGCGGCCGCCACGAGGACGCCGGGCCGGCGCTGCGGCACGGGCGGGGTGAGTTCGGCGAGCAGCACGGCGGGTCCCGATGCGGGAGCCGGTTCGGGTGCAGGTTCCGGTGCCGGCGCGGGAGCGGGTTGCGGCGCGGGCGCCTCGGCCTGGGCCGGACGCTGGTCGCCGACGCCGATGCCCGGAATGATGGCGCGCGGTGTGGGCAGGCGCAGGCCGGGAAGCCCGGTCGACGCGGGCGGCGTGTCGGGCGCCTGCGGTGCGGCCGAAGCGGTCGCCTGCGGCGTCGTCACCGCGACCGGGACGCCTTGGCGCAGAACGGCGCGCGGCGCCGCGCTCGGAACCGGCATCGAACGCGAGGGCAACGCGGCAAGGACCGTGGCCGGCGTCTCGCGCGGCTCCTGACGGGCGGCCGGCACCGCGGTTCGTGCGGGGCCCGACGCGCGCGGGCTCGTGGGTTCGTCATCGGAGCCGCCACCGCCGCCGCCGAACAGGTTGGCGAGAAGGCCGCCACCATTGCCGCCGCCGCCGCTGCTGCCGCCGCGCGAACGGCCGAAGGTCGCCGGCTGGCCCGAGCGCTGGCGTGCATTGTATTCGGCGAGCGCCTGCTGATAGCCCGGAAGGCGCCGGCCATCGGGCGGCAGGTGCAGCGTCTTGCCGTCCGGGAAAAGGCGGGTGAGCTGCGACCGGCTCATGCGCGGCCATGCGCGGACATTGCCGGTGTCGAGGTGCACGTAGGGGCTCGCCGACTTCGGGTAATAGCCGACGCCGCCGCCCTGCAGCTTGAAGCCCAGTTCGCGCAGCCGCGTCGCCGGGACGCCGGGGATGAAGAAATCCATCGCCTTGCCGACCATGTGCTGGCTCTTCTTGGCCTGGCCGCCGCGCGTCCGGCGCAGCATCTCGTTGGTGGCGGGCGAGCGGTAGCCCGAGACGACGTGGATGTAATCGCGCGCGCCCGAGGCCTCGTAGACCTCCCAGACCAGATCGAACAGTTCGGGGTCCATTCTGGTCGGTTCGTTGCGGCGGTGGTCGCGCAGGAACCGGTTGAGCTGGTTGAGCCCGCTCTGGACGTAGCGGCCGTTGCGCTTGAAGGTGATCTGGTCGCGTTCGCCGGTGTGGGTGTTATAGAGCTTGAGGGTGCGCGTCTCGGCCTGGGCGGAAGCGGGCGTCAGAACGGCGCAAAGCGCGATCATCAGAGCGATGACCGTCGTCGCGACGCGGCTCGCGCGTCGGTCAGCGAAGATCGCCGTCCTGTCGTGTCCGGTGAGGCTCAAAGCGCACCAATCCGTCTTGTCCCCGGTCACGGCAATCGGGCCGTGACCTGTCCCGGGACGCTACCCGCATCGTGGTTAACCGCTCCTTATCGCCTCTTGCCACCGTGCCGCATTCAAATCAATCGTCGCGGCGTGCCGGAGGCGGTCCGGAACGCGGTCTGCGGGCGTCCCCGAGCTTCCATCAAGGGGAAATGCGGTCATTGCGTGGCAAAAATGTCATCGCGCGCGTCCGCGTTCGCCCATGGTATATGGGCGGTTAACGCGTGCGGTTCCGGCACAGGCTCAGTTGCGGCCGCCGACGATCCCGTATTCGCGCAGCTTGCGGTAGAGCGTCGACCGGCCGATGCCGAGGCGCCGGGCGATCTCGCTCATCTGGCCGTCATAGTGGCTCACGGCGTGGCTGATCGCGTCGGCCTCGATGGCGGCCAGCGGCCGGGCGTGGTCGTCGGCGCCAAGAAGCGGCACGCAATGGCCGCGGTCGGCCGCGGGCCGCTCGCGCAGGGGCGGCGGTTCGGGCACGCCGTCCGGCGCCGCCGGCGGAAACGGCATATCCGCAGCGGGCGCAAGCGGCCGGTCGAGCGCCGGCATCGGGGCGATCGGCCGCCGGCTGCCGTCGAGCTGGGCGGCGATATGGGCGAAGTCGGGCGCGTCGAGCACGCCGGTCTCGCTGAGGACGAGGGCGCGGAAGAGTTCGTTTTCGAGCTGGCGCACATTGCCCGGCCAGTCATAGGCGCCGAGCACCTCCATGGCCGCGTCCGTGACCTTCGGCACGCCGGTCAGACCCGCCTTTCGTGCCTGGCGCTCGACCAGATGATCGACCAGTTCGGGCAGGTCGCCGGTGCGGCTGCGCAGCGACGGCGTCAGGATCGGGAAGACGTTGAGACGGTAATAGAGGTCCTCGCGGAAACGGCCGGTCTGGACGGCGGCGATCAGATCCCGGTTGGTCGCCGACACGAGCCGCACATCGACAGTGCGGCCGCCCCTGGCGCCGACCGGTTCGACATGGCCGTCCTGGATGGCGCGCAGCAGCTTGACCTGCGCGGCGTTCGGCAATTCGCCGATCTCGTCGAGGAACAGCGTGCCGCCATCGGCTTCGACGAACTTGCCGGTGTGCTTTTCGGTGGCGCCGGTGAAGGCGCCCTTTTCATGGCCGAACAGGATGGATTCGACCAGATTGTCCGGGATCGCGCCGCAATTGACGATGACCAGCGGCTTGGTGGCGCGGGCGCCCCGGCCGGCGATCGCGCGCGCGACCAGTTCCTTGCCGGTGCCCGACTCGCCTTCGATGAGCACCGGAATGTCGCTCGCCGACGCCTTGGCGATCAGGCGCTTGACCCGCGTCATCTCGGGGCCGTTGCCGATCAGATCGACGCCCTGGCGGCGTGAGGCGGCGCGCTTGCGGAAGGTTTCGGGCGTCGCCCGGCGCTGGCCGCTCTCGGCCACCTTGACCGCGTCGCGAACCGCCTTTGCGAGCTTAGCCGGGGCGACCGGCTTGACCAGGAAGTCGAAGGCGCCCGCCCGCATCGCCGAGATCGCCACGTCCATGCTGCCCTTGGCGGTCTGGACGATCACCGGCACCTGATCGCCGCGCTGGCGCAGCGCTTCCAGCACCGCGATGCCGTCCATGCCGGGCATGACAAGGTCGAGCACCATCGCCGAGACGCCGTCGCGCCTTTCGGCGAGATGGTCGAGCGCGGCGGTGCCGTCGCCACAGGCCGCGACGGCCATTCCGTCGCGCGTCAGGGCGGCCTCGGCGAGGCGGCGCTGCACCGGATCGTCGTCGACAATGAGAACGGTCGCGTTCATGACTTGCGCTGGTGGTTCGGCGGCCTACAGTCGTGGGCCGTCCATTGCGGTTGCTGATGCGCCAAGTTGACACAGCGCCTTTGAGGTTCCGCTAAGCCGGACGCGAAGATTTGATGCAAATTCGAACGGGGATGCCCGATGAACGCCTGGAACAGAACGTCCCAACGGAACGGCCCGATCGCTTGGGCGCCCAATGCGGCTAGAAGCCGGGACGCCGATCTGGGCGATCTGCCCGACTGGCGGCTGTCGGACCTCTACCCCGCCATGGACAGTCCCGAACTGGCCGGCGACATGGAACGGGCCGCCACCGAGGCGGCCGCGTTCGCGGAAGCCTGGAAGGGCCGGCTCGCCGAGGCGGCGGACGAGGGCACGCTCGGCGGCGCGGTGACGGCCTATGAGACGATCGAGGAACTGATCGGCCGGGTCGCCTCCTATGCGGGGCTGCTCTATGCGGCCGACACGACCGATCCGGCGCGGGCCAAGTTCTACGGCGACGTGCAGCAGCACCTGACCGATCTTTCGGCGCATCTTCTGTTCTTCCAGCTCGAGATGAACCAGATCGCCGAGGACCGGCTGGATGCGGCCTATGGCCGCGACGCGGTGCTGGCGCGATACAAGCCCTGGATCGACGACCTGCGGCTCGAAAAGCCGTATCAGCTCGACGACCGGCTCGAGCAGCTCTTCCTCGAGAAGTCGGTGACGTCGTCGGCCGCCTTCCAGCGGCTGTTCGACGAGACGCTCACGGGCCTTTCGTTCGAGGTCGACGGCGAGGAACTGGCGCTCGAGCCGACCTTCGCCAGGCTGCAGGAGCCGGACCGGGCGGTGCGGCGCAAGGCGTTCGAGGCGCTGGCGGAGACCTTCGGCGCGCACAAGCGCACCTTCACGCTGATCACCAACACGCTGGCCAAGGACAAGGAAATCTCCGATCGCTGGCGCGGCTTCGCCGATGTCGCCGACGCCCGACATCTTTCCAACCGGGTCGAGCGCGACGTGGTCGAGGCGCTGGTGCGTTCGGTGCGCGAGAGCTTTCCGGCGATCTCCCATCGCTACTACGCGATGAAGGCCAGATGGCTCGGCATGGAGCAGATGGACGCCTGGGACCGCAACGCGCCGCTGCCCGAAACCCCGCAGGCCGTGATCGGCTGGCCTAGCGCGCGCAAGATCGTGCTCGACGCCTATGCCGGCTTTTCGCCGGACATGGCCGGCATCGCCGAACGCTTCTTCGAGGAAGGCTGGATCGACGCGCCGACGCGGCCGGGCAAGTCGCCCGGCGCATTCTCGCATCCGACCGTGCCCTCGGCGCATCCCTATATCCTGCTCAACTATCAGGGAAAGCCGCGCGACGTGATGACGCTGGCGCACGAGCTGGGCCACGGCGTGCACCAGGTGCTTGCCGCCGAGCAGGGCGCGCTTCTGGCGCAGACGCCGCTGACGCTGGCCGAGACCGCCTCGGTGTTTGGCGAGATGCTGACCTTCCGTGCGATGCTGGAGGGCACCTCGGACCCGCGCGAGCGCAAGGCGATGCTCGCGCAGAAGGCCGAGGACATGATCAACACGGTGATCCGGCAGATCGCCTTTTACATGTTCGAGCGCAAGGTGCACGAGGCGCGCCGGCAGGGCGAGTTGACGACCGAACAGATCGGCGCGTTCTGGCTGGAGGTGCAGGCCGAAAGCCTTGGTCCGGCGATCCGGCTGAACGAAGGGTACGAGCTGTTCTGGACCTATATCCCGCACTTCATCCGCTCGCCCTTCTACGTCTATGCCTACGCGTTCGGCGACTGCCTGGTGAACTCGCTCTATGCGGTCTACCAGAACGCCGAGAGCGGGTTTCAGGAGGCCTATTTCGACATGCTGCGGGCGGGCGGCTCCAAGCACCATACCGAACTGCTGGCGCCGTTCGGCCTTGATGCGCGCGATCCCGACTTCTGGGCGAAGGGTCTGGGCGTCATCAGCGCCATCGTCGACGAGCTGGAGGCGCTGGACGGGTGAGTTCCCTGCACGCCGGCGGCACCTTCGCGCGACCTGGCTATGCCGAGGCGTTCGCGATCGGCCTGAAGCCGCTCGACGATCCGGCGCGCTGGCTGGCGCCGGACGACCGGCTGACGGCGAACCTTGCGGAGAAGGACGCGCTGATCGCGTCCCGGCCGGCGGACGTGTTCGCCGCGCGTGCGGACACGGTCGACGCGCAGGCCGAGGCGCTGGCCCTGCTCGCCGGGCATCTGCCGGCCGCGTTTCCGCAGACCTACCGGCGCACCGCGCATACGATCGGCATCGGCGAACGCAGCGTGCCGGTCGCACCGGACGCCGATCCGGCGCCGCTGCTGACCGCGTCGCGCCTGGTCGCCGACGATCTGGTGCTGATGCGCAAGCACGACGATGGCTGGCGGCTGGTCGCGGCGAGCCTGTGCTTTCCCTCCTACTGGCGCCTTGCCGAGAAGTTCGACCGGCCGCTGGCATCGATCCATGCGCCGGTTCCGGGCTTTTCGGCGGGCACGCGCAAGGCGGTGCTGATCGAGCGCATGTTCGACAATCTGCGGCCGGGCGTGATCGTCGCCCGGTCGAACTGGTCGCTGCACGACAATGGCGGCCTGTTCCGGCCGCAGCCGCATCCGCACGACCTTCTGCCCGCCGAGGCGAGCATCGACGATCTGGCCGCCATGTTCCTGCGCTGCGAGGACCAGACGCTGTGCAAGCTGCCCGAAAGCGGCGACATCCTGTTCACGATCCGGGTCGCGACCGATCCGCTCGCCGGCATCTTCGACCACGCGGGGCTGGCCGCGTCGCTGGCGACGCGTCTGCGCGCGCTCGACCGGCCCGGCCAGGACTACAAGGGCATACGGGCGGGTCGGGACGCGCTGGCCGACTGGCTGGAACGGGGAGCGGCCAGGAACCATTGAGTGGGGGAACCGACAAAGACGGGTTCCGTCTTTTGACCGGTTGGCATAGATTATCGCCCGCAAGGGCAGAACGGAGTATTGTCGATGAACAAATCGGTGTTTCGCGCGCGCAGGTCCGGTCCCGCGCCGTTCGCCTGGGCGGCGCTGACGGTCGGCGCGATCGTCCTTGCCGGCTGCACGATCCCGGCGCCGGGCGGCGGCGGTGGATTCGGCGGGCCCAGCGCGGTGTCCCGTGCCGGACCGCTAGACGGCAACTGGAGCGACTCCAGCGGCGTTGCCACCGCAAGCCTGCTGAACGGGCGCTTCGTCAGCGTGGCCAACGATACCGGCAACCGGGTCGCCGAGGGCACCTACACCTATACGAGCCGGGAATCGATCGCGCTCGACTATTTCTCGCTGCTGCGCGAGACCCGCATCCGCGCCAACTGCGTACTCGCCGGTTCGACGACGCTGAACTGCACCAACGATTCCGGCCAGCAGTTCCAGCTGATCCGCCGCTCCGGCGTGGGCTGAGGTTGCCGACCCGGGCGCCGGCACACGCCGGCGCCGCCGCCGACTGCCGGCACGGGGCGGATTCGCGCGCGCAAACCCGTTGACCTTACTGTAAAATCCCTGTCACATAGCTTCCCGATAAGCGTCGCGACCCGAGCGCGATCGCGCGATTTCAGGCAACGGGAGGCCTCTATGAAAAAGACAGCGATGCTGATGGCGCTCAGCGTTTCGGCTGTGGCTCTGACGAGCGGCATGGCGCGTGCCGAGTTCACGCTCGACATCCTGCACATCAATGACCTGCATTCGCGCATCGAGCCGATCAACCGGTTCGATTCGACCTGCAGCGCCGAGGACGACGCGGCCGGCGAGTGCTTCGGCGGCATCGCGCGCGTCAAGACCAAGATCGACGAGCGCCGCGACGCCATTACCGCCGAGGGCGGCAACGTGCTGGTGCTGGACGCGGGCGACCAGTTCCAGGGCTCGCTGTTCTACACCACCTACAAGGGCGAGGCGGCCGTCGAGTTCATGAACGGCATCGGCTTCGACGCGATGGCCGTCGGCAACCACGAGTTCGACGACGGACCCGAGGCGCTCGCCGAGTTCATCGAGGCGGCCGACTTTCCGGTGATCTCCGGCAACACGCTGGCCGGCGCCAGTTCGCCGCTCGCCGACATGCTGCCCGGCTACGTGATCACGGAAGTGGGCGGCGAGAAGATCGGCATCGTCTCGGTGCTGGCCACCGACACGGACGAGACCTCCTCGCCCGGCCCGACGATCCTGCTGATCGAGGAGACCAACTATCTGACCGGGGCGGTCGCCGAGATGGAGGCCGAGGGCGTCAACAAGATCATCCTGCTGTCGCATGTCGGCCTGCCGCGCGACAAGGAGATCGCCGCCGCCGTCGACGGGATCGACGTGATCGTCGGCGGCCACTCGCACACGCTTTTGTCGAACGTCCAAGAGGATGCCGCCGACGTCTATCCGGTGGTGGTCCAGAACCCGTCCGGCCAGGACGTGCCGATCGTGCAGGCCTATGCCTATTCGAAATATCTGGGCGAACTGCAGGTGACGTTCGACGACGAGGGCAACGTGATCTCGGCCGAAGGCGAGCCGCATCTGCTCGACGCCTCGGTGGAGCCCGACGAGGGCTTCGTCGCCCGCGTCCAGGAACTGGCCGAGCCGATCGAGGAGCTCAAGGTGCAGCCCGTCGGCGAGACCACCGCCGCCATCGAGGGCAGCCGCGAGGTGTGCCGGGCGATGGAATGCGAGATGGGCAATCTGGTCGCCGACGCGATGCTCGACCGGGTGCGCGACCAGGGCATCCAGATCGCCATCCAGAACGGCGGCGGCCTGCGTGCCTCGATCGACTCCGGCGAGATCACGATGGGCGAGGTGCTCACCGTGCTGCCGTTCCAGAACACGCTGGCGACGTTCCAGCTCAAGGGCGAGGACGTGATCGGCGCGCTCGAGAACGGCGTCGGCCAGATCGAGGAGGGCGCCGGCCGGTTCCCGCAGGTGGCCGGCCTGTCCTACACGTTCGACGCCAGCGCCGAGCCGGGCAACCGCATCTCCGACGTGATGGTCGTCGACGCCGAGGGCAACGAGACACCGCTCGATCCGGACGCGACCTATGGCGTGGTCTCCAACAACTACATGCGCGGCGGCGGCGACGGCTATGCGATGTTCGCCGAGAACGCCGAGAATGCCTACGATTACGGCCCGGGCCTCGAACAGGTGGTGGCCGACTATCTGGCCGAGAACAGCCCGTACGAGCCCTACACGGACGGCCGGATCATGGCTGCGGCCGACGCCGCGGCGATGGAGGAAGACGAGGCTCCGGCCGAGGAAACGGCGTCTGAAGAGATGGCCGAGACCGAGGAAATGGCGTCGGACGAGACCGCCGAGGAGACCGAGGTGGTTCCGCCGGAAACCGCGCTTTCGGCCGAATCGCTGTCGACCGAAGGTCCGATGATCGAGGCCGAGGAAGCCCCCGCCGAGGAGATGGCGTCCGAAGAGATGGCCGAAACCGAGGAAATGGCGTCGGACGAGACCGCCGAGGAGACCGAGGTGGTTCCGCCGGAGACGGCGCTCTCGGCCGAGTCGCTGTCGACCGAAGGTCCAATGATCGAGACCGAAGAAGCGCCCGCCGAGGAGATGGCATCCGACGAGATGACCGAGACCGAGGAGATGGCAGCGGAAGAGACCGAGGTGGTTCCGCCGGAGACCGCGCTTTCGGCCGAGTCGCTGTCCTCGGAAGGCCCGGTGATCGCGGCCGAGGAAGCGCCTGCCGAGGAAATGGCTTCCGAGGAAGCGCCGGCCGAAGACATGGCCTCCGATGAGGAAATGGCCTCCGAGGAGGAAATGGCATCGGAGGAGATGGCCGAGACCGAGGAAATGGCGTCCGAGGAAGCCACCGAGGAGATGGCGTCCGACGATGCCATGGCCGAAGGCGAGACCTACGTCATCGAGGCCGGCGACACGCTGTGGGAGATCGCGCGCGAGTTCTACGGCGATGCGACCATGTGGTCGAAGATCGCCGACGCCAATCCGGACCTGATGGCCGACAATCTCGAGGTCGGCATGGAAATCACCGTCCCGGCGCAATAGACCGGGTCACGGATCGCGCTGACATGCCCGCCGCCCCGCGCGGCGGGCATCGGTCTTTGTGCCTGCCCCTTTTGCCGCATTGAATTTGCCCGGGCAGGGACTAGTTTACGGCCGATCCAGCCCAGTTTTCGGCCCGTACCGGGAAGTTGCCATGAACATGCAGACGTCGATCGACCGTGCCCTCGCCAAGCAGGTTGGACCGCTTCCGTCCGACCATCCGAAGGTGCGGATCGGCAAGGTGGGCGTGCTGCTGATCAATCTGGGCACGCCGGACGGGACCGACTACCGCTCGATGCGGCGCTATCTGGCCGAGTTCCTCACCGACAGCCGCGTGATCGAATGGCCCAAGGCGATCTGGTATCCGATCCTCTACGGGATCGTGCTCAACACGCGTCCGGGCAGGGTCGGCAAGGCCTACGCGGAAATCTGGAACACCGAACGCGACGAGAGTTATCTGCGCACCTACACGCGCAGCCAGGCCGACAAGCTCGCCGAGGCGCTCAAGGCGCACGAGAACGTCGTCGTCGACTGGGGCATGCGCTACGGCAACCCGTCGATCGCCTCACGCATCGAGGCGCTGATGGGCGAGGGCTGCGATCGGATCGTCGCCTTCCCGCTCTATCCGCAATTCTCGGCGACGACGACTGCGACGGTCAACGACAAGGTGTTCGAGGCGCTGTCGAAGACCCGCTTCATGCCGGCCCTGCGCACCGTGCCGGCCTATCATGACGAGCCGGTCTATATCGAGGCGCTGGCGCGGTCGATCGAGGCGCATCTGTCGACGCTCGATTTCGAACCCGAGCGGGTGATCGCCTCCTATCACGGCATCCCGCAGAGCTATTTCATGCGCGGCGATCCCTACCACTGCCACTGCCACAAGACCACGCGCCTGCTCGAACAGCGGCTCGGCTGGGAAAAGGGCCGGCTGATGACCTGCTTCCAGTCGCGCTTCGGCCCGGAGGAATGGCTGCAGCCCTATACCGACAAGACGCTCGAGGAACTTCCCTCACAGGGCATCACGAGGGTTGCGACCTTCAACCCCGGCTTCGTGTCGGACTGCTTGGAGACACTCGAGGAGATCGCCGGCGAGGGCCGGGAGATCTTCGAGGAGGCGGGCGGCACGCACTACACCCACATCCCCTGCCTCAACGACAGTCCCGAAGGGATGAGCGTCATCGAAACGCTCGTGCGCCGGGAACTGCAGGGCTGGATCTGAGGAAGGCAAGAGCCCCTCACCCTCACCCTCTCCCCGCCTGCGGGGAGAGGGGATCTCCACATCGCGATTGAACGCCCCCGATGCGTGCGCGGATGTCCCGTCCCTCGCCCCGTTTACGGGGAGAGGGATACGAGGCTTCGCGAATGAAATGAGCGTTAGCCGCAGTCGGGTGAGGGGCGTCTGAACGCGAGCGCCTGCGCCCTCAGGCCACGCCGACGCGCAGAAGATCGTGCAGGTGGACGATACCGACCGGCCTGTCATCCTCGACGATCATCAGCGCGGTGATCGCCGCGTCGTTGACGATGGTCAGCGCGGTCGCGGCCAGCGCGTCGGCGGTGATCGTCTTCGGCGTCGACGTCATCACGTCATCGACGCGCATCGCCAGAAGATCGGACTGCATGTGGCGGCGCAGGTCGCCGTCGGTGATGATGCCGGCCAGCCGGCCGTCCTCGCGCACGATGCCGACGCAGCCGAAGCCCTTCTGCGAGATCCTGACGATCGCATCGCGCATCGAGGCGCCCGCCGGCACCAGCGGAATGCGCTCGCCGGTGTGCATGATGTCGCCGACGCGGGTCAGGCTCGCGCCGAGCTTGCCGCCGGGGTGGAAATCGCGGAAATCATCTGCGGTGAAGCCGCGCGTCTCGAGCAGGGCGACCGCGAGCGCGTCGCCGATCGCCAGTTGCATCACCGACGAGGTGGTCGGGGCGAGCCCGTGCGGGCAGGCCTCCTCGGCGCGCGGCAGCAGAAGCACGATCGATGCCTCGCGCGCCAGCGCCGATGTCGCCCCCGCGGTGATCGCGATCAGCGGGATCGAGAAGCGCTTGGCGTAGCTGATCACCCCGCCCAGTTCCTGCGCCTCGCCCGACCATGACAGGCAGATGATCGCGTCCTGGCGCGTGATCATGCCCAGATCGCCGTGATTGGCCTCGGCGGCGTGGACGAAGTAGGCCGGCGTGCCGGTCGAGGCGAGCGTGGCGGCGATCTTGCGGGCGATGTGGCCGCTCTTGCCGACGCCGGAGACGATGACGCGGCCACCGACCCCGTGCAGCGTGTCGACCGCCTCCGCGAACGGTTTTCCGAGCCCGTTCTGCAGCGCCTCGGAAAGGGCGTCGAGGCCGCCGCGCTCGGTGCCCAGCGTGCGAAGGGCCGACTGCATGGCGCTTGGTCTGGTCAGCATGGCGTCCTTGTCCAGGGCATGCGGTTCCCGTGCGGTATCCGGTTCCGGACAGCTATTGCATCGGCGCGCCCATGTCCATCGGCGCATCGCGGCAGGGTTTGTTCAACGCTTCGTTAACCCCGATTGTTTACCGCTTGGCAAGACATTGGACAATCCGGGGATCGGTCACCGTTGGAACGGCGCGGTCAGAGCATGCGGGCCTGGGGACGGCGATGCGCGGTGTGCGCTGCGGCGGGCCTTGCGGTCGTCGCCTTTCCGGCGCTGGCGCCGGCCCAGCTCGTTCCGATCCTGCGCGGTGAGGTCGAGGAGAACGTTCTGGGGCTGCCATCCGGGCGGCCGGGTCGCGCAAGCGAGACCACGCCCGCCGGGACCGCGCCCGCGCAGACGACGGGCGCGGCGACCGGTCTGCCGGACCCCGGCCGGGACGCGGCCGCAGATGCAACCGGCGCCGATCTTTCGACGCAGCTTTCGGGGCCGAGCCTTTTCAACGACGAAGACGATGAGGCAGCGGCCGATGGCGACGCGGACGCGATCGGTGCGCTGATCACCGGATCGGTCGACCCGGTCGAGGAAGACGAGCCCGATTTCGGCCGTGTCGAGGCGGTCGCGCCGGCCGGTCCCGTGCAGGCGCGCGCGGTGTCGGAGGAGACCGCGCCCTATGCGCCGCTCGGCCTGCGCGTGGGTACGTTCGATGTGACCACGACGCTCGATCTGGGCGCCACCTACCTGCGCACCACGACCGCGTTCAACGACCCCGGGCCGCCGGCGGGCGTGCGCGAGACGACAAGCGAGGGCACGTTCGGCGAGGCGGCGCTGTCGGTGCGGGCCAGTTCGGACTGGGCGCGCCATGCGCTCGATCTGGGTTTCGACGGCCGCCTGCCGTTCCGCATCTCCGGCGACGAGGACCAGTCGGCCTCGTTCGGCGCCGATGCGGCGCTGCGGCTCGACATCGACCGCGACACGGTCCTGACCGCGTCGGGCGGCTATTCCTACACGCAGGACGATCCGGGATCGGCGGCGGTCTTCGAGGCGATCGATCCGATCCGTTTTCCCGGCGTGGGCACGGCCAACGAGCCGGTGGTGCAGACGTTCGACGGCGCGCTGGCGCTTTCGCGGCAGGCCGGCAACCTGCGCGGGCTGGCCGAGATCAACGGCCTGCGCCAGACGGTCGGTGACGCGCGCCTTTCGAACGGCACCACGATCCCGCAGGACGATCTGGACTATACGCGCTATGGCGGCCGGCTGCGGGGCGGCTACGCCATCTCGCCGGTGCTGACACCGTTCGTCGAGGTCGAGCTGAGCCGGCGCGTGATGGACGAACGGCCTGACACGTCCGGCCTCGACCGGAACGCGCTGCGCTATGCGCTGCGGCTCGGCACCGCCTTCGACCGCGGCGAGAAGCTGTCCGGAGAGGTGGCGATCGGCTATGTGCGCGAGGACATCGCCGATGCGGCCCTTGCCGACATCGCCGGCCTGTCGGTCAATGCCGACCTGAGATGGTCGCCGCGCCGCGAGACCGATGTGCGCTTCGGCCTCGCCACGGTCACGACCACCAGCAGCGCGGCCGATACGTCCGGTTCGCTCATCTATGCGGCCAACCTGGGCGTGCAGCACCGCGCCCGCGCCAACCTCGAACTGAACGGCGAGGTCAGCGTGCAGTACGAGGACGTGGTCGGGCCGGGCGAGGACACCGTGACGGCGGCGGGGCTGGTCGGCGCGACCTACTGGTTCAACCGCTTCATGGGGCTGACCGGACGGGTCGGCCACGAACGCACCTTCAGCGACGATCCGGCCGAGGAAACGCGGAGCAGTAACGTCTTCGTGGGCGTCCGGCTGCAGCGCTGACTCATTGTCGCCACGGTTTGTCTGAAATGTTGCCGAAAAACCGACCGTACAGGGGGCGTCATCAGGCACAACCGGGAGAAAGGCTTGATATGACGAAGGGGCGCATGGGCGCGATCGCCGGCCTGACGGGCGGTCTTGCGCTGTTCCTGCTGACGATGTTTCCGGCGGCGGCGCTGGCCGACGCGGGCTTTCAGAAATGGATTCGCGATTTCCGATCGGTCGCCGTGGCGAACGGCGTCGACGGCCGCGTCTACGACCGCGCGTTCGCCAATGTGCGCACGCCCGACGACGAGGTGCTGCGCAAGGCGCGGTTCCAGCCCGAGTTCCGCGACGAGGCGTGGCAGTATATCGACGCGCGCGTCAACGAACGCACGATCGGCGACGGCCGCGCGATGCTGCGCAAATACGGCCGGCTGCTCGACGGCATCGAACGGTCGACGGGCGTCTCCAAGCACATCATCCTGGCGATCTGGTCGATGGAGTCGAGCTATGGCGAGGCGCTGACCAAGCCCGGGCGTCTGCACTATGTGCCGCGCGCGCTGGCAACGCTCGCCTATGCCGACCAGCGGCGCGCCAAATTCGCGCGCAACCAGCTCATCGCGGCGCTGCAGATCGCCCAGCGCGGCGACGTGCCGATCGAGGGGCTGACCGGGTCGTGGGCCGGCGCGATGGGCCACACCCAGTTCATACCGACCAGCTACAAGGCCTACGCCGTCGATGGAGACGGCGACGGCAGGCGCGACATCTGGAATTCGGTGCCGGACGCGCTCTACACCGCCGCGAACCTGCTGCGCCAGAACGGCTGGCAGTCGGGCCAGACCTGGGGCTACGAGGTGGTGCTGCCGCCGGGCCGCAAGTTTCCGGGCGGCTCGCTCAGCCTGCGCGAATGGGAGCGCATGGGCGTCGTCCGCGCCAACGGCAAGCCCTATCCCCGGCCGGGCCAGAAGGCCGAACTGAAGGTGCTGCAGGGGCGCGACGGCCCGGCGTTCCTGATGGTCCGCAACTTCTTCGTCATCAAGCGCTACAACAATGCCGACAAGTATGCGCTCGGCGTGGGCCTTTTGGCCGACCAGATCGCCGGCTTCCCGCCGCCGAGCCGGGACTGGACGCGGCCGTTCACCCGTCTTTCGGTTGCGCAGAGCGAGGAACTGCAGCGCCGGCTGAAGAGCAAGGGCTTCTATGACGGCGACATCGACGGCAAGATCGGACCGATGTCGCGCAGCGCGATCAAGGCGTTCCAGGCGAGCGCGGGCCTGACGCAGGATGGCTATGCATCGCTCGAAGTGCTAGAAGTGCTGCGGCGACGCTGATCGGAACAGATCGACCGGCCGGGCGTTGCGGGGCGCAACAGGGTCGACAGACATGACAGGCAGGAACTGGTACAGGAGCCGACCGGTCCGGCGGGGCGCGTTGCGTGCCCTGGCGGTCTGGCTCGTCGCTCTGACCGTCGTCGCGACGGGATTGCCGGCCGGCGGGCCGTTCGATCTTCCCTCCGGCGTATCCCAAGCCCTTGCCCAGGAGCGCCAGCCGGGCCTTCTCGAACTGCTCTTCCGGCGCAATCGCGGCGATCGCGAGCCGGCCGCCAAGCAGCAGCGTCCGCGTCAGGCGGCGCCCCGGCAGGCGGCCCCGCGCCGCACCGCTCCGAGCCAGCCCCGTTCGAGCGTCGCATCGGCTCCGGTGGCGCCGCGCGAGCCGGCGGTCGAAAAGGCCGAAAACGCGGTCAAGGTTCTGGTGGTCGGCGATTTCGTCGCCGACGGGCTCGCGCGCGGCCTGGTGGATGCCTTTGCCGACTCGCCCAACGTGGTGGTCGAAAGGCGCATCAACGGCTCGTCCGGCTTCGTTCGCGACGATTTCTACGACTGGCCCGGCGAGATCGGGGCCATTGTCGAAGAGGTCGAACCGCAGATCCTTGTCGTTCATGTGGGCGCCAACGATCGCCAGGCGATGCGCGTGGACGGGTCGAGCGCTGCGGTTCTGTCCGATCCATGGCGCGCCGAATATCAGCGGCGCATCGATGCGTTCATCGGCGAAGCCGGCGAGGCGGGCGTGGCGCTCGTGTGGACCGGCACGCCGCCGTTCCGGTTCCGCTCCATGTCGGCCGACATGCTCGCGCTCAACGAGATCTTCCGCGAGCGGACCGAGGCCGCCGGCGGTTTCTTCGTCGACATCTGGGACGGGTTCGTCGACGCCGAGGGCAACTTCATCGAGCGCGGTCCCGACATCAAGGGTCAGGTGGTGCGGCTGCGCGGGTCCGACGGCATCAACTTCACTCCGGCCGGCCAGCGCAAACTTGCCTTCTATGTCGAGCGCCAGCTCCAGCAGATCCTCGGCGATTCAGCGCTTCCGCTGGTCACCTCGCTCGGCCCGGACAACCTGCCGATCATGAAGCTTCCGCCGCTGCAGACCGAGGCCGAACTCGAGCGCGTCAATCCGATCGGCTTCACCGATCCCGATCTCGACGGCGGCAGCGTGCTGCTCGGCGACGTCACCGCGCCCGAGGCGGCCGAGAACCCGCTGCAGGCGCGCTCGGTGCGCCAGCGTCTCGTCGAAGAAGGTCTGCCGCCGCCGGCGCAGCCGGGGCGCGCGGGCAGTTTCGCCCCGCAACCGCCCGGCGACCCGCGCACGGCCGATGCGCGAACGCCCGAGGAACGCGATTTCGGGGCAACGCTGCAATAGCGCCGCCGGCCGCGCCTCGGCGCCTCAGCCGTGC
Source organism: Roseitalea porphyridii (assembly GCF_004331955.1). NCBI lineage: Bacteria > Pseudomonadati > Pseudomonadota > Alphaproteobacteria > Hyphomicrobiales > Ahrensiaceae > Roseitalea > Roseitalea porphyridii. Next base: position 2,996,233 of record NZ_CP036532.1, on the reverse strand, counting down.
CGGGCGGCGCGTTGCGCGAAGGCCTGCTTCTGCGCCTCTGTCGCCTCGGTCTGGTGCTTTGCCTTCCACTCCTCATAGGGCATGCCGTAGATGATCTGGCGGGCTTCGGCCTTCGACAACGCGATGCCCTTTTCGGCGGCGGCGTCCTGATACCAGTTCGAAAGGCAGTTGCGGCAAAAACCCGCCATATTCATCAGGTCGATGTTCTGGACGTCGCTGCGTTCGCGCAAATGTGCGACGAGCGTACGGAAGGCGGCGGCTTCGAGTTCGGTTCGGGTGTCGGGATCGATGGCGGACATGGCTCGCTTTCCCTGTGGATGGCGGGTCTGGGTTGTTCTCAAGGGCGCACAATTGGCATCCGATACGCACTTGTCCAGAGGGTGCCGCCGGCGACGCCGGAAGCGGCCGCATTGACAAAGGAAACGGCCATGCCGATAGAGGCCGATATGCGGGTTCGAGCCGAAGTCCATGTCCATGTCGTCTAGCGTTCGGGCGCTGTGCGCCCATGGCCTGGCCCTGGCGGTCCTCACCGGCGGCGCGATGGTCGCCGCGAGCGCGCCGGCCCGCGCCGATTTCCGCGTGTGCAATTCCACCCAGGAACTGGTCGGCGTGGCGATCGGCTACCGCGCCCGCGCCGGCTGGATCACCGAGGGCTGGTGGCATGTCGAGCCGGCCCGCTGCAAGACGCTGATCGAGGGCGCGCTGGCGTCGCGCTACTATTACCTTTACGCCGAGGACGCGCTGCGCGGCGGCCGCTGGGATGGGCCGATCGAGATGTGCGTGGCCGAGCGCGAGTTCAAGATCACCGGCGTCAACGACTGTTTCGCCCGCGGATTCCAGCGCGCGGGCTTCCGCGAATACGACACCGGCAATCAGCAAAGCTGGATGGTGCAACTGGTTGACAATGACGGCGGTGCGCCGGAAGAACCCCCGGAGACATCAAATGTCACCGAGGGGACCGGACAGTGAAACGCAGCCGCAGGGTCAAGATTCTCGCAACGCTGGGTCCGGCTTCATCCTCCGAGGAGATGATCGCCCAGTTGCACGATGCCGGCGCCGATCTGTTCCGCATCAACATGAGCCATGCCAGCCAGGACCTGATGCGCGAGCTGGTCTCGCGGGTGCGGGCGGTCGAAAAGCGCGCCGGTCACCCGATCGGCCTTCTGGCCGACCTGCAGGGCCCCAAGCTGCGCGTCGGCAAGTTCGCAGACGGCAAGGTCTCGCTGGAGATCGGCCAGACCTTCACGCTCGACGATGATGACACGCCCGGCGACGAGACGCGCGTTCATCTGCCCCATCCGGAAATCCTCGAAGCCGTGCAGCCGGGCCATCGCCTGCTGATCGACGACGGTCGCCTGCAACTGGCGGCGACGGCGAGCGACGGCCGGTCGATCACCTGCAAGGTCGTTTCGGGCACTGTGATCTCCGACCGCAAGGGCGTCAGCCTGCCCGACACGACGCTGGGCGTGGGCGCGCTGACCGACAAGGACCGCTCCGACCTCGACGCGGTGCTGAAGGAAGACATCGACTGGGTGGCGCTGTCGTTCATCCAGCGGCCCGAGGATCTGGCCGAGGTGCGCAAGATCGCGCGCGGGCGTGTGGCGCTCCTGTCGAAGGTGGAAAAGCCGCAGGCGGTCGAGCGGATCGACGAGATCATCGAACTGTCCGACGCGGTGATGGTGGCGCGCGGCGATCTGGGCGTCGAGATGCCGCTCGAAAGCGTGCCCGGCATCCAGAAGCAGATCACCCGCAAGGCGCGGCGCGCCGGCAAGCCGGTGGTCGTCGCAACTCAGATGCTCGAATCGATGATCGCCGCGCCGGTGCCGACGCGCGCCGAAGTGTCCGATGTGGCGACCGCCGTGTTCGAGGGCGCCGACGCGATCATGCTGTCGGCGGAATCGGCGGCCGGCGACTATCCGGTCGAGGCCGTCAAGACGATGTCGCAGATCGCCAGCCGCGTCGAGCGCGACCCGACCTACCCCGGCATCATCAACGCGCAGCGGGCCGAACCGCAGGCGACCGGCGCCGACGCGATCTCCGCGGCCGCACGGCAGATCGCCGAGACGCTCGAGTTGAGCGCGGTCGTCTGCTACACGGCCTCGGGCACGACGGGCCTGCGCGCCTCGCGCGAACGGCCGAGCGTGCCGATCATCGCGCTGTCGCCGGTCGTCGCCACCGCGCGGCGCCTGTCGCTCGCCTGGGGTCTGCATTGCGTGGTCACCGACAGCGAGCCGTCCGATCTCGACGACATGGTCGACCGGGCCTGCCGCATCGCGTTCGCCGAGAAGTTCGCCAAGCCGGGCGACCGCATCATCATCACGGCAGGGGTGCCGCTCGGCACGCCGGGCGCGACCAACATGCTGCGCATCGCCTATATCGGCTCGGACGGGCTGAGCGGGATCTGATCAGGCGCTCTGCCAAGCCGTGATCCGTGGCTTCCGCGGAACGCCCCGGAATGGCGCGTTCTTGGTTCAACCCCACCCTTCATCCCTCCCCCATAAATGTGGGAGGGAGGACGTCGGCGGCGAGGTTCACCTCGATGCGTGGTGCCCGGCTCCACCGGGAAAGGTTGTCTGCCGTGTCAAGGTCTTCCCTCCCACGCGTGCGGGGGAGGGATGAAGGGTGGGGGTTACCCCTCTGCCGGTCGAAGCCACGGGCTGGAGCCGTTCAGTCGATGCGAAATCCGGCCGCTTCCACCTCCTTGCGGATGACCTCGCTGTCGAGGCAACGCTCGATCGGGCCATGGGCGTCCCCGGCCAGACGCGCTTCGGCCTGCCGGGCCAGCGCCTGCAAATCGCGCGCCTGCCCGGCAACCTGCTCCAGCGCGGCGGTGACCAGTTCGGGCACGACATGGTCCGGCTTGTGGCCCAGATTGTGCACGCGGACGAGTTCGGCGTTGGGCAGGTCGCGCGCCAGGCCGACCGAGTGGATCGAGGGCAGCACGATCGTGTCCTTGTCGCCCGTGATGATCACGGACGGCGTTTCGATCCGGTCGTAGAGCGGGGCGGTCTCGGTCACATAGTCATGCAGATTGGCCACATCGATCGCGTTTGACCGGAAGTGGGTCGGCCGGAACAGGAGCGGCAGGTGGATGCGCTCGGCGTAGCGCTCGGTCGGCCGGTTCGGCGCGAAGACGCAGGCGGTGCCGGCGTCGATGCGCATCATGGCGCCGGGCATGGCGAGCGTTTCGGAAAACAGCCAGCCGATCACGGGCACCGAGGTGAGCGTGTAGTACCAGCTCACGCCGCCCGGCCAGGGATGGCTGACGGGCGCCAGGAACACGGTTCCGACGGTCCTGTCGGGATGATGGAGCGCGAACGAGACGGTCACGGCGCCGCCGAAGGAGTGGCCGACGATGATCGCCCTTTCGATGCCCAGTTCATCGAGCAGCGCGGCGAGCGTGCGGGCCTGGCCGTCCGGCCAGGCGTTCTCGGCCGGCCCGCGCTCGGACCAGCCATGGCCCGGCCGGTCGACGAAGACCAGATCGGCCCGGCCGGCGAGCCGGTCCGCATAGATCGTCATCGCATCGTGCAGGTTTCCGCTCGCGCCGTGCAGGAAGACGATCGGCGGAAGGTCGGCGCCGTCGCCGGCGGGCTTTCGGACGAAGTGCATCCGCGTGTCGTTGACGGTGGCGAACTGGCCCTGCGGCGGGTATCGCCGTTCGATGACGAACACGCCGATGCGGGTCGCCAGCATCAGGACAAGGGTCAGCGCGACGAGCGCGGCGGCGATGATGGCGGCGATGTTCAAGGGCGGCGTTCTCGCTGGCGGGTGCCGTCAATACGCGGTCGGGGCGGGGATGGTTCAGGCGGTGTTGCCGCTGTGATGACGGCTTCCTGCGCGGCGCGGTGCTCAGGTGGGGGCGCCGGCCAGTTCGTCGGTGAGGCGGATGACGGCTTCCTGTGCGGCCTGCATCGCCGGATAGACCTCCAGCGTGCGTTGCCATGCCTCGAGCGCGGCCTGCTCGTTGCCGGTCTGCTCGAGGATCGTGGCAAGGCCCGACAGGGCGCCGAAATGGCGCGGTTCGAGTTCGAGCGCCTTCTGGATGTCGTTCATCGACTTGGCGTAGTTGTTCATCGTGAAATGCAGCGTCGCGCGGCGGTTCCAGCCCTCGGCGAAGTCGGGCGCGCGCATCACCACCTGATCGAGGAAATCGAGCGCCATGGCGTATTTGCGGTCCTGCAGCGCCTTGTTCGACCAGTTCATCATCAGGTCGATGCTGGCGCTGCCCGAACGGTGCCATTGCGACCAGATGCTGTTGGCCACGGTGCGGGCCCGACGCGGGTCCGGTGTGCGCCTGAGTTCGGCGAACAGCTCATCGAGGCGTTCCTTGCTGTCGTCGGCGATCAGCGGCACATCGTCGATGGGCGGTGTGTCGACATCGGCTTCCGGCTGGGCGGGCCCGGCCGGCGGCGCTTCGGGATCGATAATGGTCTGCGCGCCCACGGGGCATGCCGCCAGAAACAGCGTCGAGGACAGCGCGGCGATGATCAGGATAATGCGCATACCGAAAAGGTAACGCGCCGGACGCGGCGGTCAAAGGCAAAAATGCGTGATCGTCCGCGCACGGCGCGGCGCGCGGAGGATGTCAACCGGTGCGGTCGGAAAGCGCGGGCGCGAGCGGCCCGGCCCGGCGATCAGCCCTGGCGGGCCTTGTAGCGCGGGTTCTGCTTGTTGATCACGTAGACCCGGCCCTTGCGGCGCACGATGCGGTTGTTGCGGTCGCGGGTCTTCAGCGATTTGAGCGAGTTCTTGATTTTCATCGGTCCGTCTCGGGCGATCTTTCCGGGCACCGGCGGGGTGCCGAACAAACAAAAACGCGCCCGGTCGGCGCGCCATAATCGATGCGGGCTGATACAGGCAAAGCGTCGAAGATGTCAAGGCGAGACGGTCAGCGCGGCACCAGCCGCACCACATGGCCCATCTTGCGGCCGGCCCGCGTTTCGGCCTTGCCGTAATCGTTGACGCGGACGGCGCCGTCGCGGGCCCATTGCGGCAGGTCGTCGATCGCATCGCCGATCAGGTTGGTCATCACGCAGTCGCTGTGCCGGTAGCTTTCGGCGAGCGGCCAGCCGGCAATGGCGCGGATGTGCTGCTCGAACTGGCTGACCGAGCAGGCCGCCTCGGTCCAGTGGCCGGAATTGTGCACGCGCGGGGCGATCTCGTTGGCGATCAGCGTGCCGTCGTCCATGACGAAGAATTCGAGCGCAAGCGTGCCGACATAGCGCAGCCGCGTCGCCAGCGCGCGGGTCTTTTCCATGGCGTCGGCCATGATGATCGAATCGAGCCCGCAGGGCACGGTGGAGCGGGCGAGAATGCCGCCCTCATGGTCGTTACGGGCCGGCTCGAACTCATGCACCGTGCCGTCGCGGCCGCGCGTGACGACGACCGAGATCTCGCAGGCGAAATCGACGAAACCCTCGAGGATCGAGGGCGCGCCGCCGATTCGCGCCATCGCCTCTTCGGGGGCGGGATCGTCGGCCCCGTGGCCGAAGCGGATCTGTCCCTTGCCATCATAGCCGAAGCGGCGGGTCTTCAGGATCGCGCCGCCGCCGTCGATGTCGGCGAGCGCCATCTCGAGCTGCCGGGCGCCGTCCACGGCGCGGAAGGGTGCGGTGTCGATGCCGGTCTCGCGCAGGAAGGTCTTTTCCGTCAGCCTGTCCTGGGTGACGCGCAGCGCCCAGGCGTCCGGATGGACCGGAATGCGGCCGGACAGATATTCGAGCGCGCCCAGATCGATGTTCTCGAACTCGAAGGTGGCGACGTCGCAGCGCTCGGCCAGTTCGTCGAGCGCGGCGCTGTCGTCGTAGCCGGCGACGATGTGCCGGTCGCAGAAGCGTGCGGCCGGGCAGTCCGCGTTGGGATCGAGCACGATCACGTGAAAGCCAAGGCGCGCGGCCGCCTCGGCGAGCATGCGGCCGAGCTGCCCGCCGCCCAGAAGGCCGATCGTCGCCCCGCGTGCCAGCATCAGCCGTCGATCGCCGGTTCGAGCGCGACCTTTTCGGCCTGCGCGGCGCGCCATGCATCGAGCCGCTCGCGCAAGGCGTCGTCCCCGTTGGCGAGGATGGAGGCGGCAAGAAGCCCGGCGTTGGCGGCGCCCGCCTCGCCGATCGCGAGCGTCCCGACGGGCACGCCGGCCGGCATCTGCACGATCGACAAAAGCGAATCCTGGCCCGACAGGGCGCGGCTCTGGACCGGAACGCCGAGCACCGGCAGGGAGGTGAAGGCGGCGGTCATGCCGGGCAGGTGGGCGGCGCCGCCGGCGCCGGCGATGATGACCTTGAAGCCTTCATCGCGTGCGCCGGTGGCGAACTCGACCAGCCGGTGCGGCGTGCGGTGCGCGGAGACGATCCGGGCCCGATAGCCGACCTCGAGCGCATCGAGCATGTCGGTGGCGCGGCGCATGGTCGGCCAGTCGGACTGGCTGCCCATGATGATGGCGACGGGGGTGGAGCTCATGATCGGACGGTTCGCGCTCGCATGGGTCAGGCGATGATGTCGGGGATGATCTGGTCCTCGACCTCCTGCATCCGGTCCTTGATGGCCAGCTTCTTCTTCTTCATGCGCTGGATCTGCAGCGGATTGCAACCGGTCTTGACCATCGCCTCGATCGCCGCGTCGAAATCGGCATGATCCTGCTTGAGCCTGGCGAACTGAAGCCGAAGCTCCGCCTGATCCTGATCGGATGATGTCATGGGGTCCGGACTTGATTGTTCGGCGACGAAGGACGCGGCTCATAGCACACAACGGACTGTAACAAAATGCAACGTCCGCCCATTCGACACGGGCCCCGTTCCGTGGCACGCTTTGACGGTTCGCAGGCACGACGAAGGAGGAGTTACATGTCAATTGATGGTCATCTCGACGCCCTGAAGCGCAAGCATGGCGCGTTGGATAGTGAAATCAACGACATGCTGGCGCGACCGGCGCCCGACGAGTCCGAACTCAACCGCCTGAAGCGGGAGAAGCTTCGCCTGAAGGACGAGATCGAGAAGATCATGGCGCAGACGCGCCACTGACAACGGCTCCACCTCTGAACGGGTTTCGCACCGGCGGCGATGGCCGGCACGGCAGGGCTGTGGAAAAACCGGCCCGTTCAGACGGCCGTGGCGCCCGGCGCGTCGGCGACGTTCCAGAACTGGTCGAGCCAGATGTTGAGCGGCAGGAAGCCGCTGCCGCGAACCGAATAGATACGGCGCGTTCCCTCGGCGCGGGCACTGACGAGGCCGGCATCGAGAAGCACCTTGAGATGCTGCGAGACGGCCGGCCGCGAGATCGGAAGACCGAGCGCCAGTTCGCCGACCGTCTTGCCGCCGCGCCGGAGCTCCTCGAGCAGGTGGCGACGGTTGGGATCGGCTATCGCTTCGAACGGATCGGCGGTCATGTTCCGTTTGTAAGGCAAGTCTTACTGCACTGCAAGATTGTTGCTGCAATGCAGCATCATACCTTGGCAGGGTGGCATGGCGGTTTGCATCGGCCATCGCGCTGCCTTAATCGGATGGTTGCACGCCGGCGACGCGCTTGGCGCAGGCGACCTCCGACAGGGCTCGATCGATCATGGCAAACGACCAGGACAGGGTGGAAAACCGCTGCAGGCTGGTGCTCGTCACGCCGGCCGAAGCCGACCCGGACCGGCTCGCCGCGCAACTTGAGGCGGCCGGGCGCGGCGGCGACGTGGCGAGTGTGATCATACCCGACCATGGCCTTGATGAAGATGTCTACCAGCGCCTGCTCGAACGGCTCGTGCCGGCGGGGCAGGGGATCGGCGCGGCGGTGGTCGCGGCCGGCGAGCCGCGCCTTGCCGCGCGCGCCGGCGCGGACGGCATCCATGTGCGCGGCAATGCGTCGGCGGTCGCGCGGGCTGTCGCGGACTACCAGGAGCGCTGGATTATCGGCGCGGAAGCGGGCAAGGCACGCCACAACGCGCTCGATGTCGGCGAGGCGCGCCCCGATTACGTGCTGTTCGGCCGGCTTGCCGGCGACACCCATCCCGAGGCGCATCGGGGCGCTTGCGAGAACGCGGCCTGGTGGGCCGAACTGGTCGAGGTGCCGGCGGTCCTGATGGGTGGTCACGATCTCGACCATCTGGACGCGGCGGCGGCGACGGGCGTCGATTTCGTCGCCCTGTCGCGCGCCGTGCTCGGTCCGGACGTCGATGCCGAGGCCGCCGTGCGCAGGGCGAACGAGATCCTGTCCCGGCATGTGTTCGCGGAGGCGGCGTGAGGCGGAACCGGCCAGCATCGGCATTGGCGCTGACGCTGCTGCTCGCGGCCGGCATGCCGCATGGCGCCAGGGCGCAGGACGCAACGCAGCGATTCGTCACCGAGGACGGGGAGGCGCCGACCGACGGCCGCTTGCGGCCCGTGCTGCCGGCGCCGTCCCGGTTCGGCGCCCCGGAGGCCGACAGCGCCTATGGCGCGTTCCAGCGGGGGCTGTTCCTGACCGCGCGCAATCTCGCCCTGCCGCGCGCCGAGGATGGCGATGCGGCGGCGCAGACCCTTCTTGGCGAGATCTATTCGCGCGGGCTGGGGGTTGCGACCGATTTCGACGAAGCGCTGAAATGGTATCGCAAGGCCGCCGAGCAGGACGTGCCGGAGGCGCAGTTGCAGGTGGCGCTGGCGCTGCTGCGCGACGATCCGGATTCCGTCGAGGGCCGTGAACTGATGGAAGCGGCGGCCGATGCAGGCCATGGCAAGGCGATGTTCAACCATGCCCAGATCCTGCTTACGGACCGCCCCGGCACGAGCGGCCAGCGCGACGCGTTCGACTATTTCCGCGGCGCGGCCGAAGCCGGCATCGCCGATGCGCAGTTCGCCGTCGCGCAATACTACCAGCAGGGCACGCCGCCGGTCTTCTATGATGATACCGAGGCGCGCAAATGGCTTCAAAGGGCCGCGCGGCAGGGCTTCGACAGCGCCCAATACGAGCTGGCGCTCTACTATCTGGAAGGGGTCGGCGGCGAGCGCGACTTCGATCAGGGCTTCTTGTGGATGGCGCGCGCCGCCCATGCGGGCAATGTCGGCGCGCAGGCCGAACTCGCCAAGCTGCTGTGGAGCGGCATCGGCATCGAACCGGACGACACGCAGGCGGCGGCCTGGTACGTGGTCGCCCGCCGCGCCGGTCTGCGCGACCCGGTTCTGGAGGATTTCTGGCTCGGCCTTTCGGCTGAAACGCAGCAGGAAGCGATCAGCCGCGCCAATGGTCTGCAGCGCCGCTGAGCCCCCGCTAGCGGGCTCTTGCAACGGCCCGCCAAGTGTGTTCAGGGAACCGCACGACGGCGCCGCTTCAGGGCGCTCTAAATCCCAGGTGACAGACGGATGAAGATCAACGGCAACGAGATCAAGCCGGGCAACGTGATCGAGCACAATGGCGGGCTGTGGGTGGCGGTGAAGACCAACGCCGTCAAGCCCGGCAAGGGCGGCGCGTTCAACCAGGTCGAGTTGAAGAACCTGATCGACGGCACCAAGCTGAACGAGCGTTTCCGCGCCAGCGAGACGGTCGAGAAGGTGCGGCTCGAGCAGAAGGAATACCAGTATCTTTATGCACAGGAAGACGCGCTCGTCTTCATGGACATGGAGACCTACGAGCAGCTCGAACTGCAGGCCGATTTCGTCGGCGACCGCAAGGCCTTCCTGCAGGACGGCATGACGGTGACGGTCGAACTGCACGAGGAACGGCCGATCGGCGTGTCGCTGCCCGATCAGGTCACGCTCGAGATCGCCGAGGCCGACCCGGTGGTCAAGGGGCAGACGGCGACCTCGTCCTACAAGCCGGCGGTGCTGGAGAACGGCGTGCGCGTGATGGTGCCGCCATTCATCACGGCCGGCGAGAAGATCATCGTGGCGACCGACGACATCTCCTACGTGCGCCGCGCGGACTGACGCGCCGCTGACTGAACCGGAAGGGCCGCCATGCCGCGCTCGGCACTGATGAACGTGATGGTCCAGGCGGCCATGAAGGCCGGCCGCGGGCTGGCGCGCGATTTCGGCGAGGTGCAGAACCTGCAGGTCTCGGTGAAGGGGCCGGGCGACTTCGTCAGCCAGGCCGACCGGCGCGCCGAGAAGACGATCTTCGACGAACTCAGCCGCGCAAGGCCGGGCTATGGCTTCCTGATGGAGGAGGGCGGCACGGTCGAGGGAACGGACGGCCAGCACCGGTGGATCGTCGACCCGCTCGACGGGACGACCAACTTCCTGCACGGCATCCCGCATTTCGCCGTTTCAATCGCGCTCGAGCGGCAGGGCCAGCTCGTCGCCGGACTGATCTTCAACCCGGCGACCGACGAACTCTACACGGCCGAGCGCGGCGGCGGCGCCTATCTGAACGACCGGCGCCTGCGGGTCGCCAATCGCGGTCGCCTGTCGGACTGCGTGGTCGCCTGCGGGGTGCCGCATCTTGGCCGAGGCAACCATGGCCAGTTCCTGGTCGAGCTGCGCCACGTGATGGGTGAGGTCGTCGGCGTCCGGCGCGAGGGCTCGGCGGCGCTCGATCTGGCCTATGTCGCGGCGGGGCGGCTCGACGGCTACTGGGAGCGCTATCTTTCGCCGTGGGACATGGCGGCGGGCATCGTGCTGGTGCGCGAGGCGGGCGGCTTCGTGACCGACCTGAACGACGGCGACGACATGTTCGGCCGGGGCGAGGTGATCGCCGGCAACGAGCGGATGCGGCAGGCGCTCGCCGAGGCCGTGCGGCGGCCGCTGAAGACGGCGACGCATTAACCGGACGGCCTAACCATGGGTGGCCCGGACGGTTCGCCATCCTTTCATTTTGGCCACAGTTCCCGTTAGTATCGGCGCCGATGGCGAACCATCCGACAACGGGCTTGACGGGAGAGTTGAGGCGATGAATGCCCCTGCGGCAGATGACGCCGCCGCCAAGGCGGGGCGGCGCCGTTTCGATCCATACCGGCTTTCCAACCCGCAGGTGTTCCTGCTGTCGATGATCATCTTCCTGGTGATCGTCGGCTTCCTCGCGGCCATCCTGTTCCGGCAGATCTCGACCGCCTTCATGACCAATCCGGGCCTGAACGGGCTGATCCTGGGCGTGCTGGCGGTCGGCATCGTGCTGGTCTTCCTGCAGGTGACGCGGCTGTTCCGCGAAGTGTCGTGGGTGAACTCCTTCAAGGTCGGCGACACGGTCAAGGCCTCGCGCCGCGAGCCGGTGCTGCTGGCGCCGATGAAGGCGATGCTCAGCGGCCGGCAGTCGGTGGCGCTGACGACGCTGTCGATGCGCTCGATCCTCGATTCGATCGGCACGCGGCTCGATGAATCGCGCGACACCTCACGCTATCTGATCGGTCTTCTGGTGTTCCTCGGCCTGCTCGGCACGTTCTGGGGCCTGTTGGCGACGATCGGCTCGATCGGCACGACGATCCAGTCGCTCGATCCGGGCACGGGCGACACCAACGACATTCTGGACTCGCTCAAGTCCGGGCTCAGCGCGCCGCTCGAAGGCATGGGCACGGCCTTTTCCTCCTCGCTGTTCGGCCTTTCGGGCTCGCTCGTTCTCGGCTTTCTGGACCTGCAGGCCGGCCGTGCGCAGAACCGGTTCTACACCGAACTGGAAAACTGGCTGTCCTCGGTGACGCAGATGGACCAGTCCGGCGTTCCGCTGCCGGCGTCCGACGCCGACCAGCTTGCCGCGCTGACCGCCCAGATCGCCGCGATCAAGGACAGCGGCGGCGGCAGCCCGCGCCAGGCCGAAGCGCTCGCCAACCTCGCCGAGGGCGTGCATGGCCTGGTCAAGTCGATGCGCGGCGAACAGCAGATGATGCGCGACTGGGTCGATGCGCAGGCGCGCGACCAGAAGGCGACCCGCGAGACGCTCGACCGGCTGGCCGACCTGCTGTCGACGCTCGAAAAGGACCGCTGACCGATGGCGCTGGCCCGCACCCGTCGCCGCACGGGCGGCGTCGACTACTGGCCCGGCTTCGTCGATGCGCTGTCGACGCTGCTGCTGGCGATCATGTTCCTTCTGTCGGTGTTCGTGCTGGCGCAGTTCCTGCTCAGCCGCGAGATTTCCGGCCAGGACCAGGTGCTCAACCGGCTCAACGCGCAGATCAACGAACTGACCCAGCTTCTGGCGCTGGAACGGTCCGACCGGCAGGACGCCGAGGACCAGCTGCTCGGCCTGCGCGCCTCGCTGGCCGAGGCCGAGGACGAGCGGTCGCGGCTGCAACAGCTCCTCGACGCGGGCGCCGGGGCGGGCGAGGCGGCGCGCGAGCGGATCGGCGAGTTGACGGGTGAGTTGGAGGAAGAGCGTGTCGCCAGCCAGCGTGCCCTCAGCCAGGTCGAACTGCTCAACCAGCAGATCGCGGCGCTGCGCAGCCAGATCGCCGCGCTGGAGGGCGCGCTCGAAGTGTCCGAGGATCGCGACGCCGAGGCGCAGGCGAAGATCGCCGATCTCGGCCGTCGTCTGAACGTGGCGCTGGCGCAGCGGGTGCAGGAGCTCAACCGGTACCGGTCGGACTTCTTCGGCCGGCTGCGCGACATCCTTTCGGACCGCGAGAACATCCGCATCGTCGGCGACCGGTTCGTGTTCCAGTCCGAAGTGCTGTTCTCGTCGGGTCAGGTGGAAATCAACGAGGCGGGCGAGGAAGAACTCGCCAAGCTTGCCGACGCGCTGATCGATCTCGAACAGGAGATCCCCGAGGAGATCTCGTGGGTGCTGCGTGTCGACGGCCACACCGACGATGTGCCGATCTCGTCGGGCCGGCGGTTCGCCGACAACTGGGAACTGTCCAGCGCGCGGGCGACCTCGGTGGTCAAGTTCCTGATCGAGGAGGGCGTGCCGCCCAACCGGCTGGTCGCCGCCGGCTTCGGCGAGTTCCAGCCGCTCGAGCCGAACACGGACGACGAGGCCCGGGCCCGAAACCGCCGGATCGAACTGAAGCTGACCGAGCGATAGGCGGCCCGCCTGTCATCAGGTCAGGGCCTTGAGCCTGCCGGCCGTTTCGGGAAGTCGTTTCAGGCTGGCGGCGATCCGTTCGCGCCAGCGTGGACCACGGGACAGGGCGTCCTCATAGGCCTCGGCCAGTTCGTCGGGCCGGTCTTCGGATAGGACCGCAATGAGGAAGGCCGCTTGGGCCCGGTCCTTGCGCGACTTCAGCCGGTCGGCTCCGCCACGGCGCCGGTCGGCAACGATCAGCTTGTGGATTGCGAACCTTTCAGGCCGGGGCACCTGAACGAGCACGCCCGAACGGTAAAGGACGATCGCGTTGATCGGATCGGCAATCAGATAGTTCAGATAGTTGAGCGCCTGCGCGCTGACGCCCAGCGCCGGCAGCGGCCTGAAGGTCTCGTCGCCGAAGGCGGGCGTCAGGAATTCGACCAGCGTCTGTGAATTGCTCTGTCGCCATCTCCAGATCTGCCTGTTGTCGATATCCGGCGCCGGGTCGAATTTCAGCGTCCCGAGGATGTCGCCTGGCTTGGCGTCGACGATGTCGTCGAGCGCGACCGAAAGACGCTGGAAGCTGGCCACATCGATGTCGTCGGTCTGCGCCAGTTCCTCGAAATCCATGCGGACCCCGAGTTCGCCCTGGTAGACACCATAGGCGGCAGTGCCGACCAGCGTGCCGCCCAGCCGGAACATGCCGGCCCGCGCGAAGGCGAGCAGGATCGATCCGGTCTGCCGGTCTGCGGCGATGAACCCTTCGGCACGCAGCGTGCGCGCCAGTCGGGCCATCTGTTTCCGGCGTCCCTCGGCGTCGGCCTTCAGCGCCTGCGCCTTCTCGAGGCGGGCACGCAGTTCGGGCCTGTCCTCGCCGAGATAGCGGCTGACCATCTCGGTTCCGATCCGGAAGCGCTCGTACAGATATTTGCGGCCATTGCGATGCCGTTCTTCGATCGCGCCGACGATGTTTGCCGCACGCTCGTCCAGATGCAGGCGAAGCAGGTCCTGATAGGCCACGACGGCCGGACGGCTGTGCGCGACGATGTTCATGGCATTTCAAGCTCCCGATTGTGTGCATCAAATATTATTTTGCTGCACACGCGTCAATGTGTGCATCAGAAAATCGTTTGATGCACACACTCTGTCAGACGTTCGCCGCGAAAGCCGGCCCTATGGCCGCTGCCTCACGCCGCCTGTCCCGCCCCGAACTGCAGGGCGGCAAGGCGCGCATAGACCCCGTTCTTCTTGGCCGAAAGGCTCTGATGGGTGCCTTCCTCGACGATGCGTCCGCGATCCATGACGAGGATGCGATCGGCCTTCCGGATGGTCGCGAGGCGGTGGGCGATGACCAGCGTCGTGCGCCCTTCCATCAGCGTTTCGAGCGCCTTCTGGACGAGCGTCTCGCTTTCGGCGTCGAGCGCCGAGGTCGCCTCGTCGAGCAGCAGGATCGGCGCGTCGCGCAGGATCGCGCGGGCGATCGCGACGCGCTGGCGCTGACCGCCCGAAAGCGTCACGCCGCGCTCGCCGACCTGGGTGTCGTAGCCGAGCGGCAGTTCCTCGATGAAGCCGTGCGCCTGGGCCGCCTTCGCCGCCGCGACGATCTCGTCATGGGAGGCGTCGGGCTTGCCGAAGGCGATGTTGTCGGCGACCGTGCCCGACAGGATCGTCACGTCCTGCGGGACGATCGCCATGCGCCGGCGCGCCTCGATCAAATCGGCGCGCCTGAGATCGACGCTGTCGATGCGGACGATGCCCGCCTGCGGGTCGTACTGGCGCATCAGCAGCGCGAAGATGGTCGACTTGCCGGCGCCGGACGGGCCGACGATGGCGACCGTCTCGCCGGGCTCGACGGCAAAGGTCAGATCGTGCGCGGCGCTGTCGTCCGGCCGGGTCGGATAGGCGAAGGTCACCTCGTCGAAACCGACCGTGCCGAGCGGCGGCGAAGGCAGCGGCAACGGGTCCTTCGGTGTTGCGATCAGCGGTTCCTCGGCGAGCAGTTCGGACAGCCGTTCAGCGGCGCCGGCCGCCTGCTGCACCTCGCCCCAGACCTCCGACAACTGACCCAGCGCGCCGGCGGCGAACATGGCGTAGAGCAGGAACTGGCCGAGCGTGCCGGGCGTCATCGTGCCGGCGAGCACGGCCTGGGCGCCGATCCACAGCACCGAAACGATCGAGGCGAAGATCAGGAAGATCGCGAACGCGGTCAGGCCGGCGCGGGCGCGCACGGCCATGCGCGCTGCGCCGAACGCCCGGTCGACCGCACCGCCATAGAACAGCCCGGCGATGCGCTCGGACGTGAAGTTCTGGAAGCTGCGCACCGCGCCGATCGCCTCGGAGGCATAGGCCGACGCTTCGGCGAGCGTGTCCTGGGCGGCGCGCGAGCGCTTGCGCACGCGGCGGCCGAACAGGATGATCGGCAGGACGATCAGCGGGATCGCGCCGACCACCAGCGCCGACAGTTGCGGGCTGGTGACGATCATCATGGTGACCGCGCCGATCCCGAGGATCAGGTTGCGCAGGGCGAGCGATGCCGTCGCGCCGACGGCCGATTTCACCTGGGTCGCGTCGGCGGTCAGCCGCGAGACGATCTCGCCCGACTGGGCGGTGTCGTAGAAGGCCGGCGACAGCGTCATCACATGGGCGAAGACATCGCGGCGGACGTCGGTGACCACGCGCTCGCCCAGGATGATGACGAAATAGTAGCGCAGCGCGCTCGCCACCGCGAGCATCAGCGCGATGATCAGCAGCATCGAGAAATACTGGTTGATCAGGCCCGCATCGTTGCCGGAAAAACCGTGGTCGATCACCCGGCGCACGGCGGTCGGCAGGGTCAGCGTGGTGGCGGCGGCGAGCAGCAGGAAGAAGGCGGCGCCGGCGAGCAGGCCCTTGTAGCGCAGCACATAGGGCACCAGCCGTGCCAGCGGCTGCAGCGACCGCCGGCGGGCGTCCTCGCCGTCGCTGCGATCGCGCTCGGGCACGCTGTTCATGACGGGCTGGCTGGACGTTGCAGAACTCATGAAGACCCCGATGGTGTGGCGGTTCCGGGCCCGTGGTTCGGCCCGCTGTCGCTCTTGTCTACCGTGCCTTGCTGATGTATAGGCCGGACCAAGCTTTTTGAAGCCGTGGGCCGGGCGCGCACGGCTTTTCCATTGCAATCTGGCGTAAATGATGACCGATCAACGGCGCCACCCTACTTTTGACGGACAGTGACGATGAAAGCCGACATCCATCCCGACTACCACATGATCAAGGTCGTCATGACCGACGGCACCGAATATATGACACGGTCGACCTGGGGTTCGGAAGGCGACACGTTGCGCCTTGACATCGACCCCAATTCGCACCCGGCCTGGACCGGCGGTCAGCAGGGCCTGCTCGACCGTGGCGGCCGCGTGTCGCGGTTCCAGAAGCGTTACGAGGGCCTCGGCCTCTGATCCGACCTTCGGATCGACCGGCACCCTCTGCATTGCCGATCGCGCGAAACCCCGGCTCCGGCCGGGGTTTTCATTTGTCACGAGGAACCAGCAAGCGGGTTCGCTGAGCTCGAGGCAGGCAACCAAAAACCCCGCCTTCGAAGGCGGGGTTCTGCGTAAATGGTCAGGGCGTCTGCGGCTCCATGCCGCCGGAGTCCGGTTCTCCGCCACCCTTCTTGCCCTTGGAGGGCTTCTTGGCGGCGCCGGTCTTGGGCACGGCCGAACCGCGCGTGGGCGGCGTATCGTCGCCCATGTCGCGCGAGGGCTTCTTGCCGGCGAGCAGTTCCTTGATCTCGTCTCCCGACAGCGTCTCGTATTCGAGCAGACCCTCGGCGAGCGTGATCCAGTCCTCCTTCTTCTCGGTGAGGATGTTCATCGCCGTCCTGTAGGCCTCGTCGATCAGCTTGCGCACCTCGGCGTCGATCGTCTCGGCGGTCGCCTCGGACATGTTCTGCTGCTGGGCGACCGAATGGCCCAGGAACACTTCCTGCTGGTTCTCGCCATAGGCGACCTGGCCCAGCTCGTCCGAAAAGCCCCATTGCGTGACCATGGCGCGGGCCAGCTTGGTGGCCTGCTCGATGTCGGAGGCGGCGCCCGAGGTGATGTTCTCCTTGCCGAACTTGATCTGCTCGGCGGCGCGGCCGCCCATCATGATCGCCAGCCGCGAGATCATGTACTTATAGCTCATCGAGTACTTGTCGCCCTCGGGAAGCTGCATGACCATGCCGAGCGCGCGACCGCGCGGAATGATCGTCGCCTTGTGCACCGGGTCGGACGAGGGCACGTTGAGGGCGAGGATCGCGTGGCCGGCCTCGTGATAGGCGGTCAGCGTCTTTTCTTCCTCGGTCATCGCGCTCGAGCGGCGCTCGGCGCCCATCATCACCTTGTCCTTGGCGTCCTCGAACTCGAGCATGGTGACCAGCCGCTTGTTGCGGCGCGCGGCCATCAGTGCGGCCTCGTTGACGAGGTTGGACAGGTCGGCGCCGGAGAAGCCGGGCGTGCCGCGGGCGATCACCTTCAGATCGACGTTCGGCGCCAGCGGCACGTTGCGCGTATGCACCTTCAGGATCTTCTCGCGGCCGATGATGTCGGGGTTGGGCACGACGACCTGCCGGTCGAAGCGGCCGGGACGCAGCAGCGCCGGGTCGAGCACGTCGGGCCGGTTGGTGGCCGCGATCAGGATGATCGATTCGTTGGCCTCGAAGCCGTCCATCTCCACCAGAAGCTGGTTGAGGGTCTGCTCGCGCTCGTCGTTGCCGCCGCCGAGACCGGCGCCGCGATGACGGCCGACCGCGTCGATCTCGTCGATGAAGATGATGCAGGGCGAATTCTTCTTGGCCTGCTCGAACATGTCGCGGACACGGCTGGCGCCGACGCCCACGAACATTTCGACGAAATCCGAGCCGGAGATGGTGAAGAAGGGCACGTTCGCCTCGCCGGCGACCGAGCGGGCGAGCAGCGTCTTGCCGGTGCCGGGCGGGCCGACGAGCAGCACGCCGCGCGGGATCTTGCCGCCCAGGCGCTGGAACTTCTGCGGATCGCGCAGGAATTCGACGATCTCCTCGAGGTCCTGCTTGGCCTCGTCGACGCCGGCGACGTCGTTGAAGGTGACGCGCCCGTGCGCCTCGGTCAGAAGCTTGGCCTTGGACTTGCCGAAGCCCATCGCCCGACTGCCGCCGCCTTGCATCTGGCGCATGAAGAAGATCCACACGCCCAGAATGATGATCATGGGCAGCCAGGACAGAAGCACCGCCATGAAGGAGTTCGAGCCATCCGTTTCAGGCCGCGCGCGGATTTCGACGCCACGGTCCTCGAGCCGCGCGACCAGGTCGGGATCGCCCGGCGAGAAGGTCTGGAAGGTCGCGCCGGTGTCCGAATAGGTGCCGACGATCTGCTCGCCCTGGATGGTCACCGACTGCACGCGTCCGTTCGAGACGTCCTGCAGGAACTGGGTGTAGGAGATGTCGCGCGAGGCGGTGCCCTCGCTGGGCGCCTGGAACATGTTGAACAGGGCGACCAGCATGAGGGCGATGATCGCCCACAGCGCGAAATTTCGATAGTTGGGGTTCATGTATGCATCCCTGCGGCGCGCGCGGCGCGTGTCTTGACCTGTCGGCAAGATAGGTTTCGATGTCCGTCTTGCCAAGTCGCAGCGGGCAGGCTGCGACTAATGTGCGGCAATTGTTTGCAGGTTGGTGAATGGCGGGGGCGGATAGAGCGCCGCGCCATGCAGTCGGGCAAGGGCCGCGGCAAGCGGCCAGTCGGCCGCCGGCAACAGCCGGTCGAAGCCGCGCATCGCCGCTGAACGGCGGTTCCGGGCTTCCGGCACGAGCCGGACGAGCCTGTCCCTCTTGCGCATCAGGCAGCCGGCGATGGTGAGCGCGGCGCCGCTCTCCGCCTCGGCGCAGAAGGCGAGCGCCCGTTCGGCGTGGCCGGTCGGCGGCTGGTGTTCGAGCCGGCCCGTCCAAGCGAGCGCGGCGGCCATCGCGGCGATGCGCGCATCGGTGCCGTGCGCGGCGATGCCGGCCGGGTCGACCGTGAGCGCGCCGTCATCCATGCGCCAGACCAGGCGGTCGTTAAGGCAGGCCGCGCCGGCCCGGGCGAGGGCGCGACGCCGTTCGGCCCGTCGCGAAGCTTCGGCGTTCAGCGCGGCGCGGTCGGCGGGCTTCAGCGCGGCGCGGACGCGGACGCGCTCGAAGGAAGGGTCCCGGTTGGAGGGATCGTCGAGCCAGCCGATGCTGCGCGCCGAAAGCCAGGCGCGCAGATCGGTGCGCTGCGTTTCCAGCAGCGGCCGTGCGAACCAGACCGCGCGCTCGCTCAGCGTCGCTTCATCGATGCCGGCGAGCCCCGGACCGTCCGTGGCACGGGCCCTGCGCATCGCGAGGGTCTCGGCCTGGTCGTCGGCGGTGTGGCCGGTCAGGACGATCGACGCGCCCTCGCACCGGGCGAGGTCGGTCAGAAGGCGGTAGCGCGCAAGGCGGGCGGCCTGCTGCAGGCCGGTGGCGGGGCGATCGGCCCATCGCTCGGTGACATGGCGAACGCCGAAATCGGCGCAGCTTCGGGCGACGGCGCGCGCTTCGTCTGCGCTTTCGGGCCGCAATCCGTGATCGACGGTGGCCGCGATCAGCGGCACATCGGCGCGCGAGGACCGCACGAAGGCATGGGTGATGTGCACAAGCGCGGTCGAATCGCCGCCGCCGGAAAGGGCCACGATCACCGGCCGGCGCGGCGCGAAGGCGATCCGGCCGAGCGCATCGTGAACGGCACGGTCGACGCCGGTTTCGTCCGCCAGCGCCGGAGCCGTCGTCAGCATTGCGCCTTGGCGCGTTCGGCCTCGATCTTCTGGCGCACGGTCGCGCCCATCTCCGGATGGGTCCGAAGCGCGTCCTCGAAGGTCACGCAGGCGATGTTGCGGTCGCCGAGCGCGGCCATGATGGTGCCGATCTTGAGCATGGTCTCGGCCGCCTTGCCGGCTTGAGGATGACGCGCGCGCGTATCGATGAAGATCTCCGCGGCATCCTCAAACCGGCCCTGGGCCAGAACGCTCTCGCCCAGCCAGAAGCGGGCGTCGGGGGCGAGTTGATCGTCCGGATACAGGCTGACGAACCGCTCGAAGACCTGCTCGGCGACGGCATAGTCGCCGTCGAGCACGTGCTCGTAGCCGATCCGGTAGAGCGCCTCGGGGTCGATCTCGCCGCTGATCGCATTGGTCGGATCGTTGCTGATCGCCGCGTTGATGCCCTGTTCGGAGAAGTCGATGTCCGCGCCCAGCACGTTGCCCTGCTCGTCGACGCGCAGCGAGCCCAGATCGCGGGGCTGGGTGCCGGTCGTCGTCTGCGTATCGGACGCGGCGGGCGGGCCGACGCGTTCGGCCGTCCCGGTCGCGGGCGCGGCGGTCCCGGCATCGTCGGTTGCGCCGGCGGGGGCGGGCTGGACCGCCCCCTGCTGCTGGGTCTCGAGCTGCTGGAAGCGGAACTCGTTGTCCTCCTGCTGGCGGCGCATCTGCTCCTGCATCTGCAGAAGCTGGAAGTTGAGCTCCTCGACGCGGCCGGTGAGCTGGCGCACCTGCTCCTCGAGCTGGAGGATGCGCGGATCGTTGATCTGCGCGGCGGCCGTTCCGCCGAGCGTTGCCAGCGCCACGAGGCAAAGCCCCGGCACGGTGAGCATGAATCGGATGGGATGGGTCAAATCGCTTGGTCCTGAATGGTTTGCGGCTGGAAGCTGTCCGTTTTTCCCGGCGCAGGTCATGGCGCGCCAGTGCGACGAAATTTTGGTGGTGCAGGCCGGCAGGTCAACAAAAAACGGCCCCGGAGCGTTCCGGGGCCGCATCTGGCGCAAGCCGGGTGCGCGGGTCAGGTCAGCTTCCCGTGCCGGTGAGCACGGTGACCGCGCGGCGGTTCTGGTTCCAGCAGGAGGCGGCGTCGCAGGTCGCAACCGGCCGTTCCTTGCCGTAGGAGATGGTGCGGATGCGCGCGCCGCTGACGCCGCGCGATTCCAGGAACGCCCTGGTCGCGGCCGCACGCCGGGCACCGAGCGCCAGGTTGTACTCGCGCGTGCCGCGTTCGTCGGCGTGGCCCTCGACCGTGATCTGATAGTTCGGATACTGGTTCAGCCACTGCGCCTGGCGGGCAAGCGTGGTCTGCGCGTCGGCGCGGATGACCGAGGAATCGGTGTCAAAGAAGATGCGGTCGCCGACATTGACGGTGAAGTCCTGCGTCGAGCCGGGCGCGGCGCCGGACAGACCCAGATCGCCGGCATTGTCCGGCAGGTTGGACCGGTTCTGGGCGCAGCCTGTGATGGTCAGAGCGGCGATCGCCACGATGAAGACGGCGCGCACCGGGCGCATTGCAATTGGGCCCATGGCCAACATCCCCTTGATTGTACGCAGATCGGTCGAATGCCATCATTCGCCGAAGCTTTTCGGTAACCCCGTTTCGGTTAACCGCCGTTTGAGCCGAACGGTTAACGAACGCCTAATCCGGCCCCTGCCGTGCGGATCGGAGCGACGCCCCGCGGTGCCGCCCAAATGCGGCAACAACGCGGCGTCGCCGTCTTGCTCACTCCAGAAGCGGCGACCAGGCGGGGTCGGACGCGAAGCCCTCGACCGGCACGCGCTGCTCGTTGCGGCCGGTCAGGTCGATCGAATAGAGCTGCGGGCCGGCCGCGCCCGCTTCCTGGCGGAAGAACATCAGATAGCGGCCGTTCGGCGCCCAGGTCGGTCCCTCATTGTGGAACCCGGTGGTCAGGATGCGCTCGCCCGAACCATCGGGACGCATGACGCCGATCGAGAACTGGCCGCCGGACTGCTTGGTGAAGGCGATCAGATCACCGCGCGGCGACCAGACCGGCGTCGAGTAGGAGCCGTTGCCGAACGAGATGCGCTGCGCCTGGCCGCCGTTCGCGCCCATCACGTAGAGCTGCTGGCGGCCGCCACGGTCGGATTCAAAGACGATGCGCGAGCCGTCCGGCGAGAAGGAGGGCGAGGTGTCGATCGAGGCCGAGTTGGTCAGCCGCGTGGTGTTCCGCGAGCGCAGGTCCATCGCGTAGATGTTGGCGTTGCCGTCGGGCTGCTGCAGGCTCATGACGATCTTCTGGCCGTCGGGCGAAAAGCGCGGGCTGAACGTCATGCCGGGGAAGTCGCCGACCAGTTCGCGCTGTCCGGTCTCGAGCTGCAGAAGATAGACCTTCGGCTCGCCGCCGGCGAAGTCCATGTAGGTGATCTCCTGGCGCGAGGGCGAAAAGCGCGGCGTCAGCACGATGTCGCCGCCCCGGGTCAGGTAGCGCTGGTTGAAGCCGTCCTGGTCCATGATCGCCAGCCGCTTGGTGCGGTTGTCGCGCGGTCCGCTCTCGGCGACGTAGACGATGCGCGTGTCGAAATAGCCCTTCTCGCCGGTCAGCCGCTCGAAGATGGCGTCGGAGATGATGTGGGCGACGCGCCGCCAGTTGTCGCGGTTGGTGAAGAACTGTTCGCCGGCCATCTGTTCGGCCGCGAACGTGTCCCACAGCCGGAACTCGGCGCGCAGCCGGCCGCCGGCTTCCTCGACGACCCGGCCGGTCACGAGCGCCTGGGCGTTGATGACGCGCCAGTCCTCGAAGCGCGGCGCCGCGTCGGGATTGGTGACCTGCTCGATGAAGGCGCCCTTGTCGACGGGCGCGAACAGGCCTGACCGGCGCAGATTGTCGGCAACCACCTGGCTGATCTGCGCGCCGATCCCGTCGCCGGAAATGAAGTCGGTGACGGCGATCGGCAGCGGCTCGATGTTGCCCTGGTTGATGTCGATCTCGACCAGCGCCCGGGCGGGCAGCACGGTCGCGGCAAGAAGCGATGCGAAGGCCAGCAGCAGGGCCGCGAGCCGGCCGGCGCGAATGGTCGTCATCATGGTCAATCCTTTGGCTGGACCAGAATTTGGCGTCCCGTTAGGGGCGATATGGGGCAGGGATGTGTCATCGAGACAATGGTCGGACGGCGCGACGGGTTCACCGGAACATCTCGCTGGGGTCGAAATTGACGACGACATCCTGCCATGCATCATACTTGTCGGCGGGCAGATTGTAGCCGTTCATGCCGCAGCGCAGGACCGCACGGCGGGCGCTCTCGTCGGCCTGCCGGTTGCCGGAGCTGTTGGTGATGGTCGGCTGTCCCTCGACCCGGCCGGACGGATCCAGCCGGAAGCGCACCGACACGCGCAGTTCGGCCGCGTCGATGACGCCGGCGGGCGGGTTCCAGCAGGCCTGGATCTGGCTGCGCAGCGCGTCCATCTCGCTCTGGGTCAGCGTGGTGCCGCCGGTCGAGCGTTCGCCGCCCAGCGAGGCGGTCTGTTCGGACGGCGCCGCGCCGCCGCCGGAGCCCCGCTCGCGGTTCAGAAGGTTGGCCACCTCGTCCGTCTCGCTCGGATCGGGCGTCTCCGGGCTTTCGGTCGCGGCCTGCGTCTGCGGCGTCTCCCGGTCCTCGCGATTGGGCGTCTCGGCGGTCTGCGCGGGCGGGCGTTCGGGCCGCGCGGTCGGTGTCGGGATGGTTTCGGGCAGGGCCACCGATTCCGGCTCGGGCGTCGGTTCGGGCTCGGCCGCCTCGATCACCTCCTCGACCGGATCGGGGGTGACGTCCTGGGCCGGTTCGGGGTCAGGCGCGACCTCGGTGGCCGGGGTGGCCGGCGCCTCGGGCTCGGGTTCGGCGACGGGTTCGGGTTCGGGGCGCTCGACGGGCTGCGGCACCGGCACGTCGACCGGATCGGGCAGGCGCGCCTCCTCGACCTCGACGGGCTGCTGTTCCTCGGTCTCGGGCGTCGCTTGGTCGCGTTCACTGTCGCCGACATTGACCGCTTCGGGCTCGGGCTCGGGCGTTTCGACCGGCTCGGGGGCGGCCGGATCGAGCGAAGGCGCGTCTTCCGATCCTTCCTGGATCTGGGTGATCTCGGCCAGGCTGACCAGTTCGACCGGCAGCGCCTCGACATCGTCCACGTCGAACGCGTCGGGCTCGGACAGGGTGATCAGGCCCCAGCCGAGCACGAGAACATGAAGGGTGGCCGATGTCGCAAGGCCGACGCGCATCGGATCAGCCGTCCTGTTCCTGGAGCGTGACGAGGCCGAGATTGCGGTAGCCGGCCTGGTTGATGCGGCCCATAACGGCCATCACCGTGCCGTAGTCGGTGACGCGGTCGGCGCGGATGTAGATGCGCTCGTCATAACCGGTCTCGGAGATCGCCTCCAGACGCGGCACAACATCGTCGATGGCGATCTCGGTTTCCTGCAGGAAGATCTCGCCGGCATCGTTGATCGAGATGGTGATCGGCTGGGTGTCCGAATTGAGCTGGCGGGCGCGGCTTTCGGGCAGGTCGATCGGCACGCCGACCGTCAGCAACGGCGCTGCGACCATGAAGATGATCAGCAGGACCAGCATCACGTCGACAAACGGCGTGACGTTGATCTCGGAAATGGGCCTTGCGGTCACGGGGCGGCGATTGCGCCTGCGCCGCGAGACGAAACCGGACGAGGTGCCGGACATGGTGTGCTCCTATTCGGCGGCCTGGCGCTGCGTCTGGGACATCCGCTCGTCGATCTGGCGCGACAGGATGGCGGAGAACTCGTCGGCGAACGCCTCCATGCGCGCGCCGAGCTTGCCGGCATCGTTGATCAGCTTGTTGTAGGCAACGAGCGCCGGGATGGCCGCAAGCAGGCCGATCGCGGTGGCGAGCAGCGCCTCGGCGATGCCCGGCGCGACCACGGCGAGGTTGGTCGATTCAGAACCGGCGATCGCCTGGAACGAGGTCATGATGCCGATCACCGTGCCGAACAGGCCGACATAGACGGCGACCGAGCCGACCGAGGCGAGAAAGCCCAGCCGGCTTTCCAGACGCTCCATCTCGCGGCCGAGGGCGACGTCCATCGCCCGGTCGATGCGGCTCTGCAGGCTCATCGGCGAGCGCGCGCCGCGCTCGAATGACTTCTTCCATTCGCGCATGGCGGCGACGAACAGCGCGCCCATGCCAGTGACGTTGCGGTCGGACAGGGTCCGGTAGAGTTCCTCGAGCGACTGGCCCGACCAGAAATTCTCCTCGAAGCGGGCGAACTGGCGGCGCATCCGCGCGAAGGCCATGGTCTTGTCGATGATGATCGCCCAGGACCAGATCGATGCCGCCAGAAGGCCGATCATCACCAGCTTGACGATCCAGCCGGCCTGCATGAACAGGCCGTAGATCGACATGTCGTGCGCGGGGGCGGCCAGCGGTAGCGTTTCCATGGTCGTTTCCTTGAATGGGTCTTCGGCGGCGCTTGGGGCACGAGGCGGGCCTGTGCCGAGCCCGCCGCCGGTCCTTGCGCGCTTTCAGGCACAAATTCGGTCAAACGATGGCGGCCGGCGGCACACCCTCGTCAGCGGCGTTTATCGATTGTTATCCTTAAGGATCGGTTAGAGCGCTCCGCGCCAGATGCTCCCTGAACAGCGCGGCCCAGTCCCTGGGCATGCGCTGCGGCCGGCCGGCATCGGAGATCAGCGCGGCCATCACCCGCGCGCCGATCAGCGCCCGGTCGCCACGCAGGATGGTCTGGGTCATGACGATGCGCGCCTTGTGCAGTTCGGCAAGGCGGGTCTCGACAGTGATGATGTCGTCGATACGGGCGGCGGCGCGGAAGTCTATCTGCATGTGCCGGACGACCCAGAACAAGGGCGTTGCGCCGGCGGCGAGATCGGTGTGCCGGACGCCCAGGCAACGCAGATAGTCCGACCGGCCCCGTTCGAGCCATTCCAGATAGCGGGCGTGATAGACCGCGCCGGAGAAGTCGGTGTCGGCATAGTAGACGCGGGCCGAGAAGCGGTGGACGCCGGCCTCGAGCACGCCGTCGAGCGCGACGAGACGCGGCGCGCCGGGTTTACCATCGTCGGGGATTTCGCTCATCGGCGGGCGGGCTCCGTGGTATCAGACGGGCCGCCTCATTGGAAAATCGCCGCCATGATTGCAAGCCTGCGCGCGGCGCTGATCGCGCTTCTGACCGTTTCCACCATGCCGGCCTTCGCCGCCACCTTCGAGGTGCGCCGGTCGATCTCGACCGATCTGTGGGTCGAGTGGCCCGGCGCCGAACGATGGAACGACGTCGACGTGATCGCGGCCTTTCCCGAGTGGCGACGGCATGTTTCGCCGGACGATTTCGCCGAACTGAAGGCGGCCGGGTTCGACACGGTGCGCATGCCGGTCGAACCGGCCTTCCTGCTGCATGACGCCGATCCAGAACGACTGGCGGCGATCATGGCGGGGATCGACGCGGCGATCGCGATGATCGTGGACAGCGGGCTGAACGTGATCGTCGACATGCACACGATCCCGCGCGGGTCGGGCGACGCCTATGCCGGCACCGACCAGATCATGGCGAGCGAGGCCTTGTTCGCGCGCTATGCGGACACCGTCGCGCAGGTCGCCGGACATCTCGAACGCTGGCCGGCCGGAACGGTCGCGCTCGAAGTGATCAACGAGCCGACGCTCGACTGCTACGACCGGGGCGCGCGCGACCAATGGGCGCGCATGCTCGAAACGCTGCACGGGGCGGCGCGCGCGGCCAATGGCGACATCACGCTGGTTCTGACCGGCGCCTGCTGGGGCTCGGCCGACGGGCTCGCCGCGCTCGATCCGGACACGATCGGCGACGACAATGTGATCTGGACCTTCCATTCCTACGAGCCCTTCATGGTGACCCATCAGGGCGCGACATGGGCCGGCGACATCGTCGCCCATCTGCGCGACATCCCGTGGCCGCCCGATGCGGTCGATGCCGACGGATGGGACCGGATCGTCGCCGGCAATGAAGGGCGCATCCGCGCCGCGCTGGCGGGCCGGGCCGAGCGCAGGGCGCTGGGCTTCCTGCGCGATCATGCGCGGGACCTGCGCGCGACCGGCGATCCGATGGCCGCGCTGGCGCCGCCTTTCGCCACCGTTTCGGCATGGGCCGACGCGCACGACATCGCGCGCCAGGACATATTGCTCGGCGAGTTCGGGATGATCGGGCGCGAGTGGGGCACCGATCTCGACGTGCCGGCGCAATACCGGCTGAACTATATGCGCGCGATGATCGGCAAGGCCGAGGCGCACGGGTTCGGCTGGTCGGTGTGGTCGTTCGGCGGCGCGTTCGGGCTGGTGCAGGGCTATGGCGGCGAACGGCTGGACCAGCCGCTGCACGACCGGCTGATCTGGACACTGATGGATTAGACAAGGCCTTGCCTAATCGAACGCTTTCCCGTCGCCGCCTCGAACCGGTCGCAGGTTGCTGCCTCTTGGCCGCACTGGCCTGCTTTCGCCGGCGCGAAACACCGCTATAGTGCCGCAAGGCACGGTACGCCGCGGCAAAACGGGCCCGGCAATGCGACGGATCTGCATCATCGGAATATCGGGAAAGCTCGGCCAGTACATGGTCGAGCACGCGCTTGCCCGCGGC
Source organism: Roseitalea porphyridii (assembly GCF_004331955.1). Classification (NCBI taxonomy): domain Bacteria; kingdom Pseudomonadati; phylum Pseudomonadota; class Alphaproteobacteria; order Hyphomicrobiales; family Ahrensiaceae; genus Roseitalea; species Roseitalea porphyridii. Next base: position 2,968,949 of record NZ_CP036532.1, on the reverse strand, counting down.
TATGAGGTCGTCGGCGTCTGTCGTCCCGAAAGCACGGCAAAGCTCGACCGCTTCGGCGACCGCATCACCATCTTTCCGGGTCGGACCGACGATCGTGACGTCGTGGCTGAGGCGGTGAAGGGCTGTCAGGGCGTCCTCGTGGTTCTGGTTCCCTGGGGCGTCGACAATTATGCGACCGGAACGGCTCAGGCGGTGCTCGACAGTGCCGAGGCCGGTGCGCGGCTGGTCTTCTCGTGCGGCTGGCACATCAGCATGGACGGCAAGGATGTCTATCCGTGGCGTGCCCGCGCTTTCGTTGCGTTCTTCGGGTTCTTCGCGCGGCCGCTTCGCTTTGCCGACATCGGCGACCAGGTCGAGGCATGCCGCCGCGTCTTCGCTTCGGACACGTTCTGGACGGTGGTCCGAGGGTCCGACATGGAAGAAGGAGAAAGCGACGGCCTGCCGGTCTGGTCTCGCCATGTCGGGGACCCGGTCCTTGCCAGCAATCTGACCAAACGCACAGATTTTGCGTTGTTCATGGTCGATGCGCTGACCAACGACGACCTGATCCACGAAGCGCCGGCGATCGTCGGACGCAAGACGGCTTCGGCGCGGGCATACGCCGAGGCGGCGTCGTGAGCACGCCCGCCCCCGCGTGCGGCGCCATCGGTTGCACGCGTCACCCGGCCTGAAGGGACGCGACAAGCGCATCGATCAGTTCGGCCGGGTTGTGCTTGAGCGGATCGCTCAGATTGTCTGCGAGGCCGAACATGAGGACCAGCCCCAGGACGGCTGAGTGGATGGCCACGGCCTGCCGCCGAGCGACCGACGGCTCGCCGCCGAGGTGGCGGGCGAGCGACCCGTAGACCCTGTCCGTCAGTGGGTAGACCTTGTCGAGCAGCGGGCGGTGGTGAGGCTCCTGCGCGGCCTGCCGGATCGTCTGCGGCAAAAGGTACATCAGGCGAAACCGGTCGAGGTCATCGAGATGAAACCGCGCGATGGCCCTGACATAGGCGCCGATCGCCTCGGGCCGTCCGGACGCCCCGGCAACCGATCGGGTCGCCGTCTCGGCCTCCGCCTCCAGACACGGAAGGAACATGGCGGCCAGAAGGTCGTGCTTCGTCGGATACCAGTAAAGCACGGCCTGTTTCGATCGCCCGAGCCGCCGGGCGATCGCATCGAAAGAGATGCCGGCAAGCCCCTCCGAAGCAAGGACTTCGCGGGCGATCCGCACGATCTCGTCGCTGGTCCTCGATGTCGACATGAGTCCCGATCTTGACAGCTTACCGATGGTAAGATAACTCACTTACCACTGGTAAGTAAAGGCGCATGCCTGACCGGGGCGCCGTAACGGAGGCCAGCACGATGACCGCGCTTTCCTTGGACAATCCTGTCTTCGCCGCCTACCTCGTCGCGTCGGCGCTCATGGTGCTCAAGGTCATGGGGCAGGGCTGGATGACCGTGCACCGGATGATGAAGGTGAGCGCCGGGTTCGCCAGCCCCGAGGATCTTCGGAAGGGACCGATCAACAGGGCGCCCGATCCCTCGCAGATCGAGGTCAACGAATATGTCGACCGGTCCCGCCGGATGCACCGGAACGATCTGGAGAACATCCCCGCCTTCTGGGCGGCGGGTCTGCTTTTCGTGACCGTCGATCCGGCCCTCTGGCTGGCGCAGCTTCTGATGTACGGCTTCGTGGTCGCGCGCCTTGCCCATTTCTGGGCCTATGCGACGGAGCGCTCGCATGAGCTGCGGGCCACCTTCTACACGATCGGGTCCGTGATCGTGATCTACATGGCCGGCCACGTGCTTTGGGCAGCGCTCGTCTAGGGCTTGCCCGCCTATTCGCTCTCGTCGAACAGGCCCGCCTGCATGGCAGCAAGGTCCGCCGGGGCGGCAAGGCCCAGATGGCCCCAGGCGTTGGCCGTCAGGATGCGGCCGCGCGGGGTGCGCTGGATGAAGCCCTGCTGGATCAGATAGGGCTCGATGATGTCCTCGATCGCGTCGCGCGGCTCGCTGAGCGCGGCGGCGATCGTCTCGATGCCGACCGGCCCGCCGCCGAAATTGCGCGCGATCTGGTTCAGATAGCGCCGGTCGAGTTCGTCGAGCCCGATCGTGTCGACCTCGAGCCGCGACAGCGCCTTGTCGGCGACGGTGCGGTCCACCCGTTCGGCGCCGGCGACATCGGCGAAATCACGCACGCGGCGCAGCAGCCGGCCGGCGATGCGCGGGGTGCCGCGCGCCCGGGCGGCGATCTCGCGGGCGCCGTCATCGCCCATTGCAAGGCCCATGATGCGCGCGCCGCGGGTGACGATCGTCTCCAGCTCCTCGACCGTGTAGAAATTGAGCCGCACCGGAATGCCGAACCGGTCGCGCAGGGGCGTGGTCAGAAGGCCAAGCCGCGTGGTGGCGGCGACGAGGGTGAATTTGGCCAGATCGATCTTGACCGAGCGCGCCGCCGGCCCTTCGCCGATGATCAGGTCGAGCTGGAAATCCTCCATCGCCGGATAGAGGATCTCCTCGACCGCCGGGTTGAGCCGGTGGATCTCGTCGATGAACAGGACGTCGCGCTCTTCGAGATTGGTCAGCAGCGCGGCAAGATCTCCGGCCTTGGCGATCACTGGGCCGGAGGTGGCGCGGAAGTTGACGCCCAGCTCCTGCGCCATGATCTGGGCGAGGGTGGTCTTGCCGAGACCCGGCGGGCCGACGAACAGGACATGGTCGAGCGCCTCACCGCGCTTTGTCGCCGCCTCGATGAACACCTTGAGGTTGGCGCGCGCGGCCGCCTGGCCGGTGAAGTCGTCGAGCGTGCGCGGCCGCAGCGAGGTGTCGAGGTCCTCGTCGCGCTTGTCGGCGGAGATGAGGCGGGCCGGCTCGGTCATGCCAGAAGTTCCATGCCGGGGACGCGCCGCGCCGCCCGCCGGTCGAGGGTGACCGTGTGGCTGCAGCCGGCCTGGCTGTTCGAAAACGCGATCAGGAAGTCAGCGAGGTCTTCGGAGCCCAGGTTCTGCAGCACCTGGCCCAGACTTTCGCCATGTTCGACGATCGCTTCCCGTGAGGCGAGGAGACGGCTGACCATTTCCAGAACGGCCTCGCTAGGGTAGCCGAGAGATCGGTTCAGAACCCACACGGTTTCGGCCAGGGTTACCGAACAGATAAGGGCCGGCCTTTCGGGCGTGCATGCCGCCAGCAGTTCGCGGGCAAGGCGGCATTGTTCCGGGTCGTCATCGACCAAAAAACGCAGCAGGATGTTGGTGTCGATGCCGATCATGGTTCTGACTTGCGCCAGTCCCGCTTGATGCGTTCGTCATCTTCCGTAACAGCGTCCATGATCGCCTCGTCAATGTCTTCGATCGGCAGGCTCTTTCCACCGGGCGGCTTGCCGAGGAAGCCTGCAAGATCGGACAGTTTCTGGTTCTTGGGCTGCACGACCATCTTGCCGTCCTTGACCGAAACATAAAGGCGCATTCCGGTCTGCAGCCCGAGCATCTCGCGCACTTCCTTGGGGACCGTCATCTGTCCTTTCGATGTCAGCGTTGTAAAGGATCCCATGAACCTTCTCCAGACCGTCGCATTTCCTTACTTTCTGAACATAGTAAGGAGACGGGTCCAAGGCAAGGACCGCGGCGTCACCGCGCCAGTTCCTTCAGCCCCTGGCGGATCAGCGCGGCGCTGTCGGCGCCTTCGCCGGCGGTCTTGATCGCGGCGGCCACCGCGTTCGCCGCCTGATCGCGCGAATAGCCCAGATTGGCGAGCGCGGAGACGGCGTCGGCGACCGGGGCGGGCGCTGCGCCTTCGCCCAGCTCCTGCCTGAGGCCGATGCCGGGCGCCGCATCGCCGGCAAAGGCGGGCGCCTTGTTCTTCAGTTCGGCGACGATGCGCTGGGCGACCTTGGGCCCGATGCCGGGCGCGCGGGCGACCATGGCCTTGTCCTGCAAGGCGATGGCGTTGGCGAGATCGGCGGCCGACAGGGTCGACAGAACGGCCAGCGCGACGCGCGCGCCGACGCCCTGCACGCTCTGCAGCAGGCGGAACCATTCGCGGTCGAGCGCGCTCTGAAAACCGAACAGTCTCAGCTGGTCCTCGCGCACATAGGTCTCGATGAACAGCGTTGCCGCCTCGCCCTCGTTCAGCGCCGACAGCGTGCGGACGGGGCAGAAGGCGACATAGCCGACCCCGTGCACGTCGACGATGACATGATCCTCGCCGATTTCGTCGACGGTTCCTTTCAGCTTGCCGATCATGGGTGCGTGTCCGGTGCGACGATGGAAAGGGCGGGGAAAAACTCGCGAAAGCCGGAGGGATCGCGCGTCAGAACCGAATAGCCGCGCACGGCGGCATGGGCTCCGATGAAGAAATCGGGCAGCGTGCCCTGGCGCGCACCGCCGCGCCGACGGTAGAGCCGGAAGGCGCGTCCGGCGAGATATGCGCTCTCCCAGGGCAGGTGCTCGCGATTGAGACCGTCTATGGCGAGGGCAGCTTCGGCGCTGTCGGCGCTGTCGAAACGATAGCTGAATTCGGCGAAGATGACGGGGTTGATGACGAGCCCTTCGGCCACCCGCTGCGCCATTGCCATTTTCGACCATTGCATCCAGTGCGGATCGCGGTAGGCGACGTCGATCAGCACGTTGGTGTCGACAAGCGTGGCCATCAGGTGCGGTCGCGTGTTTCGCGCATGACGTCCTCGGCACCGAGGGCCGGATCGCCGGTGCCCTCCAGCTTGTCCAGTTCCTTCAAGAACCGTTCCATGCGGTCGCGCATGGAGCGGCTTTCGGCACCGTCAACCGGCTCGATGATCACGCGACCGCCCTCAAGGCGGATCATGACATCGCTGTTGGGCCGTATCCCCGCCTGCTCGCGCACATGCTTGGGGATTGTGACCTGGCCTTTCTCCGAAACACGCATTGTGGGTGACCCCGCTACCGACGATCTTTACTTATTCCAACCTTCGGAACAAGTCAAGAACACTAGCCGCAGCGTCACACCCCCGCCAGCCGTCGCTGCAGTGCCGCCGCGCCGCGGTGATGGCTGTGGCAGATGGCGATGGCGAGCGCGTCGGCGGCGTCCTCGGTGTCGAACACGGCTTTCGGAAGAAGCGTGCGCACCATCATGGCGATCTGGCCCTTGTCGCCATGGCCGACGCCGATCACCGCCTTCTTGACCGCGTTGGGCGCGTATTCGGCCACGGGCAGCCCGGCGCGGGCGGGCACCAGCATGGCGATACCGCGTGCCTGGCCGAGCTTCAGCGTCGCGGCGGCATCCTTGTTGACGAAGGTCGCCTCGACGGCGGCCTCGTCGGGCGCATGGCGGTCCAGCACCGTGCCGAGCCCGTCATGGATCTGGCACAGGCGCGCGGCGAGATCGGCCGCGCCGTCCGAGCGCACCGTGCCCGCCGCGACGAAACCCAGCCGGTTGCCGGTGGCCTCGACGATGCCCCAGCCGGTGCGCCTCAGCCCCGGATCGATGCCGATGATGCGAATCGTTTCGTTCATGTCTGCCTCGCGCTCAGGCTAGACCGCTAGCGGCACGATGTGAACAAAAAGAAAACAGGCGTATCGCTGCGGTTGCGGCTTGTGGTCGCTGCAAGCGCGTGCCAGAGCCGCCGGGCGGGAGGATCGCATGGGCTGGTGGACGCTCGAGACCGGAGCGGCGTTGTGGGCGGTGATCGCAGCGGTGGCGGTCGCCGGCGTGGTGCGCGGCTTTTCGGGCTTCGGTACGGCGATGATCGTCGTGCCGATCGCGGCGGCGGCCTACAGCCCGCAGATCGCCGTCGTCATCGTGGCGCTGATCGACACGCTGCCGATGGTTCCGCTGATCGCCGCTGCCTGGCCCCGCGCCGACTGGCGGCAACTGCCGCCGATCCTGGCCGGTTATGCGATCGCGCTGCCGCTCGGTCTGTGGTTCCTGATCGCCGGCGATCCGACGTTGCTGCGCTGGTTCATGTCGGTGGTTATCTTCATCGTTGTCGCCGTGCTGTGGAGCGGCTGGTACTATACCGGCCCGCGCAACCTGCCGGTGCGGATGGCGGTCGGCGGCATGTCGGGCTTTCTGGGCGGGGCCGCCTCGATCGCAGGCCCGCCGGTGATCCTCTACTGGATGGCGCTGCGCACCGGGGCGGGAGTGGTTCGCGCCAACCTGATCATCTTTCTGGCCGCCGCGGAGCTGTTTGCGATCGCCGGGCTCTATGTCAGCGGGCTTTTCACGGCGCGGTCGGTCAGTCTGGGCATTGCCTGCATGCCCGTCTACCTGGTGGCGCTTTTCGTCGGTGCGCGCCTGTTCGGCATGGCCAGCGAGGCGGGCTACAGGCGCGTCGCGCTGATCATCGTCGCCTGCGCGGCCCTTCTGGCGCTGCCCGCGCTCGACGGCCTCAGGAGCTAGTCGACGTTGCGGGCCGGCTGGACGAGAAACAGGCCGATGGCCATCATCGCCACCGCGCCCCACACCCATCCCGAATAGCTCTCGCCCAGAAAGACGATCGAGAAGGCGAGCGCCGCGCCGGTGACGATGTAGGAGATCTGGGCGGTGAAGACGACGCCGGCATAGGCGATCAGCCACATGTAGCCCGAATAGGCGACGGCATGGGCCAGGCCCGAACCGGCGATCGCATATTCGGGCGCCCGCCAGGGCTGGGTCAGGTCGACCCAGGTGCCGGTGGAAATGGCCAGCGGCGCCGAGATCAGCGCGCCGGCGATGCAGGCGGCGAACAGGGCCGGGATCGGATGCAGGCCGGCCGGGGCGTCCTTGGCCATGTAGTTGCCCTCGGCCGCATAGCAGAACGGGGCGACGAGCGCGACGACAAGCCAGGGCGCCATGGACCGGTCCGGCAGGCTGGCCTCGGGCAGGGCGATCAGCATCATCGCGGCCACGCCGAGCGCGATCCCGGTCACGCGATGCAGGGCGAACCGTTCGTTGCCGATGCCAAGCGCGATCATCAGCGCCATCATCGGCACGGTGGCCAGTGCGACCGCGACGATGCCGGCGGGCAGATGGCTGACGGCGGTGTAGGAGAAAAGGCCCGGCAGCAGCGTGCCGATCAGGGCGATGAGGATGTAGAAGCGCAGATGGTGCGCATCGAAACGCAGGCGGTCGCCGCGCATCGCCGTGACGATGCCGAGCGCGGTGCCGGCGAAGACGAACTGCCAGAAGACGAGGCCCATCGGGTGGTGGCCGGTCGACACGGCGACCTTGGTGAGCGGCTGTCCCGCGCCCCAGAACAGGCCGAACAGGACCAGCGCGCCAAGGGCGATAAGCAACCGGACGGGGCGTTTGGGTGCGCCGGCGGTCGCCGGCGCGCTCATGCGCTGAGCCGTTCCATCACCTCTTCGGAAATGTCCTCGTTCGAATAGACATTCTGGACATCGTCGTCCTCGTCGAGCGCATCGAGCAGCTTGAACAGGGTCTGCGCGCGGTCTTCGTCGATCGGGGTCAGATTTTGCGGCTTCCAGATGACATTGACCGATTCGGCTTCGCCGAGCTTGTCGGCGAGCGTCGTCGAGACCGCGCCGATATCCTCGAATGCGCACGTGATCGTGTGGCGGTCCTCGCCGCTTTCGACATCCTCGGCGCCCGCCTCGATGGCCGCTTCCATCACCGTGTCGGCGTCGCCCGCATCGGGCTTGTAGACGATCTCGCCGACCCGATCGAACATGAAGGAGACCGAGCCGGTCTCGCCGAGCGAGCCGCCGTTCTTGGAAAACGCGGCGCGGATATTGGACGCGGACCGGTTCAGATTGTCGGTCAGCGCCTCGACGATGATGGCCACGCCGCCGGGGCCGTAGCCCTCGTAACGCATCTCCTGATAGTCGTCGCCGCCGGCGCCCGAGCCCTTGTTGATGGCGCGCTCGATATTGTCCTTGGGCATCGACTGGCCCTTGGCGTTCTGCACGGCGAGGCGCAGGCGCGGATTCATGTCCGGGTCGGGGCCGCCACCGGTCTTGACCGCGACGGTGATCTCCTTGGACAGGCGCGAGAACAGCTTCGAGCGCGCCGCGTCCTGCCGCCCCTTGCGGTGCATGATGTTCTTGAACTTCGAATGACCTGCCATGACAGACCTGTTTGTCTTGACGTTTGTGCAATCCCGCGCGCTTTTAGGGACAAAGCCGGCGCGCGTCCAGCGCCCCAGAACGAGGATCCCATGACCGAAATCGGCATCGCCGTCGCCGCCATCGCGCTGATGATCTGGCTGTTTCTGAAGGAGAACACCCGGCGCGGCAACAAGACCGTGCGGGCCTATCTGTTCATGAAGGCGCTCGAGGAGGGCAGAAGCGTGGAGGAGGCCAACGCCGCCGCGCAGATCGATCCAAAGGCCATCCCGAAGCGGGATATCCACGCCACCATGGCCTACCTGCAGGAGCACCATCGCGGGCGGCAGGGCCCGCTCCTGAAGAAGGCCGAGGCAGCCGGCCTGAAATGGTAGCGCGAAACGACGAAGCGGGGTTCCGGCAGGAGGGCGGCTGCCAGTGCGGCGCGGTCCGCTACGTGCTGACCGAGCGGCCGCAGACCGTCTATTGCTGCCACTGCACCGAGTGCCAGAAGCAGGCGTCGTCCGCCTTCGGCATGTCGGTGCGCGTCAGGCGAGCGGCGCTCACCGTGCATGGCGAGACGGCGAAGTTCGGCAAGGTCTCGGGCGACAGGCGGACCGTGTGCGAGTTCTGTCCTTCCTGCGGCAGCCGGCTCTTTCACAACCGGCCCGCCTATGAGGACATGCTGAACGTCAAGGGCGGCACGTTCGACAGGACCGACTGGCTGAAACCGGCCGGTCACATCTGGCTGCGGTCAAAACAGGCCTGGCTTTTGATCCCCGAAGGCGGGTTGCGCTATCGGGGTCAACCGGACAGTTTCGATGCGCTGGTCGCCGCCTATGGCGCGCAGTGGGGACGTTGAGCCGGCGCCAGACTGGCCGATCCGCCGCGGTGATCTAGTTGGGAGAGGGCCGAACAACCGCGTGACCGGAGTGTCTCGATGCGCCACTTTCTCTCCGCACTTGTCCTGACCGCCATCGCCTTCGCCCTGCCCGGGCCGGTGCCGCCGGCCCAAGCCCAGACCGACGACGAACCGGTCAGCCAGTGCCTTGCCATCGCCCGCTCGCTGCCGCGGGTGATGTTCGCCTCGGCCATGGCGAGCCCGCTCGAGACCGATGCGCATGGCGACGTGACCATCACCTTCGCGGGCCATTCCACCTACCGCATCGACACGCCGGCCGGGGTGACGATCGCGACCGATTTTTCCGGCGTCTACGGGCACACGCCGACGCCGCGCGTGATCACCATGAACCGGGCCCATTCGACCCATTACACGCTCAATCCCGATCCGGCGATCGAGGTGGTGCTGCCGGGCTGGGACAACACCGATCCGCGCGGGGCCGACCATGACGTGGTGGTCGACGACGTCTATGTGCGCAACGTCACCACCGACATCCGCCGCTGGGATTCCAGCGGGCTGACGGCCAACCAGAACTCGATCTTCATCTTCGAGACGGCGGGGCTGTGCATCGGCCATCTGGGCCATCTGCATCACCGGCTGACGGAGGATCATTTCGCGCAGATCGGACGGCTTGACGTGCTGATGGTGCCGGTCGACGGCGGACTGACCATGGCCCATGACGGCATGGCCGAGATCACCACGCGGCTGCGCTCGTCGATCGTGCTGCCGATGCATCTGCGCGGCAATTCGGTCAACCGGTTCATCGCGCTGATGGGCGAGGAGTGGGCGGTCGATTTCCTCGACGGCGACGCGATCACGGTCAACGTGCGGGATCTGCCCGAGCGGCCGACGATCATGGTTCCGGCAAGCCTCGCCCGGCGGGGCTGAACGGAACCGTCCCGAAACGGACGTATTTCCATGTTGGGAACGTCCACCAAGGAGCCCGCCATGAACGCACATGCCTTTGCCGCCAGAACCGCTGTCATCGCCCTTGCGGCCACCGTCCTTGCCACCGTCTCGAGCCCGGCCGACGCGATCGAGCGGCTGCGCAGCGACCTGAACCGGTGCGCCGACGTGCAGGCCACGGTGCAGCGCCAGGGCGCGGTCATCCTGCGCTATCCGTCCACGCGGGTTCCCGACTATTTCCTCTATGACCGCTATGTTTCCGGCCTGAGCCAGTGCCAGCTGGGCGAGGAACTCGAGCGTGAGACGGTGCCGGCGGCCGATACGGCCTCGTGCCGGGTCTATACCTGCAAGCGCGCCGAGCCGAAATTCAACGACGAGCTGCTGTTCCGCTTCTGAGGCGTCGAACCGGACGCGCTTGCGCCTACCACCAGTCTGGCACGGTCTCGGCGAGGCGCGGCCCGATACGCACCGGCGCGATCCGCTCGCAAAGCCCCGTGCGGTCGGAGATGTCGGCCGTCACGCCGCACAGCGTGCCCGGTCCGCTGGCCGCCTCGAAGCGGCCCTTGGGCACCTTGGTCAGGAACCGGTTGAGCGGCTCGTCCTTGTCCATGCCCAGCGAATGGCCGTAGTCGCCGCACATGCCGACATCGGACATGTAGCCGGTGCCGCCGTCGAAGATCATGTGATCGGCGGTCGGCGTATGGGTATGCGTGCCGACGACGAGGCTGGCGCGGCCGTCGACGAAGTGGGCAAAGCACACCTTCTCCGAGGTCGCCTCGGCGTGGAAATCGAACACGACGCAATCGAAGTCGTGGCCGAGCCGGACGTTCTCGAGCTGCCGCTCGGCCGCCATGAAGGGATCGTCGAGATCGGGCGCCATGAAGACGCGGCCCATGATGTTGGAGACCATCACGCGGGCGCCGTTGCGCGCCTGGTAGACGCCCATGCCGCGGCCCGGCGTACCGTCGGGATAGTTGGCCGGGCGCAAGAAGCCGGCATGCCGGTCGGCGAAGACGAGCGCCTCGCGCTGGTCCCAGACGTGATTGCCGGTGGTCATCACGTCGGCGCCCGCATCGAGCGTGTCGGTCAGGATCTGTTCGGTCACGCCGAAACCGCCCGCCGCGTTCTCGCCATTGACGATGACGAAGTCGATGGCGTGGTCGGCGATCAGGCCCGGCAGCTTGTCGTACACGATGGCGCGGCCGGAACGGCCCACCATGTCCCCCAGAAACAGCAATCTCATCGGCTCGTCCTATCCCCGCCGTGCGAACTCCTGCAAGCCGTTTTCGGTCAGCACTGTGTCAAGTGGCACATCGTGCGGCTGCGCCGGCACGGCGGCGACGCGTTGGCATTCGAACGCAAGGCCGACGAGACGTGGGCGGTGGCCCGCCTCGTGCAGGCGCGCGATCGCCCGGTCGTAGTAGCCGGCGCCGTAGCCGATCCGGTTGCCGGCATCGTCGAACGCGGCGAGCGGCATCAGCATCAGCGCCGGGTCGAGCGGTTCGGCATCCGGGCCGGGCGCGAACGTGCCGAAGCTGCCCTCGAGCAGCGCCACGTCCGGCTCGTAGTGCCGGAAGACTATGGTCCTGCGGTCGATGACGGCGGGCAGCACGATGGTGGCGCCGCGCGCCGCAAGCGCTTCGAGAAGGGGGCGGGGATCGATCTCCGAGCGGATCGGCCAGAAGCCGGAGACCACGGTGGTCGCATCGACGGGGAACATGTCGGCATGACCCGCCAGCACGTCGGCGGCGCGGGCGCGGGTTTGGGCAGGCAGCGCGTCGCGGCGGGCCAGCGCCTCTTCGCGCAGGGCCGCCTTCAGGGCCCTGATTTCGTGGTCGTTTGCGCCGGTCATGGGAAGTTGCCAACCGCGACAATCGGTGGAGTGCGGCATCCCGGGAACCTACAGAAGTAGGTGGGTGCCAGTTGTCCGGGCCCACGAGCCCGGTCAGCGCCAGCTCCCTTAGGATGCGTAAGGCCCCGGGGAATTGTCTCCTGCCGCAGAGCGCAGTCGGCGAAGCGAATATAGGCGCGGTAGGCCCGCTCCGCCAGAGGTTCGATGCGGTCCGGATGCCGATTTCGGGGAAGCGCGGCTGGCATCGACGCGCTCAGGCAATCTTGGTGGTGATGGTTTCGATCTTGTCGGCCAGCGCGGTCAGCCGCTCGGTCAGCGTGTCGTCGATCCGGTCGGCCTTCGACAGCGCCTCGTCGCGGGTCTTGCGCACGCCCTCGAGCTCGGTCTCGAGGCCCTTGACCCGCTTCTGCAGCTCGGTCAGCTCGTCCATGATCATGATGCCGGCCATCACCGTCAGGCGCAGGTCGCCGATCTCGCCGAACGAACTCTTCAGGTGCGTGACATAGCGGTCGAGCCGGCCGGCAAGGTCGACCAGATGCTCCTCCTGACCCGGATCGCAGGCCATGCGGTAGCTCTTCTGGTCGATGGTGACGGTGACCTGGCTCATGTCGGCTTCTTTCCCGTTGCGGCCGTCAGCGGTCGAGCACCGCGCGGATCGTTTCCATCGCCGTCACCAGCCGCCGCGAGACCTCCTTGTTGACCTCCTCGAGCCGGCCGGCGCGCGCCTCGGCGTCGTCGAGCGCCTCGGCAAGGCGTGCCCGGTCGGCATTCAGCCGCTGCATTTCCTCGTCGGCCTCGGCATGCTCGCGGCGCGTGTCCGCCGATCGGTCGACCGCATCGTCGAGCGCGGAAAGCGCCTTTTCGAGACGGTCAAAGACCTGGGAGAGGGTTTGCGGACCGGTCATGGCGGGCTGGACTATGGACGCACGGGCAATGTTTGTCAGCAACAATAAGGCGTTAGCGTGGCTCGATGAGAGCGTGGTTAAAACTGCCCGCGCCGGGCCGAAAGGGCAATGGCAGGACCGCGCGGATGCACAGATTTCGCCCGCTCCGGCGGTCCCCGGCGGCTTTGTTGACTCAGGTCATCCACCTGCTATGTGTCCGGCGCAATTTTCAGGTCCGGAGCCGCCGTCCGCCCCACGCTCCGCATCAACCGACATCAGCGGAACCCAATCATGATTCCACGCGACAAACACGACCGTATGGCCAATGCGATCCGCGTACTGGCCATGGACGCGGTGCAGGCCGCCAATTCCGGCCATCCGGGGCTGCCCATGGGCGCCGCCGATATCGCCACGGTCCTGTTCACCCGCTTCATGAAGTTCGATCCCAAGCACCCGAACTGGCCCGACCGGGACCGGTTCGTGCTGTCGGCCGGCCACGGCTCGATGCTGCTCTACAGCCTTCTGTACCTGCTCGGCTACGAGGACATCACGATCGACGAGATCAGGAATTTCCGCCAGCTCGGCTCGAAGACCGCCGGCCATCCCGAATACGGCCATGCCGCGGGCATCGAGACGACCACCGGACCGCTCGGGCAGGGCCTTGCCAACGGCGTCGGCATGGCGATCGCCGAACGGCGGCTGCGCGAGGAGTTCGGCGCCGACCTCGTCAACCACAAGACCTATGTGCTGGCCGGCGACGGGTGCCTGATGGAGGGCATCAGCCAGGAGGCGATCTCGCTGGCCGGGCACCTGAACCTGTCCAACCTTGTCGTCATCTGGGACGACAACCGCATCACCATCGACGGCGACATCAAGCTGGCCGATTCGACCGACCAGATCGCCCGTTTCGAGGCCTCGGGCTGGGTGACCGAGCAGATCGACGGCCATGATCCGGACGCGATCGCGGCCGCGCTGGAGCGGGCGCAGACCGCCGACCGGCCGACCATGATCGCCGCGCGCACCACGATCGGCTTCGGCGCGCCGACCAAGGCCGGGACGGCCAAGGCGCACGGCTCGCCGCTCGGACCCGAGGAGATCGCCGGCGCGCGCGTCACCTTCGGCTGGACCGCCGAACCGTTCGAGGTGCCCTCGGACATTCTCGACGACTGGCGCGTCGCCGGGCTTTCGGCCTGCAAGCAGCGCGTCGCATGGCAGAAGCGCCTCGATGCGGCCGACAACGGCATCAAGAGCGAGTTCGAGCGGCGCATGCGCGGCGATCTGCCGGCGACCTTCGGCAACACGGCCGAGGCCTACAAGCGCAAGCTCGCCAAGGACAAGCCGACCGTGGCGACGCGCAAGGCGTCCGAAATGGCGCTCGAGGTTATCAACGAGGCGCTGCCGGAGACGCTGGGCGGCTCGGCCGATCTGACCGGCTCCAACAACACCAAGACCGAGCAAACCGCGCCGATCAGCGCCGAGGACTTTTCCGGCCGCTATATCCACTACGGCATTCGCGAGCATGCCATGGCCGCGGCGATGAACGGCATCGCGCTGCATGGCGGGCTGATCCCCTATGGCGGCACGTTCCTGGTCTTTTCCGACTATGCCCGCCCGGCGATGCGGCTTTCCTCGCTGATGGGCCTGCGCGTCGTCTACGTGATGACGCACGATTCGATCGGCCTTGGCGAGGACGGCCCCACGCACCAGCCCGTCGAGCATCTTGCCGCGCTGCGTGCGATCCCCAACCACCACGTGTTCCGGCCCGCCGACGCGATGGAAACGATGGAATGCTGGGAACTCGCGCTCGCCGAAGCCGAAACGCCGGCGACGATCGCGCTGACGCGGCAGGGCCTGCCGGCGGTGCGCGTCGAGCCGGCGCCGGAGAACCGGTGCGCGCGGGGCGCCTACGAACTTGCCACGGCCGGCGCCGACGCGGCGGTAACGATCTTCGCGACCGGCTCCGAAGTGCATCTGGCGCTCGAGGCGCGCCAGCGGCTCGAGGCGGCCGGCCATCCGACGCGGGTCGTGTCGGTGCCCTGCATGGAGCTGTTCGAGCGGCAGACGCCCGATTACCGTCGCGCGATCATCGGCAACGCGCCGATCCGGATCGCGATCGAGGCCGGCGTCGAGCAGGGATGGCGGCGCTTCCTGGGCGAGGACGGCGTCTTCATCGGCATGAACTCGTTCGGTGCGTCCGGCCCCTACAAGGCGCTCTACGAGCATTTCGGCATCACCGCCGACGCCGTCGTCGAGGCGGCCCAGGCACGCATCGCGCGCATGACCGACGCGGCCTGACCGCCGCGCCGGCGAGGCACGACCAAACCCAGACGATTCTGTCGATCAGGAGACGAACATGACTGTGAAGGTAGCCATCAACGGCTTCGGCCGGATCGGACGCAACGTTCTGCGCGCCCTCGTCGAACAGGGGCGCGACGATCTCGAGGTGGTCGCGATCAACGATCTGGGCCCGGTCGAGACCAACGCCCACCTGCTGCGCTACGACAGCGTGCACGGCAAGTTTCCCGGCGATGTGAAGGTCGATGGCGACACGATCGATGTCGGACGCGGGCCGATTCGCGTGACCGCAGAGCGCGACCCGGCCAAGCTGCCCTGGTCGGACGTCGATATCGCGCTGGAATGCACCGGCATCTTCACCGCCCGCGACAAGGCGGCGCTGCATCTGGAAAACGGTTCCAAGCGCGTGCTCATCTCGGCGCCCGGCAAGGACGCCGACCGGACCGTCGTCTACGGCGTCAACCATGATGCGCTGACCGCCGACGACAAGGTTGTGTCGAACGCCTCGTGCACGACCAACTGTCTTGCGCCCGTCGCGCACGTGCTGAACCAGGAGTTCGGCATCGAAAAGGGCTACATGACGACGATCCACGCCTACACGGGCGACCAGCCGACGCTCGATACGATGCACAAGGATCTCTATCGCGCCCGCGCCGCGGCGATGTCGATGATCCCGACCTCGACCGGCGCGGCCAAGGCGGTCGGCCTGGTGCTGCCCGAGCTTGCCGGCAAGCTGGACGGTTCGGCGATCCGCGTGCCGACCGCGAACGTCTCGGTCGTCGATCTGAAGTTCGTGCCGAGCCGCGACGTCACCGTCGACGAGGTCAACGCGGCGGTCCGCAAGTGGGCCGAACAGCCGCTCAAGGGCATTCTCGATTACGACACCGAGCCGAAGGTCTCCATCGACTACAATCACGATCCGCATTCGTCCAACTTCGCCGCGCCGCAGACCAAGGTGCTCGAAGGCAATCTGGTGCGCGTGATGAGCTGGTATGACAATGAATGGGGCTTTTCGTGCCGCATGCTCGACACCGCGGCGGCGATGGGCAAGCTGCTCTGACGCGCGGACGCGGCGATGGGGTTCCTGGCCGCATTCGAACGCACATGCCGCTGGGTGCCCGAGGACGGCGACGGGCTCGAGCATCTCCAGGTGCGGGTTGACGCCGACGGCGTGACCGCGACCGGCGTCGTGATCGGCGCGCGTGGCGGCCGGCCCTACGGGATCCGCTACCGGATCACCTGCTCGGCCGACTGGCGCGTGAGGGCCTTCGCGGTCGACGATTGCGAGGGCGGCAGGCTCGCCATGACCTCGGACGGCGAGGGCCGCTGGCGCGACGAGGCCGGCGCGCCGATGCCCGCCTTTGACGGGGCGATCGACATCGATCTTTCCGGCTCGCCCTTCACCAACACGCTGCCGATCCGGCGGCTGGCGGCACACGCGCCCGGCCATGCGGAGCGGTTCCGGATGGTCTACATCCCGTTCGCCACGCTCGTGCCGGAGATCGACGAGCAGCGCTACACCTGCGTCACGCCATTGTCGGCGTATCTCTATGAGGCCGTCGACCGCTCGTTCGAGGCGCGGCTGCCGGTCGACGACGCGGCCATCGTCACCGACTATCCGACCCTGTTCCGACGCCGGGACGTGTGAGCGGGCCGCGCCGATTATCGTTGAATCGACGGGCGTTTCTTCATAGGAAAAAGCCTCGTTGACAGTTTGAACCGACACGGCCCGATGACAGCGCGGACCAACATCAACCGGCCCGACGTCTGGCGCACGCCCGGCTTTCCGATGAACCAGGGTGTGGTCGAACCGGAAGGCCGACGGGTGCACCTGACCGGTCAGGTGGCCTGGGATGCCGATTTCAACGTGCTCCACGCTGGCGACGCAGAGGGCCAGACCCACGCCGCGCTCGACAACATCGAAAACGTGCTCGAGGCGGTGGGCGGCACGCTCGACGATGTCGTTTCGATCGTCACCTATTTCGTGCGCGCCGAGGACAAGGCGGCGATCAGCCGGGCACGGAAGGCGCGGCTTTCCCCGGCGTCCGGTCCGGCCGCCACCGGCATCCAGGTGGCCGGCCTGTGGGATCCCGACCTTCTCGTCGAACTGGCCGCGATCGCCGTCGTGCCGCATGAGCGTTACCATGAGCCCAAGGACTGACGATGCCCTTCAAGACCCTCGATGACCTGACCGACATTGCCGGCAAGCGCGTTCTGGTGCGCGTCGACCTGAACGTGCCGATGGAGGACGGGCACGTGACCGATGCGACACGCATCGAACGGGTCGCGCCGACGATCACCGAACTGTCGAACAGGGGCGCCAAGGTGATCCTGCTCGCCCATTTCGGCCGGCCGAAGGGCAAGGTCGTGCCGGAGATGTCGCTCAAGCCGGTGGCGCGCGCGGTCGAGGAGGTGCTCGATCATCGCGTCTTCTTCGCCGCCGACTGCATCGGCGAAACGGTCGCCGGCCCGGTGGCCGAGATGGCCGGCGGCGACATCGTGCTGGTCGAGAACCTGCGCTTCCATGCGGGCGAGGAGGCCAACGATGTGCAGTTCGCAACCGCGCTCGCCGCGCAGGGCGACATCTATGTCAACGACGCGTTCTCGGCCGCCCACCGGGCGCATGCGTCGACCGAGGCGCTGGCGCGGCTGCTGCCGGCCTATGCGGGCCGGGCGATGCAGGCCGAACTGGAGGCGCTCGAAAAGGGTCTGGGCAATCCGGCAAAGCCGGTCGCGGCGATCGTCGGCGGCGCGAAGGTTTCGACCAAGATCGATCTTCTTGAAAACCTCGTCGGCCGGGTCGACGCGCTGGTGATCGGCGGCGGCATGGCCAACACGTTCCTCGCCGCCAAGGGCGTCGATGTCGGCAAGTCGCTGTGCGAGCACGATCTGGCCGACACGGCCAATGCGATCCTCGCCCGGGCGACGCAGACCGGCTGCGCGATCGTGCTGCCGATCGACGCGGTGGTGGCGCGCGAGTTCAAGGCCGGCGCGCCGAGCGAGACCGTGCCGGTCGACAAGGTGCCGTCCGACGCGATGATCCTCGATGTCGGCCCGGCGACCGTCGCCAAGGTCAATGGCTGGATCTCCCAGGCGCGCACGCTCGTGTGGAACGGACCGCTGGGGGCCTTCGAGATCGAACCGTTCGATGCGGCGACGATCGCGGCGGCCCGGCACGCGGCGGCCGAAACCGCGCGCGGCAAGCTGGTCTCGGTGGCCGGTGGCGGCGACACGGTGGCCGCGCTCAACAAGGCCGGCTGCGCCGAGAAGTTCAGCTATATCTCGACCGCCGGCGGCGCCTTCCTTGAATGGATGGAAGGCAAGACGCTGCCCGGCGTTGCGGCGCTTGAGGCCTGAAATCGCTGGGCTTTTAACCCTGCCGCGAGAATTCAACAGCTTTGAACCGGTTTAATCGGTTTCAATCGATTGAGAGGTCCGCCGCCGTCTTTGACCGTGCAAACCGGTCTGCTAAGTCCGCTCCAAAGCTGCGACGGAGACATGGACATGAGCGAACGGCTTGAGGATATCGCCGCCAAGATGATGGCGCCCGGCAAGGGCCTTCTGGCGGCGGACGAATCGACCGGCACCATCAAGAAGCGTTTCGATTCGATCGGCGTCGAGAACAGCGAGGACAATCGCCGCGCCTATCGCGAGATGCTGTTCCGCACCGACGCGGCGATGCGCGATCACATCTCCGGCGTGATCCTGTTCGAGGAGACGCTCTACCAGAAGGCGGCCGACGGCACCCATCTGGCCGAACTGATCAGTGCGGCCGGCGCGGTGCCGGGCATCAAGGTCGACAAGGGCGCAAAGGCGCTCGCCGGCTATCATGGCGAGACGGTTACCGAGGGCCTCGACGGGCTGCGCGAACGGCTCGACACCTATTACGACGCCGGCGCGCGTTTCGCCAAGTGGCGCGCGGTGATCGCCATCTCCGATACGCTGCCGACGCGCTATGCGATCCACGCCAACGCCCACGCGCTCGCCCGCTATGCGGTGCTGTGCCAGGAGCAGGGCATCGTGCCGATCGTCGAACCCGAAATCCTCATGGACGGCGCGCCGGGCGACCACTCCATCGACCGCTGCGCGCAGGTCACCGAGGCGGTGCTGACCGAGGTGTTCGCCGAACTGCACGAGGCGCGCTGCCTGCTCGAGGGCATGGTGCTCAAGCCGAACATGGTGATCGACGGCCAGAACGCCCGCAAGGCCTCGGTCGACGAGGTCGCCGAAAAGACGGTCACCGCGCTCAAGCGCACCGTGCCGGGGGCCGTTGCGGGCATCGCGTTCCTTTCGGGCGGCCAGTCCGACGAGGAGGCGACCGCCCACCTTTCGGCGATGAACGCGATGGGCGATCTGCCGTGGCCGCTGACCTTCTCCTATGGCCGTGCGCTGCAGGCGGCGGCGCTGGCGGCCTGGGGCGGCAAGGCCGAGAACGTCGGCGCGGGGCAGCAGGCGTTCGCGCATCGCGCAAGGATGAACGGACTGGCCGCGTCGGGCCAGTGGAGCCGCGAGCAGGAGGCGGCGTGACGAACCGCGCCGCCGGGCATCTTCCAACCGGCGCCAAAACCGCCTAACATCAGGGTCCTGCGAAGGTTTGCGGCGGGACCATGGCCGATCTGACGAAACCGCCGACGACAACGGCGCTCTATAGCTGGGCGATGTTCCCCGTCTATGCGTGGCAGGGGGTCCGGCTTCGCATGCGCATCGAGCGGCTTCTGCCCGCGCCCGTGCCGACCATGGGCGCGCTCGAGGGCAACAGCGAACCGGTGCGGCTGCTGGTGCTGGGCGATTCGACGGTCGCCAGCGTCGGCATGGAAAGGCTCGAGGACACGCTCGCCTACAACATCGCCAAGGCGATCAACGAGCGCGCCGGCTGGCCCGTGCAGTGGCGTGCGGCGGGCGGCAACTCGGCCACCGCCTCGGACATTCGCGACCATATCCTGCCGCATATCGAGGAGCGCGACTGGACCCATGTGGCGCTGTCGGTCGGCATCAACGACATGAAGAACTTCCACGTCGTGCGTCGCTTCAAGCGCGACTTCGGTTCGCTCTTGTATGCCCTGCGCACCCGGTTTCCGCGCGCCAGGATCATCTGGTGCCCGATCCCCGACATGCGCCAGTGCCCGGCCCTGCCGACCGCGCTTGGCCGCATCCTTGCCGCCCGGGCCGAACTGATCAACGCGATGGGCGCGCGCATGTGCCGCGAGCGCGGCGCGATCGTCACCGAACCGGTGCCGCCGCAGACGGGCGACGCGTTCGCGCGCGACGGCTTCCATCCAAACGGCAACGGCTATCGGATCTGGGGGCGGCACTTCGCCCAGTGGATCGCGCCGCCCGAGGGGCTGAGCGATCCGTTGCCCGATGCCACGATGCCGCACGTGACGCCGCTGCGCCGGGCCGGATAGCGGTCGCCCGCGCCTGCAGAACGAGGCGCGCGCCGGCCAAACCAATGTCGGATGGACGCGGGGGGCGCGGTTCCCCTAAGGAGGGGCCGGCCGTTGCGGCGCGTGGGAGGCGCCCCGGCGATTGGTGCGGGCCCGCAAGGCGGCCCTTGACGGGGAGGAGCGCAAGATGGGCGATTCATCGGACTATCATCGGGTCTATGCCGGCTGGAAGGCCGACCCGGAAGGGTTCTGGGCCGAGCAGGCCGAGGCGATCGACTGGTTCTCGCAATGGGACAGCGTGTTCGATGCGGACCAGGGCGTCTACGGGCGGTGGTTCGCCGGCGCGACCTGCAACACGTGCCACAACGCGGTCGACCGGCATGTCGCGGCCGGCCATGGCGACCGGCCGGCGATCATCCATGACAGCCCGGTCACCGGGACCAAGCGCACGATCAGCTATGCCGAACTGCGCGAGGAGGTGCAGGCGCTCGCCGCCGTGCTGCGCGATCTGGGCGTCGGCAAGGGCGACCGCGTGATGATCTACATGCCGATGGTGCCCGAGGCGGTGGCGGCGATGCTGGCGAGCGGCCGGCTCGGCGCGATCCATTCGGTCGTCTTCGGCGGCTTTGCCGGCCACGAGCTGGCGACCCGCATCGATGACTGCCGGCCGAAGGTGATCGTCACCGCCTCGTGCGGGATCGAGCCGAACCGCATCGTCGAATACATGCCGCTGATCGCGCACGGGCTGGAGGAGGCCCATTTCACGCCGGACCATTGCGTGGTGCTGCAGCGGCCCGAGCATCTGTGCGTGCCGGTGGAAGGCCGCGATGTGGATTATCGCGAGGCCGTCGACGCGCACAAGCGGGCGGGCACGATGGTCGATTGCGAACCGGTGGATGCGACCGATCCGCTCTACATTCTCTATACGTCCGGCACGACCGGCCAGCCCAAGGGCGTGGTCCGCGACAATGGCGGCCACATGGTCGCGCTGAAATGGTCGATGGACGCGATCTACGACATCCGGCCGGGCGAGGTGTTCTGGGCGGCCTCGGACGTCGGCTGGGTGGTCGGCCATTCCTACATCGTCTATGCGCCGCTGCTGCACGGAGCGACGACGCTGATGTTCGAGGGCAAGCCGGTCGGCACGCCCGATGCCGGCGCCTTCTGGCGGGTGATCGAGGAGCACAAGGTGGCCGCGCTGTTCACCGCGCCGACCGCCTTTCGGGCGATCAAGAAGGAAGACCCAAGGGGCGAACTGATCGGCGACTACGATGTTTCGGGCCTGCGTACCCTGTTCCTGGCCGGCGAGCGGGCCGACCCGGACACGATCAGGTGGGCCGAAAAGGTGCTCGGCGTGCCGGTGATCGACCATTGGTGGCAGACCGAGACGGGCTGGACGATCGCCGGCAATCCGGTCGGCCTTGGCCGGTTGCCCGTCAAGATCGGTTCGCCGACCGTGCCGATGCCCGGATACGACGTTCAGGTGCTCGACGATGAGGGTCATCCGGTGGAGCGGGGAACGCTCGGCAACATCGTCGTCAAGCTGCCGCTGCCGCCCTCGTGCCTGCCGACGCTGTGGAACGCCGACGAACGTTTTCGTGCGGCCTATCTCGACGAGTTCCCCGGCTACTACAAGACCGCCGATGCCGGCTTCATCGACGAGGACGGCTATGTGTTCATCATGGCGCGCACCGACGACATCATCAATGTCGCCGGCCACCGGCTTTCGACCGGCGGCATGGAAGAGGTGATCGGCGGCCATCCGGACGTCGCCGAATGCGCGGTGATCGGCATCGCCGACGATCTGAAGGGCCAGTTGCCGGCGGGCTTCCTGATCCTCAATGCCGGCGTCGAGAAGAGCGAGGCGGAGGTCGAAAAGGAAGTGGTCCGGCTCGTGCGCGAGGAGATCGGGCCGGTCGCCGCGTTCAAGATCGCGGTCACGGTCAAGCGGCTGCCGAAGACCCGTTCGGGCAAGATCCTGCGCGGGGTAATGCAGAAGATCGCCGATGGGCAGGATTTCCGGATGCCGGCAACGATCGACGACCCGGCGATTCTCGAGGAGATCGGCGCGGCCCTGAAGGCGCGCGGGGTCGGGGCGTTCGCCCGGGAGACGGCGTGACGACCACGCCGTGGTCGCGTTCGGTTTGATCCGCCTGACGTGGTTCTTGTGCCCGGTCGGTTTTGAGGTCACATTTTGTGACTTCAAAGAAGGCTGGCGAGATGAACAAGGCGGATGCGGAAGTCGAACGGTTCCTCGACCGGATTTTCATCGCGCGCGGACATCCGGTCATTCGCGACAGCGACTTGGCTGAACTCTATGAGACGACGACGAAGGCTCTGAATCAGCAGGTCCAGCGCAACATGGACCGCTTCGATGACTTGTTTGCCTTTCGCCTTACCGACGACGAGTGGTCCGCTTTGAGGTCACACGATGTGACCTCAAAGAAGGGGCGCGGCGGTCGCCGGTATGCACCGATCGTCTTCACGCAGGAAGGCATGCTGATGGCAGCAACGGTGGTGCGAAGCCCGCGTGCGACCGAGACCGTCAAGATGATGGTCCGCGTCTTCAGGGACGTGTTCCCCCAGTATTTTTCCGGTTCCGCGCGGATCGAGACGAAGAGCGCGAGTTCAGGCAAGAGGTCGTTGCTTCTCGATTCCATCGTCGATGCCATCCGGGATATCGGCAAGATTGGCATCGATCCCGACACGGATGCGACCGTCGCAAGCGAGTTGGGCAAGCTGCCGAGCGCGATTTCCGAGCACGTGCAATCGCGACTGGAAAGGCCGGGCGTCGAAAACGAGGAGGCAAGGGCACGCGTCCGCAAGCTCGACTCGGAATCGGCACGGTCCCGGGCCGAGGCGCACAAGGCAAATGCGGAGGCCCTGAAACTGCGGATGGATGCCCTTCACCGGGCCGTCGAGGCCTTCAATCTGATGGAGGGTCGTGACACGCGGCCAATCGTTGACATGATGCATTCGATGATCGGATACGGTTCCGCCGGCCGTTTGATCGATATCTCGCCCAAAGCACCGGAGCCGGACGGCCAGTTGGGAGAGTGGGCCAAACGTCCAACGAGAACAGGAGGATAGAATGGCTCTCGACGGAAAGATCGCGATCGTCACCGGTGGTGCGCGGGGCATCGGCTACGGCATCGCCAAGCGCTTCCTGCAGGACGGCGCGCGCGTGGCGATCGCCGATCTCGACAAGAACAAGGGCGAGGCCGCCGAGGAGGCGCTGGCCGATCTGGGCGAGGTGTTCTTCGTGCCGACCGATGTCGGCAACCGGCTCGACGTGCACAACTTGGTCGCAGCCGTCATCGAGCAGTGGGGCGATATCGACGTGCTGGTCAACAATGCCGGCATCGTGCACGGCGCCGATTTCCTCGAGATCACCGAAGCCGATTTCGACCGGGTTCTGCGGGTCAATCTGAAGGGCGCGTTCCTGTGCGGTCAGGCGGTCGGCCAGTACATGGCCGACAAGGTCAAGGAGGGCGGGCCGGCCGGCGCGATCGTCAACATGAGCTCGATCAACGGCACGGTCGCGATCCCCAACCAGGTGCCCTATTGCGTCTCCAAGGGCGGCATCAACCAGCTCACCAAGGTGATGGCGCTGTCGCTGGCGCCCTACGGCATCCGCGTCAACGCGGTCGGGCCGGGCTCGATCATGACCGAGATGCTGGCCTCGGTGAACGCCGACCCGGCCGCGCGCAACCGCATCCTGTCGCGCACGCCGCTTCTGCGGATCGGCGAAGTCAGCGAGGTGGCATCGGCGGTCGCGTTCCTGGCGTCGAGCGAGGCAAGCTACATGACCGGCGAGATCATCCATGCCGACGGCGGGCGGCTGGCGCTCAACTACATCGTCGAGGTTCCCGACGAGGAATGACCGCCTCCTGACAGAATGCTGTCAGGACGGCTGTGCGATATCTCCGCCGTGCCCGATCGGGGCGTCACATTCGAGCGAGAGGTATCGACGATGAGCATACAAGAACACGCGGTCGTGTGGGCCGAAATTCCGGTCACCGACATGAAGCGCGCCATGGCCTTCTACGGTGCGGTTCTGGGGGTCGAACTGGTCGAGAACAATGACGGGCCGAACCCGATGGCGGACTTTCCGACCAGCGACCCGAAAAAGGGCGTGGCCGGCCATCTCTATCCAGGCAAGCCGGCGCCGAAGGGCACGGGCAACACCATCCATCTGGCCGTCGACGAGCCGCTCGACGAGGTCATGCAGCGGATCAGGCAGGCCGGAGGCGAGGTGGTGTCGCCGGCGATTGATATCCCGGCGGGCAGCTTCTTCTACGCGCACGATCCGGACGGCAATTCGATCGGGCTTTTCAACTACGGCACGTGATAGAACGGCCACGGACACTCACGCCAGGGAGACAAAGGTGAGCGGGAACAAGCGCATGGGCCTCGTGCTGATCGAGGCATTCGCGGATTGGGAGTACGGGCTCGTGGCGGCCAGCGCGGTCGCCTGGTTCGGATTCTCGCTCACCGTGCTCACGCCGGGCGGCGGGCCCGTGACCTCGATGGCCGGCGTCACGGTGACCGGCGGCAGCGCGCTCGAAGCGGCGCCAGCCGACGATTTCGACGCGGTGATCCTGATCGGATCGGATCGCTGGGAAAAGGGCGCGGCGCCCGAAGCCGATGCCCTGGCGCGCGCCGTTCATGACAGCGGCGGCACGGTCGGCGCGATCTGCGGCGGCACGGTGGCGCTGGCCCGTTGCGGCATGCTCGAGGATCGCGCCCACACCAGCAACGGCCGCAAGTGGCTGCGCGATGTCGCCGGCGACTATGCCGGCGCGGATCACTATCGCGATACGCCGGAGGCCGTCACCGACGATCGCATCGTCACCGCGCCGGGCACGGCGCCGGCGACCTTCGCGGTGGCCGTCATGACGTCCCTTCTGCCGGGTGGTGAGGACCAGATCGCCGAAATGCGCGCCATGATGGCCGCAGAGCACACGGTCTGACGGGAGCCTGAGCCATGCGCCGCGCCGACCGCCTGTTCCAGATCGTCCAGCATCTGCGCGGCGGCCGGCTGACCACCGCCGCACGGCTGGCCGAGCGGTTGGAGGTCTCCGAACGCACCATCTATCGCGACATCGCCGATCTGCAGTCGACCGGCGTGCCGATCGACGGCGAAGCCGGCGTCGGCTACATCATGCGCGACGGGTTCGACCTGCCGCCGCTGATGTTCACCCGCGACGAGATCGTCGCGCTGGTGGCGGGGGCCCGGATGGTCAGCGCCTGGGGCGGCATCACCATGGCGCGGGCGGCGGCGGAGGCGCTCGTCAAGATCGAGACGGTCCTGCCCGACAGCGCCAAGGCGCGGCTGAAATCGGTGGAAATCCGCGCGCCGGCGCACCGGATGACGGCCGATGAACGGGTCAAGATCGACACGCTCGAAAGGGCCTGCGAGGAGCGGCTGGTCACCGCGATCGCCTACACCGACGCGGCCGGCGAAGCCACCGAGCGCTCGATCTGGCCGCTCGGCCTGTGGTTCTGGGGCGGCACCTGGACGGTGATCGGCTGGTGCCTCAAGCGCGACGATTTCCGCATGTTCCGGATCGACCGGATCGGCGCGATGACGCCGACGGGCGAGACGTTCCGGGCCGAAAAGGGACGGACGCTGCGCGACTTCTACGCGCAGATGATCGAATGCGGCGATGTTCCGAGCGGCCTCGATTTTCTCGGGCCGGTCTGACGGCTTGTCGCCGATGGCGCGTCGCCTCGCCCGGCATTCGCCCCCACCCAGCATCCCCCCCCCCCCGCAAGCGTGGGAGGGAAGACCTTGGCATCATCGCGCTGGCCTGCGCTGCGAGCCGGGCTTGCAGATCGCAGATGTTGCTCGCGGTGGATGTCCTCCCTCCCACATTCATGGGGGAGGGATGAAGGGTGGGGGTTCGAAAGCGCTGCGACCGCGATCGTCCGGGGGCGGGCATGCCCTTCACTCGCCCATCGAGGCTCGCTTCGCGCGCGCCATACGATCAGAGAAAGGCTCGGGAGCCCGGGGCTGCGACCGTGTCGCCTACTGCCCCTTGTCTTCGGCGTCGTCGTCCTTCTTGAGGGCGCTCAGCCGGGCGAAGACCGCGTCGGCGTCGATTTCCTCGTCGTCGGCCTTCGGCGCGGGCTTGTGGGTGTCGCCGCCCTCGAATACCGGCATGTCCTCGGTCTGCGAGGCGGGCAGCAGCGTGTCGCCGGTCTCGGCGGGCGCGGCGGCCGGCGCGTTCTTGGCCGCCTTCTGCACTTCCATGTCCAGATCGATCTGCGAGCAAAGGCCGAGCGCGACCGGGTCGATCGGTTGCAGGTTGGCCGAATTCCAGTGGGTGCGGTTGCGGACCTGTTCGATCGTGTTCTTGGTCGTGCCGACGAGGCGCGAGATCTGCGCGTCCTTCAACTCGGGATGGTGGCGCACCAGCCACAGGATCGCGTTCGGCCGGTCCTGACGCTTGGAGACCGGCGTGTAGCGCGGGCCCTTGCGCTTGGCCTGCGGCACGCGAACCTTGGGTTCGGACAGCTTCAGCACGTGCGCGGGATCGGCCTCGCCCTTGGCGATCTCCTCGCGGGTCAGCTGGCCGGTGGTCACCGGGTCCATGCCCTTGATGCCCTGGGCCGCTTCCTCGTCGGCGATCGCCTTCACCTCGAGCGGGTGCAGCGCGCAGAATTTGGCGATCTGGTCGAATGTCAGGCCCGTGTTGTCCACCAGCCAGACGGCGGTCGCCTTGGGCATGAGAAGCTGGTTTGCCATGTGCGAAACCCCTTGCAGATAAAGCTTTCCTGTTCGTCCGCGCCGGTGCCGCGGGCGTGGTCTTGACCACAATGTCCGGAAATCACCGCCGATATACGCGCGCGCGGCGCCAAGTGCAATGCCGGACGGGCATGTGCACAGTCATCTTTGTATCGCGCTCGGCGACGTCCGCCCCGAACGGACCGGCGCGTGCGCACGCCTCTTGTGACGGTGCAATCGGGCAGGCACCGCCAGCGTGGATTATTCGATCGGGTGCTTATCCGGACCCATTCGCGTTACGCCACGTCGAGCATGAGCTTGCCCGTGTGGGCGCTTTCCTCCATGCGCTCGTGCGCGCGCCAGGCCTCCGAGAGCGGAAAGATCATGTCGATCACCGGCGCGACGCGGCGCTGTTCGAGAAGCGGCCAGACGGCCTCATGCAGCTTGGCCGCGAGATCGGCCTTGAACGCGACCGAGCGCGGCCGCAACGTCGAGCCGGTGTGGGTGAGCCGCTTCAGCATCAGCTTGGAGAAGTCGACCTCGACGCGCCGACCCTTGAGAAAGGCGATCTGGACGATGCGCCCGTCGACGGCGGCGGCCGCATAGTTGCGGTCGATATAGTCGCCGCCGACCATGTCGACGATCACGTCGGCGCCGTGCCCGTCGGTGAAATGGCCGACGGCCTCGACGAAGTCCTCGGAGCGGTAGTTGATGGCCCGCCGGGCGCCGAGCGCGATGCAGGCCTTGCATTTGTCGTCGGTTCCGGCGGTGACGATCACGGTCGCGCCGAAGGCGCTGGCGAGCTGGATCGCCGTTGTGCCGATTCCGGACGCCCCGCCATGGACGAGCAGGGTTTCGCCTTCCTTCAGGCCGCCGCGCTCGAAGACGTTGTGCCAGACCGTGAAGAAGGTTTCGGGGATCGCGGCGGCCTCGGTGTAGGTGAACCCTTTCGGGACCCTGAGGCAGTTGGACTCGTGGGCGAGGCAGTATTCGGCATAGCCGCCGCCGGGCACCAGTGCGCAGACATCGTCGCCGATGTTCCATCGCGACACATCCGGGCCGAGCGCGTCGACCGTGCCGGCGACCTCGAGGCCGGGCAGATCGCTCGCCCCCTTCGGCGGCGCATAACCGCCTTGGCGCTGCAGCGCGTCGGGCCGGTTGACACCGGCGGCGCGAACCTTGATGCGGACCTTTCCGGCTCCGGGCTCGGGCACCGGCCGCCGGACCGGGCGAAGGACCCGGGGACCGCCGGGCTCGGTGATCGCGATTGCGTTCATCTGTGTCATTGTGGAAGATCCTGATCGATTGGCGTTCGGGCTTGTGTGGGTGAGGCCGGGCGGGCAACGCAAGGGGCAAGGCGACGGGAGGCGGATGCCGTGGATGACGAGAAGGGCGACACCAAGCCGGCGAGCTTCGTTGCGGGACAGGACATCTCGACGCTGGGCCGCGACGAGCTCGAGACGCTGATCGGGACGCTGCGCGGCGAGATCGCCCGGATCGAGGCCGAACTGGCGAGCCGGGACGACAGCCGCAGCGCGGCAGACGCCTTCTTTCGAAAATAGACGATCCGGCGGCCGAAAAACCCCATCCCGTTAACCTGGCGTTAAGCTTTATGGGTGTTTACTGTTCACGTTCGAATTTCATTCGAATTCAACAGAGTGACTTCGTTGCTTTGTTTGACGCCTCCCTGTTTAACTCCTGAGAGCCGTTTTCACGGCTCTTTTTTTTTGCGCGAACGGCCCGATGGCGCCGGTCATCTGCGGCGTTAACCGTCCGTTAAGGACGCGCTTGCCTCGCTGTGCGAAACGTTCGACAATCGTGGCGTTCAGGGCGACGGCGCGCGAAGAAAGCGCCGTGCTCGCAGCAGGGATCGTTCGCAATGGCAGGCGGATCAAACACAATCCGGTTCATCGACCACAAGGTCGCTTCGCCCTCCTTCACCGAACTGTACGGGGAGGGCATGCAGCTTGTCGAGGAAACCGCCGCCTATCTTGACGGCGAGGGCCGGCGCGAGGCCAAGGCGCTGGTGCGGCCGGTCGCGACGCTTTACGCGGCCGAGTCCATGCGCCTGACGACACGGCTGATGCAGATGGCCTCCTGGCTGCTGCTGCAGCGGGCGCTGGCCAATGGCGAGATGACCGCCGACCAGGTCGACAGCGAGAAGAGCAAGATCAGGCTGGACGGCAACGCGCCCGGGGTCGAGCTTGAGAACTGGAACGCGCTGCCGGAGCATTTCCGCATTCTGGTGCAGCGGTCCCTGCGGCTTCAGGCGCGCATGCAGCGCATGGACCTGAACCTGGCCGGGGACGACATGGCCGACGATTTCGGCGAGGGCGCCGACAACCCCGTCAACACGCAGATCAACCTGCTCAAGACCGCTTTCGGCGACCGCTGACGGGGCCTGCGCGTTCACGCGGTGCAACCGTTTGAAAGGTTTTTGTGCTTTCCTTTGCCGACTGCGCTGTAATATGCCGCTCGGCATTCGGGGCAGCATGCGATTTCTCGGGGTCAGGGCACCATGACGCGACGCTATTTCGGCACGGACGGCATTCGCGGTACCGCGAACGCGGGCAAGATGACGCCGGACATGGCGATGAAGGTGGGCATGGCCGCCGGCGTCGCCTTCCAGCGCGGCAGCCACCGCCACCGGGCCGTCATCGGCAAGGACACCCGGCTTTCGGGCTACATGATCGAGAACGCGCTCGTCGCCGGTTTCACCTCGACCGGCATGGACGTGTTCCTGCTCGGACCGGTGCCGACGCCGGCCGTCGCGATGCTGACGCGCTCGCTGCGCGCCGATATCGGGGTGATGATCTCGGCCTCCCACAACCCGTTCCAGGACAATGGCATCAAGCTCTTCGGGCCTGACGGCTACAAGCTGTCCGACGAGATCGAGATGCAGATCGAGCGGCACATGGGCCAGGACATGACCGGCCGGTTGGCGCGGCCGGCCGATCTTGGCCGGGCCAAGCGCGTCGACGGCGACCTCTACCGCTACATCGAATATGCCAAGCGCACCTTCCCGCGCGACATGACCCTGTCGAACCTGCGCATCGTCGTCGACTGCGCCAACGGCGCCGCCTACAAGGCCGCCCCGGCCGCATTGTGGGAACTGGGCGCCGACGTGGTCGCGATCGGCAACGAGCCGGACGGGCTGAACATCAACCGCGACTGCGGCTCGACCAATCCCAACGCGCTGCGCGCCAAGGTGGGCGAGGTGCGCGCCGATCTGGGCATCGCGCTCGACGGTGATGCCGATCGCGTCCTCGTCGTCGACGAGAAGGGCAACATCATCGACGGCGACCAGCTCATGGCGATGATCGCCGAGGACTGGCTGCGCCGCGAACGGCTGCGCGGCGGCGGCGTGGTCGCGACGGTTATGTCCAATCTTGGGCTGGAGCGGTTCCTCAACGACAAGGGGCTCGACCTGGTGCGGACCAAGGTCGGCGACCGATACGTGGTCGAGCACATGCGCGCCAACGGGCACAATGTCGGCGGCGAACAGTCCGGCCATATCATCCTGTCCGACCACGCCACCACCGGCGACGGGCTGATCAGCGCGCTGCAGGTTCTCGCCTGCCTCGTCGGCAGTGGCCGGCCGGCCAGCGAGGCGTGCCGCAAGTTCGAGCCGGTCCCGCAGGTGCTCAAGAACGTGCGCTTTGGCGGCGGACGGCCGCTCGAGGACCAGCGCGTGATGAGTGCGGTGGACGGTGCCCGCGAGAAGCTCGGCGATGCGGGCCGGCTGGTGATCCGGCCGTCGGGCACCGAGCCGCTGATCCGCGTGATGGCCGAGGGCGACGACCCGATGCTGGTCGAAAGCGTCGTCGACGAGATCGTCGGCGTCATCGCCGATCTCAAGACCGCCGCCTGAGCCGACCTCTCAGACAGCCTCGTTCCCGGTTGCGGTGCCCTCTTGCGGGGGCCGTCGTGCGCGCTGTGTCCGGCAACATGGTCAACAAACATGGCAAACAAACACGGTTAAGTGCACTTTAACCTTTGCCGGCGATCATCCCCCCGAGCGTGACCAGTGCCCGTTACCGGTTCGGACCGGGCTGTCCGAGGGGAAGACAATGAAGCAAGCAGCAGTGAAACTCGCCGCCACGGCCGCCATTGCGGCAGCCTTTGGCGTGACGGCACAGGCGGCCGATCTGTACGAGCCGCCGATCATCGAGACGCCGCCGGTCCATTATCCCGAGGCCCTGCCGAAGAAGGTGTCGGGCTGGTACATCCGCGGCGATGTCGGCTATCTGTGGAGCAAGTTCGGCGGCGCCGACTACATCACCTACGGTGCCGGCGTGCAGGGTGTGCCCGGCTTCCTCGACGGTGAGCTCAAGGGCGCCTTCTCCGTCGGCGGCGGCGTCGGCTACCAGATCAACCACTATCTGCGCACCGACGTCACGCTCGACTTCAACTTCAAGTCGGACTTCGAGGGCTCGACCTCGGGAACCTGCACCACGGGCGGCGCCTCCGTCGCCTGCTCGTCGATCGACGTTTCCGGCTACAAGGCGTGGACCATGCTCGCCAACGCCTATGTCGACCTCGGCACCTATTCGGGCATCACGCCCTATGTCGGCGGTGGTATCGGCGGCGCCTACGTGAAGTGGCACGACCTGTCCAACACGATCCCGCCCGGCTTCGACCAGTCCGGCGAATACATCCACACCGG
This sequence comes from Roseitalea porphyridii, assembly GCF_004331955.1. Classification (NCBI taxonomy): domain Bacteria; kingdom Pseudomonadati; phylum Pseudomonadota; class Alphaproteobacteria; order Hyphomicrobiales; family Ahrensiaceae; genus Roseitalea; species Roseitalea porphyridii. Next base: position 2,937,331 of record NZ_CP036532.1, on the reverse strand, counting down.
CAACAAGGACTGGCGTTTTGCCTATGCGCTGATGGCCGGTGTCTCCTATGCGGCGACCAAGCACGTCTCGCTCGATCTGGGCTACCGCTACAAGCATATTTCCGGCGGCCGCATGTTCGAATATGCCTCCGGCACCGGTCCGGGCTTCGATCGCTCGATCAACGTGCACGAGGTCCGCGCCGGCGTCCGCTACCGGTTCGGCGCCAAGCACAAGCCCGCTCCGCCGGTCTACGAGCCGATCGTCTACGAACCGCCGGTCTACAAGTAGACCGCTCCACGAGTTCGGTTTTCAGAGCCCGGCCGCCAGGCCGGGCTCTTTGCTTTGCGCCTTCACCAAGGCGTCGGCCACGGTCGGATCGGCGATCGCGTGGGCGTAGGTGTTGAGCAGCACGGTCGGGCTCGACCAGCTGACGCACTCGGTCGTCGTCTTCATGTCGAAGCCGGCATGCAGCATGGCCGCGACATAGCCAAACGGCAGTCGCCCTTCATTGGAGCGTTCATTCAGTTGCCGCTCACGCGAGGCTGCTGCTTCGAAAGAGAACAGAGCCGTAAAGGAAGATCAGCAATGTTATGCCGACGATCCATGTCACGCTCCGGACCCAGCCGTTGCCAGCTGCGTGAAAAACGCCGTGAACTGGACGCGATATTGCATAAGCCAGGCAAGCAGCCGCGAACCCTCCTCCGTCGATGCGATCCTGCGCGAGGATGGCAAGCGGAACAAACATCGCGACGCCCTCCATCTGGTTGCGGACAACCCGACCGAGCCTTCGGGACAGCACGTTGCTTCGTTCCTCATCGCGTGCGGACGCACTGTAGCGCAGACCAAATGCAAGATCGAAGTGAACCGCTTGCGCAAGGACGGCGATGACGAGGCTGGAGCCGACGATCAGAAGGGCGACATCAACTGCGCTCATTGGCGGGCCTCGTGGGTCCTGAAAGGCATCGCGCTGGACGAGATGTGGAACCGCTCTCGGTAGGCCGTTGGCGTTATGCCCACTTTCCTCTGGAACGATCGCAGCAGCGCGTCGACGGAGCCGTAGCCGGCCTGGTGGGCGATCCCGTCGAGATTGTCGACCGTCTCCTCAAGAAGCGCCTTTGCGCGGGTCAGCCGGGCTTCCTCAACGAACTTTGCCGGTGTTGTCCCGGCGGCCTTCGTGAACGTTCGCAGGAAGGTCCGCTCGCTCATGTTTACGAGGGCGGCCAGATCCGGGACCCGTCGCCCTTCACCATGGAGCTCTCCGGACGGGTCCTCGATGATGCGCATGGCAAGCTTCTGGATCGGCTCGGGGGCGCTTGCCGGCACGCCAAGTCCAACCCCAAACTGTGCCTGTCCGCCTGGACGGCGCAGGAACAGCACGAGTTGACGCGCCACTGACAGTGCAACGTAATGGCCATGGTCCGCCTCGATCAGGGCAAGCGAGAGATCAATTCCCGCCGTTACGCCGGCCGAAGTGTAATAGGGTGGGTCGGCGACGAAGATCGCGTCATCGTCGAGTTGAACGTTGGGGAACAGGGCACTGAATCGCTCGGCCGCATTCCAGTGTGTTGCGGCTCGCCGACCGTCCAGAAGCCCGGCGGCCGCCAAGACAAAGGCACCGGTACAGATCGAGACGGTGCGCCTGGCGCGTGACGCGTGCCTGCGCAGAACATCAATGATTGTACCGTCGTCCCTAGCGTCCAGCATTGCCTGTTCCGAGCCGCCGCAGACAACCAGCGTGTCAAGTGGGCTGGTTAGACTCTCGGCCGGCACGGCCGGGCCGATCGAAAAGCCTGCATGTGTGGCGATGGACGGAGCCCGCAGCGAACTCAGAACCAGGTCGTAGGCGCCGCCGAAACGGTTGGCGACGGCGAAGGCCTCCATCGGTCCGGTCACGTCAAGGCTCTGCACGCCGTCCAGCGCGAAAAAGGCAATGCGTCTGCGATTTGGCGGGTTTTGCGGATCACCTGTCATTTCCGCCAGCTTAGACGCCTTCTATGAAAAGCGCAAATAGGAGACCGCCATGGCCCGTCTGTTCATCGCCGTGTTCATTCTCGTCGCCGCTGCCGCAGTGGCACCCCTGCTTGGATCACAAGAGATGCCTGAGACTGCCCCGATGCCCGTGACACAGCCGCCTCAATTGCGCCCATTGGCTGACACGCGCCGCCTCGTCGTCCTTCTGGCCGACAACGCCGGCACGGAAACCACAGACCTTCTGGTTCCTCACGGCATCCTTAAGCGCAGCGGAGCAGTCGATGTGCTGATCGTGGCCACCGAAGAAGGTTCGGTGAATCTGATGCCGGCCCTAACTGTAATGCCTGACATGACATTGGCCGACTTCAACAGCGCCTATCCGGGTGGAGCGGACGTTGTCATCGTGCCGGCCTTCCACAGCCGGGGCACTCCTGCGACGACGAGTTTCATCCAGGCGCAGGCGGCCCTTGGCGCGATGATCGTATCGATCTGTGAAGGGGCAGAGCCCGTTGCGCGCGCCGGCTTGTTTAAGGAGCGAGCTGCGACGACCCATTGGTTTGCCCAACCCCGGATGGCCCGGCGCTATCCAGAGGCGCAATGGGTACGTAACACCCGCTATATAGTCGATGGACCTGTCATGAGTTCGTCCGGCGTTTCCGCGTCGGTGCCGGTGACATTGAAGCTGTTGGAGATCCTGAGTGGTGAGGCCTGGGCGCGGGGGACGGCGTCCAATCTCGGCGTCGATGACTGGGGCCCCGCGCATGACACCTCCCGTTTCGCGCTGGATCTCGGCACGATCTCGCTTGCGGCCGGCAACTATCTGGGCTTCTGGCGGCACGAAAGCATAGAGGCGAAGATCGCTGATGGGTTTGACGGCATCGCGCTCGCGCTCCAGGCCGATGCGTGGTCAAGAACTTTCCGCTCGCGCTTGATAGCAAGCAACGCCGACGGCCAGGCCACATCGGCGGAAGGCGTGACCTTCATTACCGCAATTGAGCCTGATGTCGACCTCGCGATCCATCCTTCTGCAGGTGCGCCGCTGGCGGCCCTCGAGGCCAATCTAGCATCAATCGCCGACCGCTACGGGCCTGGCACGGCGAACTTCGTCGCCACTCAACTGGAGTACGACCGGTCGGCTTCACCGCGTTGAATGCAGGCCCGAACCCTGAAAACCGCAGAGCCTTTGAAGCGCTCTCAACAGGCCGAACATGCCCATAAACGGCGTGTGCCAGACTTGTGTCACTTCTTCCGACATGTTCGCGCATGGTTCGCCATCCCCCTGCAAAAACTTGCGCGGCAAACACCTTTCAACTTGCGGGTTTTCAAGGGTTCCGCTAAGCGCGACGGCGGGACACCTCTCCCCAACGAGAGGCAGCTATCTGAAAGGGTAGACACATGACAGCTGACCCCGCCAAGCCGGACGTGCGTCCGGCCGATCCACGATTCTCATCTGGCCCCTGCAAGAAACGTCCGGACTGGTCCGCCGACCGGTTCCCGACCGCTGCGCTCGGCCGTTCCCACAGATCGAAGACCGGCAAGGCCCGGCTCAAGCGCGCCATCGACCTGACGCGCGAGCTGCTCGGCGTGCCGGACGACTACCGCATCGGCATCGTGCCGGCGTCCGACACCGGCGCCGTCGAGATGGCCATGTGGTCGATGCTCGGCGCGCGCGGCGTCGACATGCTCGCCTGGGAAAGCTTCGGCTCGGGCTGGGTGACCGACGCGGTCAAGCAGCTCAGGCTCGACGATGCCCGGGTGATCGAGGCCGACTATGGCGCGCTCCCCGATCTTTCGAGCGTCGATTTCGACCGCGACGTGGTGTTCACCTGGAACGGGACGACCTCCGGCGTGCGCGTGCCGAACGCCGACTTCATCCCCTCGGACCGCGAAGGCCTTACGATCTGCGACGCCACCTCGGCCGCGTTCGCCCAGAGGCTCGATTTCGGCAAGCTCGATGTGACCACCTTCTCCTGGCAGAAAGTGCTCGGCGGGGAGGGCGGCCATGGTGTCCTGATCCTGTCGCCACGCGCCGTCGAGCGTCTTGAGACCCACACGCCGGCATGGCCGCTGCCGAAAATCTTCCGGCTCACCAAGGGCGGCAAGCTGATTGAGGGCATCTTCGCCGGCGAGACGATCAACACCCCCTCCATGCTGTGCGTCGAGGATTACATCGACGCGTTGGAATGGGCGCAATCGATCGGCGGGCTCGACGCGCTGATCGCGCGGGCGGACGCCAATCTGGGCGTGATCCAGTCCTTCGTCGACAGCGTCCACTGGCTGGAGAACCTCGCGGTCGATCCGGCGACGCGCTCGAACACCTCGGTGTGCCTGAAGATCGTCGATCCGGCCGTCATCGCGCTGGACGAGGCCGGCCAGGCCGCGTTCGCCAAGGGCATGGTCTCGGCGCTCGATGCGCAGGGCGTGGCGTTCGACATCGGCGCCTATCGTGACGCTCCTCCGGGGCTTCGCATCTGGGCCGGCGGCACCATCGAGGCGTCCGACCTGCAAGCGCTGATGCCCTGGCTGCAATGGGCCTTCGACACGCAGAAGATGTCGCTGAAACAGGCGGCCTAGTCGCCGATTTCTCTGCCCCTCACCCTCACCCTCTCCCCGCACGCGGGGAGAGGGAGACCTCGGCATCGCACCAGAAGCGCCACCAAGACCGTGAAGGCGGACGAGCGGGCGGTGCGGTTCGCGACCCCTCTCCCCGCGTGCGGGGAGAGGGTGAGGGTGAGGGGCGGATGCTGAAAACGTTTCCATATTGAGGACAACACCCGTGACCAAACCCCGTGTACTCGTCTCCGACAAGCTCTCGGAAACCGCCGTGCAGATCTTCTCCGACCGCGGCATCGACGTCGATTTCAAGCCCGATCTGGGCAAGGATAAGGACGCCCTTCTCGCCGCGATCGGCGACTATGACGGTCTCGCCATCCGCTCGGCGACCAAGGTCACCGAGAAGCTGATCGGCGCCGCCGACCGCCTCAAGGTGATCGGCCGGGCCGGCATCGGCGTCGACAATGTCGACATCCCGGCCGCCTCGCGGCGCGGCATCATCGTCATGAACACGCCGTTCGGCAATTCGATCACAACCGCCGAACACGCGATCTCGCTGATGCTCGCCGTCGCCCGCCAGATCCCGGCCGCCGACACCTCCACGCGCGCCGGCAAGTGGGAGAAGTCGAAATTCATGGGCACCGAGATCACCGGCAAGCGGCTCGGCGTGATCGGATGCGGCAACATCGGCTCGATCGTCGCCACGCGCGCGATCGGCCTGAAGATGCACGTTCTCGCGTTCGATCCGTTCCTGTCGGACGAGCGGGCACGCGATCTTGGCGTCGAGAAGGTCGAACTGGACGAACTGTTCACGCGCTCGGACTTCATCACGCTGCACACCCCGCTGACTGACAAGACGCGCAACATCATCGATGCCGGGGCGATCGCGAAGATGCGCGACGGCGTGCGCATCATCAACTGCGCGCGCGGCGGGCTGGTCTCCGAAGCCGACCTCGCCGAGGCGCTGAAGTCCGGCAAGGTGGCCGGCGCCGGCATCGACGTGTTCGAAACGGAGCCGGCGACGGAGAACCCGCTCTTCGACATTCCCAACGTCGTCTGCACGCCGCATCTGGGCGCCTCGACCGCCGAGGCGCAGGAGAACGTCGCCCTGCAGGTGGCCGAGCAGATGAGCGACTACCTTCTGCGCGGTGCGGTCTCGAACGCCATCAACATGCCCTCGATCACCGCCGAGGAGGCGCCGGTTCTCAAGCCGTTCGTCAAGCTGGCCGAGGTGCTCGGCTCGTTCGTCGGGCAGGTTGCCGAGTCGGCGATCCTCGAGGTCGAGATCCTCTATGACGGCATGACGGCGAACCTGAACACCAAGGCGCTGACCAGCGCGACGCTGGCCGGGCTGATCCGCCCGCAGGTGGCCGACGTCAACATGGTCTCCGCGCCGATCATGGTGAAGGAGAGGGGCGTGATCGTCTCCGAGGTCAAGCGCGACAAGTCGGGCGTGTTCGACGGCTACATCAAGCTGACCGTCAAGAGCGCCAACCAGACGCGCTCGGTCGCCGGCACGGTGTTCGCCGACGGCAAGCCGCGCTTCATCCAGATCAAGGGCATCAACCTCGATGCCGAGATCGGGCGCAACATGGTCTACACGACCAACAACGACGCGCCGGGCATCATCGGCATCCTCGGCACGACCTTCGGCAGCAACGGGGTGAACATCGCCAACTTCCAGCTCGGCCGTAACCGGCCCGGCGGCGATGCGATCGCGCTTCTTTACGTCGACGATCCGGTGCCCGAGCACGTGCTCAACAAGGTGCGCGAGTTCCCCGAGATCCTGTCGGCCAAGCCGTTGGTGTTCGACGTGTGATTACCTCTTCGACCGCGGCTCTTGTCTGCATATGGGCTGATCGATTGCCGGGACGATATGTGCGCTGTATGATTGCGCCATGATCGAAGTGCGCAAGACGGCGGTCTTCGAAAGATGGTACGCCGGCTTGCGCGATGTTCAGGCGAGGGTCCGGATCGATGCCCGGATTGATCGCATCGGCCTTGGTAACTTCGGAGATGCCAAGTCGGTGGGATCGGGGGTGATGGAGCTGCGGCTCGCCTTCGGACCCGGCTATCGGCTCTACTACACGCGCCGACACGGCAAGGTCGTCGTGCTCTTGTGCGGTGGTGACAAGGGATCCCAGCGAAGGGACATCGAGATGGCGAAGCGGCTGGCAAAGGAGCTCTGAATGGTCCTCGAAACCACCCGGTGGGATACGGCAGAAAGCCTGCGATCGCCCGAGTACATCGCGGCTTACCTCGAAGTGGTGTTCGAAGAGGGCGATCCGGCGCATATTGGGCTGGCGCTCGACAATGTCGCCCGCTCCGAGGGGCTCGGCGAGATCGCCCGCAAGGCCGGGGTTTCCCGTGAGGCACTCGCCGCGGCGCTGACCGATGAGGGCGACCCCAGGCTGAGCACGTTCATCGGCGTGATGAAGGCGCTCGGCCTCAGAATCGTCGCCGAGGCCGCCTGATCCGGCTCAGCGCTGGCGTGCCGGTTTTCTCTCGGCCAGCCAGATGCCGCCGATCACAAGCACCAGCGCCAGCGCGTGGTGCAGGCCGAACACCTCGCCCAGAACGAGGATGGCAAGGACCGTGCCGATCACCGGCACGAGGTTGACGAACAGGCCGGCCCTGTTCGAGCCGATCATCTCGACGCCGCGGATGAAGAAGACCTGGGCGATGATCGCCGGGAAGATGGCGGTGTAGAGCACCACCATCCAGCCGCGCGCGTCGGGCACGATGCCGGCCGGCGACTGCCACTCGGCATAGGCGAAGGGCAGCGAGACGACCATGGCGGCGAACGCCATGGCGACCATCATCGTCTTCCAGTGCAGGTCGGGCTTGTAGCGAAGGCCGACCGAATAGCCGGCATAGAGCAGGCCCGCCAGCGCCATCAGCGCATCGCCGAAATTGATCGCAAGCTCCATCAGCCGTTCGACGCTGCCGCCCGAGGCGACCACCGCGACGCCGATCACCGACAGGATGAAGCCGATCATCTGCGCGATGGTGATGCGGGTTCGGAAGATGATGAAATTGAGCAGGAAGATGAACATCGGGATCGCCGCCTGCCAGATCGCGACGTTGATCGCGGTCGTGTAGTTGAGCGCCGAGTAGAGCGTGATGTTGAACAGCGCGAAGCCCGTCGCGCCATAGGCGAACAGAAGCGGCAGGTGGCGCAGCACCTTCCTGCGATCGGCCCAGAACTGCGGGCCGGCGATCACCAGCAGAATCGACACGGCGATCGCCCAGCGCAGACTGGTCAGGATCATCGGCGAGACATGGCCGACGGCCAGCTTGCCGGCGACGGCGTTGCCGCCCCAGAAGGTCGTCGTCAGAACCAGCAGTACATAGGCGAGCCGGTTGTTCGAACTCTGGGCGGTTTCGGCGGACATCGCGTCGACGGCTCTCCGTGATGGCCTCATGCATGCAACAGCGGCCGTGCGAATGCGAGCGAAATGCCGTCACCGAGACAATCGACGGCCGAGGCCCCTCGCGCTTTGGTCTGCCTGCCGCTATAGACGCCCCGTTTGTTTTGCAAGGCGGGGAATTTCGCGACATGGCCAACGTGGTTGTCATCGGCTCGCAGTGGGGCGACGAAGGCAAGGGCAAGATCGTCGACTGGCTGTCGGAGCGGGCCGACGTGGTGGTGCGCTTCCAGGGCGGCCACAATGCCGGCCATACGCTGGTCGTCGACGGCGTGACCTACAAGCTGTCGCTGCTGCCCTCCGGCGTGGTGCGCGAGGGCAAGATGAGCGTGATCGGCAACGGCGTCGTGTTCGACCCGCACGCCTTCGTCGCCGAAGTCGAACGGCTGAAGGAGCAGGGCGTGACGATCGGCCCGGACCGGCTGCGCATCGCCGAGAACACGGCGCTGATCCTGTCGGTGCATCGCGAGCTCGACGCGCTGCGCGAGGACGCCGCCTCCAATTCGGGCACGAAGATCGGCACCACGCGGCGCGGCATCGGCCCCGCCTACGAGGACAAGGTGGGCCGCCGGGCGATCCGCGTGATGGACCTGGCCAACATGGAAACGCTGCCGGTCAAGGTCGACCGGCTGCTGACGCACCACAACGCGCTCAGGCGCGGGCTGAACCAGCCCGAGATCGGCCACGACGCGCTGATGGAGGAGCTGTCGTCGGTCGCCGAGGCGATCCTGCCCTACGTCGACAAGGTCTGGAAGGTGCTCGACGAAAAACGTCGGGCCGGCGCGCGCATCCTGTTCGAGGGCGCGCAGGGCACGTTTCTGGACATCGATCACGGCACCTATCCGTTCGTGACCTCGTCGAACACGATCTCCGGGCAGGCGGCGACCGGGTCGGGCCTGGGGCCGGGCGCGATCGGCTATGTGCTGGGCATCACCAAGGCCTACACGACACGCGTCGGCGAGGGGCCGTTTCCGACCGAGCAGGACAACGAGATCGGACGGCACCTGGGCGAACGCGGCCACGAGTTCGGCGTCGTGACGGGCCGAAAGCGCCGCTGCGGCTGGTTCGACGCGGTGATGGTGCGACAGGCGGTTGCCGTCAACGGCATCACGGGCATCGCGCTGACCAAGCTCGACGTGCTCGACGGGATGGACGAGATCGACATCTGTGTCGGCTACGAGCTCGACGGCAAGCGCATCGACTATCTGCCGGCGAGCCAGGGCGCGCAGGCGCGGCTCGTGCCTGTCTACGAGACACTTGAGGGCTGGAGCGGCACGACGGCGGGCGCGCGATCGTGGAACGATCTGCCTGCCCAGGCGGTCAAATATGTCCGCCATGTCGAAGAACTGATCGGCGCGCCGGTGGCAATTCTGTCGACATCGCCCGAGCGCGAGGACACGATACTTGTGACGGACCCGTTTCAAGACTAGGTTCAGGCCCGAAATCGGGCCCATAGCGGATTGAATTCATGGCAGATTTTGCGGCGATTCTGAAGAAGACCCTCGACAAGATGGGCGAGACGACGCCGCAGATGCGCGCAAAGGTCTACGACAAGGCGCGCCAGACCGTGCAGCGGCAGATCGATGCGATGGCCACGCGACCGCCGCAGGTGGCGATCGATCGCCAGTTCGCCAAGCTCGACGAGGCGATCGCCGAAATCGAGGCCGAGCATGCGGGCGCCGCCGCGCCGGAGCCCGCCCCCGGACCGGTTGCCGATGACTTCGGCTCCGGTGCGCAGGAGGCGCCGGTTGCGCCGCGGGAGCCCGACGAACCGGCGCCGGCGGAAGAGCCGCAGCCCGAGGAGCCGCCGGTCGACGCGATCCTTGGGGCCGGTGGCGACGAGACCGGAACCGAACCGCCCCCTGCGGCCGTGCCGCAGGACGACAGCGCGACAATCGCGGCGGACTTGCCCCCGGGGGAGGAGCCCGCGCCTCCGTCCCGGACCGAACCGGCGATGGCCGAACCGGAGAGCTGGTCCGAGGATACGGCCGATCCGGGAGAGGCACCCGCAGCGGCCGATGATGACGATGCCGTCCGCGCCGAGGAGACCGAGCCCGCGCCGGTCGATTCGGTGTTCGGGGCGAGCGGCGACGAGACGGTGACGACGCCGCCTCCGCCGGCCGATCCCGACGAGCCGACCGTCGATGACGTAATTGCGTCGTTCGACCGGACCGACACCGGGCCGGATGAGGGTTCGCGGGTCGAGCCGTCCTTCGACGCGCCGGAGACCGAAGACGCCGCCGCGCCGGCGCTTCCGCGCGCCGAAGCGGACGATCCGCTTCTCGATTTCCTCAACGAGCAGCGCGACACGCTCGCCGGCAACGACGATCAGGGCCAGGCCGATGCCGACCGCGCCGCCGACATGCTGTTCGGCGAGGCGGGCGAGACGATCGGCACCACGCCCGCACCGTCGGGGGCCGGCGCCGAACAGCCGATGACCGCCGATCGGGCGGACGACGCGCCGGCACGGGACCAGATGGCCGACACCGAACCCTCGCGGGGGCCCCGCTGGGGGCTGCTTGCGATCGTGGTCGTGCTTGTCGGCCTTCTCGCCGGGGGTGGCTATGCGGCCTATTCGAACCAGGGTCCGATCCGGGCCTTCCTCGCCGATTTCGGCATCGAACTGCCGGAGATCGGCGACGGCGCCGGCACGGTCAGCGACGAGGACGGGGTGCCGGTGCGCACCGTCGAGACGATGCCTGTCGAGGGCGACGAGACCACGTCGGGCGAGGACGCGACCACCGACGATGCGGGCGCCGACGAGCCGGCCGAGACGGTCAATGCGGGCGGCACCGACGAGGCGGTGCAGAAGTTCACGCAGCGGCTGACCGAGGACGGCCGCGAGGTGGACGAGGGGCCGGCGCCGGGCGGGCCGGCCACCGGCGAGGGCAGCACCGTCGCGGGCCAGACCGTGGCGGGCGAGGGCCCGGTTGCGGGAGACGACGCGACGACGGCCCCGGAAGACGAAGGCGCCGGCGACGAGGCGGTCGCCGTGGGCCAGCGCACCATCTTCTACGAGGAGCGCACGGGCACGCAGCCGGGCACGGCGATCCAGGGCTCGACCGTCTGGTCGGTGGCCCAGGTCTCGCCGGGCGGCGACCTGCCGGTCGAACCGGCGATCCGCGCCGAGTCGGCGATCCCCGAACTCGGTCTGACGCTCGAGATGACGGTCCGCCGCAATGGCGACGCCACATTCCCGGCCAGCCACATCGTCGAACTGTTCTTCTCGGTGCCCGCCACGTTCGAGGGGCGCGGCATCGCCGACGTGCAGCGCATCACCTTCAAGAACACCGAGCAGGACCCGGGCAGCGCGCTGATCGCCGTGCCCGCGCCGATCGACACCAACATCTTCCTGGTCGCGCTGACCGACGCCGACACCGCCGTGCAGACCAACACCTCGCTGATGCTGAGCCAGGGCTGGATCGACATACCGATGCAGTACGTGTCGGGGCGGCGGGCGCTGATCACGCTGGAAAAGGGCGCCGCCGGCGACCGCGTCTTCAACGAAGTGTTCGAAGCCTGGGAGGAAAACCCGCTCGGCGAGGCAAGCGGCGGATAGCCGCGTTCGTCGCCCACGGGCCGGGACGCGCCCCGCGGTTTCTGCGCCAGAGTTCCATGAAAAAGCCCCGACGGAAACCGCCGGGGCTTTCTTCTTCCTGGTATGCGGCGTCGGACCGTCGCCGGTCAGCCGGCGTGTTCGAGTTGCGGCTGGCCCGCATTCAGCTTGGCGGCCGCGGCGATCATCGCCTTTTGCACCTTTTCGAAGGCGCGCACCTCGATCTGGCGCACGCGCTCGCGCGAGATGTCGAATTCGCCCGACAGTTCCTCGAGCGTCAGCGGGCTTTCGGCCAGCCGGCGCGCCTCGAAGATGCGCTTTTCGCGGTCGTTGAGCACGTCCATGGCCTCGCGCAGCATGGCGCGGCGATGGTCGAGTTCGTCCTCGGCGATCAGCATGTCCTCCTGGCTCTCGGTCTCGTCGACCAGCCAGTCCTGCCACTGTCCGCTCTCGCCTTCGGCGGCGCGGATCGGCGCGTTCAGCGAGGCATCGCCGCCAAGGCGCTGGTTCATCGACAGAACCTCTTCCTCGGAGACCTGAAGATCGGTCGCGATCTTCTTGACCTGTTCTTCGTTCAAGTCCGCGTCACCGAGCGCCTGAATGCGGCTCTTGGCCTTGCGCAGGTTGAAGAACAGCCGCTTCTGGTTGGCGGTCGTGCCCATCTTCACAAGGCTCCACGAACGCAGGACATATTCCTGGATCGACGCCTTGATCCACCACATCGCATAGGTGGCGAGGCGGAAACCCCGCTCGGGGTCGAATTTCTTGACCGCCTGCATCAGGCCGACATTGCCCTCGGAGACGACCTCGCCCATCGGCAGGCCGTAACCGCGGTAACCCATGGCGATCTTGGCCACCAGACGCAGGTGCGAGGTGACCAGCCGGTGCGCGGCTTCTGTGTCGCCATGCTCCTGATAGCGCTTGGCGAGCATGTATTCTTCGTCGGGCTGAAGCATCGGGAAGCGGCGAATCTCTTCCATGTAACGGGAAAGACCGTTGCTTCCGCCGGAGATGCTCGGCAGTGTGTTCTGGGCCATCATCAGCACCCTTTCTCCCTTGTATCCGGCTCCCACGTGAATGCGGCGAGCACAAGGCGCATGGGCCAAATGAAGCACCCATGCGCGCGGTTCCGTTTTTGACGGAGTTGTTCGCAAGATGGGGTCTTGCGGGCGACTTTTCAAGTCGGTTCAAAGACTTCGCAGAAGCGTGATCAGGTCCGCCATGTCCGCCGGAAGCGGCGCCTCGAAGGTCATCACGTCGCCGGTCGCCGGGTGGGCGAAGACGAGCGTCGCCGCGTGCAGCGCCTGGCGTCCGAGGGCGTCGATCGCGGCGCGAACCGGTTCGGGCAAGGTCCTGGACTTACTGGCAAATCCGCCGCCATAAACCGCATCGCCGATGAGCGGATGGCCAAGATGGGCCATGTGCACGCGGATCTGGTGCGTGCGCCCCGTCTCGAGCGTGCATTCGACAAGGCTCGCCACGGGTTTTCCGGCCGGGCCGAGACGCTCGCGCACCGCATAGTGCGTGACGGCATGGCGGGCATCGGGCTGGCTCTGCGCGACGACGGCCTGTTTCGTCCGGTCGCTGCCCGAACGGCCCAGAAACGTCTCGACGGTGCCCCTTGCGCGGTCGGGCGCGCCCCAGACCAAGGCACGGTAGCTGCGCCGCATCGGGCCGGTTCGGCCGTGATCGGCGAACTGGGCCGAAAGACCCCGGTGCGCCGCATCGGTCTTTGCGACGACCATGACCCCGCTCGTGTCCTTGTCGAGCCGATGGACGATGCCGGGCCGGCGGACCCCGCCGATTCCCGAAAGGGTCGCTCCGCAATGGTGGAGCAGCGCGTTGACCAGCGTGCCGGACGGATTGCCGGCGCCCGGATGAACGACCATGCCGGCGGGCTTGTCGATGACGATCAGATCGTCGTCCTCGTATAGGATCGACAGCGCGATGTCCTCGGCGCGCGGTTCGGCCTCGGTCGGCGGCGGCACGTCGATCGATGCGACGTCGCCTTCCACGATACGGCGCTTGGGTTCGCGCACGACCGCGCCGTTGAGCGTCACCTGCCCGGTCTCGATCAGCACCTTGACGCGGCTGCGCGAGACCGCCTCGCCGAGCGCGCCGGCGAGAAACTGGTCCAGACGCCGGCCGGCGTCGTCCGGTCCGGCGGTGACGTCTTCCATTCGGCGACGATCCTCTGTAGGGCAGGGCGCTATCGCGGCGGTGCTAGCCGGCGCCGCGCCGTCAGACAAGTGCGAGACGATGAACCAGTTGCCGCCCGAACTTGCCGAGGAAGCCCCGCTCGATCCCGCCGCCGAGCGGGTGCGCCGCAAGATGGTGCGGCTGCTGGCGGTGTCGATCGGCATCATGTTCGTGGGCATCTTCGCGGTGCTCGCGGCGATCGTCTGGCAGATGGGCGAGGCGACCCGGACGACGCTTGTCGACGCGCGGATCGCGCTGCCGGACGCCTTTGCGATCGCCGAGACCGATCTTTCCGCCGACGCGATCATGGTTCGCGGCACGGGCGTGGACGGGGCGATGATGCTGCTCGTCTTCGACCGGGCGACCGGCGAGATGACCGCCCGCTACACGCTCGGCGCGGCGCCTTCGGAGCGCTGATCGGCGCACGCCGGCAAGGCCTGTCAGTGCCTTTTTCCCGCGCGCCGGGAAAATTGATTTCATTGTACCCCTTTACAAACGGTGTCCTTGTTCGATTTGATAGAAAAGTGGGCCGGGGACGACCGTCCGGCCGGCTGGTTGAGTGAAAAACGGAGACCGGAGCCATTTCAAGAGGCGCGTCAGTTCGCTTTGAAAGCGTTCAAAAGAGCTATGATGGCGAAACGCTAGTCGTCAAAAATCTCAACCTCGATATCGCCCGCGGCGAATTCCTGACCATGCTTGGTCCTTCGGGGTCGGGAAAGACAACCTGCCTGATGATGCTGGCCGGATTCGAACCGGCCACGCACGGGGAAATCTACCTCAACGACAAGCCGATCAACAATGTGCCGCCGCACAAGCGCGGCATCGGCATGGTGTTCCAGAACTACGCCCTGTTCCCGCACATGTCGGTGGCCGAGAACCTGGCCTTCCCGCTGCAGGTGCGCGGGATCGGCAAGTCCGAGCAGCAGGACCGCATCAAGCGGGCGCTCGACATGGTCGAACTTGGCGCGTTCGGCAACCGCCGCCCGGCGCAGCTCTCGGGCGGCCAGCAGCAGCGCGTGGCGGTGGCCCGTGCGCTCGTGTTCGATCCCGAACTGGTGCTGATGGACGAGCCGCTCGGCGCGCTCGACAAGCAGCTGCGCGAGCAGATGCAGTACGAGATCAAGCACATTCACGAAAATCTCGGCGTGACCATCGTCTACGTCACGCACGACCAGACCGAGGCGCTGACCATGTCGGACCGGGTCGCGGTCTTCAATGACGGCGTGATCCAGCAGCTGTCGACGCCTGATCTCTTGTACGAGAACCCGCAGAACTCGTTCGTCGCCCAGTTCATCGGCGAGAACAACAAGCTGACCGGCGAGGTGGTCGCGCTGAACGGGTCGACCTGCGAGGTGCGGCTGGACGACGGCACGATGCTGGTCGCCGATCCGGTCAACATCAGCGGGCAGGGCAGCAAGACCACGCTTTCGCTGCGCCCCGAACGGATCGAACTGGCCCCGACGGACGAACCCGACAACGTGCTCGACGGCCGGATCGAGGAACTGATCTATCTGGGCGACCACATCCGGGTTCGGATGAACGTCGCCGGCAATGACGAATTCGTCGTCAAGGTCCGCAACCGACGCGACAAGCGGCCGATCGCCGAAGGCGACACGGTCAAGGTCGGATGGGCCGCCTCGGACTGCAAGGCGCTCGACGCGGTGGCGTGAGCGCGCAACGCAATTGACCGCGGGCACTGGTGCCCGGGCAATGGGGACGGCGCGTTCGACCATGCGTCGATGCCGTCCCGGACAAAAAGGGAGCAACGCATGAAACTCAAAACCATTCTCATGGCGACAGCGGCGGCCGGTATTCTGTCGGTGCCCGCTGTCGCCCAAAGCGACATGTCGCTTGCCGAGGCGCCGTGCGAGAACTGCGCGGATTCGATGACGCTGGTCTCGTGGGGCGGTGCCTATCAGACCTCGCAGATCAACGCCTATTCGGACCCCTATTCCGAGGTGACCGGCGTCGACATCGTCTGGGACGAATCGTCGGCCGAGGCGGTGGCCCGGCTGCGCGCCATGAACGAGGCCGGCAACGTGACCTGGGACGTCGTCGACGTCGTCGCGGCCGATGCGATCCGTCTGTGCGACGAGGGCCTTGCCATGCCGGTCGAGCATGACGAATTGCTCGCCGACGCGCCCGACGGCACGCCCGCTTCGGAGGATTTCGGCGACCTGATCGTGTCGGAATGCTTCATTCCGCAGATCGTCTACTCGACCACGTTCGGCTACCGGACGGACGTCGCGGACTGGGGCGACAACACGCCCAGCGAGATCTGCGACATCTTCGACACCGAGACGTTCCCCGGCCAGCGTTCGCTCGAGCAGCGTCCGATCGGCAACATGGAGTGGGCGCTCTACTGTGATGGCGTGGCATTCGAGGACATCTACGACACGCTCGAGACCGAAGAGGGCGTCCAGCGCGCGCTCGACAAGCTCGGCACCATCAAGGACGACGTCGTCTGGTGGACCGCCGGCGCCGAAACGCCGCAGCTTCTCGCCGACGGCGAAGTGGTGATCGGGTCGACCTACAATGGCCGCCTGTTCTCGGCCATCGAGGAGCAGGACCAGCCGATCGCCATGCTGTGGGACATGCAGATGTTCGACCTTGACGGCTGGATCATCCCCGCCGGTCTTCCCGAAGACCGCCTGAACCGGGCCAAGCACTTCCTGAAATTCGCCACCGACACGCAGCGTCTGGCGGATCAGGCCAAGTGGATTTCCTACGGTCCGGCCCGCGCCTCGTCGGCGCCGCTCGTCGGCCAGCACGCCGATCTCGGCATCGACATGGCTCCGCACATGCCGACCGACCCGGCCAATTCGGAGAACACGTTCCTGTTCAACTACGAATGGTGGGCCGACAATCGCGACGATCTGGACGCACGCTTCCAGGCGTGGCTCGCCCAGTAAGCGGAATTGCTCCACGGATGCGGCGCCCTGCGCCGCATCCGCTCTTTGATGCTACTGAATTCATTGACGATTTTGGTCCGGTATCGGACCCCGGGATTTGATCATGAGCACGGTTAGCGAGACATCTCACAGCGCCCTTCCGGACGACGGCGTCGTCCGGGCCGCCGACGGCACGCCGCTCAAGAAGAGCCTGGCCCGCGCGCTGCGCCGCGAGAAGCTGCGCTCGTTCATGCTGATCGCGCCGCTTCTGGCCTTCATCATCATCGCCTTCGTCGCGCCGATCGCGGACATGCTGTTCCGTTCGGTCGAGAACTCGATCGTGCGCGACACGCTGCCCGAGACGGTCGAAACGCTCGCCGACTGGGACCCGCAGAGCGGCGAACTGCCCGACGAGCGGGTGTTCGCGGCGCTCTATCGCGACCTTCAGATCGCCGTCGAGCAGCGCATCCATACGCGCGTCGGCTCACGCCTGAACTATCAGCAGCCTGGCATGTCCGGCCTGTTCCGGGGCACCGGCCGAGACGTGCGGCGCATGGACGAGGCCGGCCCGTTCAAACCGCAGTTTCTCGAGACGGACGAGGACTGGGCCGAGATCGAGACCTGGGCCGTCATCAAGCGCTACAGTCCGACCTATACGCCGGGCTACTTCCTGAACGCGGTCGACGCCGAACTGACCGCGGAGGGGGTCGAGCTCAAGCCCCAGAACGAGCGCATCTACATCACGCTGTTCAACCGGACGATGGTGATGAGCCTGATCATCACCTTCTCGTGCCTGCTGCTGGGCTATCCGATCGCCTATCTGCTGGCGCATCTGCCGATGCGCTCGGCGAACGTGCTGATGATCCTGGTGCTGCTGCCGTTCTGGACATCGCTGCTGGTGCGCACCTCGGCCTGGAAGGTGCTGCTGCAGCAACAGGGCGTGATCAACGACTTCCTGGTCTGGATCAACCTGATCGACGACGCCGGCCGGCTGGTGATGATCAACAACCAGACCGGCACGATCATCGCCATGACGCACATTCTGCTGCCGTTCATGATCCTGCCGCTCTATTCGGTGATGCAGACCATCTCGCCGTCCTATGTGCGGGCCGCAAAGAGCCTTGGCGCGACCGACTGGACGGCGTTCTGGCGGGTCTACTTCCCGCAGACGGTGCCGGGCATCGGCGCGGGCGCGATCCTCGTGTTCATCCTGTCGATCGGCTACTACATCACGCCCGAACTTGTCGGCGGCACCTCCGGCGTCTTCATCTCCAACCGGATCGCCTACCACATCTCGACGAGCCTGAACTGGGGCCTTGCGGCGGCGCTCGGCACGATCCTGCTCGGGCTCGTGGTGGTGCTGTTCTGGGTCTACGACCGGATCGTCGGCATCGACAATGTGAAGCTGGGATAGGATCGAACCGATGGCCTCACCGCTTCCGCCCTACGCCTCGTCGCTGCAGATCGGATGGTACTACGCCTTCCGCGTCATCTGCGGGCTGATCTTCTTCTTCCTGATCTTCCCGATCCTGGTGATCGTGCCGCTGTCGTTCAACGCGCAGGACTTCTTCACCTTCACCCCCGAGATGCTGGCGCTGAACCCCGAGGGCTATTCGCTCAAGCACTATCGGGACTTCTTCACCAATCCCGACTGGCAGCTCGCGCTGTGGAACTCGGTGACGATCGCACCGGCCGCCACGCTGATTGCCACCGTGCTCGGCACGCTCGCCGCGATCGGTCTGTCGCAGGCGCACGTTCCCTACAAGTCGGCGATCATGGCGATCCTGATCTCGCCGATGATCGTGCCGCTGATCATCTCGGCGGCGGGCATGTACTTCTTCTTCTCGCGCATCGGTCTGCAGGGCACCTATCTGGGCGTCGTGCTCGCCCACGCCGCGCTCGGCACGCCGTTCGTGATCATCACGGTCACGGCGACGCTGGTCGGTTTCGACCGGTCGCTGACGCGGGCCTCCGCCTCGCTCGGTGCCGATCCGGTCCGGACCTTCTTCAAGGTGCAGATGCCGCTGATCATGCCGGGCGTCATTTCGGGGGCGCTGTTCGCCTTCATCACCTCGTTCGACGAGGTGGTGATCGTGCTGTTCGTCGGCTCGGCCAGCCAGAAGACGCTGCCGTGGCAGATGTTCATCGGCCTGCGCGAGCAGATCTCGCCGACCATCCTGGCGGTCGCCTCGGTGATGGTGGCGCTGTCGATCGCGCTTCTGTTCACGCTGGAACTGCTGCGGCGGCGCTCGGAGCGGCTGCGCGGCCTGGCGCCGGGCTGATCCGGCCCGTCACTCGCCGGGTGCGGGCTCGGGTTCGGCGCGGGCCCGGTCCCCGGCTTCCGTTCCGGTCTGCACCGGCTGCAGCGGCAGGCTGACCTCGAAGCGCGACCCCTGATCGGAGGTGCTGGCAAGGCTGATCGTGCCGCCGAGGCGCTCGGTGATCTGCCGGCAGATGGCAAGGCCAAGGCCCGATCCGCCGCGATCGCCGGCATTGTTGAGCCAGTCGCGCCCGAACTTCGAGAACAGGCTGTCGCGCAGGGCCGGGGAAACGCCGGGGCCCGTGTCGCTGATCGCGATGACCGCCTGATCGCCCCTCCGTTCGAGCCGGGCGACGACATGCGGGTCGGGCGGATCGGCAAACTTGATCGCGTTCGACAGCAGGTTGAGGAAGACCTGCTTGAGCCGGTCGGGATCGGCGCTGACCCAGACGGGCCGCGCGGGCAGTTCGGTCTCGACGCGCACGCCGCGCCGTTCGGCCAGGCTCATCATCGTGTCGACCGAACCCGAAAGCAGCGCCCTGAGTTCGACCGGCTCCATGTGCCAGGCGATCTGGCCGCTCTCCATCGCGCTGAGGTCCAGGATCTCGTCGAGAAGCCGGGTCAGGCGCTGGCTCTCCTGCTTGACGATCTGGATGAACCGGCGCGAGTGGGGCGTGTCGAGCGTTTCGGCCTCCGACAGCAGTTCGGCGAAGGAGCGTATCGAGGTCATCGGCGTGCGCAGTTCGTGGCTCACCCGGCTGAGGAAGTCGTCCTTCATCTGGTCGAGGCGCTGCAGCGTCTCGTTGGCTTCCTTCAGCTTTTCGGCCGTCACCTCCAGTTCGGCGGACTTGCGCTCGAGTTCCTGGCTGTAGCGGATCGCCGCACGCGTCTCGTCGAGCAGCGCCATCACCGTGTCCACCGTCAGCGGCGCGCCCTTGACGATGCGCGAGACCATCAGCCGCGCCGAAGCGGCGCCGATGCCCGAGGCGAGCGCGCGCTCGACGCGGGTGATGAAGTGGGCATCGGGCAGCGGATCGCGGCCGGGCCGGCCCTGCACCTGCGCCTCGCTGTCGAACACTTCCTTGGTCCGGACCGGGCCGAGCACGCGCTCGGCGACGCGGCGCAGGTCCTCGACCGAGGCCGAGCGGGGCAGCACGGGTTCGGCCTCGGATACCGGGCGGCGGAACACGTCGACGAAGATGGCACTCTGCAGTCGGCCGATCGGGTTGGTCTGGGTGGCCGCCGAGACCAGCACGAAGGCGCCGGTGTTGAAGAGCAGGCTCCAGAAGGTGGCGTGAACCAGCGGGTCCCACCCCGCCGCGCCGAACAGTGCGGTCGGCGCGAGCACGCCGATGCCCATCGGCCCGGATGTCAGGAAGGTCTCGATGCCGGGCAGCGGCAGGCTGGGCAGCACCAGCGTATAGGCCCAAAGCGCGAAACCGGCGATCAGGCCGGCGACCGCCCCGTGCCGGTTGGCCGACGACCAGAAAACGGCCCCGATCAGGGCGGGCAGGAACTGGGCGACGCCGGCGAACGAGATCAGTCCGATCGAGGCGAGCGCGCCGCCGCCCGTCGCCGCGCGATAATAGACGTAGCCGAGCGCGAGGATGCAGGCGATCGACAGCCGGCGGACCAGCAGGATCGTGCGCGACAGATCCTGCGGCACGCGCCCGCCGAGGCGGCCGTCCAGCAGCAGCGGCAGGGCCAGATGGTTGGAGATCATGATCGACAGGGCGATCGAGGAGACGATCACCATCGATGTGCCCGCCGAAAGGCCGCCGATGAAGGCGATCAGGGCCAGTTCCTCGCGGCCGGCCGCGATCGGCACCCAGAGGACGTAAAGGTCCGGATCGGCGGTGGCCGGCAGCATGGTCAGGCCGGCCGCGGCGATCGGCATGACGAACAGGCTGATCAGCATCAGATAGAGCGGGAACAGCCAGGCGGCGGTGGCGAGGTGCCGCTCGTCGCGGTTTTCGACCGCCATGATCTGGAACTGGCGCGGCAGGCAGACGATCGCCGCCGCCGACAGGAAGGTGACGGTGATCCAGCGTGCCTCGCCGCCTTCGGGGATCGTGGCGAGCCTGGCAAGGGCATCCTGAAGGGCCGGCGTTCGGTCGGCGGCGCCGCCGGGGTCGAGCGCGAAGATGACCAGAAGGCCGATCAGCATGAGCGCGGCGAGCTTGACGATCGATTCGAACGCGATCGCCGTGACGACGCCCGGATGGCTCTCGTCGGCGGCAAGGGTGCGGGTGCCGAACAGGATCACGAACACGCCCATGACGATCGCCACCCAGAGCCCGGTGTCCGCCCAGATGCCGATCTCGGGCCGCCGCACGGCGAAGTCGGCATCGGCGTAGACGAGCGCCTCGAAGGCGGTCGCGATGCCCTTGAGCTGCAGCGCGATGTAGGGGGTGATCGCCGTAACCGCCATCAGCGTGACGATGATCGAAACGAGCGCGCTCTTGCCGTAGCGGGCCGACAGGAAGTCGGCGATCGAGGTGATCTGCTGGCTGCGGCAGATGCGCACGATCTTGCGCAGGACCAGCCACCAGCCAAGGAAGACGATCGTCGGTCCGGTGTAGATGGTCAGATATTCAAGGCCGTTGCGGACCGCCGAGCCGACCGCGCCGTAGAACGTCCAGGCGGTGCAGTAGACGGCCAGCGACAGGGTGTAGACGACGGGCGAATCGATGATCGGCCAGCGGCCGCGTTCGGCGGCGCGGTCGCCCGCCCATGCGATGACGAAGAGCCCCGCCAGATAGGCGACGCCGACGAACAGGACGAGGGCGGGGGAGAGCACGGGACCTACGTCACGGCCCGGGCCGCTCCGGCCGCTGTCGGTGCGGCAGCGCGCGGCGGGACATGGCCGCGCAAAGGCCGATCGCGGCGGCCCAGACGGCAAACATGTAGACCGGCAGCAGCGGCAGGCCGAAGACGGTGGCCGGCCGGTCGAACAGGCCGAGCACGGGCGGCATCAGCAAAAGGACGGCCAGCGCTGGCACGATCCAGCGCATTTCGGCCCAGAATGCCGAGGGCAGGCGATCAGGTTCCATGGTTGGCCTCCCGGGCGCCGGCCTCGCCGCGATCGAGCAGGCCGGCGATCTCGGCGAGCAGGTCGCGGTTGGCGAACGGCTTGGTGACGAAGGCGTCGGCGCCCAGCGCCATCATCCGCTTGCGGTCGGCTTCCTGGCCCTTGGCGGTCAAAACGAGCACCGGCGTCGTCGCGCCGAAGGAACTGGCCCGCAACTCGCCCAGGATGCCGAACCCGTCCTGGCCCGGCAGCATCGCGTCGAGCACGATCAGATCGGGCCGCTCGCGCTCGACCGCGGCCAGAACCTCGGCACCGTCCTGCACCGCCACGAGCAGATAGCCTTCCCGTCCGAGCAGGAAGTTCAGCGATTCAAGAATAAACGGCTCGTCCTCGGCGATCAGAATCCGGGGCGTCATCGGTGGCATGTTCCTCCCGGGACCGCCCGCGCGCCGGACCTTCGCGCCGCGATCCCTTTTTCATCATTTCACATCCTCGGCGCTGCGTCCAACAGGCCATCGGGATGAGATGACCGGGCCGGTGGCGACGGGCGGGGCGCCGTCACCGAAAGCATCGGAAAGGCACGCTGCTCGCACGCCTCGCGCGGACAGGACCGGCATTCCCAGCCGACCGGCACCACGTTGTCGGGACCGAGCCCGTCGGCATGGACGATGCGGTGGCCGTGGTGGGCGTCGCAGGCCAGCATGACCGCGTAGCGTGCCTCCGGCTCGACGGTTGACGGCGTGCCCTTGCGCACCTGACGGGCGACGAGCAGCAGGTGCCGGCCGTCGGGCATGGCGGCGCGCTGGGCGACCAGCCGGTCGCCGGCCGAAAAGGCGCCGTAGAGCGCCCACAGAGGACAGGCGCCGCCGAACTGCGGCATGCGCAGGCCGGGCAGCGAAAAGCGCTTGGAAATGTTGCCGGCCGGGTCGGTTCGCACGAAGGCGAACGGCACGCCCTCGGCGCCCGGCCTGCGCAGCGTCACCAGCCGGTGGGCGACCTGCTCGAAGCTGGCGTTGAAGCGGGCCTGCAGGTGGGAAAGGTCGTAGCGGCGCGCCTCGGCGGTCTCGAGAAAGCGGTCATAAGGCATCAGCACGGTGCCCGCGCCGTAGCGCGCGAGCGCGTTGCGGGCACGCCGACGGGTCTCGTCGGAGGAAAAGCTGCCGGTCGCCGCGATGGCCTCGATCGCATCGGCCAGTTCGCGCGCGGCGAGTTCGCGCGCCAGGGTGAAACGGACCGTCGCCTCCGGTGCTCCCGCGGGCAGGGCGATCGTACCGGGTCCGGCACCGCCGTCCTCGGCGCGCACGATGCGCACGCCGTGCCGCTCCTCGAGCCGGGCGGCGAGCACCGCGCTCAGTCCCAGCCCGTGACCGGGCAGCGTGTCGACGATGCGCGGCGCGGCGTCCTCGATGGTTTCGAAGAAATTGCCGTGATCGATGATGAAGTCCTCGACCTCGCGGGCCGGCGTCGCCGCCGGTGTGGGCGCGTCGGGTCCCTCGAGCATGTCGAGCATCGCACGGGCGCTGGCGGTGAGCTGGTCGGAAGCCTTGGCGATGATGTCGACGAACCGCCGGCGCTGGTCGGTCTCCAGCGTTTCGTACTGCGCAAGGATTTCGGCCGCCGAGCGGATCGCGGTGATCTCTGTCAGCGTCTGGTGGCTGAGCGTGACAAGCGCCGGATCGCGGTTGAGCCGGTCGGCGAGCGTCAGCGCGGCGTCCCGGGCATCCTGCAGATCGCGGTGAAGGCGGATCAGCGTGCGCGCCCATTGCGGATGGCGGCTGGCCAGATCGGTCGAGGCCTGGCCCTCGAGTTCGCTGAGACCGAGCGCGCTCGTCAGTTCGGTCAGGTCGTCGGCAAGTCGTGCGTCGCGGCTGGCCGACAGGAACTCCAGATCGACGCCGAGCGCATCGGCGGCCTTGCGCAGAAGGCCGCCGGCGATCAGCCGCTTGTCGTTCTCGATCAGGCTCAGATAGGCGGTCGAGATCGACAGCCGTTCGGCGAGCGCCCGCTGGGAAATGCCCAGCGCGCGGCGTCGTTCGCGGATTCGCCGACCGATGAGGATGCGCGACATGGACCGATTGTAAATCAGTTTACAAGCCGGGCAAGCCCGCTCGCGAAAGTTTACACAAATCGCCGGCATTAGCCTAACGGCTGTTTCTCCTTGCCTGTGGCCGACATAACGTAAGGCGACGTCCGCGTGATCGCCGATCGCGAGCGCGCGTGTCACGGGAGCGATCAGGGAGGATCATTATGAAGTTTACAACACGCAACGCCTCGCGCCGCACGGTGCTCAAGGGAGGGGCGGCGCTCGCCGGCGCGCTTGCCACCCCGCATATCTTCGTCCGGAACGCCTACGCCTTCACCAACGAGCCGACCGGTTCGACGGTGACGCTCGGCTTCAACGTACCCCAGAGCGGGCCGTATGCGGACGAGGGCGCGGACGAACTGCGCGCCTACGAACTGGCCGTCGAGCACCTCAACGGCACCGGTGCCGACAACGGCATGATGGAGACGTTCTCCTCCAATGCGCTGCAGGGCAACGGCATCCTGGGCAAGAAGGTCGAGTATGTGACCGGCGACACCCAGACCAAGTCGGACGCGGCCCGCGCCTCGGCCCGCTCGATGATCGAAAAGGACGGCGCGGTGATGATCACCGGCGGTTCCTCGTCGGGCGTCGCGGTGGCCGTGCAGGCGCTGTGTCAGGAAGCGGGCATCATCTTCATGGCCGGCCTGACCCACTCCAACGACACCACCGGCAAGGACCGCAAGGCGAACGGTTTCCGCCACTTCTTCAACTCGTACATGTCGGGCGCCGCGCTCGCGCCGGTGCTGAAGAACGCCTATGGCGATGACCGCAAGGCCTATCACCTGACGGCGGACTACAACTGGGGCTACACGACCGAGGAAGCCGTTCGGACCTCGACCGAGGCGATGGGCTGGGAGACGGTCGAGACCGTGCTGACCCCGCTGACCCAGACCGACTTCTCGTCCTACATCACGCCGGTGCTGCAGTCGGACGCCGACGTGCTGGTTCTGAACCACTATGGCGGCAACATGGTCAACTCGCTGACCAACGCCGTCCAGTTCGGCCTGCGCGACCGGATGGTCAACGGCAAGCAGTTCGAGATCGTCGTGCCGCTCTATTCGCGCCTGATGGCCGCCGGTGCGGGCGAGAACGTCAAGGGCATCTTCGGTTCGACGAACTGGCACTGGTCGCTGCAGGACGAAGGCTCGAAGGCGTTCGTGCAGTCGTTCGGCCAGAAGTACGGCTTCCCGCCGTCCCAGGCCGCGCACACCTGCTACGTGCAGACGCTGCTGTACGCCGATGCCGTCGAGCGCGCCGGCTCGTTCAATCCGTGCGCCGTCGTCGAGGCGCTGGAGGGCTACGAGTTCGACGGTCTGGGCAACGGTCCGACCCTTTACCGCGCCGAAGACCACCAGTGCTTCAAGGACGTGCTTGTTGTGCGCGGCAAGGAGAACCCGGAGAACGAGTTCGACCTTCTCGAAGTGGTCGAGGTCACGCCGGTCGAGCAGGTCACCTATCCGCCCGACCATCCGCAGTTCGGCGGCCCCGAGGCGACGCTCGGCACTTGCAACCCGGGCGCCTGAGCGACCGAACCACCTCATGCCGGCCCGCGCATCCAGGCGCGGGTCGGTGACGCACCCGAACGGGTGCATCTCTTGATCGCGCCATGCGGGTCCGCCCGCCAGCGATCGGCTTCAATGCGGGACGGGCCATGGAAGCTATTCTGCTGCAAATCCTGAACGGGCTGGACAAGGGCAGCGCCTATGCGCTGATCGCGCTGGGGCTGACGCTGATCTTCGGCACCCTCGGCGTCGTCAACTTCGCCCATGGCGCCCTGTTCATGATCGGCGCGTTCTGCGCGGTCACCTTCAGCCGCCTGCTGTCGCTGTCCTATACCGTCGAGGATCCCGAGCGGCTCGACTTCCTGGGCAATCCGATGCAGGTCGAGACGCCCTATGTCGAAAGCTGGTTCGGGCCGGAGGTCGGCGGGGCGCTGATCGACTGGTCGGTGCCGCTGTCGATCCTGTTCGCGATCCCCGTCATGGTGCTGGTTGGCCTCGCCATGGAGCGCGGCCTGATCAAGTATTTCTACAAGCGCCCCCATGCCGACCAGATCCTGGTCACGTTCGGTCTCGCCATCGTGCTGCAGGAGATCGTCAAATATTTCTACGGCGCCAATCCGATCCCGACGCCGGCGCCCGACGCGTTCGCCGGCAGCTTCGATTTCGGCGCGTCGATCGGGCTCGAGCCGGGACAGATCATCTATCCGTACTGGCGGCTGGTCTATTTCGCCTTCGCCGCGATCATCATCGGCGCCGTGTTCGCCTTCCTGCGCTTCACCACCTTCGGCATGGTCGTGCGCGCCGGCATGGCCGACCGCGAGACGGTCGGCCTTCTGGGCATCAACATCGACAAGCGCTTCACCATCATGTTCGCGATCGCGGCCGTCGTGGCCGGCCTCGCCGGGGTGATGTACACGCCGATCAACTCGCCCAACTACCATATGGGCATGGACTTCCTGGTGCTGAGCTTCGTGGTCGTGGTGGTCGGCGGGATGGGCTCGCTGCCCGGCGCCGTGCTGGCCGGTTTCCTGCTCGGTATCCTCGAGAGCTTCGCCTCGATGGCGCAGGTCGTCTCGCTGATCCCGGGAATCAACCAGATCATCATCTATCTCGTCGCGATCATCATCTTGCTGACGCGTCCGCGCGGCCTGATGGGACGCAAGGGCGTCATGGAGGAGTAGACCGATGCTTGGCCTGCAAAGAAAAGACTTCGGCCTTCTGGTCCTCGTCGGCGTGCTGACGCTGCTGGCGCCGTTCCTGCTCAACCCGTTTCCGGAAAACTCGGCGCTCGCCCAGTTCAACGCCGGCTATCCGGACCTGATGCAGCGCTTCGTGATCTTCGGCATCTTCGCGATCGGCTTCAACATCCTGTTCGGCCTGACCGGCTATCTGAGCTTCGGCCATGCCGCCTTCCTGGGCGTCGGCAGCTATGCGGCGATCTGGTCGATGAAGCTGCTGACGATGAACGTCATTCCCGCGATCGTCTTCGCGATCATCATCGCCGGGCTGTTCTCGCTGCTGGTCGGCTGGATCTCGCTGCGCCGCTCGGGCATCTACTTCTCGATCCTGACGCTGGCCTTCGCGCAGATGTCCTACGCGCTGGCCTATTCGGTGCTGACGCCGATCACCGGCGGCGAGACGGGCCTGCAGCCCAAGGTCGCCGATCCGCGCCTGTTCGACGCCACGCTGACCGAGGGCGCCGTGCCGTCGGCGAACCTGTTCGGCCTGACCATGAAGTCGAGCTACGAACTCAGCGTCGGCGGCTGGCTGTTCACCTTCAATGCAGGCTACTACGTCGCCGCGATCTTCATGATGGCCGCCTTCTACATGGCGATCCGCATCTTCCGCTCGCCGTTCGGCATGATGCTGCGCGCGATCAAGACCAACCAGACCCGGATGAACTATACCGGCCTGAACCCGCGGCCCTACACGCTTGCGGCCTTCGTGATCTCGGGCATGTATGCCGGCCTTGCCGGCGGGCTGATGGTCGCCATGGACACCCAGGTCGGCCCCGAGCGCATGTTCTGGACCGCCTCGGGCGAGGTGGTGCTGATGACAATCCTGGGCGGCGCCGGCACGCTGATCGGGCCGGTGCTCGGCGCGGGCATGATCAAGTACATGGAAAACATCATTTCCAAGATCAACGACGGCATTCTCTATGAATGGTTCGCCGCGCTGCCGGACGGGCTTCAGGACGTGCTCGTCACGCTCATCCACCCGTTCATCGGCAAGGGCTGGCACCTGACGCTGGGCATCGTCTTCATGCTCGTGGTCATCTTCCTGCCCGGCGGCCTGATCGAGGGCGGACAGCGCGTGCGGCGCCTCTTCAGCCGGCAGAAGAAGCCGGACGTGCCCGCGCGCGATCCCGAACATCATCCCAAACCACAGCCGCACGTGGCCTGACCGGAGCGATCGCGATCATGGGCATCCTCGAAGTCAAGAACGTCAACAAGCGCTTCGGCGGCCTGCAGGCGCTCGGCGACGTCAACCTGTCGGTCGCCGAGAACTCGGTCCACGCGATCATCGGGCCGAACGGGGCGGGCAAGTCGACATTGCTGAACTGCCTGATCGGCAAGCTCGAACCCGACACCGGCGAGGTAACGTTCAAGGGACAGTCGGTGCTCGGCCGGACGCCCTATCAGATCAACCAGATGGGGATCAGCCGCGTCTTCCAGACGCCGGAGATCTTCGGCGACCTGACGGTCATCGAGAACATGCTGATCCCGTGCTTCGCCAAGCGGGACGGGGCGTTCCGGATGCATGCGATCGAATCGATCGCGGCCGAACGCGAGGTGATCGACCGGGCCGAAAGCATGCTCGACGAGGTGCGGATGCTCGACAAGCGCGACATGCATTCGGGCTCGCTGTCACGCGGCGACAAGCGGCGGCTGGAGATGGCGATGTGCCTGGTGCAGGAGCCGAGCCTGTTGCTGCTCGACGAGCCCACCGCCGGCATGGCGCGCGCCGACACCAACAACACGATCGACCTGCTCAAGGAAATCCACGACAAGCGCAACATCACCATGGCGATCATCGAGCACGACATGCATGTGGTGTTCTCGCTGGCCCAGCGCATCACCGTGCTGGCGCAGGGCACGCCGCTCGTCGAGGATACGCCCGAGAACATCAAGGGCCATCCCAAGGTCAAGGAAGCCTATCTGGGAGAAGCGGCATGAGCGATGTGGTCGGCGAGGCAAGGCAGCGCGACCAGCGCGAGCGGCCGGATTTCTCCAAGAACGCCAACATGGCGGCGACCGCGCCGGCCTTCCTGTCGGTGCACGACATCCATTCCTACTATGGCGAGAGCTACATCGTTCAGGGCGTCTCGTTCAACGTGCACGAGGGCGAGATCCTGGCCCTGCTGGGACGCAACGGGGCCGGCAAGACCTCGACGCTGCGCACGCTGGCGCGGCTGGATTCGCCGTCGCTGACCTATGGCGAGATCTGGCTCGATCACCGCCACCTGCACACGATGTCCAGCCACGAGGCGGCGGTGGCCGGCGTCGTCCTGGTGCCCGAGGACCGGCGCATCATTCCCGGCCTGACGGTCGAGGAGAATCTGCAACTGGCGCAGATCGCCGAGCCGATCGGCTGGTCGATCGAGCGGCTGTACGACCTGTTTCCGCGTCTTGGCGAACGACGCGTCCAGGAGGGCGTCACGCTGTCGGGGGGCGAGCAGCAGATGCTGTCGATCGCTCGGGCGCTCGCCCGCGACATCAAGGTGCTGCTGCTGGACGAGCCCTATGAGGGGCTGGCCCCGGTGATCGTCGACGAGATCGAAAAGACGCTCGAGGTCATCAAGCAGCAGGGCATCACCACCATCCTGGTCGAGCAGAACGCGATCCGCGCGCTCGAACTGGCCGACCGGTGCGTCATCCTCGACACCGGCAAGGTGGTCTTCGACGGCTCCGCCAAGGAGGTGCTCGACAACAAGGAACTGCGCGAGGAATATCTGGCGGTCTGACCGGGCGGCATCGGGTCAGCCCGCCGTCGGACGGCGGGCCGCCCCTTGCGGCTCGCTCAGCCGAGAACCTCTTCGACCGCCGCGCGCGCGACATCGACGATCCGGTCCGCCTCCGCTTCGGTCAGGCACAGCGGCGGCGCGAAGCCGATGATGTCGCCCTGCGGCATTGCCCGCGCGATGACGCCGCTCCGCGCCATGGCGGCGGCAACGCCCATGCCGATCTTGCGGCCCGGATCGAAGAAGGCGCGCTTGTCCTTGTCCTCGACCAGTTCGACCGCGCACAGCATGCCTTCGCCGCGCACCTCGCCGACATGGGCGTGGCCGGCGAGCGCATCGGCCATCGCCTGGTTGAGATAGGCGCCGACCCTGCCGGCATTTTCGACGAGGCCCAGTTCGTCGATCAGCTTGAGGTTGGCGACGCCCGCCGCCGCGCCGATCGGATGAGCCGAATAGGTCCAGCCATGACCGATCGGGCCGTTCTCGTCGGTTCCCTGCTCGAGCACCTTCCACACCTTGTCCGAGACGATCGAGCCGGACAGCGGCGCATAGGCCGAGGTCAGACCCTTGGCGATGGTGATGATGTCGGGCTTCAGCCCGTAATGGTCTGAGCCAAACATCGAGCCAAGACGTCCGAAGCCGGTGACCACCTCGTCGGCGATCAGCAGGATGTCGTGCTTTTGAAGGATCGGCTGGATCGCGGCCCAGTAGCCGGCCGGCGGCGGCACGATGCCGCCCGTGCCCAGGATCGGCTCGCCGATGAAGGCGGCGATGGTGTCGGCGCCCTCGCGCTCGATTAGCGACTCGAGTTCGGCGGCGCAATGGCCAACGAAGTCGGCCTCGCTCATCGCAAGGTCGGGCCGGCGGTAGTAGCAGGGCGCCTCGGTGTGGACGACCTGCGACAACGGCAGGTCGAACTTGTCGTGGAAGGCCTTCAGCCCGGTCAGCGAGCCGGTCACGAGCCCGGAGCCGTGATAGCCGCGCCAGCGCGAGACGATCTTCTTCTTTTCGGGCCGGCCCAGAATGTTGTTGTAGTACCAGATGAGCTTGACGTTGGTCTCGTTGGCGTCCGAGCCGCCAAGGCCGAAATAGACCTTGGACATGTGATCGGGCGCGCGGTCGAGCACCATCTTGGCGAGTGTGATCGAGGCTTCGGTGCCGTGGCCGACATAGGCGTGGTAATAGGCCAGTTCCCGCGCCTGCTCGGCGATCGCGTCGGCGATCTCGGTGCGGCCATAGCCGACATTGACGCAGTAGAGCCCCGCGAAGGCGTCGAGCAGGGTCTTGCCGTCACGGTCCTCGATGTAGACGCCCTTGCCGCCGGTGACGATGCGGCTGGGGCTTTCGCCGCGCGCATGCTGGGCGAGGTGGGTCGAGGGATGGAAGAAATTCTCCCGGTCCCATTGGTCGAGTTGATCGTTGCGCAGCATGGCGTCGGCCCTTCTTGTTCGTGTTGCTGTCATGCCCAGTCGCGGCAGACATATTTGACTTCGGTGAACGCCTCCAGCCCGAGGCGCGACCCTTCGCGTTCCAGTCCCGACTGCTTCATGCCGCCGAACGGGATCGGCGCGCCGGTGACCTTGGTGCGGTTGACGGCGACCATGCCGAACTGCAGCGCGCGGCTGGCGCGGTAGATGCGGCGCGGGTCCTGGGTGTGCAGATAGGCGATCAGGCCGTATTCGGTGGCGTTGGCGCGCTCGATCGCCTCGGCCTCGGTGTCGAACGGGGCGATCGCGGCGACCGGGCCGAAGGTTTCCTCGCCCATGATCAACGCATCGGCGGGCACGTCGGCCAGAACGGTCGGCGCAAAGAACAGCGGGCCGGCCTCGTGCCTTTCGCCGCCGGTCAGAACGCGCGCACCCTTTCGGCGTGCGTCGGCCACGTGCTCTTCCTGCTTGGCGACGGCCTTTTCGTTCATCAGCGGGCCGATGTCCGGGTCGTCGAGGCCGGGGCCGACGGTGAGCGCGGCGGTGCGTTTGGCAAAGCGCGCGCAGAAGGCGTCATAGATCGGGCGTTCGACGAAGAAGCGGTTGGCGCCGAGGCAGTCCTGGCCGGAGGTGGCGAACTTGGCCTTGATCGCCTCGTCGACGACATGGTCGAGATCGGCGTCGGCAAAGGCGATGAACGGGGCGTGCCCGCCCAGTTCGAGGACCAGGCGCTTGATCGTCTCGGCGCCCTGCCGGTAGAGCAGCTTGCCGATCTCGGTCGAGCCGGTAAACGAGACCGCGCGCACCCGCACATCGTCCATCCAAGGGCCGACCACCTCGGCCGCATTGCCGGTGACGATGTTGAACACGCCCGGCGGAATTCCGGCGCGCTCGGCCAGTTCGGCCAGCGCCAGCGCCGACAGCGGGGTTTCGGCGGAGGGGTGGGCGATCACGGTGCAGCCGGCCGCGAGCGCGGCGGCCGCCTTGCGGGTCAGCATGGCAGAGGGGAAGTTCCACGGCGTGATCAGGGCGGCGACGCCCACCGGTTCACGCCAGACCTCGACCTCGGCGTCCGGCAGGTGCGAGGTGACGCTTTCGATGTTGGGCCGCTTGGCCTCCTCGCCGTAGAACTCCAGAAACGAGGCGGCATAGTCGATCTCGCCGCGCGACTCGGAGATCGGCTTGCCCTGTTCGAGCGTCATCAGCCGGGCGAGATCCTCGCGATGGGCGACCATCTGCTCGTACCAGGCGCGCAGCAGGCGGGCGCGTTCCTGCGGCAGAAGACCGGCCCAGCCGGCAAAGGCGGCCTGCGCCGCATCGACGGCGGCGGCGCTGTCGGCGCCGGTCAGCGCCGCGACTTCCGCCAGATGCGCGCCGGTCGCGGGATCGGTGACGGCGAGCGAGCGGGCGCCCGTGCCGGCCGTCCAGCGCCCGTCGACATAGGCGAAGGTGCGCATCAGGGCGGCGTCGCGCAGGTCGAATGCATCGGCGAATTGGTCGGCATGCTTGGCGGCCTTGGCCATGGCAAGCTCCATCGTGGCGGGTTCGGATCAGGTCCGAGACTAGCCGCATCCGGCCAGATGGTTTTCCTGAAGCGGCCGCGCCGGGCAGACGATCCGTCTTGATCGCGGCGGGCCGGCAGTCAGTCCTTCCGGTCCGGCGGTTCGCCCAGCAGCGCCGAGAACGGCGGCGGCGAACCGGTCTTGACCGGCTTTGTGACGATGTAGGTGAAGTAGCGGGCAAGGCCGATGCCCTGCGCCAGCAGGCCGTCGATGAGCCGTTGATAGGCGTCGATGTCGGGCGCGATCACGTGCAGCAGATAGTCGAACCCTCCGCCGAGCGCCCAGCCGCCGACGATTTCATCGTGCCGGTCGATGGCGCGTTCGAAGGTCTGGAAGGCCTCGGCCCGGTGGTTGTCGAGTTCGGCAAGGACGAACACCTCGACATGGGGCGCCAGCTTCTTGAGCGCGACGTCGGCGCGATAGCCCGTGATCAGGCCGGCCTGCTCGAGCCGCTTGAGGCGCTCCCAGCACGGCGTCGCGCTCAGCGCCACCCGCTCGGCAAGGGCCGCCTTGGAGATGCGCCCCTCCCGCGAGAGGATCGCCAGGATCTGCACGTCACGCCTGTCGAGCTTGATGGTCGCCATGATCAGCGCTTGTGGAGAGGGCGTGCCCTGTTGTCAATTGTCATGATCGATGCGCATACTGAACCATGACAATCTGGCCCCCAAGGCGCGAAGCCCTGCGCCGCCCGGCCTATCGCTCGCTGGCGGACACCGTGATCCGCGCGGTCAGCGCCGGCGAGCTCAAGAGCGGTGATCGCATGCCGACGCACCGCGATCTGGCCTACGAGCTGGGCGTGAGCGTGCAGACGGTCAGCCGCGCCTATGACGAGCTGACCCGGGCTGGCGTTCTGGTCGGCGAGGTCGGACGCGGCACCTTCGTCCGCGCCGGGCCGGCCGAGACCCGGATGCCCTACGTGACCGACCGGCAGTTCGGCTCGATCATCGATCTGTCGCTGCTCAAGCCGGTGCTCGCGCCCCTGCACGAGGAGGCGATGCGCAAGGCGCTGGTTGATGTCGCCGGCAGCCTGCCGATGACGACGATCGCCTCGTTCCGGCCGAACGTGGCGCTGCGCGCCTATGCCGAACCCGCGCTCGACTGGCTGTCGCTGTGCGGGGTGGAGGCGTCGCCGGCGCGGCTGGTGCTGACCAACGGCAACACGGCGGCGATGACCGCGACGCTGCTGACCGTGGCCGGACCGGGCGATCTGATCGTCGCCGAGGAACTGGGTCATCACACGCTCAAGCCGCTGACCAGCTATCTGGGGCTGCGCCTGCGCGGCCTGCCGCTGGACGAGGACGGCATCACGCCGGAGGGCTTCGACCGGGTGTGCGCGCGCGAACCGGTCAAGGCGATCCACATGCTGCCGACCGGGCTTGCGCCCAAGCCGGTCACGATGAGCGCCGAACGGCGCGCGGCGCTCGTCGCCGTCGCCCGCAAGCATGACGTCCTGATCATGGAGAACGATGCATGGGGTCCGATCCATCCGGACCGGCCGCCGACCGTGGCGAGCCTTGCGCCGGAGCGCACCTTCTACTTCACCTCGCTGACCAAGTGCATCATGCCGGGTCTGCGCTTCGGCTGCTTGGTGGTGCCCGACACCTTCGCCTCGGCCGCGGCCAACCGGCATCTGGTCACCAACTGGATGGCGACGCCGATGATCGCCGAGATCGCCACGCGCTGGATCGCCGACGGAACGGCGCGACGGCTGCTGGAATGGCAGAAGGCGGCGCTCGGCGAGCGCAACGCCGCGGCCGCCGGCGTCCTTGCCGGGCTGCCGTTCCAGTCGAGCCCCAACGGCATGCATGTCTGGCTGCCCCTGCCGCCCGAATGGAGCGAGGAAGGGTTTCTCGCGCACGCCCGGCTGCATGGGGTGGCGGTGGCGCCGGGCTCGTCCTTCTGCCTGACCGAGCCGGGCCGGCATGCCGGCGTGCGGCTGTGCCTTGGCGGGGAGCCGGCCGACCGGCTCGAGCTCGGCCTTCAGATCGTCGCGCGGCTGATCCGCAGCCGGCCCGAGCCGGCGCTGCTGGCGATCTGAGCGGCCGGCGCGACGGCAATATCCGGATTGTCATGATATTATATTTGTATTGACACGATTTTGTCCCTGTTTCACCGTCGGAAACCAGAACAATCCGTCCGCAGCCACGGGCCGGCCGTCAGACGTCGGTCGACATGGCCGGGCGGGGTTCGCCGTTCCAAAGGGAGAGCAGGTACATGACGAAATCCATGGGTAGACTTCTGGGCACCGTCGCCGCGGCCGCGATCACGCTGACCGCCAGCACCGCCCACGCCGAAACCTGGCGCTACGCCTTCGAGGAGGCGCTCGACGAGGTCCAGGGCATCTTCGCGCAGAAATTCAAGGAGGAGGTCGAGGCCAATTCCGACCACACCGTCCAGCTCTTCCCGTTCGGCACGCTCGGCGAGAGCGCCGACATCATGGAGCAGGCGCAGGCCGGCATCCTGCAGTTCGTCAACCAGTCGCCCGGCTTCACCGGCGCGCTGATCCCCGAGGCGCAGGTCTTCTTCGTGCCCTACCTGCTGCCGCAGGACCAGGACACGCTGTTCGAGTTCTTCCGCTCGTCGGTTGCGATCAACGAGATGTTCCCCGAACTCTATGCCGAGCAGGGGCTCGAACTCCTGACCATGTATCCCGAAGGCGAGGTCTGCATGACCACGCAGGAGCCGGTGCGCAGCCCCGAGGACCTCAACGAGGTCAAGTTCCGCGTGATGACCAATCCGCTGCTGGTCGAAAGCTATCAGGCATTCGGCGCGACGCCGACGCCGCTGCCGTGGGGCGAGGTCTATGGCGCGCTGCAGACCGGCATCATCCAGGGTCAGGAGAACCCCGGCTTCTTCCTGGAATCCACCAAGATGTACGAGGTGACCGACGTCATCACCTGCATCGGCCACAACAACTTCACGACCGCGCTGATGGCCAACCAGGACTTCTATGACGGTCTTGGCGAGGGCGACCAGCAGGTCATCCAGGACGCCGTCGACGTGGCGTTCGAATACATCCTCGAGTACCAGCGCGACCTTCAGGAAGAATCGCTGGCCAAGATCAAGGAAGCCAAGCCGGAGATGGAGATCAACATCCTGTCCGAGGAGGAGCGCCAGCCCTTCATGGACACCGCGCCGGCCGTCGAGGAAGCGTTCGTCGAGATGACCGGCGAGGGTGGTCAGGAGATCCTCGACCAGATGAAGGCCGACCTCGAGGCGGCCGCAGAAGCCACGGGCGGCTGAGGGCCAACAGTGGAACGGGTCCGCGCGCGTCGCGGGCCCGGCCATCGGGGCGCCGTGCGGCGCCCGTTCCGGGGGAGTGGCCTGCCGTGACCGAAGAACCGATCAGCGTCCAGGGCGAACCGCGGCGTGAGGCGGCATCGGAGGAATACACCTCCAGCCTGCCCGGCCCGCTCGGCTGGCTCGACGTCGCCATCGCCCGCATCGAGGCGATCATGCTGGGCGTCGGCGTGCTGCTGATGGCGGCCAACACGATCGCCAACGTGCTGGGCCGCTTCGTCTTCCAGAACTCGATCTTCTTTTCCGAAGAACTCAATTCGATACTGATCATCCTGATCACCTTCGCCGGCATCTCCTATGCCGCGCGGCAGGGCCGGCATATCCGCATGTCGGCGATCTACGACGCGCTGCCGCCGAAGACGCGCAAGGCGCTGATGATCATGATCTCGCTGATCACGGCCGCCTTCATGCTGGCGCTCGCCTGGTATGCGCTGGGCTACATCTTCACCCAGGCCGGGCGCGGGCGCGTGCTGCCGGCCTTGCAGATCCCGGTCTGGTGGACGCTCGTCTGGGTGCCCGTCGGCTTCCTGCTCACCGGGCTTCAATATCTGCTCACGGCCATCAAGAACCTGATCGAAAAGGACATCTACCTTTCGACGCACGTGCTTGAAGGCTATGACGACGACGAAGTGGAGGTCTGACCGATGGCCGTCCCTCTCTTCGCCATCATGATCGTGCTGCTGCTCATCGGCTTTCCGATGATGATCCCGCTCATCGCCGGCGCCACGTTCGGCTTCTATTCCATGTTCGGCGGCTTCGGGCAGATGGAGACCATGATCCAGCAGATCATGGCCGGCATCCGGCCCGCCTCGCTGATTGCCGTGCCGATGTTCATCTTCGCCGCCGACATCATGACGCGCGGCCAGTCGGCCGGCCGGCTGATCGACATGGTGATGAGCTTCGTGGGGCACCTGAAGGGCGGGCTTGCCGTCTCGACGGCCGCCGCCTGCACCATGTTCGGCGCGGTCTCCGGCTCGACCCAGGCGACGGTGGTGGCGATCGGTTCACCGCTGCGCCCGCGCATGCTCAAGGCGGGCTATTCGGACAGTTTCGTCCTCGCGCTGATCGTCAATTCCTCCGACATCGCGTTCCTGATCCCGCCCTCGATCGGCATGATCATCTATGGCGTCGTCTCGGGCACCTCGATCGCCGAACTGTTCATCGCCGGCATCGGTCCGGGCCTCCTGATCCTCGTCCTGTTCTCGATCTATTCGTGGATCTACGCGGTCCGCATGGGCGTGCCGACCGAGCCGAAGACGCCGTGGAGCGATCGCGCCCGCGCCGTGCGCAACGCGCTGTGGCCGCTCGGCTTCCCGGCGATCATCATCGGCGGCATCTATGGCGGCATCTTCTCGCCCACCGAGGCGGCGGCGGTGTGCGTGCTCTATGCGCTGATCCTCGAAGTGATCGTCTTCCGCTCGCTCGATCTGGCCGGCGTCTACCGCACCGCCAAGTCGACCGGGCTGATCACGGCGGTCGTCTTCATCCTGGTCGGCGCGGGCGCGGCGTTCTCCTGGGTGATCTCGTTCGCGCAGGTGCCGCAGGCGGTTCTGTCGGGCATCGGCATCGACGATATGGGGCCGATCGCGATCCTGTTCGTGATCTCGATCGCCTTCTTCATCGGCTGCATGTTCGTCGATCCGATCGTCGTCATCCTGATCCTGGTGCCGATCTTCGCGCCGGTCGTCGAATCGGCCGGCATCGACCCGGTGCTGGTCGGCACGCTGATCACGCTGCAGGTCGCCATCGGCTCGGCGACGCCACCGTTCGGGTGCGACATCTTCACGGCCATCGCCGTCTTCAAGCGGCCCTACATGGAGGTGATCCGGGGCACGCCGCCCTTCATCATCATCCTTCTGTCGGTGTCGGTCGCGCTGATCTTCTTCCCGCAGATCGCCCTGTTCCTGCGCGATCTGGCGTTCCGCTGACTGTCGGGTGAATTGCGATGTTCGAACACATACTGGTCGCGGTCGACGGTTCGGAGGGCTCGAAAAGGGCGCTGGAGACCGCTGCCCGACTCGCCGCGCATTCCGATGCCGAACTGCTGATCCTGACCGTCTACCGGCATCACTCGATGACCGAGGCGTCGATGTCGATGGTCCGGCCGAACGACCCGGAAAACCTCGACGACGTGCTGCGCGGCTACGCCAAGGAGGTGGCCGAGAAGGCCAAGGCCGAGGCGGGCGAACGGGGCGCGGGGCGCGTGCGCGCCTTCGTCAAGAACGGCCAGCCGGCGCGCACCATCGTCAAGTTCGGCGAGGATCACGGGGCCGATCTGATCGTCGTGGGCAGCCGGGGCATGGGTGACATAGAGGGCTTCCTCCTGGGCAGCGTTTCGCACAAGGTAACGAGCCTGGCGCGCTGCCCGGTCATGGTGGTCTGACCGTTCGGGCCGTTTCGCCCGACTTTTGGGATTACGAAGATGACGCAACCGACCGTTTCGCTTTCCTCCGAGGTGGCGCGGTTCCGCGACCGTTCCGAGACCGTGCGGCTCGGCGTGGTCGCGCTGTCCAGCGATCTGACGACCGAGCCCGATTTCGCGACGATCTTCGCCCCGGCCGACGTCGCGGTCCATGTCAGCCGGGTGCGCAACGCCAATCCGACGACACCGGCCAATCTGCGCAAGATGGCGGGCCGGCTGACCGAGGCGGCGAGCCTGCTGGTCGACGGTGTGCCGCTCGGCGCGATCTACTATAGCTGCACATCGGCCTCGGTGGTGATCGGCGACGCGGAGGTGGCCGCCTCGATCAACGCAGCCCGGCCGGGCGTGCCGGTGGTGACGCCGTCGGGCGCGGCGCGCCAGGCGTTCGCGGCGCTCGGCGCGCGCCGCATCGCGTTGCTGACGCCCTACACGATCGAGACGACCGAGCCGATGGCCGCCTACTTCGCCGCCAACGGGTTCGATGTGACCGCTTGCGCGTGCCTTGGCATCGAGGACGATCGCGACATGGCCCATGTCACCGCCGAGACGATCGTCGCCGCCGCGCGGGCCGTCGACACGCCAGAGGCCGAGGCGATCTTCATCTCCTGCACGGCCCTGCCGGCCGCCGGTGTCGCCGCGTCCATCGAGGCGGCGACGGGCAAGCCGGTGGTGACCTCCAACCAGGCCGGTGCCTGGGCGCTGGCGCGGCACGCCGGGCTCGCCGACTTCAGGCCCGCCGGGTTCGGCCGGCTGTTCGATCTGCCGATGGCACCAGGTGCGACGGGAGCGGCGGCATGAGCGATGGTTTCGTCACGCTTGCCGAGATCGAGAAGGCGCGCACCGCCATCGGTGAGACGGTGCGGCGCACCTTCGTCGACGGTTCGCCGTCGCTTACGGAGATGGCCGGGGTGCCGGTGCATCTCAAGCTCGAACACCAGCAGATTACCGGCAGCTTTAAGCTGCGCGGGGCGAGCAATGCGATCGCGCAACTGACCGATGCCGAAAAGGCGCGGGGCGTGGTCGGCGTGTCGACCGGCAATCACGGGCGCGGGCTGGCCTATGCCGCAAGGGCCGCCGGGGTGCGCTGCATCATCTGCATGTCGAAGCTGGTGCCGCAGGCCAAGATCGACGGCATCATGGCGCAGGGCGCCGAGGTGCGCATTGTCGGCCGCTCGCAGGACGAGGCGCAGGAGGAAGTCGACCGACTGGTCGCCGACGAGGGCATGACCATGATCCCGCCTTTCGACCACCGGGCGATCATCGCCGGGCAGGGCACGCTCGGTCTCGAACTGGTCGAACAGGTGCCCGATCTGGGCACCGTGCTGGTGCCGCTTTCGGGCGGCGGTCTGATCTGCGGGGTCGCGGCGGCGGTCAAGGCGAAGAAGCCGGGCGCGAAGATTGTCGGCATCTCGATGGAGCGGGGCGCGGCGATGCATGCCTGCCTTCGGGCCGGCCGACCGGTCGCCGTCGAGGAACTGCCGACGCTGGCCGACTCGCTCGGCGGTGGCATCGGGCTCGACAACCGGCATACGTTCGCCATGACGCGGGCGCTCGTAGACGATGTGGTGCTGCTCGACGAGGCCGAGATCGCCCGCGCCATCCGGCACGCCTATCGGCAGGAACGGCAGATCGTCGAGGGATCCGGCGCGGTCGGCATCGGCGCGCTGCTGGCGGGCACGGTCAACTCGTCCGGCCCGGTCGTCGCCATCCTCAGCGGGGGCAACATCGACATGGACCAGCACGCGCGCATCGTCGCCGGCGAGGATGTCGACGTGGCGCGGGAGGCCGCCTGATGGCCGATGTCACGATCCTGACCGAAGCCGATCTGCGCCGGGCGGTGCCGCTCGATCTCGACGCGATCGCCTGCGTCGAGCATTCTTTCGTCGCGCTGTCGGACGGCGGCGTCATCATGCCGCCGATCCTGTCGATGGCGATCGAACAGGCCAATGGCGAGGTCGACGTCAAGACGGCCTTCATGCCCGGCCTCGACAGTTTCGCGATCAAGATATCGCCGGGCTTCTTCGACAATCCCAAGCTCGGCCTGCCGTCGACCTCCGGGCTGATGGTGCTGTTCTCGGCGAAGACCGGCATGGTCGAGGCGCTGCTGCTCGACAATGGCTATCTGACCGATGTGCGCACTGCCGCCGCCGGCGCGGTGGCGGCCAGGCATCTGGCGCGGGCGGACGCGGCGACCGCCTGCATACTGGGCGCGGGCACGCAAGGGCGGCTGCAGCTTGCCGCGCTGCATCTGGTCCGTCCGCTCACCCGCGCGACGATCTGGGCGCGCGATGCGGCAAAGGCCGAGGCCGCGGCGAAGCAGATGAGCGCGGAGCTGGCGATCCCGGTCGCGGCGGCCGATGACGCGGCGATCGCCGTCGCCGAAGCGGACATCATCGTCACGACGACGCCCGCAAGATCGCCGGTTCTGAAGGCGGAGTGGCTGCGGCCGGGCCAGCATGTCACCGCGATGGGTTCGGACCAGCCCGACAAGAACGAGATCGAGCCGGCATGCCTGACGCGGGCACATGTCTATGTGCCCGACCGGTTGTCGCAAACGCGCAAGCAGGGTGAGTTGCGCGCCGCTATCGCAGCCGGGTTGATCGAGCCCGAGGCGCACTTTGCCGAGCTGGGCGACATCATCGCCGGCAAGGCGCCGGGCCGTCCGGACGATGCGGCGATCACCATCGCCGATCTGACCGGCACCGGCGTACAGGACACCGCCATCGCCACCCTTGCCCGCCAGCGCGCGCTCGCGCACGGCGCCGGCACCCAACTGAAGGCATAGACCATGCTGCAAGAGATAAACGCCGCACCGGCCCCCAACCTGCCGTTCTCGCGCGCCGAATATGCCGCGCGCATCGCCAAGACGCGGCGCGCCATGGAAGCGGCCGGCGTCGATGCGATCATCGTGTCCGATCCCTCCAACATGGCCTGGCTGACCGGCTATGACGGCTGGTCCTTCTACGTCCACCAGGCGGTCGTCCTGGGCATGGACGGCGATCCGGTCTGGTTCGGGCGCGGTCAGGACGCCAACGGCGCGCGCCGCACCGTGTTCATGGGCGAAGGCGACATCATCGGCTATGCCGACCATTATGTTCAGTCGGCCGAGCGGCACCCGATGCAGGTGCTCGCCGCCGAGATCGAAAAGCGCTGGGGCGGCAGCGGTCGCATCGGCGTGGAGATGGACAATTACTGGTTCTCGGCGGCCGCGTTCGCCACGCTGCAGCGCGAACTTCCCGATGCCCGCTTTGCCGATACGACTGGCCTCGTGAACTGGCAGCGGGCGGTCAAGTCCGAGGCCGAGCTTGGCTTCATGCGCAATGCCGCGCGGCTGGTCGAGCGGATGCATCAGGTGATCTTCGACAAGGCCGAGCCGGGCTACCGCAAGTGCGATCTGGTCGCCGACATTTATGCGGCGGGCCTTCGCTATGACGAGGCGTTCGGCTTTGGCGGCGATTATCCTGCGCTGGTGCCGCTGCTGCCGTCGGGCGTCGACGCGTCGGCGCCGCACCTGACCTGGAACGACGATCCGCTGCAGGCGGGCGAGGGCACCTTCTTCGAGATCGCCGGCGTCTACCGGCGCTATCACTGTCCGCTGTCGCGCACGGTGTTCCTGGGCAAGCCGACCCAGACCTTCCTCGATGCCGAAAAGGCGGTGCTGGAAGGCATGGAGGCCGGGCTCGAAATGGCCAGGGCCGGCAACCGGTGCGAGGACATCGCCAACGCCTTCTTCGCCGTCCTGAGCCGCTACGGCATCGTCAAGGACAACCGGACCGGCTATTCGATCGGCCTGAGCTATCCGCCGGACTGGGGCGAGCGAACCATGAGCCTGCGCGCCGGCGACCGCACCGAGCTGGAGCCGAACATGACCTTCCATTTCATGACGGGCCTGTGGATGGAGGACTGGGGCTTCGAGATCACCGAATCCATTGTCATCGGCGAGACCGGCCCGGAGCTGCTCGCCAACGTGCCCCGCAAGCTGTTCGTGAAGGACTGAAGCCGGAAATGCTGCACAGGGTCTCCACCATGCCCGCCAACCCGATCAAGCCGACCATCCCGCTCGACGTGGACGGCAAGCATCACGGGTTCCTGCGCCTGCCCTACAGTCGCGACGATTCGGCCTGGGGATCGATCATGATCCCGCTGACCGTGATCAGGAACGGCGAGGGGCCGACCGCGCTTCTGACGGGCGCCAACCATGGCGACGAATATGAAGGCCCGCTGGCGCTGTTCGACCTGGCCTATACGCTCGAGGCGGCCGACATTACCGGCCGCGTCATCATCGTGCCGGCGTTCAACTTCCCCGCCTTCAAGGCGGCGACGCGCGTATCGCCGATCGACCAGCGCAACCTCAACCGCGCCTTTCCGGGCAAGCCCGACGGCACCGTCACCGAGAAGATCGCCGACTATTTCAACCGCACGCTCGTGCCGATGGCCGACATCGTTCTCGACTTCCATTCGGGCGGCAAGACGCTGGACTTCGTGCCGTTCGCCTGCGCGCACGTGCTCGACGACAAGGCGCAGGAGCAGCGCTGTGTCGAGGCGGTCCGGGCGTTCAACGCGCCGTTCACGCTGATGCTGCTGGAGATCGACAATGTCGGCATGTACGACACCGCCGTTGAGGACCAGGGCAAGGTGTTCGTGACAACCGAACTGGGCGGCGGCGGCACGGCGACCGGCACGTCGGTGGCGATCGCCAAGAAGGGCGTGCGCAACGTGCTGATCCATGCCGGCATCATGAAGGGCGAGATGGAGACCGGGCCGACCGTCATGCTCGACATGCCGGGCGACGACTGCTTCACCTTCAGCCAGAACGACGGCCTGTTCGAGCCTTGGGTCAATCTGGGCGATCCGGTGGAGGCCGGCGACATGCTGGCGCGGATCTGGCCGACCGAGCGCACCGGCGAGCCGCCCGTCGACTATCACGCCAGCCGCTCGGGCATCGTCGTGTCGCGCCATTTCCCCGGCCTGATCAAGTCCGGCGACTGCCTGGCGGTGATCGCGGTGCCGCAGGAGGATGCCGCCGGCTGAGCGGAGAAGCGCGCGCCCTCAAGCGTCGGCGCGTTGTTCGGCATGGCCGATCGCGTAGGCGCAGCGGCGCGCGCCTTCCAGCACATGTTCGGTGCGCTCCACCCTTGCATCGGGTCCGAGGACGGCGCGGAAGATCGCCAGTTCCGACCGGCAAAGGCCCTGGCAGACGGCGGCGGCCGCGCAGATCGGGCAATGGTTCTCGACCAGCACGAAGCTGCTATCGTCGGTACGGTGCCAGTTGGCCATGTAGCCCTCCGCGCTGCGCAGGTCTGCGAGTTTGGCGACGCGCGCGTCAAGGGACGCGCAACCCGCCATCGCCGCTCGGTACCGTGCGAGCGTTTCGGCTTCGCGATGGGCGATCAGCCGGTCGAGCCCCTCGGCGCCGAACACGGCCCGGGTCGAGGCCAGCATGTCCAGCGTCAGGTCCGAATGACGGTCGGGAAAGCGCGCATGGCCCCGTTCGGTCAAAGCCCAGTAGCGGCGCGGCCGGCCGCGCCCGTGCCTGCGGTCTTCAGGGGCGACAAGGCCTTCGCCGGCGAGCTTGGCAAGCCATTGCTGTGCGCCGGCCGGCGTCATGGCGAGCGCGGCGCCGGCGTCCCTGGCGGTCACCGGGCCCCGGCTCTTGATCAGGTAGAGCAGTCGCTCATCGGTCGGTCTTGACATCGGTCTCTTTTTATAAAGTAATTGCTTTATATAATAACGACCGAAAGGCCGCCGTCAATGGCCGATCCCGCTCCACACACCCGCGTCGCCTGGTCTGAAATCGCAACGCGCGATCATGCGCCGGCCCTGGCGCTGGTGTGCCTTGGCGTGTGGCTGCATGCGGCCGACGGGCTGATCGTGGCGACGATGTTGCCGGCGATCGTCGCCGAGATCGGCGGCGGCGCGCTGGTCGCCTGGTCGGTGGCGCTCTACGAGATCGGCTCCATCGTCGCCGGCGCGACGGGCGGGTTCCTGGCCCTGCGCTACGGGCTGCGCCTGCCGATGACGCTCGCCGGCGTCCTGTTCGCCATCGGATGCCTTGTCAGCGCTTTCGCGCCGACCATGCCGGTGCTGCTGGCCGGCCGGCTTTTGCAGGGACTGGGCGGCGGCGGGCTGATGGCGCTGTCGTTCGTCGCGGTCTCCATCCTGTTTCCGCCACGCCTGATGGCGCGAGCGATGGCGGCGATCTCGGCGCTGTGGGGCGTGTCGTCCTTTCTCGGGCCGCTGATCGGCGGGCTGTTCGTCGAATACGCCACCTGGCGGGCCGGGTTTGTCTTCTTCGCCGCGCAGGCATTCGCGCTGGCGCTGTGGATCGGTCTTGCCGCGAAGCTCGGCGCGCGGCCGCCCGCCGAGGGCCTTTCGAACACCGTGCCAGTGCTGCGCCTTGCCGTGCTCGCCGCCGGGATCGTCTCGGTCGCATACGCCGGCATCGATATCGATCCGGTCGCGACCCCCGCCTTCATCACCGCAGGCGCGGCGCTGCTGGTCGTCTTTCTCGTGCTCGACGGGCGCGCCGGTCCCGACCGGCTGCTGCCGCCGATGCCGTTCGGTCTTGCCAGCGCGCATGGCAGCGCGCTGACCATGGTGCTCGCCATGTCGGCGGCGACCATCGCGATCACCGCCTACGGCCCGCTGCTGGTCGTGGCGATCCATGGCGTCTCGGCCATCGTCGCGGGCTATCTGGTCGCCTGTTCGGCGGTCGGCTGGACGGTGTTCGCGATCATCGTGTCGGGCGCCGATCCGCGGCACGACCCCAGATACATCATCGCCGGCATGGCGATGGTGGGGGTCAGCATCGTCGGTTTCGCGTTTGCCGTGCCGGCGGGCCCGGTCTGGCTGATC
This sequence comes from Roseitalea porphyridii, assembly GCF_004331955.1. Taxonomy (NCBI): domain Bacteria; kingdom Pseudomonadati; phylum Pseudomonadota; class Alphaproteobacteria; order Hyphomicrobiales; family Ahrensiaceae; genus Roseitalea; species Roseitalea porphyridii. Next base: position 2,892,350 of record NZ_CP036532.1, on the reverse strand, counting down.
GCCATCGTCGCGGTGATCGAGGGGGGCGGCTTCGGCATCGCCTGGACCTTCATCCTGCGCCGGGTGACGACGCTCTCCGATCCGGCCGAGACCGAGCGTGTTTCCGGCGCGATTCCCACCGTGCAGCGGCTCGGCTATGCGCTGGGCGCGGCCTATATCGGCATCATCGCCAACGCGGCCGGCTTCGCCGCAGCCGGGACGCCCGAGGCCTTCCTGCCCGCCGCGCGCTGGGTGTTCCTGGGCAGCGTGCCGCTGGCGCTGGTCGGCCTCGTCGCGCTGGCGCACTTCGTCTCGCCAAGGCTGGCCAGAACGGACTGACCGGACCCGTCTACCGCGCGGTCCGTGTGCTTCGCGTCAGCAGCACCATGGCGGCGACGAGCAGGGCCGCGCCGATCAGGCCGAGCGCGCCAAGCCTCTCATCGAACAGCAGCCAGGCCAGCAGCGTCGCCGTCAGCGGCTCGGTCAGCGCGGCGATGCTGGCGACCGTCGCGCCCGCCCGCTTCATGCCGGCAAAGAAGATGACATAGGCAAACCCTGTCGGAACCAGCCCGATATAGAGCAGCAGCCACAGGCCTTCCGCCGGGACCGAGGCGGGCAGATGGAACAGGGCGACCGGCAGCAGCATCAGCGCGCCCGCCCCAAGGCCGATGCCGATCAGCGTGAACGGATGATGGCGCGGCGCCAGCACCCGGCTGAAGAGCGTGAAGAGGGCGAAGCTGACCGCCGAGCCCAGCGCCCAGCCGGTACCGGCAAGAACGGCGGCCTGCGTGACCCCGACATCGGAGGGGACGCCCACGAGCATCGCGGTACCGGCGATGCCGATGGCAAGCGCGCCGATCACCGGCGCGGTCAGCCGCTCGCCCAGAAAAAGGCCGGCAAGCAGCGCCACCATCAGCGGCGCGGTGCAGATCGTCACCAGCGTGGCGATGGCGACCCCGGTGGTGGCGACGGCCGTGAAGTAGAACAGCTGATAGAGCGCCATGGAGACGCCGATCATGACGATCGCGCCCAGTTCTCGGCCGGCGAAGGCGAAGGTGCGCCGGCCGACGGTTGCCAGCGACAGGACCAGCAGCAGCGGCGAGGCGAGCGCCAGCCGCACGAAGCCGACGAAGACCGGCGAGATCTCGGTGGTGCCGTAAAGCAGCTTCGAGGCGACGCCCACCGTGCCCCACAGGGCCGCCGCCATTGCGACGGCGATCACGGCGCCGAATGCGGTCGCCGTCGCGGTGTCCTCGGGAACCTGTGCGCGCCTATTGGGCACGGTCGGTGCGCGCCAGCGCGATGGCGGCGAGGCCCAGAAGTCCGCCGGAGACGCGGTTGACAAGGCGCCGGCGCAGCGGCGTCAGCGCATGCGCGCCGACCAGCATGCCGAGCGTGACCCAGCTCATCGCCGCCACCGCCTCGATGACCAGATAGAGAAGGCCGAGCGCCAGAAGCTGCGGCGTCGGTGCCGCAGCGGGATCGACGAACTGAGGCAGGAAGGCGGTCAGCAGCAGATAGGCCTTCGGGTTGCCCATCAGGGTCAGGAACTCGCGGCGCATCAGCGCGCCGGTCGGCGGAAGCGCGGGCTCGGCCTCGACCGGCGCGTTCCAGAACCGCACCGCCAGATAGGCCAGATAGGCGACGCCCAGCCATTTGACGACGAGGAACGCCGCTTCGGACGCCTCCAGCACCGCCCCGAGACCGAACGCGACCAGCACGACGAGCACGGCCCATGCGACGACGCGGCCGATCACGCCGAGCGCGGCGCGCCGCCAGCCGGCCCGGGCGGCCGAGGCGAAGGCCAGCAGATTGTTGGCGCCAGGCGACAGGCCCAGAAGCAGGGCGGCGGGGATGAAGATGAGGATCTGGTCGAGCGACATGGCATTCAGGGGGTCGGTGCGGCGGCGCGTCTTTGCGAGCGGCACGATTGCGGTTCGTTTCGGCGACAATGCGCGGGCCGGCGAAGGGGTTCAAGCCACGCACGGCGCCGAACTGTTCGGTGAGGCCGCGCTTTTGGCTATCCGGCGCGGTCCCACCGTGCCAGTGCGGCCTGGTCATCGATATCGACGAGCGCCGGGCAGGGAACTTGGACGCATGCGGAGGGCGGCAGCCGGCCGAGCCGCTCGCGCGCGCCCCGGTCACCGCGAAGCGCGGACAGAGCGTCGAAATCCCCACTCGGAAAGCAGGCCGGCGGCACGATGCGCGCGCCGTCGGTCAGCGCGGCGGGCGCATCGTCGGTGCAGCGCGCCACCAGCTGGTCGAGCATCGCCGCGGTCACGAACGGCATGTCGCCGAGCACGAGCAGGAGACGCTCCGCGCCGAGCTCGCGCGCGTGCTCGACGCCGGTCCGGATCGTCCCGGACATGGCCGCGCTCGCCTGCGTGATCACCCGGTCGCATAGCGGGTCGACGAGGCGGGCGACATCCCCGCTCGACGTCACGGCGATCCGATGTGTCAGGCCGGCCGAGGCCATGGCGTTCGCCGCGTGGCGGACGAGCGGCACGCCCCTGAACGTCGCCAGCAGCTTGTCGGCCGCGCCGAACCGCTCGGAACGGCCGGCCGCCAACAGAACGCCGACGGTGACGGGTCCCGGGCCCGGCATCTAGCGCGGCCCGCGCGGCAGGGCGGGGGCCGGCCGAGGGCCATCATGCCCGCCAGCGCCCGTCAGCGCCCGGGCGTTATCGTGCGATTGGTCCGACTGATCCATGCCCCGCGCCCTGTCCGCGTTCGCCTTGGTGGGACCCCTCCGATGGCCGAGCGCGGCGCTCCGGTCAACTGCGCTCAGCTTTCATATCGCTGCGGGCCGAGATCGCGCGCGTCGATGTCGGGCGTGCGGCCCGAGACCAGATCGGCGATCACGCGTGCCGAGCCGCACGCCATCGTCCAGCCGAGTGTGCCGTGGCCGGTGTTCAGATAAAGACCGCCAAGCGCGGCCCGCCCGATGATCGGGGGACCGTCCGGGGTCATCGGCCGCAGCCCGGTCCAGAACGTCGCGTCGGCGAGGCGCCCGGCGCCAGCAAACAGGTCCGAGACGGCGAATTCGAGCGGGGCGCGCCGCCGGGGCCGCAAGGACAGGTCGTGGCCGGCCAGTTCCGCCGTGCCGCCGACGCGGATGGTGCGGCCGAGCCGCGTGATCGCGATCTTGTGGGTCTCGTCCATCACCGTGGAGACCGGTGCCGCCGCTTCGTCGGCGATCGGCACGGTCAGCGAATAGCCCTTGACCGGATAGACCGGAATGCGCAGGCCGAGCGGCGCCAGAAGGGCGGGCGAGCAGGTGCCGAGGCAGGTGACGATGGCGTCGGCCTTGACGATCCCGGTATCGGTGCTGACGCCGGTCACCTTGCGTCCGTCATGGACGATGGCCTTGACCGAGACCCCGTAGCGGACCTCGCCCGACCGCGCGACGAGGGCCGCCAGCGCGGCCGTGAACAGGCGGCAGTCGCCGGTCTCGTCCTGCGGCAGGCGCAGGCCCCCGACAATCCTGTCGCGCGCGGCGGCAAGCCCCGGCTCCGCCGCGATGCAGCCGTCGTGGTCAAGGAGCGCGTGGGGCACGCCCAATCGGTCGAGCACGGCGACATCCTTGCCAGCGCCGTCAAGCTGCTTCTGCGTCCGGAAGAGCTGCAAGGTGCCGCGCGTGCGCTCGTCATAGGCGATGCCGGTCTGCCGGCGCAGTTCGCGCAGACTGTCCCGGCTGTACTCGGCGAGCGGAACCATGCGGCTCTTGTTGAGTGCGTAGCGCGCCTCGGTGCAATTGCGCAGCATCATGGCGAGCCAGGACCACAGGGCCGGATCGAGCCGTGGCCGGATCGCCAGCGGGCCGTGCTTCATCGTCAGCCACTTGACCGCCTTGAGCGGCACGCCCGGACCGGCCCAGGGCGCGGCGTAGCCCGGCGAGATCTGCCCGGCATTGGCAAAGCTCGTCTCCAGCGCTGGCCCTTCCCGCCTTTCCAGCACGGTGACCTCATGGCCGGCCTTTTCGAGATAGTAGGCGGACGTCACACCGATGACGCCCGCGCCCAGAACAACGACTTTCATGGTCGGTCCCCCTACGATGATCTGCAGGTCGTGCCGGTGCGGGACCGGTCACCGGTTCGGCGTGCGTTGCGCGCCGCTTCCAGATCGACGATCGGGGCGGGCTCGTCGCGGGCCGGCTCGACATCGCGCATGAAGCGCCGCGCCTGGGGCTGGAACGGAACGTCCTCGACGAAGATCGTGCGCGTCGTGCCGTGCTCGCCGAAAGCGTAGCGCTGTCCCCGGCGAAGGCCGAGCAGGGCCAGACCGCGCGGCGCCGTGATCGGCAGCGTCAGCCCGATCAGCCCGTGCCGGAAGGCGCTGCGGACGAGGATGCGCGTCTGCGGCGGCTCATCGTCGACGCCGAACAGCACGCGGCTGTTCAGCGTCACCACGCGCGGATCGATCCGGTCGTCGGCGACGAGGACGGCACTGTCGATCTTGTCTTCGAGAAGGGGCAGCAGCGCCGATCCGGTGCCGCTGAGTTGGTCGCGCAAGGCCTCGCATATGCGCATGTCGGTCGCTGTCATCGGACAGCCGGCCAGATAGGTCGTCATCAAGCATCTCCACCGGGCCGACGGTGGCGGACCCGGAAATCAGAACCAGATTTTGGTGTGGATTGGATTTCCGGCCCCCGGTCGACGGCCTTGCGGCCGCGCCAGGGCTAGATGCTTGCGTTCAGACTGCCCGCGTGGTTGCAAAACCTCACGCGGCTCCGTGGTTGGCGACGATGGAACTGGGCATTGATCACGGGTGACGATCCATCGAGGGGAACATGCAGCGGTCCGGACACTAGCCTATTCGCCGGCGCTTGCAAGCCCGACCGGCGGGACGCTGGTCTCCCTCGGCGACATCGACCTCACGGACCCGATGGAGGCGGCGCTCGATTCCCACACGATCGTGCCGGCTGCGGATCAGACCGCCACCAAGGAGCATGGAGAACATCGTCAACGAACCGACCGGACGTCGCGATCCGAGCCTTGGCGACGTGTCCCGACAGGGTCAAAGGGGTGGGGAGATTGCTGGTAGCGGAGGAGGGACTCGAACCCCCGACACATGGATTATGATTCCACTGCTCTAACCGACTGAGCTACTCCGCCAGAAGGGGCGGCGTGCCCCTGTCAAAGCGTGGCGGATATAGGGCTCGCCCCTTCGGCCTGTCAAGCAAGCACAGCCGCCCAAATGCGCGCCCGCCGGGCGGGCACGCGCGAACGATCCGGCCTTGCATGCCGGCGACGGGCGTGCTGCCTCGCACCCGGCCGTCGCGAGCCGCCGGACCGGCCGACCGGACCTGCCGCGCGGCCGGCCTTGCATCGGCGCGCCGGCACCGCTACCACCCGGCCGTTCCGCCAAGCCAGGAGTTCTCCCGCGTGTCCAGTTCACCGCCCGTCGCCGTCATCGGATGCGGCCAGTGGGGGCGCAACCATGTGCGCACGCTGGCCGAACTGGGGGCGCTCGGCGCGGTCTGCGACCACAATCCCGAAAAGGCGTCCGCGCTTGCCCTGGCGCATGGCGGACGGGTCGCGACGACCGATGCGATCCTCGCCGACCCGGCGGTCGCCGGCATCGTCCTGGCCCTGCCGGCCGAGCAGAACGCCGATCTGGCCTGCGCGGCGCTTGAGGCGGGCAAGCATGTGCTCGTCGAAAAGCCGATCGCGCTGACCGTCGCCGATGCCGAGCGGATGATCGAGAGCGCCCGGCGCAACGACCGGGTGCTGCTGGTCGGCCACGTGCTGCGCTATCACACCGCCTTCGACGCGCTGGTCGCCGCGCTCGAGGCCGGGCGGATCGGCGCGCCGCGCCACATCCAGAGCCACCGGCTCGGGTTCGGAAAGTTCTACGACCGGTTCGACGCGCTGTGGGACCTGGCGCCGCACGATCTGTCGCTTGTGCTCTCGCTCGTCGAGGGCGGGCCGACCCAAGTCGACGTCGTCCCCGTGTCGGTCACCGACGGGCAGGCGGACATGGCCCATGTGCACCTGCGCTTCGGCGCGGGGCCGAGCGCGCATGTGTTCGTCTCGCGCCATTCGGCCTATGCGGAGCGTCGCTTCGCCGTCACCGGCGAGACGGGCACGCTGGTCTGGGACGATCTGGCCGACTGGCCGGACAAGCTTTCGGTCGTGCCGCACACGGTCGCGCGCGCGCAGAACGGGCGATGGACCTGGGCGCAGGGCGAGGCCGAACCGATCGCAGTCGCGCCGGGCATGGCGCTGACCGACGAACTGCGGCATTTCCTCGACTGCATCACCGGCCGCACGGCGCCGCTGACACCGGGCCGGCAGGGGCTGGACATCGTGCGCATCCTGACTGCGGGCGGCGGCTGACGCCGTTGGCGCAGATCACCGCCGGTTACAGGCCGGGCCGATGTTTGACCGTTTGTACACTTTATCTCGGCAAGGGAGCGCGATAGGGAAATCCGGAGTACCGGGGGCGCGGTCATAACAATGAAATCACTGGCGTTTTCGGGGGTCGTGGGGATCTGATGCAGTTTATCGATTTGGGGGCGCAACGCGCGCGACTGGGCTCGGCCCTGGACGAGGCCGTCAGCGCCGTGGTGCATGGCGGCGCGTACATCCTCGGACCGCAGGTCGCCGAGTTCGAAAAACGCTTCGCGGACTATCTGGGCGTCAAGCATGTGATCGGCTGCGCCAGTGGCACCGACGCGCTGCAGATCCCGCTGATGGCCTGGGGCGTGGGACCGGGCGATGCGGTGTTCGTGCCTTCCTTCACCTTCGCCTCGACGGCCGAGGTTGTGGCGCTTCTGGGCGCCGAACCGGTGTTCGTCGACATCGATCCCGAAACATACCTGATGGATGTGCGGTCGCTGGAAGCGGCGATCGCCATGATCGAAGCCGAAGGCCGGCTGACCCCGCGCGCGATCATCCCGGTCGACCTGTTCGGCATGGTCGCCGACTATGACGCGATCATGCCGATCGCGCGGGCGCACGGTCTCAAGGTCATCTCCGATGCCGCCCAGGCGGCGGGCGCCGTTCGCAACGGCACCATGTGCGGCGCGTTCGGCGATGTCGCCACCACCAGCTTCTACCCGGCCAAGCCGCTCGGCTGCATGGGCGACGGCGGCGCGGTGATGACCGACGATGACGACTTGGCCGAGGTGATGCGCTCGGTCGCCTTCCACGGCAAGGGCGAGAGCCAGTACGACAATGTCCGCATCGGCCTGACCTCGCGGCTCGACACGATCCAGGCGGCGATCCTCAGCCTCAAGCTCGATATCCTCGAGGAGGAAATGGAGGCGCGCCAGCGCGTCGCGCAGCGCTATCACGAAGGGCTCAAGGACGTCGTCAAGACCGCGCGCAATCCCGAGGGCATGCGCTCGGCCTGGGCGCAGTACGCGATCGAAAGCACCGACCGCGACGCGCTGAAGGCGCATCTGGCGGACAAGCAGATCCCGTCGGTCGTCTATTACGTCAAGCCGCTGCACCAGCAGGACGTCTATCGCCGCTATCCGGTCGCGCCCGGCGGGCTGCCGGTGACCGAGAGCAAGCCCGGCACGATCCTGTGCCTGCCCATGCATCCCTATCTGGCCGAAGCCGATCAGGACCGGGTGATCGCCGAAATCCGCGCGTTTGCCGGCAGCGACGCACTGCCGGTCGCGGCGGAGTAAGGGGCGGCCGTATCGGCTTCAGCCGCGGATATGAGCTGACCGATTATTCGGCGGCGACGGATGTCTTGGATTGGTCAAGCGCGGCAAGCTGCGCCTCGACATGGTCGGCGCGGCGCGTCGCGTCGATGAACCCGCCGCCGAGAACCCGCGCGCCGGCGCCTTCCCCGTCATAGAGAACGCAGGCCTGGCCGGGCGACACGCCGGCCTCGCCGCCGGGCAGTTCGACGACCGCCGTGCCGCCATCAACGAAGAGGCGGGCGGGGCGGGGCGGTCGCGTCGAGCGCACGCGCGCCAGAAGGTCGATGCCGGCTGCGGGCAGGTCCGCGAGCGGCGTGTCGCCGAGCCAGTTGACCTCGCGCAGCACGATCGTGCGCGTGTCGAGCGCGTCCTTCGGGCCGACGACGACCCGGCGGGTGCGGGCGTCGATCCTGATCACGTAGAGCGGTTCGCCGGTGGCGACGCCAAGCCCCTTTCGCTGACCGATCGTGTAGTGGAGGATGCCGTCGTGCCGGCCGAGCACCCGGCCGTCAAGATGCACGATCTCGCCGGCCAGCGCCGCGTTCGGGCGAAGTCTGGCGATCACGTCGGCATACTTGCCGTTCGGCACGAAACAGATGTCCTGGCTGTCAGGCTTGTCGGCGACGATCAGCCCCATCCGCTCGGCGGCGGCGCGGGTTTCGTCCTTGGCCATCGTGCCCAGCGGAAAGCGCAGGAAATCGACCTGCTCCTGTGTCGTCGCGAACAGGAAGTAGCTCTGGTCGCGATGCGCGTCGACCGGCCGGCACAGCGCCCGGTGCGCGCCGTTCGGCCTCGACAGGATGTAATGGCCGGTCGCCAGACAGTCGGCGCCCAGATCGCGCGCGGTCTTCAGAAGGTCGGCGAACTTGACCGTCTGGTTGCAGCTCACGCAGGGGATCGGGGTTTCGCCGGCGATGTAGCTGTCGGCGAACTGGTCGATCACCGCTTCGCGGAAACGGCTTTCATAATCAAGCACGTAGTGTGGGATGCCCAGTTCCTCGCAGACCCGGCGCGCGTCGTCGATGTCCTGGCCGGCGCAGCACGAGCCCGTCCGGCGCACCGCCGCGCCATGGTCGTAGAGTTGCAGCGTGATGCCGATCACCTGATAGCCTTCGGCGTGCAGCAGACCGGCGACGACCGACGAATCGACGCCTCCCGACATGGCCACGACCACGCGGGTGTCCTCGGGTGCCTTTGCGATGTCGAGCGAGTTGAGCATCGTCGTCCTTTCGGGCCGCATATAAGTCAATCAGGGCCGAACGCCAAACGCCGGAGCCCCTTGTGTTTCACGGCGGAGGGCGCGCCGTGGCGCAATTCGAATCTTACCAATCCCTTAGTGCACGCTTAGGCGTTTTTTAAAGCTGACGGCCTAGGGTGCCTCTGAACAGGTCGTGTGTGTTGAGAGTAAGATGACCGATCAGATTAGACCCCGCGTTAAATACGTCATCGGTCCCGATGGCTCGCCGCTGACCATCAACGACCTGCCGCCACCGACAACCCGGCGCTGGGTTATCCGTCGCAAGGCGGAAGTGGTCGCCGCCGTCCGCGGCGGTCTTCTCAGCCTCGACGAGGCCTGCGAGCGCTACCGGCTGACCGTCGAGGAATATCTGTCCTGGCAGGCCTCGATCGACGAGCATGGCCTGGCTGGCCTGCGCACGACCCGCATCCAGCAATACCGTCACTGACCCGCGCCCGCCCGGCGCATTCCTCCTTTCCATCCGGTCCGCAACGGCCTATCCGTCCCTGGCGAACGGGAGTGGCTCGTGAACGACCGGGGCTTCAACATCGCGTCGCTGATCGTGCTCGGTCTGGTGGTTGCCGCCGTGCTTGGCGTCGTGCTGTTCGGATAGATCGTTCAGGCGCGCGTCGCGCGCGTGACCAGATGGGCCGCGACAGCGCTCGCCAGCGCGGAACCGGCGAAGAACCAAAGGCCCGGCTGGCTGATCGCGGTGGCAAGTCCGGAGGTGCGCGCGGCGAAGATCGCGAGCGCCACGAGCATCACGTCGAGCATCGACCATTTGCTGAAGAAGCCGACCGCCCCGTCGAGCGGGCGGGCCCATGCGGGATGGCCCTCGGGCGGTGTCGCCGACAGGGCCAGCATGATCTGCAGGGCGAGGATCTTGGCGACCGGAAAGACGATCGAGGCAAGACCGACGATCAGCGCCAGCAGCGGGTCGCCGCTCGTCCACAGGCCGCCCACCACATCGATCAGCGAAGGCCGGTCGGTGAGGACGAACAGTCGCTCCATCTCGAGCAGCGGCAGGGTGATGCCAAGCGCCAGGCAGAAGGCGGAAAGGGCGAGCAGCAGGCCCGAGGCCGCGCGCATCGTCATGATGCGACCCGCCGCCAGGGGTTCGCGGAGATGGCTGGGGCCGGGGTCGCCATGTCAGCGTGCCGGATGATCGAGCGTGATCTCCAGAACCCAGCCGCCAGGGGTGGCGACCCAGGCGCGGCGCATCACCGAAAAGCGCAGCGTTTCGCCCTCGTGCGCGACGACCACATGATCGCCGCACAGGGCATTGCCCGGCAGGGGTGGCATCCCTAGGGTCCGGCCGAGTCGGTTGCGGTCCGCCACCGCTTTGGCGGTGTCGGTGAACCGCAGGCGGACCCCGTCATGCCAACCGGAGGTGTCTTCCATGCTCGTTCGTCTTTCCAAGGTCATCATGTTGCTCGGACTGGCATTGTTCGCCTTTCTCGTCACCTTCAACAATCTGACCGACTATGACTCCAACTTCCAGTTCGTCCGCCATGTGCTGAGCATGGACACGACGTTCGAGGGCAACGATGCCATGTACCGGGCGATCACGACGCCCTGGATGTGGCATGCCGGCTACTGGCTGATAATCGCGGGCGAGGGGCTGACCTTCGTTCTGCTCACATGGGGCGGGCTGCAGATGCTGGCGGCGCGAAAGGCGACCGCGGCCGAGTTTCAGCGCGCCAAGCAGATGGCGGTGCTCGGCGCGACGGTCGGTTTCCTGGTCTGGTTCGTCGGCTTCATGGCGATCGGCGGGGAGTGGTTCCTGATGTGGCAGTCGGATACCTGGAACGGGCAGCAGCCCGCGTTCCGGTTCTACATGTCGATCCTGGCGGTGCTGATTTTCGTCATGCAGCACGACGCGGAACTGGAATAGGACCCGAAGGGCAGCGGAGGCCGGGCGTCGCCCGGCAATTCCGGGGCGGGCCCGGCGGCCCGCGCCGGTTCAGCCGATCATCGCCTGGCGGTCATAGGCGCTGCGCGAGGCCTGCTCCTCGGCCGCCTTGCGCGCCTCGCGGACGTCGAGCTTTTCGGCCTTCTGCAGTTCGGCCTCGGCTTCCATCAGCGCCACCTCGGCCTGCTCCTTCTGGATGCGCAGGTCGTTGATGGAGTTGAACAGATTGTCGCGGCGGGTGCGCGCGGCCTTGGCGAAGGTCGGGTAGGCGAAATGGCTGACGTCCGTGATGCCGCTCTTCTTTTCCTCGTTGTGGATCTGCACGTCGAGTTCGGAGGCCATGCGCTCGAACTCGGAGATCATGGCCTCGAGCTGGTTCACCTGCTTGTGCCTTTCGGTCACCTGGAACTGCTTGACCCTGATGAGGCTGTCTTTCGGCTTCATTACGCAATACTCCAACCAAAAAAGCCGGGCTGAACCCGATCTCGCTGGACGGCCGCCCCCGCGAACTCACCAGGGGTCGGTAACACTTCGTTTACGTCCTGCATTAATGATAGGTCTCAACCTTTAAGGGCCGGTAAATCGAATGGCCGCTCTGAAGCGGCACCGGGACCGGCACGGGATTGTGGAATCCAATGATTGGGTTAGCCGCGTTTCCTGAGGAAATGATTCAGGTTTGCGGGCCAAAAAATGTGTGGAAATCAAATGTTTCCAAGCGGTGATTAATCTGCAAGTTGACCTTGCCAGCCCAAAACAGGATTTGTTAACCATTTGGGTGCAGGGTGATTTGCGCGGTTGTGGACAAGCCGGGACGGGCCACCGCACGCTTTGGAACTCGTCAAGGGGAAGAAAATGCGTGTATTGCTGATCGAGGATGACAGTGCGATCGCACAAAGCATCGAACTGATGCTGAAATCCGAGAGCTTCAATGTCTACACGACCGATCTGGGCGAAGAAGGCGTCGATCTCGGCAAGCTCTATGACTACGACATCATCCTTCTCGACCTGAACCTGCCGGACATGTCCGGCTATGAAGTGCTGCGCACGCTGCGTCTTTCCAAGGTCAAGACGCCGATCCTGATCCTTTCGGGCATGGCCGGCATCGAGGACAAGGTGCGGGGCCTGGGCTTCGGCGCGGACGACTACATGACCAAGCCGTTCCACAAGGACGAGCTGGTCGCGCGCATCCACGCCATCGTGCGTCGCTCGAAGGGCCACGCCCAGTCGGTCATCACGACCGGGGACCTCGTCGTGAACCTCGACGCAAAGACCGTTGAGGTCGGCGGCCAGCGGGTGCATCTGACCGGCAAGGAATACCAGATGCTCGAGCTGCTCTCGCTGCGCAAGGGCACGACGCTGACCAAGGAAATGTTCCTCAACCACCTTTATGGCGGCATGGACGAGCCGGAACTGAAGATCATCGACGTGTTCATCTGCAAGCTGCGCAAGAAGCTCGACGCGGCATCCGGCGGCATCAACTACATCGAGACGGTATGGGGGCGCGGCTATGTCCTGCGCGATCCCGAACCGGTTTCGATGGCCGAAACCGCCTGATCGAAACCGATCGCGAACATGAGAAAGCCCGGCGCAAGGCCGGGCTTTTTTCGTTGGTCACGCGTCTTCACGCCGACTTCGCCGGTGCCCGCGCGTATCAGGCGGCGGCTGCGGTGACCTGTTCGAAACGGTTGAGCAGCTGCATCCGGTCGAACGGCTTGAGCAGATAGTCGTCCGCGCCGGCGCGCTTGGCCTTTGTCATCTGGACCAGATCCATCTCGATCATGGCGACGATGATGACGGGTCTGGTCTCGGCCTCCATGGCGCGCACGGCACGCAGGAAGTCGAGCAGGTCCATGTCCGCCGGGTTGACCTCGACGATGATCGTGTCGGGCATGTCCGCCTCGATCATGGCCAGCGCCTCGCCGGCGGTCGCGGCCTCGGCGACGAAACGGTTGTCGGCGGTCAGGATCCGCTTTGCGACCTTCCGGACGACGGCCGATTTTTCAACGATCATGCAGCGTGACATCTTCACCCCCGAAGTACAGTTCGACGGTGTTCTAGCATGGCGGGTTTGCCACGCGCTTAAGCGGGTTGGTTTACACCGCGATAACGAGGATGATCGTCTTTGAACGAACCGGGGCGCGAATGCCCCCCGGTCAGCGCGCCGTGTAGGTGATCGCCTCGTCGCTGACATCGACGGCGACCGTCATGTCCGCCTCCTGGGCGAGCAGCAGCGTATAGTAGAACTGCACCGCATGGGCGTCGATCGGCTCCTCGCCGAACCGACCCTCGAGGAAATCGGCGAACCGTTGCGGCACGCGCATCAGCCGGCCCGAGGCGACGAGGGTGAATTCGGGCTTGTCGGCCCCCTTGCGTATCGTGCAGTCGAGCGTGCCGCCGCGCGGGATCGAGGCGTTGGCGACCAGGATCAGGTTCAGCAACAGCTTGACCTGGTTCTTGGGCAGGAAGGCGCGTTCGCCATCCCAGGTGAAATCGGCCTTCTCGCCGCGCATGAAGGAGGTCGCCACCACCTGCGCGTCGCCCAGATCGATCTCGACCCCGGCCGAGCCGGCCGCGCCGAAGGCGATCCGCGCGAACTGCAGGCGCGCCGACGCGTTCACGGCGCTGGTGCGGATCAGGTCCATCGCGTCTTCATCGGCGCCGCCGTCCTCGAGCAGTTCGAGGCCGTTGTTGATGGCGCCGACCGGCGAGATGATGTCGTGGCACACACGGCTGCAGAGCAGCGCCGCCAGATCGGACGCGGACAGGTGGTTCAGTTGATGCATGTGATCATCCGGACTTGATTTCGAATCGGACCCGTCCTCCCGCGGGAAGGTTAGCGGTCGCGGACGATGCGGGCAACGGCGCCGGCCGGGCCAGATGGCCGGTGATTAACGATCGGTTGCTTAACAAAGCGGAAACCCTGGTTGCATAGACTTTTAGCAATTGCGGCCGTGTGCCCGCCGTCCGCCCGATTTGCCGGCAACGATTGCCGGCATCGGTAAAGGCCAGCGTCAGGAGAGTAGCCATGCAAGCCAAGACAGCCCGCCGGAACGGACCTTTCGATGCCTTCACTCGCGCCGCGGCGATGGCGCTCGCCGCGCTGACGATGCTGGCCGTGGTGCTCGTCGCCGGACCTGCCCGCGCGCAATATGCACAGCCACAGCCCGATCCCTACGGTCTCGACGAGGTCGTCGCGGCCGGGCACGGCTTCTTCGGCTCGACCTCGGGCGCGATCGCCACGGCGATCGAGCGCGCGTTCGCCCTTTACGGCCTGCCGAACGGCTACATTCTTGGCCAGGAGGCCGGCGGCGCCTTCGTCGGCGGTCTGAGCTATGGCGAAGGCATGCTCTACACCAAGAACGCCGGCGACCACATGGTGTTCTGGCAGGGCCCCTCGGTCGGCTGGGACTTCGGCGGCGAGGGCGCACGCACGATGATGCTTGTCTACAACCTGCCGGCGGTCGAGAACCTGCATGGCCGCTATGGCGGCGTCGCCGGGTCGGCTTATCTGGTCGCTGGGGTCGGCATGCACGTTCTCAAGCGCAACAATGTCATGCTGGTACCCGTGCGGACCGGCGTGGGCGCCCGGCTGGGCGTGTCGGTGGGCTATCTGAAGCTGACGCGGCAGCCGACCTGGAACCCCTTCTGACGCGATCGGCCGATGTGACGCCGGCCGGTATGGCGTCGGCGCTTCTTTATTGTCGCGGCGATCCGTGGCAGATGAACCCATGCAAGGGCGCATGGCACACGGATACCACGACCGTTGATTGAAGCGGGTCTTTATATCGCCGCCGGTTTTCTGGGCGCGGTGCTGATCGCGATGATGATCGCACCGGCGATCTGGCGCCGCGCTGTGTACCTGACACGGCGCCGCATAGAGCAGTCGGTGCCGCTGACCGTCAGCGAACTGCAGGCCGACAAGGACCGGCTGAGGGCCGAACATGCCGTCGCCGAGCGGAAGCTGGAGGTGGCGCTGCGCAAGCAGCGCGAATTGGCGACCCGCCAGGCCGGCCAGATCAGCGACCTGATCGAAACGCTCAAGGTGCGCGACGAGACCATCGCGGCCCGAGAGGCGATGATCGGCGAACTCAACGGGCGGATCGACGAACTCGGCGAAAGTCTCGGCCGCACCGAGGCCGAACTGATCGCAACCCAGCTCGATCTCGACACCACCAACGTGTCGCTGAACGCGCGCTCGGCGGAACTGGAAAGCACGGCGCGCCAGAAGGCCGAGACCGAGCGCAAGCTGGCCGATGCCCAGGCCCGGATCGAGGACCAGACCCGGCAGATCGGATCGCTCGAGGACCGGGTCGGCGAGCTGCGCGAGAAGCTGCGCGCGCAGCAGGCGCTGGTGCGGACCACACGTTCGGAGGCCAGACAGGCGGCCGAACTTCTGAAGACCGAGCGGGCCCGCGCGGCCGAACTCGACCAGCGCCACGAGCGCACGATCCAGCAGGCGACCGATCTGGAGGAAAAGCTCGCCCGGCGCGAAAAGGAGATCGCGCGGCTGCGCGACATGCGGGCCGGCGAAGAGGCCGACCTGCAGGAGATCGAACAGCGCGCGCTGGACGCCGAGGCCGAGCGCGCCGCGCTCGAAGAGGAACTGGGCGAGATGACCGTCCGTTTCGGCCGGCTGTCCAAGCTCCTGGGCGATCGCGAGCCCGAAGCGGTGCTCGCCGGCTACGACGCGCGGATCGCCCGGCTCGAGACCGACCTCAAGACCGAACGGCAGCGGACGGCGCGTCTGACCGCCGGGGACGATGGTGATGGCGCCGGATCGGAAGGCGATGCGGTGCTGCGCGAGCAGATCGCCGCGCTGGCCGCCGAGATCGTCAACATGGCTTCGCTGCTGGAGGGTGAGGCCTCGCCGATCCCGGCCCTGATCGCCGAGGCGGACACCGGTGAAACCGACGGCCCGCCCAGCCTTGCCGCGCGCATCCAGGCATTGCAGCGCCGCGCCGCCGATCTCACGGGCGGCGGTTCGGCGCCTCAACGCGAAAAGCCGGCGCGGACGAACGAGGCCGATCGGGACGGAGCGGAGGCGCGGCAGCGCGCCGAAAGCGTCTCAGGCTGATCGCGGTCCCGATGCGCCTTTGCGGCGCACCCGCACATGATGCAGCACGAGCGCCGCGCACGTCGCCACGTTGAGGCTGTCGAAACCGTTGGCCATGGCGATGCGCAGGGTCCGGGTCCGGTCCAGGATCGGACCGGGCAGGCCCGGCCCTTCCGTACCCAGCACCAGCGCCGCGCGGGCCGGGGGCTCCCAGTCCTCGAGCGCCGATGCGCCGGCCGGTGACAGCCCCGTCAGGGTGAATCCGGCCGCTGCGAGCCAGTCGACCATCGCATCGGCGGTTTCGAACCGGTGCCACGGCACGGTCAGCATGCCGCCCACCGAAACGCGGATCGCCTTGCGGTAAAGCGGGTCGCAGCTCTGCGCGTCCATCAGCACCGCATCGGCGCCCAGCGCGGCCGCGTTGCGGAAGATGGCGCCCATATTGTCATGGTTGGAAAGGCCGCAAAGCGCGACGACGGTGCGCCAGTTCCCGGCGGTCTCGGGCTCGGGCGGCGTATCGGCATCGGCCCGCCGGTGGCCGACGGCGAGCACGCCGCGATGCATCGGAAATCCGGCGATCGCGTCCATCACGTCCGGTGCTGCGACATGGACCGGCACGTCGGCGGGCAGGCTCGCGAGAATGCCTGCGACGCCGGCCAGCCGGCTCTCGAGGATCAGCGCGCTTTCGATGGTAAACCGCCGCTGACCGGCGAGCACGCGCAGCACGCTCGTCCCCTCGGCGATGAAACGCTTGCCGCCGCGCACGAGATCGCGTTCGCGGATCGCGCGATAGGGCGCGATGCGCGGGTCCGCGGGATCGGTGACGCGGATCGCCGGCCGGCTTTCGATCATTCGGGCGCGCCGGCCCCGGTGATCAGCAGATCGTCGATGGTATCGCCCGGTATGCCGTTGGAAAGCTGTGAGAAATCGCCATGGCCGATGATCGCGCGGGTGGCGTCGACGATCACCTTGTGGGTCAGCCGCGCCATCGCCGAGCCGATCGAGACGCGGCGCACGCCGGCGGCCGCGAACTGCTCCAGCGTCACCGACGTGAAGGGTCCGGCGGCAAGCGCGTTGACCGGTTTTTCGACCGACGCGGCGATGCGTTCGAGCGCCGCCATGTCCGGCGGCAGCGGCACGTAGAGAAGATCGGCGCCTGCGTCCTCGAAGGCGCGGATGCGGCGGATCGCTTCGTCGGTGTCGTAATGGCCGTTCATGACGCCGTCGGCGCGGGCGCAAAGAACGAAGGGCCGTCCGAGCGCACGGGCGGCGCTGGCGGCGGCGCGGATGCGCTCGACCGCCAGATCGAACGGGTAGGGCGGATTTCCGCCGACCATCTGCGTGTCCTCGATCGAACAGCCCGAAAGGCCGACCTCGCCGGAAAGCTGCACGGTCAGCGCCACCTCGCCCGGACTGTCGCCGAAGCCGTTCTCGAAATCGCCGCTGACCGGCAGGGGCGTCGCCGCGATAAGGTCCTGGGCGTGGGCGAGCGCCTCGTCGCGCGTCACCCGGCCCATGTCCGGGCGGCCCAGCGTGAAGGCATGGCCGGCGCTGGTGGTCGCCAGCGCCCTGGCGCCGCAGGCCGCCATCAGCCGCGCCGAGCCGATGTCCCACGGGTTCGGAATGGCAAAGCAGCCGGACTGGTGCAGCGCCTCGAAGGCGGCGTGGCGTTCGGCAAGATCGGTCATCGGTCGCTGTCTCCCATGGCGCGGGCGGTGTCGGCCATCTGTTTGAGCACGGTGCGCAATTGCGCGGCGTCGGCAAGTGGTTTGGGATAGAAGATGCGGGTCCGACGGTCGCCGTCGCCCAGATCCATGCCTTCGGAATCGAGCGTCAGCAACTGCCAGCCGCCGGGTTTCTGGCGGCCCAGCCGTTCGGCATAGAGCGCGATTGCCTCGGCATGGTCGGCGTTCATGTGGGCGACCGCGCCATGCTCGAGCGCCGCGACGCCCTCGACGTCGCCCGAAGGCGCCAGATCGTCGGCGGTCAGATTGTAGGCCTTGCCGAACCCGCCATTGAGGCTGGCGGACCGGATCGTGAGCCGGAAGAAGGCGAAATCGCCGAAATCGACGTAAAGCTCGGCCTTGGGATGGCGCGCAAGATGCCGCCGGCGGATGCGGGCATGGGTGTCGGTGCCGCGCCCGATCGGTTCGGCCAGCGTCGTCAGCGTGATGCGCGGATGGGCGAGCGGATCGCCCTTGCCGGGCTCGCCGACAAGCAGCGCGGTTCTCGGTTCGTCGACCATCGCGCCCAGATGCGCCGAAAGGGCCGAGACAAGCACCACGGGCGTGCCGTCGCAATCGGTCGAAAGCTGCACCCGGCTCGCGGCGGGAAAGCCGCCCGCGTCGGCCGGAAGCGTTGCGAGCGCCCCATGGCGCGCGGTGGCGATCAGCGTCTTGGCGAGGCGGATCGCTTCTTCGTCCGTGTCGCGGATGACCTTCTTTTCGGGCGTGTCGTTCATGTCCCTAGCCTGTTGAGAACGGTCCGGCGTGCGTGGCACCGGCCGCGTTGCTGGTCTATCCCAAGATGCGGTCCGGGAACAGGATGATGGTGGCGGCGCGCGATGGCCAAGCTCTATTTCCACTATTCGGCGATGAATGCGGGCAAGTCGACCATGCTGCTGCAGGCCTCGCACAATTATCGCGAGCGGCACATGACGACGCTCCTGTTCACGGCAAAGCTCGACGACCGCGCCGGCGCCGGCCGCATCGCCTCCCGGATCGGCCTTGGCGACGAGGCGCTCACCTTCGGGCCCGAAGACGATCTGCACGCGATCGTCGCCGACCACCTGGCCCGCTCGCCGGTGCATTGCGTGTTCGTTGACGAGGCGCAGTTCCTTTCCGAGGACCAGGTCTGGCAGCTCGCCCGGGTCGCCGACCGGCTGGGCGTGCCGGTGATGGCCTACGGCCTGCGCACGGACTTTCAGGGCAAGCTGTTTCCGGGTTCGCTGGCGCTGCTGGCGATCGCCGACAGCCTGCGCGAGGTACGCACCATCTGCCGGTGCGGGCGCAAGGCGACGATGGTCGTCCGGCTCGGCCCCGACGGCAAGGTGGTGCGCGAGGGCGATCAGGTGGCGATCGGCGGCAATGACCGGTACGTGTCGCTGTGCCGCCGGCACTGGGAAGAGGAGATGGGCCGCATCGCCGCAGAGGACATGATCGGCTTCGCCGCCGAGTAGCGCCGGCAGGCGCCCGCAGCGCTTGACCGGAAGCCGACTTTCAATTGTCATCGACCCCGCTTATATGCCGCTTGCGGCGCAAACGGGGGTTGGTCCATGGCCACTTTGCAGAACTTCGACCAGGAAATCGAAAAGACCAAACAGGCGGTCGAGGACATGCAGTCCAAGATCAACCAGTCGAGCAACGTGCTCGACCGGCTTGCCCAGGCGGATGCTACGGTGGGCGACGCCGATTTCGACATCGAGAACGCCCGCATCCAGGACGTTCTGAACCAGCAGAAGGTGATGGAAGCCAACATCGCCGACCTGATCATCGGGCTCGAGGACGCGACCAACGTGTTCGGCCAGGAATTCGAGTCGATGAAGTCGCACACGACGTGGGAGAGCATCGTCGGCCTGTTCTCCAAGCAGCGCATGCAGCGGATGCGCTCGGAGCGGGTGCGCAACAAGTCGCTGGCCGGCAATCTGCAGGAACTGCTGACCAAGTCGGACACGATCGTCGGCATCCTCGAAGGCCAGCGCAAGATCCTCGACGAGCGCTACGAATCCTCCGAGACCAGCCTGCGGCAGGTGCTCGAACGGCGCACCGCGACGATGGAAGAACTCGAAAAGACGCAAAAGCGCATCGAGGAACTCAACCCGATGCTGCTCGACATCGAAAACAGGATCGCCGCCTCGACCAACCAGAAGGAACGGTCGGAACTGGAGGGCGAACGCTCCGAACTCGCCACCGAATATAACGAGATGCAGGCGCGCGAGCAGACCCTGCTCGCCGAAAGCCAGACGCTGGAACGCTACACCTCGATGTTCCAGACCTTCGTTGACTCGCTCAACAACCAGAAGGCGGCCCAGTCGACGCTGATCAACAAGCTGACGATCGACACCGAACAGCGCATCGTTCTCTACAAGGCGCTCGAGGACTCGCTGAAGACCGCCGCGCAGCAGGACGTCGCCCACAAGATCAACACGCTGGGCAGCCAGGTGGACACGGCGGCCGAGACGACCATGGCCGGCATCGGCGCGGCGGCGCAGAGCCACATCGCCGACCTTCTGGAGATGCACGAAAAGAACATGGGCGCGACCCAGGATATCCAGCGCCGCAAGAAGCTGGCCGACGAGGCGTTCGCGCGGCGGTTCGAAGAGGTGCTCGCCAGGCACAATGCCGCCGACTATGTGCGGCAGTAGCGCGGCGGGAGCGCGCCGGTGAGCCGGACCACCCACGCGGCTTCAGGCCCGGTGATGCGCTATTTCGCCTCGATCGACGCGGCGCTCGACGGACTCGACGTGTTCCTTCGCGACGACAGTTCGCCCCTCTATCAGCACGAACTCGTCGCGCGCACGGTGGTGCCCTATCTGGCGCGGCTTGGCGCTTCGTTCGACAGCTGGCGCAACCGGCTGGACTTTGCCTCGAAATTCCGCATCTCGCGGGCCGACAGCGGCTTTCCGGTGTTCCAGAACGTGCTCGAACTGGAAAAGGACCGGCGCAGCGCCGCCTCGCGCCTTGCCGCCATTCCCGAGCCGGCCGCGCTGCGGGCCGACATGGCCGACTTCATACTGCGCCACAAGGCGTTCCCAAAGGAACTGCAGGACCGGCTCGCCGAGCGGCTCTATCTCGAGACGATCGAGAACGGCGAGTTCTTCACGCCCTTCGTGCTGCCCGAGACAATCAAGGTCTCGGTCAATCCGAAGACGAAACGTCCCTTCTACGTGACCCATTGGGGCGTCTTCGACGGGACGGCGACGCTGCCGATGATCTATTCGGCGGTGATCGAGGATTCGGCGCCCGACATGGTCGAGACGCTGGTCGGCAAGGACGGCAAGCTGAACCGGGACGTCGACATTCCGCTGCCCGTGGGCGGGCTCCTCAACCCGGAACTGGCGCGCCGCTTCGACCAGTGGGCCGAGGCCAATTCGAGCTATTCGCTGACCCCGGCGACGGTCGCCGCGAACATGGACGAGGAGTTCGAGACGCTCCACCCCACCCAGCTTCGGCGCATCGTGCTCGGCCCGTTCTATTCGGCCGGCATAACCCAGAACAACGACACGGTGTCGATCATCCTGGACAAGGTGGGCGAAGCCGAAAACGCCTGGCTGCTGAGCTGGACGATTCAGGACATCTATTCCAAGCACGAGCGGCCGGGCCGCAAGGGGCTGTGGTCGTCGACGCCGGCGCGGCAGGAATATCACATCGAGACCAACGATCTCGAAGCGGCGCGGATGGGCGTTTCGACCTTCGAGAAGCACGCGCTGATCCCGCACGAGGCCTACCAGGCGCTCTACGCCGCCGGCCAGGCCGACAAGGTCTTCGCCGGCTACAAGACGCACATCATTTCCGGAAAGCACGTGATTTCGGATGTTTGAGGGAAGGGCAGACCGCACCCTCATCCTGAGGTTCGAGCAAACATCCCTTGTCCTTCGAGGCTCGCTGCGCTCGCACCTCAGGATGAGGGATGTTTGCGAGCCTCGAAGGGCGAGGGTGCGGGGCGAGGAGCACTGACATGGACACCGGCCTGACGCTGATCGACGAGAAGGACATCGAGGGCCACCGGCCGACCGCGCAGTCGCTGGTGACGCGGTTCGTGGTGCTGGAGAAGACCGACGGGCGGTCGCGCACCGAACTGGCCGGCACCGGGCGGCGGTTCGTGTCGACCGTGTCGACCGCCGGTGCCCGGCGCACGCGCGAGGTGGAACTGGCAAGGGCGATCGCGGCGATCCGCCCGGACGACGCGATGCTGTCGCCGGCCCAGCACGGGCTTCTTTACCACGCCCGGCGCGGGGCGGCGGTCGCGCTCGCAATCGGCGACATGTTCGGCCGGCAGACCGATCTGGAATCGCTGAAATCGCGCAACGCCACCGCGCCGCTCGAAGGGGACGATGCCAACCGGTTCCGCTCGCTTCTGGGGGCGTCGGCCTATGTGTCGGCCTTCGCGCTCGCCGCCTACCTGTTGCAGATGCTCGAAACCGATACCGAGCCGGGCGAGGACCTTGCCGAGCCGGACTATGATTTCGACACGCCGCAGGATGCGGTCAAATCGGTGCTGGCCGGGCTCGCCGCGGCGATCGAGGGTGCGCCGGACGATGTCGCCATGGGCCAGCGCGCCAAGGCGTTCGCGCGCGTTGCCGTCGAGGGGCTGTTGAAACGCAAGGGCCGGTTCGACGCGCTCGGGGCGTTCGAGGACAGCCATGTGCGCGTCGAGAAGGACGATTTCACGCTCGACGGGTTCGACGTGGCGCCGGGCGCGCGGCGCAAGCCGCTGACCATGACCTTCAAGAAGCCCGAGGAGATCATCGGCAACCACATCGCCAAGTACCAGGCGATGAAGCTCGCCAAGATGCTCGTGTGCTACGATTTCGAGCGCCAGCTCAACCCGTTCGTCGATCTGGGCGGGTTCGTCTTCACCTTCATCGGCGACGGAGCGCCGGGCACCGGCAAGACGATCCTGATCCAGATGATCGCCGGGCTGGTCAACGATTACTGCCAGGTGGCGGGCTATCCGTTCCACTACGAGAATTTCGGCGTCGACCAGATTTCGTCCTACCAGGGCAAGTCGGGCCAGAACTGCAAGCAGTTCGTCCAGAACGTGCTCGATCCGCGCGCCATCGGCTTCGGCACGATCGACGATATCGACCAGGTGGCCGCGCGCCGCTCGGACGACCGCGCCTCGGCCGGCCAGCAGGAGGTGACGGCGGTGCTGATGGAGAGTTTCGCCGGCGCGATGACCGTGGTGCGCGGCAATTGCGCGTTCGGCATGTTCTCCAACCATCCCGAGAATGTCGACGACGCGCTGCGCCAGCGGGCCGGCGCGCGCTGGCTGGTCGACGGACCGCAGACGCGCAACGACTATATCGACATCTTCCACCTGCTCGCGGGAAAGAACCACGCCATTCCGCTGGGCGATCATGAGCTTTATGCCGACCAGCAGATCAGGTACGCGGTGCGCGCCGCCTATGAGGGGCACGAAAAGCCGGCCGAGGAGGGGCTGCTCAACATCTACGACCGGTTCGTTTCGACCCATGGCGAACCGAAGACCATCGCCGATATCGGCACCTATCTGCACATGATCAAGGAGGTCGAGCCGCGTTTCACCGGCCGGGCGATCAAGAACGTGACCGATGCGATCAAGATGCGGGCGATGGACATCGAACTGCCCGACGAATGGTTCGAGGCGCCCGAGACGTTCCTGCACAAGCCCTATGACGACAAGCGCGCCATGATCGCCGATCTGCGCGAGCCGTTCACCATCGACATGGTGATGCAGGAGATCAACCGCTACGCCGACAGCGAATTCCGCTACTCGGACAAGGCCGACGATGCGGCCGTCGCCGAGATCGTCCGCCGCCAGCGGCAGACCGAACGCGCCATGCGCGAGATCGCAGAGCGGAAGGAGCGGGGGGATTGGGGGGGTTGAGATGAAGCGGGATATGGATTTGATCCGTGAAGTGCTACTTCAGATCGAAGATGGTTGTGACGCGTTCGACTACGATGAGTTCGAGGGCGAAGCCGACTACCTCGAGTATCAGCTTGTCCTACTTCGTGATGCAGGCTTCATCGATGCACACCTCCTCGATTCATCTTGCGCAATCAATAAGATCACTTGGGATGGCCACGATTTCCTCGATAGCGTTCGCGATCCGGAAATCTGGCGCAAGACCAAAGACGGCGCGGCTGCGGCGGGCGGTTTCACAGTCGAGCTTCTGGGAGAGTTGGCCAAAGGGCTGATCAAGACCAAGATCAAACAGCACACCGGGATCGACGTTCAGTAGTCACGCCAAAATCTCCCGTTCCACGGCCTCTACCAAAAATGCGCCGTGCCCGGCCCACGGTTTTATGCTAGGCTAGACTAGCCAGAATTGGAGAGTTCGATGGAACGTGTTGGAACATATGACGCACGCAATCGTCTCAGTGAGCTGATCGACATGGCCGAGCGCGGTGAGGAAGTGATTATCACGCGCCACGGTAAGCCCGTGGCCAAGCTCGTGAAGGCTGAAGCCGATGATGATCAAGTTCGAAGGGCTGAAGCAGCAGTGCAGTGGATTTTTGACAATCGCGGCGACAACTCGCTGGGTGACCTCAGCGTCAAAGACCTGATTGAAGAGGGGCGGCATTGACGATTGTCGTTGATGCGTCAGTGATATTTGCTTGGCAATTTCCCGACGAGGATGGTGGTCGCGTTGAGCCGATCGTGCGCTCAATACCACGCCGAGGCTGCCTGGTACCCTCCCATTGGCATGCCGAGATCGCCAACGGCTTCGCCCTGGCTGTTCGACGTAATCGCATGAGCGCGGCCTACCGCGATGGCGCATTGCACAGCCTAACTCAGTTGCCAATTGAGGTTGATCGCGAGAGCAGCTTGGCACTTTGGTCCGACGTTCAACGTTTGTGCGACGCGTCCGGTCTGACGGCCTACGATGCGGGATATCTGGAACTCGCCTTGAGGCACGGGCTGGCGTTGGCGACGCTCGACCGTCAACTTGCGAGAGCGGCCGCCGCCCGTAGTGTCGAGCTATTGGGCCTGTCACCCCCATGAAACGCCTTTATGAAAACGCGCTGATCTACGGTCGGCTGTTCACCGTCGACCGGCCGCATCTGGTCGAGCGCTACAACCAGGCGCTGCGGGCATTTCGACTGCCGGCGACCTCGCTTGACAGCTTCGATATCGACCGCACCGGCTTTTCGCCGCAGGTGGCCCGCGAACTGGACGATTTCGACTATCTCGATCCGGCCGGCATCAACCGGCGCTTCATCATCCTGACACCGGCGCAGGCGAGCCTGCCGGTGGTCCACACGCGCTTTTCCAACACCGGCGGGCTGATGCACGAATTCTACACGGCCAATGCCCGCGCCATCCATGCGCTCACGATCAAGGACGTGATCTACGGCGAGATCGAGGACAATGTGTCGGCGATCGAGGACATCGAGGACCTTCTTTCGATCGAGCAGGTCGAGTTCAAGGTGCTGTCGGCCGAGAACGTGCTCGCCAAGGCGGCCGAACTGCGCACGCTGGTCGACCGGCTGAAATCGGAGCCCGATGCCTGGCGCGACGATGCAATGCTCGAGCGCATGGTGGAACTGGCCCGGACGACGGGCGACATCCGCTCGAACCGGATGGTGCCCGACCAGGTGGTGTTCCGCCACAGCGCCTTCTGGACCTCGCATTTCGGCGGCACCTATGTCTTCGTCGACGACAAGATGACGACCGTCATCTCCGACCCGAGGGCGCCGGGCTTTCGCCGCTCGCGTCCCTGGCAGGTCAGCTATCTCGACAGGAACGACCATGCGCGCGTGTTCCGCTTCCTGTCGCGGTCGGGCCGGATCGAACTGCCGAGCGCGGCGTGGCTGGAAGGCAGCGGCTTTCTCGACCACCGCATCGACATGACGCTGAAGGACCTGATGCACCGGATCGATCCGGCAGCGGACCTCGCCACCGCCGATCCCGTGATGATGCAGACCTTTCTCGCCCGCAACGCCGGGCCGATCCGCGCCGACGGCGTCTACCCGTTCCTGAACGCGGCGCGGCGCGAACTGTCGCGCACCGGGCGCATCGACATCCGCGACGTGCCCGACACGCTGCGTTTCCAGCTCGTGCGCGGCAAGCCCGACCATCCCGACGTTTGGCTGACCAACCGTCTGATCAGCGAATATGTGCCGGCCGACTTCGTTACCCGCTACGTGTTCAACAAGCAGGGCTTCTACGACGACTACGAGGGCTGGGCCGATGGCTGGCGTGCCTTCGTTGTGGAGACGCTCAAAAACGCCTATCTGTCGGACAAGCCAGCCTTGCGCGCCCGGCTCTTCGGCCTGCCGTGAACGGTCGCGCGACACAATGAACGGAGCCCGCCGATGCTTGACCCGGTGATCGACTTCTTCCGGCGCGTCTTTGCCGCCATCGGCCAGGGAATCGGCGTCCTCGTTTCCTGGATCGTCTGGCCGTTCGCCGCCTTCTGGGCCTGGCTCGGCGGCAGGGGCTGGATGGTCAAGATACCCGTCTTCGCGATCCTGATCGCGCTGGTGATCGGCTATGGCTACCTTCTCTACATCACCCAGTTCTGGCGCAGCGACGATCCCGCCTACGCGACGCGGCTGGACTATTCGGAGGTCACCGTCAGCGCCGGCGAGACGCGCCAGGACGGAACCTGCCAACCCTCGGCAATGGTCGAGGTGACGGCCGACCTGATCGACAGGAACGTCAATCAGGACACCTGGGTGCCGTCCAATCCGCTGCACAAGGCCGGCTTCTTCTTCGTGCTCGACTGGAACGACACACCGTTCCTCGACAACAAGGCGGCCTTCCAGCTTGGCACCAACCAGGCGATCCGGCGGACGGCGGTGGAGCTGGTCGACCGGCTCGGCCGCGTGCGTGGCACCGACTCGATCAACATGAACCTTCAGATGGCGCGCGAGGCGGCCAACTATCGCGAGGACGCCTGGTATCTGACCTTCAGCCCGCCCTTCCTGCAGCCGTCGACATCGGCGCGCCTGCGCGACGCGCGCCAGAACCTTCTGGCCTTCAACCGGGAACTGGCCAGTTGCGATGCGCGCTTCGATGCGCGCGCCGACAATCTGCTGCAGTTCCTCGACCGGGTGACGGCGGATATCGGTTCCACCTCGGAGATCCTGCAGCGCCGCATGGAAGCGGCGAGCTTTTTCGGCTTCGATGCGCGCGCCGACGACCGGTTCTGGTTCACCTACGGCCAGCTCTATGCCTATCACGGCATCCTGACGGCGGCGCGCAGCGACTTCCGCGAAGTGTTCGAGCAGCGCAATCTTGAAGGCCTGTGGCAGCGGGTGGACGAACAGCTTGTCAGCGCGCTGCAGGTGCGACCGCCCTTCATCGCCAACGGCAGCGCGTCGAGCCTGGTCAAGTCGCATCTTGAATCGATCGGCTTCGACCTCTTGCGCGTGCGTTCGAACCTGGTCGAGATGCGCGACGTGCTCGACCGGTAGGCCCGTCCTTCGAGGCTCGCTTTGCTCGCACCTCAGGATGAGGGTGTCGGGGCTCGCTTAGCTCGTACCGCGCGATGAGGCCGATGGAGGCTCGTGCGGGGCCCGTGTCGCATTTGGCCTAGCGAAGGGCCGTATTGCGATTGCGTGGCGTCCCGCCCCCGGCGATCAATGGCCCGGCGCGGGGAAGGCCATCCCCGCCATCACGACGGGGGGAGCCTGATGGCCGAATTCAAGACCGATATCGAGATCGCCCGCGCGGCGAACAAGAAACCGATCGCCGAGATCGGCGCCAGCCTCGGCATTCCGGCCGATGCGCTTCTGCCCTACGGGCACGACAAGGCGAAGGTCTCCGGCGACTTCATCAAGTCCGTGCGGGACCGCGAGGACGGCAAGCTGGTGCTGGTCACCGCGATCAATCCGACGCCGGCCGGCGAGGGCAAGACGACGACCACGGTGGGCCTTGGCGACGGGCTCAACCGGATCGGCAAGAAGACCGCCATCTGCATCCGCGAGGCCTCGCTGGGGCCCTGCTTCGGCGTCAAGGGCGGGGCGGCCGGCGGCGGCTACGCGCAGGTGGTGCCGATGGAGGACATGAACCTTCACTTCACCGGCGATTTCCACGCCATCACGGCGGCGCACAACCTGCTCGCGGCGATGATCGACAACCACATCTACTGGGGCAACGAACTGGAGATCGACATCCGGCGCGTCGTCTGGCGCCGGGTGGTCGACATGAACGACCGGGCGCTGCGCGAAATCGTGCTGTCGCTTGGCGGGGCGGCGAACGGCTTTCCGCGCGAAGGCGGGTTCGACATCACGGTCGCATCCGAGGTGATGGCGATCCTTTGTCTTTCGACCGACATCAACGATTTGGAGGAACGGCTGGGGCGCATCATCGTCGCCTACCGTCGCGACAAGAGCCCGGTCTATTGTCGCGACCTGAACGCGCAAGGGGCGATGACCGTGCTGCTCAAGGACGCCATCGAGCCGAACCTGGTGCAGACGCTCGAGAACAACCCGGCCTTCGTCCATGGCGGGCCGTTCGCCAACATCGCCCATGGCTGCAACTCGATCATGGCGACGACGACCGCGCTCAAGCTGGCCGACTATGTCGTCACCGAGGCGGGCTTCGGCGCCGACCTTGGCGCCGAGAAGTTCTTCGACATCAAGTGCCGCAAGGCGGGGCTGAAACCCGATGTGGCGGTGATCGTCGCCACCGTGCGCGCGCTGAAGATGAATGGCGGCGTCGCCCGTGAAGACCTTGGCACCGAGAACGTGGAGGCGGTCGCGAAGGGCTGCGCCAACCTTGGCCGGCACATCGAGAACGTGCGCCAGTTCGGCGTGCCGTCGGTGGTCGCGATCAACCATTTCCATTCCGACACGGACGCCGAGCTTGAGGCGATCATGGACTATGCCCGGTCGATGGGCTCGGAAGCCATCGTCTGCCGGCACTGGGCGGACGGGTCGGCCGGCATCGAGGACCTGGCCCACAGAGTGGTCGAACTCGCCGAAGCCGGCGCGTCGCAGTTCGCCCCGCTCTATGGCGACGACGTGGCGCTGTTCGAGAAGATCGAGACGATCGCCAAGCGCATCTACCGGGCCGAGGAGGTGATTGCCGACAAGGCGATCCGCGACCAGCTCCGCGCCTGGGAAGCGGCCGGCTATGGCGATCTGCCGATCTGCATGGCCAAGACGCAGTATTCGTTCACCACCGATCCGCTCGTGCGCGGCGCGCCGACCGGCCACACCGTGCCGATCCGCGAGGTGCGCATCTCGGCCGGGGCGGGCTTTATCGTCGTGATCACCGGCGCGATCATGACCATGCCCGGCCTGCCGCGCGCGCCGTCGGCGGAGGTGATCCGCTTCAACGACGAGGGGCTGATCGAGGGCCTGTTCTGACCTCGGGGCGGGGCGGGGTTGCGGGGCCGGGGCGGCGGCGTGCCGGTCGCTCCGTCCTGTCCCATTTGCCGATTGCCATCGGCCTCAAGCCCGGCTAGTTTGCCGCCCATGACGATGATCGATGCACAGGCTTGGTGGTGGGCTTCGCTTTAGGCGGGGGTCTTCACGCATGTCTGGCTGACAACCGCCCGTTTCGCCGAGGCGGTTTTTTTGTGTCCGCCGGTGGCGGGCACGAAGGGACGAGACGATGAACATGCAGACAATGCCCGGCGATGCCGCCGACAGCTATGTCACGGCGGGAGGCGTGCGCGTCGAGCGGCGCCAGGAACCGGCCGACTACGCCACCGCGATCGATGCGATGATGGACGCGCTCGACGACCGGATCGGCGCGGTGCTGTCGTCGAACTACGAATATCCCGGCCGCTACACGCGCTGGGACACCGGCATCGTCGACCCGCCGGTGATGATCTCGGCCCGCAAGCGGCAGATGCGCATCGAGGCGCTTGCCCCGCGCGGCGCGCCGCTGGTGGCGATGATCGCGGCCGCGCTCGAAGGACATGAGCATATCCTCTCCGCCGAGCATCAGGACGCCGCGCTCGATCTGGTCATCGCCGAACCGGCGGAGATCGTCGCCGAGGAGGACCGTTCGCGCGCCCCTTCGGTGTTCTCGGTCCTGCGCACGATCGTCCGGCATTTCTCCTCGCCCGAAGACGAGGATCTGGCCCTGTTCGGAGCGTTCGGCTACGACATCGCCTTCCAGTTCGACCCCGTCGAGGAGAAGCTGCCGCGCGATCCGGGCCAGCGCGATCTGGTGCTGTTCTTTCCCGACCGCATCCTGGTCGCCGACAACCATTCGGCGCGCGCATGGGTCGATGTCTACGAGTTCTCGACGGACGGTGTGACGACCGCCGGCATAGCGCGGGCCGAAACGCCGGCCCCGTTCGAGGCGACCGAAACGATCCCGCCGCGCGGCGATCACGAACCGGGCGAATATGCGCGGCTGGTCGACAGGGCGCGCCAGCGCTTTGCCTGCGGCGACCTGTTCGAGGTGGTGCCGGGGCAG
Source organism: Roseitalea porphyridii (assembly GCF_004331955.1). Lineage (NCBI taxonomy): Bacteria > Pseudomonadati > Pseudomonadota > Alphaproteobacteria > Hyphomicrobiales > Ahrensiaceae > Roseitalea > Roseitalea porphyridii. The sequence continues at coordinate 2,862,427 of NZ_CP036532.1, read as the reverse complement.
ATGTTCTACGAGCGGGTGGAATCCAGGCCCTCGGCCATTGCGCGCCGGCTGAAGGCGACCAACCCCGCGCCGTACTCGTTCTTCATGAATCTGGGCCGCAACGAGTTTCTCGTCGGCGCCTCGCCGGAGATGTTCGTGCGGGTGACCGGGCGGCGCATCGAGACCTGCCCGATCTCGGGCACGATCGCGCGCGGGGCCGACGCGATCGCCGATTCCGAGCAGATCCTCAAGCTGCTCAACTCGAAGAAGGACGAGAGCGAGCTGACCATGTGCTCGGACGTCGACCGCAACGACAAGAGCCGGGTGTGCGAACCGGGCTCGGTGCGGGTCATCGGCCGACGGCAGATCGAGATGTATTCGCGGCTGATCCACACGGTCGACCATGTGGAGGGGCGGTTGCGCGAGGGCATGGACGCGTTCGACGGCTTTCTCAGCCACGCTTGGGCGGTGACGGTGACCGGTGCGCCCAAGCTGTGGGCCATGCGCTTCATCGAGAACAACGAGAAGAGCCCGCGCGCCTGGTATGGCGGCGCGATCGGCATGGTCAAGTTCAACGGCGACATGAACACCGGCCTGACGCTACGCACCATCCAGATACGCGACGGCATCGCGGCGGTGCGGGCCGGGGCGACCCTGCTGTTCGATTCCGATCCGGACGCCGAGGAGGCCGAGACCGAACTGAAGGCCTCGGCGCTGCTGGCGGCGATCCGTGAATCCGGCAAGTCCAACGTGGATGCCGGACCGCGTCAGGCGCGGCGCGTCGGCGAGGGCATGCGCATCCTGCTCGTCGATCACGAGGACAGTTTCGTGCACACGCTGGCGAACTATTTCCGCCAGACCGGCGCCGAGGTCCGCACGGTGCGCTCGCCGGTGCGCGAGGCGGTGCTGGACGATTACGCGCCCGATCTGGTGGTGCTGTCGCCGGGTCCGGGCCTGCCGAAGGATTTCGACTGCAAGGCGACGATCAGGAAGGCGCGGGCGCGCGATCTGCCGATCTTCGGCGTGTGCCTTGGCCTGCAGGCGCTGACCGAGGCCTATGGCGGCCAGCTTCGCCAGCTCGGCTATCCGATGCACGGCAAGCCTTCGCGCATCCGCGTGCACGAGGCCGGCCGGGTGTTCGCCGACCTGCCGCGCGAGATCGTCGTCGGCCGCTATCATTCGATCTTCGCCGATCCCTCGCGCCTGCCCGACGATTTCCTGGTCACCGCCGAGACCGAGGACGGTATCGTGATGGGCATCGAGCATCGAAGCGAGCCCGTCGCCGCGGTCCAGTTCCACCCCGAGTCGATCATGACGCTGGGCGGCGATGCCGGCATGAAGATGATCGAGAACGTGGTGGGGCGGCTCGTCGACGCCCGGAACCGCACGGAGAGCTAGCATGCGGGTTCGGTGGTTTGCCGTCACGGCCCTGACCGCGCTGGCCGCGAGCGTCGGCGCTCCGGCCCTGGCGCAGGACTATGGCCGCGCGCTCGTCGAGACCAATTGCGCCGAATGCCACGCGATCGGCGTCCACGACGAGAGCGCCCATGAAGAGGCGCCGCCGTTCCGCGGCCTGCTCAGGCGTTACCCGGTGGACGCGCTTGAAGAAGCGTTTGCGCAAAGCATCGTCACCGGTCACCCGGACATGCCGGAGTTCGTCGCAACGCCCGAACAGATCGACGCGATCATCGGCTATATCGCGGCGATCCAGCGGTGAGGACGGGCTTGTCATCGTCGGCAAGCTGACCTACAGATCGTGACCATGATCGATGCGCGATCCATCGGCGCCGCACGATGCGCCCTGACATCCTCCGCCCCGGCAGGGCGGGGTGCGCACGCGCTTGACCTCGGTCTTCTCCTTCTTAGCGGCGGCTGCCGGGCCTGATCTTGCGACAGGGCGCCCGGTGGTCGTAATGCCGGGACCGAACCGTCCCGTCGCCGCCCCGTCATCTTTACATCGCCAGTTCAATGACACACACCGCCGGGACGCCCCAAGCGCCGTTCCAAGGGCGGGCGAAGGATGAGACCATGACCACCCACTTCAAGACCGATACGGCCGCACAGCACCGTGGCCCCGGCATGCCGGCGGCGAACCGCAAGTACCGGCCCTATCCGCCGGTCGACCTGCCCGACCGGACCTGGCCATCGAAGACCATCACCGAGCCGCCGATCTGGTGCTCGGTCGACCTGCGCGACGGCAACCAGGCGCTGATCGAGCCGATGGGCCACGAGCGCAAGACGCGCATGTTCGCGCTGCTGCTCAAGATGGGCTTCAGGGAGATCGAAATCGGCTTTCCCTCGGCCTCCCAGACCGACTTCGACTTCGCACGCTGGTGCGTCGAGGAGGGCAATGTCCCCGACGACGTCTCCCTTCAGGTGCTGGTGCAGTGCCGGCCCGAACTGATCGCGCGGACGTTCGAGTCGCTGGAGGGATCGCGTCATCCGATCGTCCATTTCTACAACTCCACCAGCGAGTTGCAGCGGCGTGTCGTGTTCGGCAAGGACGTCGCCGGCATCAAGCAGATCGCCACCGACGCGGCCAAGATGATCACCGACATGGCGGCCAGGGCGGGCGGCGGGTATCGCTTCCAGTATTCGCCGGAAAGCTTCACCGGCACCGAACTGGAGGTGGCGCTGGAAATCTGCAACGCGGTCACCGAGATCGTCCAGCCGACGCCGGACAACAAGCTGATCCTGAATCTGCCGGCAACGGTCGAGATGTCGACGCCCAACATCCATGCCGACCAGATCGAATGGATGTGCCGGAACCTCGACAAGCGCGACAGCGTGATCGTCTCGCTGCATCCGCACAATGACCGCGGCACCGGGATCGCGGCGACCGAACTGGGCCTGATGGCCGGCGCCGACCGGGTCGAGGGCACGCTGTTCGGCAATGGAGAGCGCACCGGCAATGTCGACATCGTCACGCTGGCGCTGAACATGTTCACGCAAGGCGTCGACCCCGGCCTGGATGTCTCGGACATCAACGCGATCCGCGACGTCTACGAGCACTGCAACCAGCTCGCCATTCCCGAACGCCATCCTTACGTCGGCGAACTGGTCTACACGGCGTTCTCCGGCTCGCACCAGGACGCGATCAACAAGGGCATGAAGGCCCACCGCGAGGCCAGGTCGGACGTCTGGGAAGTGCCCTATCTGCCGATCGATCCCGAAGACGTCGGCCGGTCATACGAGGCGATCATCCGGATCAACTCGCAGTCGGGCAAGGGCGGCATCGCCTATATCCTGCAGGCCGATTACGGGTTGAACCTGCCGCGCGGCCTGCAGGTGGAGTTCCGCGAGATCATCCAGGACATCACCGACCGCGAGGGCAAGGAACTGTCCTCCAAGCGCATCCACGAGGCGTTCCTGGCGACCTATGTCGACGTGCCGCATCCGCGCATCCGGTTCGTCAGCCACACCACCGCGCCCGATCCCGACAATGCCGGCAGACGCATCGTCGACGCGATCCTGATGGACGGCAACGAGGAGATCGAGATCCGGGGCCACGGCACCGGGCCGATCGACGGGTTCGTCGATGCGATCAACACCCATTACGGGCTTTCCATGTCGGTGCGCGACTATTCCGAGCACTCGCTTCAGCACGGCTCCGATGCGGCGGCGATCTGCTACATGGAGATGGACCACGCCGACGGGCGCATCTTCGGCGTCGGCATCAACAAGAACATCGTGGCCGCTTCGCTGGAGGCGATCGTCTCGGCGGTCAACCGCCTGCGGGCGGGGCAGTCGGGCTGAAACGCGGGCGCGGCGATCCTCTTGTTGAGGTCCTTGCCGGATTCGGACTAGGCTGACTGACGGGGCCTGTGGCCCCGCCGGTCCGGCAGGGCGCATCCCAGCCCGTGCCGGGGCGGTGCAACGCAGGATACCGGGGGCGCATGGACGGCGGGAGCGAAACCTTGGGCAAGACACCGGACGACGGCGCAATCACGGCCGGGGAAGTCCGGGCCGCGCTCGAGGCGGTGCTCAGCAGCGTAACCTTCGCGCGCGCCGACCGCGCCCGCGCGCTTCTGACCTACCTGGTCGAAACAGAGCAGAACGGCGAGGCATCGCGCCTCAAGGGCTTCACGATCGCCCAGGACGTGTTCGGCAAGGATGACGATTTCGATCCGGCGATGGACGCGGTCGTGCGGGTTCAGGCCGGCCGGCTGCGCGAACATCTGTCGACGTTCTATGCCGGCGAGGGCCAGAACCAGCCGATCGAGATCAGCGTTCCGAAGGGCACCTATGTGCCGTCCTATCGCCGGCGGTCCGGGGCGGACGGCGAAACGGTGCCGACCATGGCGGGCGCGGACGGCGCCGGCGCGTCGCGCATCGTCGATTTCGGCAACAGCGCGGCCAGTTTCAGGCTCGATTCCGATATGGCCGCCGCACCGCTCGCCGCGACGCGCAAGCTTGCCAAAACCGAGGGGAGCAGCGCGCAGGAGACGCTGCTGAGTCCGTTCATCGTGCGCAACGTCAAGCGGTTCTGGCTGGCTCTTGCCATCATCGTCCTGCTGCTGACGGTGATCCTGTTCCTGGTCTGGCAGCGCTGAACGCCGGCACGCCGCCATCCACACCTTTTGCGCCGGCCGCGTGGCTTCCGCCGCCGGGTCCCGGGCACGGCACTCGCCTTGCGCGGCCAAAGTTGTTAATGTCCGGTTAACCACAGACATGCCGGGCGAGGACCGCATGGACCCGAACGAAGACACAGCCAGCCCGAACACCCGCCTCGTCGACGCGGTGCGCCAGGTCAAGATCGCCGCGGCCGAGCGCAACGATGTCGTCGTCGACATGAAGGAGGCGGACCGGGCAAGGCTCGACCTGCTCGCCCAGCGCCTGCAGCCGGTGTTCGACGAGGTGCCGGCCGATGACGAGCGGTTCGACTTCGCCCTGTCGTCCGGATTGCAGCCGCGCCTGTGGATCGATGCCACGGCGCACGTCATGATGGGCCGTGACCGGCGCACATACCGCTTCGTGCGCGACACGCGGCTCGGCCGGATCATCCTCGCCGAGGCGGTGGACGCGGCACCGGTGGTCGAGGCGGTCACCACCTACATCGCCGAACGCCTGCACGAGCGGGAGATGGCCTTTGCGGCCGACGAGACGGTCAGCTACCGGGCCGGCGTCTCCCAGCGCCCGCGCGTTCTCGAAGGCCGCTCGGACGACGCTGTCGGGGACGACGAGCCTGACGCCGACATTGAATCGGCAGGCGCCGCCCATACGGATACCGGTGCGGGCGGGTCGGACCGCATGGCGATGTCGCGGCGGGACCGTGACAGCGTGCGCGGCATGAGCCCGATCGGCTGGTTCGTGCTCGGTCTTTTCGTCGCCTGCGGCGTTGCCGTCCTCTACTATCGCGACGTGCTGATCCCCTGAGCGATCGGGCCGGCCGCCCTACGGCCAGAGCGTGCGTTCGTCGCTGAGGCGCAAGGGGCCCGTCTCGGTCGTCGCCGACCATTCGCGCATGTGGCAGCGCCACTTCCCGCCGTCGCTCTCGATCTCGAACAGATTGTAGGCCCCGGCCGGCTTCGAGCCGCCGACCCCCTGTCCGGCGGCGGGCACGCCGATCACCGGCACCCGCGTTCCGGCCGGCCCCCCGATCCAGTGCCGCTGGGCCAGATGGGTGTGGCCGTGCAGGACCAGTTCGGCGCCATGCCGGGCGACCGCATTCTGGAACAGCTTGATTCCGTAAAGGCGCTTGCGCGGCAACGTGGCGCCGCGCACCGGCGGATGGTGGATCAGCACGACGCGGAACAGACCCTGCTCGCCCGTCTCGGCGAGCACGGTCGCCAGATTGCGGGCCTGTTCGCCCTCGATGCGGCCTGCGGCGACGAACAGCGGCGTCGCCACCGCGCTCGAAAGACCGATGATGGCAAGGGGACCGCGTCGGCGCACATAGGGAAAGGCCTCGTTGCGCTTTGGCGCATGGCCGTCATCGCCGGCCATCCATGGCGACCAGGCCTCGAACGCCTTGTCGAGCGCGCCCTGCACATAGGCGTCGTGATTGCCCGGCACGACCGAGACGTCGTGCGGGTCGCCCAGTTCCTCAAGCCAGATCGCGGCGGCCCTGATCTCGGCCTCGAGCGCCAGATTGGTCAGATCGCCGGTGACCGCGACGTGATCGGCGCCGCTCGCCGCGACGGCGCTTGTGATCCGGGCGAGGGCGGTGCCGGCCATCGAGGCGGCACGGCTGCGATGCCAGTTGATGTAGCCGGTCAGACGCTTGGACAGCAATTGCCGCGTCGTCACCGCCGGCAACGGCCCCAGATGGATGTCGGAAAGATGGGCGAGAACGTAGCTCATGATCGCCTGTTAGCGGGTTTGCGGGCGCGATGGAAAGGGTGCCATACGGCCATGCACGGCGCTGCGTTGACAAGGCAATGCCGGTATCCGGCCTCGGCGGGGTTTCTCCTTGACCGTAAAGACGGCAGTATCGGCCGCCACCGCCGCCGCGATTCGACGCGAAGACTTGACGCCACAAAGAGATTGTCGACGTGAAACTGACGAGCCGGCTTCTCCATTCCTGGTTTATACTGAGCCGTCCGATGACGCTCGGCGCACGGGCGATCGTGGTCGACGCGGCGGGGCGCGTCCTGCTGGTCCGGCACACCTACGTCGCGGGCTGGCACCTGCCGGGCGGCGGGATCGAGCCGGGCGAGACGGCGGTCGACTGCATCCGGCGCGAGGTGCGCGAGGAGGGCAATGTGGAAATCGGCGGCGAGATCGACCTGCACGGCTTCCATTACAATGCCGGCGCCTCCCGGCGCGACCATGTGGCGGTCTATGTGTGTCGCGTGGAACGCCATCTTGGCCCGAAGGCGCCGGACCGGGAGATCGCCGCAGCCGAATTCTTCGCCGTCGACGCGTTGCCCGACGGCGTCGCCGAGGGCACCCGTCGCCGGATCGAGGAATGGCGGAGCGGCGGTCGTCCCGCCCCGCACTGGTAGGGGCCGATCAGGCCGCGGCGGGGAGCCGGTCGCGGCCGTGCGGGGCGGCAAAGTCGATGTCGGGGCCGACCGGCACGATCCGCGTCGGATTGACGGTTTCGTGGCTGCCGTAATAGTGCGCCTTGATGTGATGCAGGTTCACCGTCTCGGCGACGCCCGGCACCTGATAGAGTTCGCGCGTATAGGCCCACAGGCTGTCATAGTCGGCGATGCGGCGGATGTTGCACTTGAAGTGGCCGAAATAGACCGGGTCGAACCGCACCAGCGTGGTGAACAGGCGCCAATCGGCCTCGGTCAGCCGGTCGCCGGCCAGATAGCGCTGGCGCGAGAGCCGGTCCTCCAGCCAGTCGAGCGTCTCGAACAGCGGCTCGACGGCCTCCTCGTAGGCCTCCTGGGTGGTGGCGAAGCCGGACTTGTAAACCCCGTTGTTGACGGTGTGGTAGACGCGCTCGTTGACCGCCTCGATCTCGTCGCGCAGGGCCTCGGGATAGAAGTCCTGGCGGTCGCCGGTCAGCCCGTCAAAGGCCGAGTTGAACATGCGGATGATTTCGGCCGATTCGTTGGAGACGATCGTGCCGCGCTTCTTGTCCCACAGGACCGGAACGGTGACGCGGCCGGTATAGTCGGCCTTGGCGCGCGTGTAGATCTCGTGCAGGCGGTTTGCGCCGAACAGCCGGTCCCCGGTCGCGGCCTCGTCGGTCTCGAAGGTCCAGCCCTCGGACCCCATGAAATGGTGGACGACGGAGACGTCGATCAGGTCTTCGAGCTTTTTCAGCTTGCGGAAGATCAGCGTGCGGTGCGCCCAGGGGCAGGCGAGCGAGACGTAGAGATGATACCGCCCGGCCTCGGCCTCGAAACCGCCCTCGCCGGTCGGCCCGGCGGAACCGTCGGCCGTCACCCAGTTGCGGAAGGCCGAGTCCGAGCGGACGAACCGGCCGCCGCTCTTCTTGGTGTCATACCATTTGTCGTGCCAGACGCCGTCGATCAAAAGGCCCATCGTTCTTTCTCCTTGCGTTCGGCATGCAGATAGGGCTTCGGCGCGTCCCCGTCACCGCATGAAGGGCGAACGCACCGTCAACCGGCCGGTTCCCTGTACGCTCCAGGCTTTACCAGGCCGACGCTTGGTGCTAGCTGGCAATCATGACGACCCCGTTCCAGATGCGACGACCGCGACGATAACGCCCCGGCTGACGGCCGGGCCTTCCTCGTTGCCTTCCCTTCGTCTGCATTTGGACCCTTTTCCATGACCGATTTCACGATTGCGCCCGAACGGGCGGAGTGCGCCGACGCGATCGAAGCGTTGCACGAGGACGCCTTCGGGCCGGGCCGGTTCACGCGTGCCGCCTTTCGCCTGCGCGAGCAGGGGCCGCACGATGCGGCGCTCTCGTTCGTGGCGCTTTCTGCCGCTGGGGAACTGCTCGGCTCGGTGCGGATGACCCCGGTCGTGACGGGCGCCAGCGGTCACCATGGCTATCTGCTGGGGCCGCTGGCGGTCGCGGTGGCGCACAAGAACAGGGGGTTCGGCCGGGCGCTGGTGCGCCGGGCCGTCGAAGAAACGGGTGCGACCGGCACGGCGCGGTTCGTGCTGCTGGTCGGCGATGCGCCCTATTACAACCCGCTCGGCTTCGTGCCGGTGCCTAAGGGCCGGGTGCTGATGCCCGGGCCGGTCGATCCGACGCGCCTGCTGGTCCATCCGCTGGGCGATAAGGCGGTGCCGGGGGCGCTCGCGGGCATGGTGATGCATGAAAGCCGGTCGACGACCACGCCTGCGCCGGCTTCGCCCTGAACCTGGCGTAACCCCCACCCCTTACCCCTCCCCCGCAAGCGTGGGAGGGGAGGCGGCGACATCTCGCCTTGCCTGGTGACCATGAAGCTTGGCTTGGAAGGCCGGGGTTGAGCTGAAGGTATAGGGCCTCCCTCCCACGCTTGCGGGGGAGGGATGAAGGGTGGGGGAAACGATGAAGGATGAAGGGCGGGACAGGCCGGACCGGATTGCGTGCCGGGACCCGGTCAGCGGCCCTCGCGGTACCACATCGAGGCGATCGCCAAGAGCATCAGGCCGAGGCCCAGAAAGCCGCCGAACAGGGCCTGGCGCGACACGCCGCGCAGTTCGGTCTCCGCCGAGGTCCGAAAGCCGAGCCAGTCGCGGCCGGCCGCATCGGCGGTCGAACGCACCGGCAGGATCGAAGGTGCGTCGCCATCGCCGATGCGGCGCACGGTGCCGCCGCCCTCGCGCACGGTCTCGGCGAGCGCTTCGGTGGTCGAGATCATGTCGCGGAACTCGGGCGCGTCGGTCTGACCGACATGGGCGAGCGCGGTCAGATCGCCGTTTTCAAGGTTGAACAGGCCGATCTCGTCGGTCTGCAGTTCGGCCTCGAACAGGCCCGGCGCCTGCTCGATCAGATCGATCGTCAGCGTCTCGCCGGAGGGCGTGGTCACGGTCACCAGGCCGACCGTCTCGGCCATCGTCTGGCGGCGGATTGTCAGCACGTCGCCCTCGGAGGTGGCGGTCAGCGCTTCTTCCTCCAGTTCGGGCTCCTTCATCAGCCAGTGCGCCAGACGCCGGTAGAGGCCGACATGGGGGCCGCCGCCCTCGAAGCCCCGCGCCCACAGCCAGCCATGATCGGACAGCATCAGCCCGACGCGGCCCTCGCCATAGGTGTTCAGGACCAGAAGCGGCGCTTCGCCCGCGGCGCGCATGACGGTCGTGCCCTCGACGTTCGAGACATCGACGGTGCGGAACCAGCGGCCCCATTGCGGCGGCTCGGAACCGGCGCCTTCCAGGTCGCGGGTGACCGGGTGGCGGGCGCCGTCGTCGGTCAGGCGGGGAAAGAAGCCGGCCTGTGCGACGTCACCGGTGGGAATGGCCGGAAGGGCGCTGATCAGCGGCGTGCGCGCGACCGAGTTGGCGCCGGCATATTCGGGGCCGGAGGCGACCAGCAGGGCGCCGCCCTGGCGGACATATTCGGCGATGAAGTCGTAATAGAGCGTCGGCAGCACGTTGCGGTTCTGGTAGCGGTCGAAGATGATCAGGTCGAAATCCTCGATCCGCTCGACGAACAGTTCGCGTGTCGGAAAGGCGATCAGCGACAGTTCATTGATCGGCGTGCCGTCCTGCTTTTCGGGCGGGCGCAAAATGGTGAAGTGGACCAGATCGACCGAGGCGTCGGACTTGAGCAGGTTGCGCCAGGTGCGCTCGCCCGAATGGGGCTCGCCCGACACCAGCAGCACGCGCAGGTTTTCGCGGATGCCTTCCATGCGCATGATGGCGCGGTTGTTGTTGCCGGTCAGCTCGCCGTCCAGTTCGGCGACGCGCAGTTCGACGATGTTGGCGCCGCCGCGATCGAGCTCGATCTCGATCGGGTAGGTCTGGCCGGGCGCGGCCTGGGCGGTGGCGTGGAGTTCGCCGTTCAGGAACAGTTCCACATCGACCACGCCGTTGGTGCCGGCCGGCATCGCGCCCTGGTCGGTGACGCGATAGCTCATCTCGACCGGATTGCCGACGATGGCGAAGCGCGGCGCCTCGACCAGTTCGATCTTGCGGTCGAATTCGTCCTCGGAGCCGGTGATCAGCCCGTGCACGGGCGCGTCGAAGCCCAGTTCGGCCAGGCTGTCGGGCAGGTCGTGGATCTGCCCGTCGGTGATCATCACCGCGCCGCCGACCTGGGCGGGCGGCACGTCGCGCAGCGCCGCGCGGAGCGCCTCGAACATGCGCGTTTCGGTGTTCGCGCCGGTCGCCGAAGCGCCGGTCTCGACGATGCGCAGGTCGAATTGCGGGAACCGCTCGAACGTCGCTTCAAGTTCGGCGGCGGCCGTATCCATCTGGTCGAGCCGGTCCCCGAGCCGCTGGCTCTGGCTGGTGTCGAGCACCATGGCGACCGTGGTCGGCAGGCTGGCGCGTTCCTCGTTGAGGATCACGGGGTTGGCGAGCGCCAGCACCAGGCAGGCGGCGGCGAGCGTGCGAAGCCAGGCGCCGCGCAGGCCCATCACGATGATCGCGCCACCGAGCGCGGCCGCGCCGATGCCCGCCAGCGCGATCAGCCACCAGGCGAGGAACGGGTCGAAGGTGAGCGAGAGCGCGTTCGTTTCCATCTACTGTCCCAGCCGTTCGAGCAGGGCCGGCACGTGCACCTGGTCGGCCTTGTAGTTGCCCGTCAGCATGTACATCATGATGTTCACGCCGGTCCGGAAGGCATAGATGCGCTGCAGCGGATCGCCCGAGGCGATCGGGAACAGCGGGCGTCCGCCCTCGTCGAGCGCCCAGGCGGCGGCGAGGTCGTTGCCGGTGATCATGATCGGCGAAACGCCGTCGCCGGTGCGCACGGGCCGGTCGCTGCGGCCCTCGGCCAGATCGGACGCCTCGACCCACAGCGGCGAGCCGGCATACCGGCCGGGAAAGGCGTCCAGTATGTAGAACGTCTTGGTCAGCACATGGTCGGTGGGGACCGGCTCGAGTGGCGGCACGTTCAGGCCATCGAGGATCTCGCGCAGCCGCGTCGTCTCCGGCGTGGTGCCGGCGCTGAGTGAGCCGGTCAGCTGGTCGCGCGTGTCGAACAGGATGGTGCCGCCGTTCTGCATGTAGGAATCGAGCCGCGCGATGGCCGCCTCGGAAGGCAATTCGCCGGCGGTGCTGATCGGGAAATAGATCAGCGGATAGAAGGAGAGTTCGTCGGTCTCGATGTCGAGCGCCATCGGCGTGCCGGGCTCGAAGGCGGTGCGCGAGGCAAGGAAGCGGGTCAGCCCGTCTAGGCCGGCGCGGCTGGTCTCGTCGACGCCATCGTCGCCGGTCAGCACGTAGGCGATGCGGGTGGTCTCGAGCGCGTCGAGGATCGCTTCGTCGCCGGGTTGGGTGTCCTGGGCGAACGCCGCCGGCATCGTTGTCATCGTAGCGGCGCCCCCGGCGACAAGCGCCAGCAGGGCTGCCGTCGCCGCGGTCCGCGGCGCGCCACGCCTTGGCGCCTTGCCGAACGACAGGCGGCCGTTGATCCAAAGGACGGCGAGCGTGTCGGCGATCAGCAGCAGGAAGGCGATCAGGAACAGAAGGCCCGAAAGGTCGGTCTGCTCTTCGGCGACAAGCGTCTGTTCGGCGATGGAAAGACCGGGCGCGGCCGGTTCGAACGGCGCGAACGTCTCCTCGCGCGCCAGCACGTTGCGCGCGATGAACCCCTCGGCGGTGCCGTAAAGGCCCGCGGGGTTCTCGAAGCTGACGGCGGAGGCGGCCGCTTCCGGATCGTAGGGCCGCACATGGGCCGGCGGAACGATCAGCGTGCCGTCCGCGCGCAGGGTGCGCAGCGGCGGCAGCGCGGCATCGGCCTCGCCGGTGCGCGGCGCCACGTCTGCGCCCGGCGCCGTATTGCGGGCGAAATCGGTGATCCGGCGCAGCATGTCGACGAAAGTGCCGCTGATCGGCAGGTTCGACCAGGTCGCTTCGGCGGTGACGTGGAACAGGACGATCGCGCCGTCGCCGCGCCGCGCGCCGGTGACCAGCGGCGTGCCGTCCTCGAGGCTCGCCCAGGTGCGTTCGGCAAGGTCCGCATCGGGCTGCGCGAGAAGCTGGCGGTTGACGGTGACGTCGCGCGGCGCGTCGAGGCCGGCGAACGGGCTGTCGGGCGGAAAGGCGGCGACGCTCTGCGGCTCGCTCCAGGACAGGGCGCCGCCCAGTTCGCGTTCGCCGGCGCGCAAGGTGACGGGCAGGTAAGGGTCGTCGGCGGCCGAGGCGGCAAGTCGCGGGCCGGCAAAGCGCACCAGCGTTCCGCCCGCCTGCAGCCACTCGTCGAGGCGCGCCTCGGCCGACGCGGGCAGCACGCCGATATCGGCCATCACGATCATCGCCGGGCCCTGGTCGATCATCTCGGGCACGTCGACCGAAAGGTCCCCGGTGCGCGGTTCGATCAGGTCGGCGAACGGGTCGAGCGCGCGCGAGATGTAGTAGAGCGGCGACAGAAGCGGCTGCGCTTCCTCGCCGGCAAGGCCGGTCAGCAGCGCGACGCGGCGGCGGCGGTTGTTCTCGTCGAGCAGGCGCGTGGCGGCGGAATGGGTCTGGCCATCGATACGCGCGGCTGCGATGTCGTTGCGCAGTTCGAACGGGATATCGAACAGGACCGTCGTCCGCGCGGCGCCGTCCTCGAAGGTCGCCTGCGCGCGGCCGAGCAGGCGCTCGCGGCTGTCATAAAGGGCGACGGACGGTTCGGCCGGCCCGCTCTCGGTGCGGATCAGATCGAGCGCGAAACCGTCGGTGCGGTTGTCGGCGCCGGTGATCGCGGCGAGCGGCCGGTCGGGCTCGGAAAAGCGGATCAGACCCGAAAGCTCCGCGCCGGCGAGCGAACCGGCGATGGCCTCATCGGCCGCTTCGGCAAGGCCCGTGTCGATCAGCGCCAGCACGGGCGCGTCTTCGGCGGTGTCTGCGGCGGTCAGCAGCCGGTCGAGCGCCAGAGCGCGGTCTGCCCGTCCCGAGATCGGCTGAAGGGCGCCGAGCGTCTGCTCGATGGCGGCCGCATCGGCCAGCTGCACCGAGGTGGCGGGGCCGGCGACCGTGGCGGCCAGCGCCACCGGACGGTTCTGGTCGGAGGCCTGGCGCAGCAGCGCCTCGGCGGTGCGGATGCGCGCTTCCCAGTCGGGCGCGGCCGCCCAGTCATTGTCGATCATGATCAGGAGCGGGCCGTCGCCCGAGGCCAGCTCGCTCTGTGGGTTCAGCACGGGCCGGGCAAGCGCCAGAATGACGAGGGCCGTCAGCGCAAGCCGCAGCGCGGTCAGCCACCAGGGGCTCTTGGCCGGCGCCTCCTCGCGCTTGACCAGACGCAGCAGGATACGCAGCGGCGGAAACAGTTCGGTCTGCGGGCGCGGCGGGATCAGCCGCAGCAGCCACCAGATCACCGGCAGCAGGACCAGCGCCGAAAGGACCAGCGGAAAGGTGAAGCCGAGCGCGCCCATTATGGCGAGGCTCCCGGCGCGTCGACCGTCGCGACCTCTTCGGGATTGCCGGTCAGAAGCCCGTGCAGGCGCACGAGCGTCTCCGAAGCGAGTTGGTCGGTGCGGCTGACCGTGTAGCTGCCGCCGAGCATGTGGGTGCGCTGGCGCAGCGTGGCGCGGCGGGCCGAGCGCAACGCCCGATATTCCTCGTGCCAGTCCTGGGCGCGCCCGGAGGTGACGCGCTCGCCCGTCTCCGGATCGAGGAATTCGGTCCGGCCGCGATAGGGGAAATCCTCCTCGGCGGGGTCGGCGACTTCGACCAGGTGCGGGCGTGGGCCGTGCTGGGCGACATCGTTGAGGAAGGCCTCGCACTCCTCGATCGGACGCAGAAAGTCGCTGACGATCAGCATCTCGGAATGGCGCCGGACCATCGACAGCGGCGGCCAGTCGCCGTGCTCATGGCCCAGATCGCCCATCAGCGCGGTGGCGAGCCGTTCGGCGCCGTTGCGCGCCGCGCGCGGACGCAACAGGCCCGGATAGCCGATCCGCTCGCCCGCCGCCGACAGAAGGTCGGCCATGGCGATGGCGACGATCAGGGCGCGTTCCTCCTTGGAGGTGCGGGCCCCCTTCGATTTGAACAGCATGGACGGCGAAAGGTCGACCCACAGCCAGACCGTGTGCGCGGCTTCCCATTCGAGGTCGCGCACATAGGTGTGGTCGTCGCGGGCCGAACGGCGCCAGTCGATCCGCGCCAGCGTCTCGCCGGGCTGGTAGGGCCGGTACTGCCAGAAGGTCTCGCCGATGCCCCGCTTGCGGCGGCCGTGCCAGCCGGCCATGACCGTGTTGGCGATCCGGCGCGCATCGACCAGAAGGTCCGGCACGAGCGAGGCGCGGTGGCGTGCCCTTTGCAGGGTGTGGGCCTGGCCGGCGCGTTCGATCCTTTGTCCGATCGTCGCCATTCGCTGCGGATTACTCCAGCGTGCCGACGAGGCCGGCGATCACCGTCGGCACGGTCATGCCCTCGGCGCGCGCGGCGAAGGTGAGCGCCATCCGGTGCTGCAGGATCGGCTCGGCAAGCGCCCGGACGTCGTCGACCGAAGGCGCGTAGCGGCCCTGATAAAGGGCGCGGGCGCGGGCGCACAGCATCAGCGACTGGCTGGCGCGCGGGCCCGGGCCCCAGGCCACGTGACGGTCGGTCGTCTCGGTTCCGGTGCCGGGCCGCGCCGCGCGGACCAGTTCGAGGATCGCCTCGACCACGCTTTCGGGCACCGGCATGCGCCGCACCAGCGTCTGCAACTCCTGCAGGCGGGTGGACGAAATGACGGGCTTGGCGACCGCGGCGTTCATGCCGGTGGTGTCGAGCAGGATCTGCCGTTCGGCCTCGATCTGCGGATAGCTGATGTCGATCTGCATCAGGAACCGGTCGAGCTGCGCCTCGGGCAGGGGATAGGTGCCTTCCTGTTCGAGCGGGTTCTGCGTCGCCAGCACGTGGAACGGGGCGGGCAGGTCGTAATGCTTGCCGGCGACGGTGACGTGATATTCCTGCATCGACTGCAGCAGCGCCGACTGGGTGCGCGGGCTGGCGCGGTTGATCTCGTCGGCCATCAGGAGCTGGGTGAAGATCGGGCCCTTGACGAAGCGGAAGTGGCGCTTGCCGTCCTCGTCCTCCTCCAGAACCTCCGAGCCGAGAATGTCGGCGGGCATCAGGTCGGGGGTGAACTGGATGCGGCCGCTGTCAAGGCCCAGCACCGTGCCGAGCGTGTCGACGAGCTTGGTCTTGGCCAGACCGGGCACGCCGACGAGCAGGGCGTGGCCGCCCGACAGGATCGACACGATGGCGTTCTGGATCACCTCCTCCTGACCGAAGATCACGTTGCCGATCTCGGACTTGATGTCGGCGATATCGCTCAGGGCCGTTTCGGCCTGTGCGATGATCTCGGACTCGCTGGTGGTCTCGGTGGTCGCGTGGACGCTCATCGTCATCTCCCGAAAGGGCCGGTGGCGCGGGGCCGGCTCAACTCAAGGTAAATCAGGGCCGGGTGCTGACAAGAGCGGCGCGGGTGACTATTTCGTGACTCCACAGCAAACGTCAGCGACTCGGCTGCCAAGAGGCAAATGGCTGAAAACGGCAAATCGAAGGCGACGCCCCCGGCCGATCTGAAGGGGCTCGAAGCGCTGGTCGCCCGGGCTGGTGAAAGCGGCGGCCTGCCGCCCGTGGACAAGTGGAACCCGCCCTTTTGCGGCGATCTGGACATGGAGATCGCCGCCGACGGCACCTGGTTCTATCTGGGCACGCCGATCGGCCGGCCGGCGCTGGTCAAGCTGTTCTCCAGCGTGCTGCGCAAGGACGAGGACGGCCGCACCTATCTTGTGACACCGGTCGAAAAGATCGGCATCCGCGTCGCCGACGCGCATTTTCTCGCCGTGGAGATGCATGTGGGCGACCGCGCCGGCACGCAGGTGCTGACCTTCCGCACCCATGTCGGCGATGTGGTCGAGGCCGGCCCGGATCATCCGCTCAGGTTCGAACTCGAACGCGAGACGATGGGCGTCAAACCCTATCTGCATGTGCGCGGGCGGCTGGAGGCGCTGGTCAGCCGGCCCGTGATGTACGACCTGATCGAACTGGGCGAGCACGAGGACATCGACGGCGTCTCGATGTTCGTGGTCCGGTCGAACGGCAAGGCGTTCCCGGTGATGGCGAGCGCCGAACTGGAACGCGCGCTGGTGGAGGCCGAGGCTTGACCCCGGCCGAAGCGACGGCGCGATACGATGTCGACGATTTCGCGGCGCGGGCGGGGCGCGTCTCCCACGCCCCGGACGAGGCCGACGGCGATTTCCGCTTCAACACCGGGCTCGAGGACCTGATCCGGGCGCATGCGGTCAAGGACGCCGCGGTGCTGGTCGGCGTGATTGAGCGGGCCGGCGAGGCGCGGATAGTGCTGACCAAGCGCAATGAGCGGATGCGCACCCATTCGGGCCAGGTGGCGCTGCCCGGCGGCCGGATCGATCCGGACGACGTGTCGCCGGTCGCCGCCGCGCTGCGCGAATGCGAGGAGGAGACCGCCGTGCCGCGCGATGCGCTGCGGCCGGTCGGCCAGCTGCCGGTCTACCTGTCCGGGTCCGGCTACCGCATCCATCCGGTGCTGGCGGTGATCGAGGGCGACCCGCCGATGCGGCCCAATCCGGGTGAGGTCGAGACGATCTTCGAGGTGCCGCTCGCCTACCTTATGGACCGGGCCAATCACCGCCGCGGCAGCGTCGAATGGCGCGGCAAGCGTCGTTACTTCATCGAGATGCCGTGGGGGGACCAGCGCATCTGGGGCGTGACGGCGGGGATCATCCGGACCGTCTCCGAAAGGCTCTACGGATGACCAACGCGAAGCTCGAGGCGGACTGGCTGGCCGACGCCGACCTGCAGCGCATTCTGGGCGTTCTTACGGGCGATGGCGAGCGTGCGCGCATCGTCGGCGGGGCGATCCGCAACACGCTGATCGGCCATCCGGTCACCGACATCGACATCGCCACCACCTGCGTGCCGGGCGAGACGGTGCGGCGGCTCGAGGCGGCCGGCATCAAGGCGGTCGATACGGGCATGGAGCACGGCACGGTGACCGCCGTCGCCAATCACACCGGTTACGAGATCACCACGCTGCGCGAGGACGTGGAGACGGACGGCCGCCGCGCCAGGGTGGAATTCGGCCGAAGCTGGCAGCACGACGCCCAACGGCGCGACTTCACCATCAACGCGCTCTACGCCGAGGCGGATGGCACTCTGGTCGACCTGATCGGCGGGCGCGCGGACATCGAGGCGCGGCGCGTGCGCTTCATCGGCGATCCCGAACAGCGCATTCGCGAGGACTATCTGCGCATCCTGCGTTTCTTCCGGTTCTTTGCGTGGTACGGCCATGGCCGGCCGGACGCCGACGGGCTGAAGGCCTGCGCCCGGCTGAAGGAGGGCATGGCGGGGCTTTCCGCCGAGCGCATCTGGGCCGAGATGCGCAAGCTGCTGGCGGCGACCGATCCCTCGCGGGCGCTGTTGTGGATGCGCCAGACAGGCGTGCTGACGCTGCTGCTGCCCGAAAGCGAGAAATGGGGGATCGACGGCATTCACGGGTTGATGGAGGTCGAGCGGGCGTTCGACTGGGCGCCCGACGCCGTGCTGCGCCTGATGACGCTGGTGCCGCTGCGCGAGGAAGCCGTTCAGGGACTGGCACAACGCTGGAAACTGCCGAACGCGGTCCGCGACCGGCTGGTCGCGGCCGCCCGCGAGGCGGACGTCGTCGCCGATCTCGGCAACAAGATGCTCGAACAACGCATCTACCGTTCAAGCCGGCAGGCCGTCACCGATCGCCTGCGGCTCGATATCGCGCGGCGCGGGGCGCACCACACCGAGACGCCGGACCTGATGGCTCTTCTCGCGCACGCCGAGGCCTGGACGGCGCCGCGGTTCCCCGTCGCCGGGCGGGATCTTGCCGGGCTCGGCATGAAGGCCGGTCCGGCGATGGGCGAGACGCTGAGCAGGCTCGAACGGGCCTGGATCGAAAGCGGGTTCGCGCTCGATCGCCACGCCTTGCTCGAGATGGCGCGCGAGACCCGGTGAGCTGCCGGTCAGGCGGCGCGCTCGTGCACGCGCTTCTTGATCTCTTCGACCATGTTGCCGCGAATGTGGGTCTCGCCATGGGCCGAGCGCAGGTGGTCGCTGGCGCGGCGCACCACTTCCGCCTCGTCTTCGGCATGGGTCTCCCAGTCGCAACCGGGGACAAGCTGTCCGCACTTGAATTCCTTCATCGTCTCCTCCTTGGTGCGAGCATGTGCCTACAACACCACAAGTGTGACAGCAGTAAGGGGTTCCGCACCTGATTCAGGTCAATCGGAGTTGCCTGAATTTTGGGCAACTATCTGGTCGTGAACGGCAATCCTGCCCGGTGCGATCACTTCCGCGGTGATGCCGCCATGGCCGCGCACCGCGTTATAGCCGCCCGGCCCGAGCGCCTCCTCCATGCGCGAGCAGGGCGCGCATGGTCCGGTGCCGCAGAGAAGGGCGGTGCCGATCGAGAAGGCCCGCTTGCGAAGCGCCATCAGATTGATGCCGGAGACGACGATGTTGCGGCGCAGGAGCGCCGGATCGATCCGTTCCCTGCGCAGCATCGCGGCGATCGCGGGAAGGTGCTCGGCCTGGATCAGCGTGACGGCGCGCTTGCCGGGCCGGCCGCGATGATCGCCGTCGATGCCGGCTTCCGTGATCTCGGCCGCATCGAGCACCCGGAGAGGCGCGCGCCGCGCCGGCCTGATGCCGATCCATTCGATCCGTCCCTCATGCGGGAACCGCGCCAGCAGATCGTCCAGCGAGGGCGGAACGGGCTGGTCGATTACGCTACTTGGCCTTCGCTGTCAGCGGCCGCTTCGGTTTTTGGCTGGCAGCAACAGCCGAACCACCTTTGGGTGGTGTCACAGGTTTCCCGCTTGCTACAGGACGCACGCCGTCGCGCACGATGAAACGCCCAGAGCGCGCCTCCCGGGCCGTCCATTGCTTCAATGATTCATCTGACATTCTGAGACGCTCCTTGACTTAAATTCTAGGTCACAATCGACTTGATTTCAACGAATCGATAATCACCCGGCTTGAGAATTATTCCAGCGGAGATGGGTGCGTCGCCAAAGAATTCGCCACTATCAGGGTCAATTTGCCAAAGCTCCTCTATGAATAGGTGGCCTGGGTTTGGATAAATGGTGGCGTAAGAATTCTCGGAGAAACGGCCGCCGATCTTGGAGCCGTCGTCGAAGTGGATGATGAGCCAGCATTCTTGGCGACGCGCGAAAAATTCGTCCCAAGCCGTCTTGTTGCGATTTGCGAGAAGCCCCCAAGCGGCCAGACGATTAAGGAGCCAATCCAAGACAAATGGCCAAGCTATTGGTGCAATAGCGAGAGTGAGTGCGGCAAGAGCGCTTTGAAGGATTATGCTGGTCGACGCAAAGAACCAAACGACAGCCCAAAACATGACGCCAAGATTAATGAGGCCGTACGCAAGGGCTTCGAAGACCGTATCCTTCAAAGTGGGCTGGTCACCTGGTCTGATGAGGGAATAGACCCTCATTGAAATAAACCCTGGCAAGATCACTAGGACTGCTACGGCAATTGCTTCTAGATCTACTGATTCAATTCCGAACACGGGTCTATCCTAAGGCCACTTCACCGCGGGGGGCATCGAGGACAGGATCGAATCGACATTGCCGCCGGTCTTCAGGCCGAAGATGGTGCCGCGGTCGTAGAGCAGGTTGAATTCGACATAGCGGCCGCGCCGGACGAGCTGCTCCTCGCGCTGGGCGTCGGTCCAGTTGGCGTCGAAGTTGCGGCGCACAAGATGCGGATAGACGACCAGGAACGTGCGGCCGACATCCTGGGTGAAGGCGAAATCGGCGTCCCAGCCGCCCGCCTCGTCGGCCGAATGCTGCCAGTCATAGAAGATGCCGCCGATGCCGCGCGGCTCGTTGCGGTGGTGCAGGTGGAAATACTCGTCGCACCAGGCCTTGAGCTTCGGATAGTCGGCGACGGCGTGCTTGGAGCAGGCCAGTTCGAACGATTTGTGGAAGGCGACCGTGTCCGGGTCGTCCTGGGTGCGTCGCGCGTCGAGCACCGGGGTGAGGTCGGCGCCGCCGCCGAACCACCAGGAACTGGTCACGACGAACCGGGTGTTCATGTGCACGGCCGGCACGTTCGGGTTCTGCGGGTGGGCGATCAGCGAGATGCCCGAGGCCCAGAAGCGCGGATCGTCGACGGCGCCCGGCATCTGCTTGCGAAATTCCTCGGAGAATTCGCCATGGACGGTCGATGTGTGCACGCCGACCTTCTCGAAGACGCGGCCATACATCATCGACATGACACCGCCGCCGCCCTTGCCCCCGTCGCGCTCCCACGGCGTGCGCTCGAAGCGGCCGGGCGCATATTCGCTGAACGGACCGGTCAGGTCGTCCTCGAGCTTTTCGAACGCCGCGCAGATCCGGTCGCGCAAGTCCTCGAACCAGCCTCTCGCCCGCGCCTTCCTGTCCTCGATGTCCGCCGGCAAGCCCTTGGGCAGTTCAGGCCGTTCCACCATGTCGATCTCCGCTTCGTCCCCGCACCGTCGTTCCGTGCAACGCCTATCGCGCGACCGTCGGCTTGCCAAGGCGCAGGCGGCGTGCGACGCCCGCCCTGTCGGGCGCGGCGGGTACTTGGCGTGCCCGGCCGTTATGCTATTGTCCGTCTCCGGAGGTATGCGATGGCCCCGCCCAAACCGCCGCGTGCACTCGTTGGCCGCCATCTCGATGCCAGCCGCGCCGGCGGCCCGTCGGGATTCGTGCGGGAGACCTACCGCCTGAACCGGGCCGAAGCGCGGCGCAAGGCGCGCGAATGGTTCGACCAGTATCCCAAGGCCGCCTACTGGACGCAGGTCGAAAGCTGGCGTGTGCTGGACGGGGATGTCATCGAATTCACCATGCGCCGCCTGCCGACCGCCGACTGATGCCATGACGAGCCAACCCATGCTGACGCTGCGCCGAACGCAGGGCGAAACGGACATGGCCGCATGCCTGGCGATTCGCCACCAGGTGTTCGTGCGCGAGCAATGCGTCGACGAGGATCTGGAGCGTGACGGGCTGGATGACCGCTGCATCCACTATCTGGCCGTTGACGGGCAGACACCGGTCGGCACGGCGAGGGTCATGCCGCTCGAGGGCCGCTACAAGATCCAGCGCATGGCGGTGTTGTCCGAGCGGCGCGGCACCGGCGTCGGCGCGGCGCTGATGGAATTCATCATGGACGATCTGGCCGAAGCGGCGGCGGCGTCCGGCCGGCATTTCTTCCTGTCAAGCCAGGTGCACGCCATGGCGTTCTACGAAAAGCTCGGCTTCGTCGCCTGTTCGGACGAATTCATGGATGCGGGCATTGCGCACCGCGACATGCGGGCGCCGGCCCGAATCAGGGCCTGAGCACCGTCACCGCGCCCGGTGCTGCCGCAGCGCCTCGGCCGCGACGATGCCGACCGAAACGGCCAGATTGAGCGAGCGGGCGCCCGGCATCATGGGAATGGTCAACCGGGCGTCCGCCGTTTCGTGCACATGGCCGGGAACGCCGGCCGACTCGGAGCCGAACAGCAGCACCTCGCCGGGCGCGAAGGCATGGTCCGTGTGAGGCGTTGCGCCTTTTGTCGTCAGCAGGGCGAGCCGCAGGTCCTGATCCCGGCGCCAGGCCTCGAACGCGGCCCAGTCATCGTGGCGGGTCAGCGCGGCCATCGCCAGATAGTCCATGCCGGCGCGCCTGAGCGCGCGGTCGGAGGCGTCAAAACCGGCCGGCCCGATCAGGTGGACGACAAATCCCAGGCACGCCGCCGTGCGCAGGATCGAGCCGGTGTTGCCGGCGATGTCGGGCTGGTAGAGCGCGACGTGGAAGGTCGGATGCTGCGGTGCTGGTGACGACGTCATGTCAGCAAGGGGTCATTGTCATGAAACGATCGATTGCCTTTTGCCGGGCCCTGGGCTAAGGACCTGCCAACCTTGGTGCTCACGAACAGGAGGCGGGCATGGATATCATGATGACTGTCTGCTCGAACATCCCGTTCGCGCCGCGGACCGGCCTGCCCCGCATGCGCAGGCTTTCCGCCCACTAGCACCAGCGGTTCCGACCCAGCCCGAAATCAAGATGTCGTGACCGCCGGTTTGGTTCTTCCAAACGGAACAAGGTCATGTCCATTCATCTTCCCGATCGGGCCGAGCGCCCGGAACACCGCCATCCGCTGGCGCAGCCCGACGGGCTGCCGCCGATCGTCAAGGCGTCGATCGCCGTCGCCATCCTGCCGGTCGCGCTGGTCGTCGCCGTGGTCCTTTCGCTGCGCGCCGAGATGGCGCCCGACCGGCTGGCGGTGAAGCCGCCCGCCGCCGCTTGCGGTTCGTTCGTCGATGCTCCGGCCGGGCCGGCCGGCTCCGACGTCACGCCGCACCAGATCTGTTTTCATTGAGGCCCGTCATGTTTGCCTGGTTCGAAACCCGCATCAATCCCTTCCCGCCCGGA
The DNA here is from genome assembly GCF_004331955.1 of Roseitalea porphyridii. Lineage (NCBI taxonomy): Bacteria > Pseudomonadati > Pseudomonadota > Alphaproteobacteria > Hyphomicrobiales > Ahrensiaceae > Roseitalea > Roseitalea porphyridii. Next base: position 2,839,546 of record NZ_CP036532.1, on the reverse strand, counting down.
CGACCGGCGCAGGCGCCCCGGCGCCTTCTGGCGTTCTGCTGGCACTACACCAGGGACATCTGGCCCTGGCTGGCGATCACCTCGCTGCTGACGGCGACCATCAGCATCCTGCAGGTCGTCATCTTCAGCTTCCTGGGCAACATCGTCGACTGGCTGGCCGACGCCGATCCGAGCACGTTCCTGGCCGAGGAGGGCTGGTCGCTGTTCTGGATGGGCTTTCTCATCCTTGTGGGCCTGCCGCTGACCGGCCTGTTCCACTCGCTGATCATGCACCAGGCGATCTTCGGCAATTTCCCGATGATCATCCGCTGGAAGGCGCATCGCTACATGCTCGGCCAGTCGTTCGGCTTCTATCAGGACGAGTTCGCCGGCCGCGTCGCCACCAAGGTGATGCAGGCGGCGCTCGGCGTGCGCGAATCGGTCACCAAGATCGTCGATATCTTCATCTATGTGGGCGTCTATTTCGGCGGCGCGCTGGTGCTGGTGGCGACGATGCAGGCCTGGCTCATGGTGCCGTTCCTTCTGTGGCTGGCCGCCTATGTCGTGCTGATGTGGCACTTCCTGCCGAAGATGCGCGTGATTTCCGAACTGCAGTCGGATGCGCGCTCGACCATGACCGGGCGCGTCGTCGACAGCTACACCAACATCATGACCGTCAAGCTGTTCGCCCATGCCGGCCGCGAGGAGGGTTATGCGCGCGAGGCGATGGACGACTTCCTGGGCACGGTGCATCCGCAGATGCGGCTGGTGACCACGCTCAATGTGAGCCTGGATATCGCCAACGCCCTGCTTCTGGCCTCGGTCGCCGCGATCGGCATCCTGGGCTGGACCACCGGCACCGCGACCGTCGGTGCGGTCGCCGTCGCGGTCGGCCTTGTGCTGCGCCTTGAGGGCATGTCCTACTGGGTGATGTGGGAGCTGGCCGGCCTGTTCGAGAACATCGGCATGGCAGAGGACGGGATGAACACCATCGCCCGGCCGCAGGCGGTGAGCGACCGCGACGACGCCAGGACACTGGTCGTCGTACGCGGCGAGATCGAGTTCGACGGCATCCGTTTCCACTACGGCAAGCAGGGCGGCGTGATCGAGAATCTGTCGCTGACCGTCAAGCCGGGCGAGAAGGTGGGTCTTGTCGGACGCTCGGGCGCGGGTAAATCAACCCTGATGAACGTGCTCCTCAGGCTCTACGATCTGGAAGGCGGTCAGATCCGCATCGACGGGCAGGATATCGCCGCCGTCACGCAGGATTCGCTGCGCGGGCAGATCGGCGTGGTCACCCAGGATACCTCGCTCCTGCACCGGTCGGTGCGCGACAACATCGCATACGGCTATCCGGACGCCACCGACGAGCAGGTGATCGAGGCCGCAAAAAGGGCGAACGCGCACGACTACATCCTCGGTCTGGTCGATCCGCAGGGGCGCACCGGCTACGACGCCCATGTCGGCGAGCGGGGAGTCAAGCTGTCGGGCGGCCAGCGCCAGCGCATCGCGGTCGCGCGCGTGTTCCTGAAGAACGCGCCGATCCTGGTACTGGACGAGGCGACCTCGGCGCTCGATTCCGAGGTCGAGGCGGCCATCCAGGACAATCTGAACGCGCTGATGGAAGGCAAGACCGTGATCGCCATCGCGCACCGGCTGTCGACGATCGCCAATCTCGACCGGCTCGTGGTGATGGACAAGGGCACCATCATCGAGGAGGGCACGCACGAGGAACTGGCCGCCGCCGGCGGGCTCTACGGCCAGCTCTGGGCGCGCCAGTCGGGCGGGTTCATCGGTGTCGACGCCAATGCGGAGGCGGCGGAGTGACGTCGTCGACAGACACGGCGCTACGCGGCGCGGGAGCTGATGAGCAGTTCCTGGCCCAGGGCGGCCAATGCCTGCTCCATCAGTTCCAGCCGGGACGCGTGCCGCGGATCGAGAAGACGCCGTGCGATCGCCTCGTCGCGCCCCAGCCGCGCGGCGAGTTCGGATTTCGATATGCCCGCATCGGCGACCGCGGCGATCAGAGCGAGCTTGACCGCGTCACGGGCATGGGGAGCGACGCGCGGTCCCGCGCCGTGTGCCGACGGCGTCGGGATCGGCTCGCCGTTGGCGACCATGTGCAGCAACATCGCCCCCAGCGCCTCTCGGGCTTCGGCGAGCGCGGCCGCCTCGGTGTCTCCGAACGCCAGAACGCCCGGGACGTCGTCGCAGGTGACGACAAACTCGCCCTCTTCCGTGTCGATCGTCGCTGGATAGAGAAGTTGCACTGCTGGTTTCCTTTCCTGAACCGGTTTCCGAGCGGCCGTCTTCGGGCCTCATTGAAGGCCCAGCTGCTTCATGATGCGCTCGATGCGTCTCGGATTGAGATCGCTTTGCACCGTCGTTCTCTTGTCGCCCACACGGACAATGTAGTGCGACCCCGCACCGCGACTGGTATCCAATTCGAACTCGAGCCCGTTCTTGCGGGCGATCCTGCGAAGCCTGCGGATGAATTGCGTCCGTGTCATCACAGCTCCGTCCGGCGGCATATTCTCGGACATTTAAGTCCGAACTTCAAGGCCGAACGATCCGCCGATCGACACATCGGTCAGGTCGAGGCGGAAGGAGGCAGATAGATGGCCCGCTACGGCAACACCTACCAGGATCCCGATCCGGCCTATCGCGACACCGACCATCCGGTCTGGAACCGGGTCGAGCGGTTCGTCGATCCGTTCGAGGACACCGACCGCGCGGTGCTGCCGAAGAACACCTGGCAGTTCATCGCCTATTTCGCCCGGCAGGCGAAATGGCCGTTCGTCATCCTGCTGTTCGTCGGCGGGCTGGTCGGCGCGGTCGATGCGGCGCTCTATTGGAGTGTCGGCTGGCTGATCGACATTCTCGACAATTCGACACCCGAAACGCTGTTGCGCGACCACTGGCCGGCGCTTCTGGGTTTCCTGCTCCTCCTGCTCGTCGTCAGGGCGGCGGTGATGGTTGCGGCGGCGATCATCGAGCAGCAGGTGATCGTGCCGCGCTTTTACACCATGGTGCGCTGGCAGTCGTTCCGACGGGTGATCGAACAGCCCTACGCCTTCTTCCAGGACGATTTCGCCGGCCGCATCGCCACCAAGATCCTGCAGGCGGGCGAATCGGTCGGCGATTTCATCCTGACGTCGCTGCAATCGCTTTGGTCGTTCCTGACCTTCATCGTTCTCACCTTCGCGGTGCTGGCGGCACTCGACTGGCGCATGGCGGTGGTGGTCGCGGTCTGGGGCGCCGGCTACGCGGCGATCGTTCGCTATCTGCTGCCGCGCCTCAGGGCGGCCGGCAAGAACAACGCCAACGAGCGCTCGGTGCTGAACGGGCGGCTGGTCGACATCTTCACCAACATCCTGACGGTCAAGCTGTTCGACACCGGCCGCAAGGAGCATGGCGACGTCAAGGGAGCGCTCGGCAACTATATGGGGGCCGTCACCCATCTGACGCGCATGATCACGCTGGTGCGCACGGCCGTCGCCGTTCTCAACGGGATGATGATGAGCGCGGTCGGCGTGCTCGCCGTGCAGGGCTGGATGGCCGGGACCATCTCGACGGGTGCGATCGCGGCGACGATGGGCCTCGTTTTCCGGCTCAACCAGATGTCGGGCTGGATGATGTTCAACATCAACGGGCTGATCCGCGCCTTCTCGACGGTTCAGGACGCGGTGGAGACGATCTCGGTGGAGCCGAAGATCCGCGACCGCGCCGATGCGGTCGAACTGGCGCGCACGACCGGCCACATCCGCTTCGAGAATGTTCGCTTCAACTATGGCAAGGACGATACGCGCCTGTTCGAGGGGCTCGATCTCGACATCGCCCCCGGCGAGAAGGTCGGGCTGGTCGGCCCGTCCGGCGCCGGCAAGTCGACCATCGTGTCGCTGATGCTGCGCCTGTTCGAACCGGAGGCGGGCCGCATCACGATCGACGGCACCGACATCGCCGACGTCACCCAGGTCTCGCTGAGGCGCCAGTTCGGCGTGGTCAGCCAGGAGCCGTCGCTGCTGCACCGCTCGCTGCGCGACAACATCGCCTATGGCCGGCACGGCGTCAGCGGAGAGGAGATCGAGGCGGCCGCCAGGAAGGCCAAGGCGCACGAGTTCATTCTGGACGCGCGCGACCCGCGCGGCCGGCGCGGCTATGACGCCCATGTCGGCGAGCGCGGCATCAAGCTGTCGGGCGGCCAGCGCCAGAGGGTCGCCATCGCCCGCGTCATGCTCAAGGATGCGCCGATCCTGATCCTCGACGAGGCGACATCGGCGCTCGATTCGGAGATCGAGGCGGCGATCCAGGACAATCTGGCCGAACTGATGGAAGGCAAGACCGTCGTCGCCATCGCGCACCGGCTGTCGACCATCGCCGCGATGGACCGGCTGGTGGTCGTCGAGAACGGCCGGATCGTGCAGATGGGGCGGCACGACGAACTGCTGCGCGACGAGGACGGGCTCTATGCGCGCATGTGGACGCGGCAGTCGGGCGGTTTCCTCAGTTTCGCCGAAGCGGCCGAATAGGCGCGGGCGGCCATTTGCGACACAGTGTCGTCCTGCGATCGTCTAGGGTGGACAAGCGGGGCAGGCCGGAATAGTTACCTCGCCGAATTGCGGCGGAAAAGCGCGCAAATCCTGACTTTTAGACACCGAATTTATTGGCCAGGAAAGGACGTCTCGTGACAGACGCGACCCACAACGAAACGGGCCAGGGGCAGGACGGCGAAATGCCGACCCGCCGTGACTTCATCTATGTTGCGACGGGCATGGTCGGCGCGGTCGGCGCCGCCGCGGCGCTGTGGCCGTTCATCGACCAGATGCGCCCCGATGCGGACGTGCGCGCGGCCGGCCTGCCGATCGATGTCGATCTGAGCGCGATCGAGCCGGGCGGCACGATCATCGTGACGTGGCGTTCGAACCCCTACTTCGTGCGGCACCTGACCGAGGAAGAGATCGCCTCCGCGTCCGAACTGACCGAGGGCGACATGAAGGACTATGCGCCGGTCGACGGGCGCATCGCGGCCGCCGAAGAGTCGGCCAACCCCGAATGGGTGATCGTCTCGGCCACCTGCACCCATCTGGGCTGCGTGCCCAACACGGTCGACAACGCGCCGGAAGGCTGGTTCTGCCCGTGCCACGGCTCGGTGTTCGACATGACCGGCCGCATCCTGCGCGGCCCCGCGCCGATCAACCTGCCGCTGCCGCCCTATGTGTTCGCCGACGCCACCACGCTGGTGGTCGGAACCGACCAGGCCTAGGAGTTCATTCGATGAGCAAGCTTGAACATCACGGCACTTACACACCGACGACCGGCGTCGGCAAATGGGTCGACGCGCGCATGCCGCTGCCGCGACTCATGTACGACAGTTTCGTCGCCTACCCGGTGCCGCGCAACCTCAACTACGCCTACACGTTCGGCGGCATCCTCTCGATCTTCCTGGTCATCCAGATCCTTACCGGCGTGGTGCTCGCCATGCACTATGTGCCGAGCGCCGACGAGGCGTTCGACAGCGTCGAGCACATCATGCGCGACGTCAATTCGGGCTGGCTGCTGCGCTACATGCACCAGAACGGCGCGCACTTCTTCTTCCTGGCGGTGTATCTGCACATCTTCCGCGGGCTCTACTACGGCTCCTACAAGGCGCCGCGCGAGCTCCTGTGGATCCTGGGCTGCATCATCTATCTCTTGATGATGGCGACCGCCTTCATGGGCTACGTGCTGCCCTGGGGCCAGATGTCCTTCTGGGGCGCCACGGTGATCACCGGCTTCTTCACCGCCTTCCCGGTGGTCGGCGAGCCGATCCAGCAGCTTCTGCTGGGTGGATACGCGGTCGGCGATCCGACGCTGAACCGGTTCTTCTCGCTGCACTACCTGCTGCCGTTCATGATCGCCGGTGTCGTCATCCTGCACGTTTGGGCGCTGCACGTGACCGGCCAGACCAATCCGACCGGCATCGAGGTGAAGTCGAAGACCGACACCGTCCCGTTCACGCCCTATGCGACGATCAAGGATGCGTTCGCGCTGGTCGTGTTCCTGGCGCTCTATGCCTACTTCGTCTTCTACATGCCCAACTTCCTGGGCCACGCGGACAACTACATCCCGGCCGACCCGATGGTGACGCCCGCGCACATCGTGCCCGAATGGTACTTCCTGCCGTTCTACGCGATCCTGCGCGCCATCACCTTCGACATCGGTCCGATCACCTCCAAGCTCGGCGGCGTGATCGCGATGTTCGGCGCCGTGGCGATCCTGTTCGTCGTGCCTTGGCTGGATACGTCCAAGGTGCGCTCGGCGGTCTACCGGCCCTGGTACAAGCTGTTCTTCTGGCTGTTCGTGATCAACGCGATCTTCCTTGGCTGGCTCGGTTCGCAGCCCGCCGAAGGGGTCTATGTCGCGCTCGCCCAGTTCGGTACGGCGTTCTACTTCGCCTTCTTCCTGATCGTCATGCCGCTTCTGGGGCTGATCGAGAAGCCAAGGCGCACGCCCAATTCGATCACCGAGGCGGTTCTGGACCGCTCGTCCAAGGGTTCGGGCGCGCCGCAGGTCGGCGCGGCCACCGCGGCCCCGGACGACAGGGCCTGACGGCCGGCAGCAAGGGACAAGGACAAGGCAATGAAACAGATGATTGCAAGGCTCGCTGTCGCCGCCGTCGCCATGACCGTCATGGCAGGAGGCGCGTTCGCGGCCGAATATCCCAAGAACAAGCCGCGCGAGCAGAGCTGGACCTTCGCCGGCCCGTTCGGCACGTTCGATCAGGCCCAGCTTCAGCGCGGTCTGAAGATCTACACCGAGAACTGCTCGGCATGCCACGCGCTCAGCCGGGTGAACTTCCGCAACCTGGCGGACCTTGGCTACTCGCCCGAGCAGATCGAGGCGCTCGCCTCGCAGTACGAGGTCGAGGACGGTCCGGACGAGTTCGGCGACATGTTCTTCCGGCCGGCCACCGCCGCCGACGCCTTCCCATCGCCGTTCCCGAACGAGGAAGCGGCGCGGGCGGCCAATGCCGGTGCCTATCCGCCGGACCTTTCGCTGATCGCCAAGGCGAGGGCGCCCATCCGCGGCTTCCCCGCCTTCGTGCTCGACCCGTTCCGCATGTATACCGAGAACGGGCCGGACTACATCTATTCGCTGCTGACCGGCTACAAGGACGAGGTGCCCGAGGACGTCAACGTGCCCGAGGGCCTGTGGTACAACCCCTATTTCGCCAGCGGCGTGGCGCTGGCGATGGCGCCGCCGCTGTTCCCTGACATGCACGAATTCGACGACGGCACCGAGGCGACGGTCTCCAACATGGCCAAGGACGTTTCGGCGTTCCTGATGTGGACGGCCGAACCGCATCTCGAGGAGCGCAAGCAGCTCGGCTTCCGCGTGATGGTGTTCCTGCTGATCTTCGCCGCGCTCCTGTATTTGTCCAAGAAGCAGGTCTGGTCGCGCGTCGAGCACTGACCCGATTTGTCGATCCGACGATCACGAAGGGCGTCCCGAGCGGGCGCCCTTCTTCATTTCGGACAGATGGCGCGCTCGACCGCGCGACGGATCGGTTGGCGATCGGGGTCGGCCAGAGAACCCAGGCGGCCGTGGACGAGATCGAGTTGCAGCGTGAAAAGCTTGAGCCGGACGACGCACGGCGTCCGCAGTCCAGCTTCGCGGTAGCTGACGATGGCAACGTCGCTGGGCCACCGCGTGTTGGCGGCCGTGGTGATCATCGCGCCGATCAGATGATTGTGCGCTTCGTGAAAGGTCCGGTCGCTCAGGACGGCGACGGGGCGGACCTTCTGCCCGCGCTTTTCCGTGAACGGGAACCGCGTAAGCGCGACGTCAAAGCGGTCGAAGGTCACCGAACGCCGCTTCGTCCTCGGCCGACCGCCATTCGTCCAGCGTTTCGTCGAGCATCTCCAGATAGCCGTCGCCCGCCGCGTCCGGCCATTCGATGCGCACGGCCTCGCCGCGCCGCGCCTGCAGCCTCCTCCAGACGATCGCCATGGCTCCGACCGGCTTGATGCCGTGCGTGGGTCGACCATCCTTGCCGGTCTTCATGCGAGCCCAACGCCCTTCGATGTCATCGACCCTGAGCGTGATCTGTTCGTCCTCCTCGAGCGCCGAAAGTCGACGCAGGAGCGCAGGTTCGCTCTCAAGCTGATTGAACCAGATCACGTCGTCGCGAATTTCGATCATCATCGCAATCGCCTCCAGAACGCGGCGAGAGTAGGGTGGGGCGGGGGTGGCGTCAACGCACGCCCTTTTCCTTTGCCGTTTGCCCGGCGCCTGTCTATCAAGGGCGCGTTTGTGTTCTGCCGGGGGCGATGCCGATGACGCTGACCGAAACGCTTGAAGCGGCCATCCGCTCGATACCGGACTATCCCAAGCCCGGAATCGTCTTCCGCGACATCACCACGCTGCTCGGCAACGCCTCGGCGTTCCGTCGGGCGATCGACGAACTCGTCCACCCCTATGCGGGCACCAAGATCGACAAGATCGCCGGCGTCGAGGCGCGCGGCTTCATCCTGGGCGGAGCGATGTCGCACCAGCTTTCGGCCGGCTTCGTGCCGATCCGCAAGAAGGGCAAGCTGCCGCACGAGACCGTTCGCATCGCCTACAGTCTCGAATATGGCGTCGACGAGATGGAGATGCACAAGGACGCGGTGAAGGCCGGCGAGAAGGTGATCCTCGTCGACGATCTGATCGCCACCGGCGGCACGGCCGAGGGCGCGGTCAAGCTCCTGCAGCAGATGGGCGCCGAGGTGGTCGCGTCCTGCTTCGTCATCGACCTGCCCGATCTCGGCGGCCGCCGGAAGATCGAGGCGCTCGGCGTGCCGGTGCGCACGCTGATCGAGTTCGAGGGCGACTGAGCCGCCATGGGACCGCGCGACATCGCGCTCGCCGCCTTCGTGGTCTCCATGTGGGGGCTGGGCTTCACCGTGCTCAAGCCGACGATGGAGCAGTTCCCGCCGATCCTGATCATGGCGATCAGCTTCGCGGTCACGGCGCTGGCGCTGATCGCCTTCGAGCGGCGGCGGCCGGTGACCTCGCACCTGTCCGGTGCGCTGATTGCGCTGTTTGCGGTCTCCGGGCAGGCGGCGCTGATCTTCTCGGCCCTGTCGGGTCTTGAGGCGTCGACGGGCGTGATCATCGCCCAGTTCCAGGTCCCGCTTTCGGTGCTGTGGGCGTGGGCGCTGCGCACCGAACCGTTCGCGCCGGCCAAGCTCGGCGCCTTTGTCGTCGCGCTGGTCGGCGTCGTCATCATCGCCGGGTTGCCGGCCGAGCGTCCGGCGCCGTTCTACGTGGCGCTGATGATCGTCGGCGGCGCGGTCTGGGGGCTCGGCCAGGTGCTGATCGCAAAGCTCGGCCGCGACGACGGCGCGGTGCTTCTGAAGCGCGTCGCGCTGCACGGGGCGGCGCAACTGGTGGTGTTCACGCTCATCTTCGAAACCGGTCAGTGGACCGCGCTGACCACCGCATCGCCGGCCGCCTGGGCGGGCCTTGCCTTCATCGCGCTGGTTGCCTTCGCGCTTGCCTACGTCATCTGGTTCGACCTGATGCGGCGCAACCCGGTCAGCCAGGTGACGCCGTTCATCATGCTGATGCCGGCGGTTTCGGTGGTGGCGAGCATCGTGTTCCTGGGCGAACGGCCCGGCTGGCCGATCTTCGCGGGCGGGGCGCTGATCCTTGCCGGGCTGGCGATCTCGTCGGGCATCGTGCGCATCGGGCCGCGCAATTCCTCGGCGGTTTGATCTGCCGCAAGGCGCGTCCATTCACGTTCGTCAATATAGGCCATCCTTCGCAACCATGGGAGATGGACCATGTTCAACGTCAATGTCGGCAGCACCGACCGAATGATCCGCATCGTCACCGGTATCGTCCTTCTGGCGCTGTTCTTCGTGATCGAAATGGGCGCCTGGGGCTGGCTCGTCGCGCTGGTCGGCGTGGTGCTGCTCGCGACCGGGCTGATGTCGCGCTGCGCGCTCTATTCGCTCCTGGGCATCGACACGCGCGGCAACAAGGCCACCTGACCTCACGCGCCGCCGAGCACGACGATGAAATAGGCCGGCACCGCCACATAGGCGACCAGCAGCAGCGCGGTCAGCGCCCGCACCCAAAGCGCGCGGAAGCGGCGGAAGACGATGATGGACAGCAGCACGCCGAGCGCCGCCTCGAGCAGCGAGAACTGCGTGCCGAAATGGCGCGGGTCCCAGTAGCTGACCGGCGAGACGAAGCGCCAGTCGGTCAGCGGCCAGAAATGCGGGTGCGCGTCGCCGACATGCACCGGCAGGTCGCCGGCCAGATGGGTCAGCGCGGCGAGCGCGAACAAGAGCGCGACATTGGTGTGGCCGGGCGCCAGGAACCGGCCGAAGCCGGCGGGCGTCGCCCCGTGCGGGCCGGCCAGTTCGACCGAGGCCGGCCGGACGAGCGCGATGCCGAAGATGGCGACCAGCGCGTAGAGCGGCGCCGAATTGCCGATCGCCGTGAAGGTCGTCATCGGCTCGGCGAAATAGACCTCGTCCCACAGAAGCCGTTCGGGAATGCCGGCGATCTTCGACCAGACGAACAGCGCGTAGATGGCCGCGTCGGGCGCGAACGCGCCGGCCAGCACCGCCGCGTTCTGGCGGGCGGGGCGCTCGGGCCGGCAAAGGAGCGCGGCCGCGACCAGAAAATGGGTCTGGGTCATCATGGCCGGAAAAGCGTAGCGGCTGCTGCCGCGCCGGCCAGTCACGGTGCCGTGATGGCGCGCTCAAACATTGAACTTGAACAGCATCACGTCGCCGTCGCGGACGACATACTCCTTGCCCTCGTCACGGGCCTTGCCGGCTTCCTTGGCCGCCGTCTCGCCGCCGAGCCCGACATAATCGTCGAACGCGATGGTCTGGGCGCGGATGAAGCCCTTTTCGAAATCGGTGTGGATCTCGCCGGCCGCCTGCGGGGCCCTGGCGCCCTTCTTCACCGTCCAGGCGCGGCTTTCCTTGGGCCCGGCGGTGAAGAAGGTGATCAGGTCGAGCAACTCGTAACCGGCGCGGATCAGCCGGTCGAGGCCGGGTTCCTCGAGCCCGAGCGTGTCGAGGAACTCGGCCGCCTCGGCCCCGTCGAGCTGGGCGATCTCCGCCTCGATCGCCGCCGATATCACGATGGTCGAGGCGCCCTGTTCGGCGGCCACCGTTTCGACCGCCTGCGAATGGGCGTTGCCGGTCGCCGCCTCGTCTTCTGCGACGTTGCAGACATAGAGCACCGGCTTGGAGGTCAGAAGGTTCAGGCTCTTCAGGATCGCGAGATCCTCGGCGGCGATGCCCTCGAGCATCAGCCGCACGGGCTTGGACTCCTGCAGCAGCGCCAGCGCCCGCTCCATCACCGGCAGGATGGTGGTCGCCTCCTTGTCCTTGCCGGTGGCGCGCTTGCGCACCTGCACGATGCGCCGCTCGAGGCTGTCGAGATCGGCCAGCATCAGTTCGGTCTCGACCGTCTCGGCATCGGCGACCGGATCGACGCGGCCCTCGACATGGGTGACGTCGTCATCGTCGAAGCAGCGCAGCACGTGGACGATCGCGTCGACCTCGCGGATGTTGGCGAGGAACTGGTTGCCGAGCCCTTCGCCCTTGGAGGCGCCGCGCACCAGCCCGGCAATGTCGACAAAGGAAATCCGCGTGGGCACCACTTCCTTCGACCTGGCGATGGCGGCGATCTTGTCGAGGCGCGGGTCGGGCACCGCGACCTCGCCCGTGTTGGGCTCGATGGTGCAGAACGGGTAGTTGGCCGCCTGCGCGGCGGCGGTCCGCGTGAGCGCGTTGAACAGCGTCGACTTGCCGACATTGGGCAGGCCGACGATCCCGCATTTGAAGCCCATGGAAACGTCCTTTGGTGTGTGCGCCGCTATTTCGTGGAAGCGGGCCGAAGGGTCAAGGGGGAGGGGAATACACCGCCGTCATCCTTGGGCTTGACCCAAGGATGACGGCGTACGGGGTATGGCATCGCGCCTCCCTGTAACGACCGCACCAACGGTCCAACCGCTTGCCCCGCCCTTCGAGGCTCGCGGCCAATCCCCCTCATCCTGAGGTGCGAGCACAGCGAGCCTCGAAGGGCAAGGGGATTGGCGCTCGCACCTCAGGATGAGGCAAGCGGGCGCGCGTTCTCGGCACCGCGCTTCGTCGCCGAAGGCCGCAAGCGCAACCGCGCGTCGCCGACTTTTCGGCGCGCACGCGCTGCCGTCCCGCGCCAGCGGGACTGGCGTGAGCGAGCAGGAAGTCAGAACAACGGGCGGTCTGGAGAGCCGCGATCCGTAGTCATGTATGTTGCGGTCGCCAAACCGCCCGTCCGGCGGGCTTGCGGTGATCGCCATGCGGGCGCCGGCCCGCAGGCCGCTGTCCCCAGGCGTTGTGGCACCTTCATCTGCCGCACGGCATGACCGCCGCACCGAATCTCGGCCGCCCGGGGTCGGTCCCTGATCCACGAAGCGCCGACGGGCCATCGCCGGAACCGGACCGGAAACACGCTCCACACCTTCATTCCGCACCGGCTTGGGGGTTCAGCACCCGGACACGGCACCGCTGCCGCGTCCAACCGGTCCACCGCCGCGCCCGCCGCAAGGTGGTGGCCATCCGACGTTCCGAAGGGCGCGGTGGCAGGAGTATGGGGGAGGGGAAGGGTTGGGGGATAAGTTTTTCGGCGGCGGTCCGTCCGCCGTCATCCTTGTCCCCGCCGGAACGCCGAGGATGACGGGGGAGGGGCGAGGACGGGGCGCAGTTCGCCAATTGGGTGCAGCAAGCAAACCAATTGCCAGGGGGACGATGTAGGGGCGAGGGTGGGGATGAGCTCCTGGTCGGCGCTCCCACTCCGTCATCCTTGGGCTTGACCCAAGGATCCATTCCAGAGGCCTCTCCGCTCGCGTTGAACTCGCAATTGCAGGCGCGGTCGTAGCCCCTTTCTTCAGGCCCGGGCACGCCCCTTCGACGGAACGGAATGGATCCTCGGGTCAAGCCCGAGGATGACGGAGGGGAGGGTGGCCGCCCGCGTTGGGGTGCCAGTCGCAGGCGCCGGCCGCCCCACGGCCGTCATTCGGGACATGCGCAGCATGATCCGGAATCCAGTCGCGCGATCGTCGCGTCCCGGGCTCCGGATTCCGGGTTCGGCTGCGCCGCCGGCAATGACGGAGAAAGCGCATCGCCGCTGCGCGGAATGGATCCCCGGGTCTGGAGGCGGGGCAGCAGACGATCAACCAGGGTCGTTTGCCCGCCGGAACGCCGAGGATGACGGGGAGAGGGGAGTCGTCCTCCGGCCGACCGGCTGTGAGCGAATGCCGAAAGCTGCCGGCACGATCATGGCCCATAAGCGGACGCTTAAATGCGCCTCATAAGCCCACGGCCTATGGCGGTCCCACGATCTGCAGTCGCATCTTTGGGCCAGCAGCGCGGCTGAATGCGCCCGCTGGTCAATCGAGGAGACTGTCATGAAGAACAAAGCTGTGTATCTCGCCCTTTCCGCCGCCCTCGTGTCCGGGTCGGCCTATGCGCTCGATCTGGTCCCCGGCACCCAGTTGGGAACGGGGCTTGCCGCCATTTCGGGCGAACTCTCCGAAAGCGGCTTCGAAATCACCCGCTACGACAGGAACGCCGGCATGATCGAAGTCTACGCGGTCAAGGGCGATGTCCGTCACGAGGTCCATATCGATCCCGCGACTGGCAAGATCACGCGCGTGGAAAGCACAACGCGCCGCGGGCCGTCGCCGCTGCCCGGCGCAAGCGAGGAACAGGTTCGCGCGATGCTGGCCGACCAGGGCTACGAGATCATGACCTTCGAGCGCGAAAGGCGGAAAATCGAGGTCTACGCCAAGAAGGATGGTCGCCTGTGGGAGATCAAGGTGCATCCCGGAACCGGCGAAGTCCTCAGCGTGGAGGCCGAGGGTTGATGAGCGACCTGACGCGCGATTCGGCCGGTGTGCGGGTCTGGGACCCGCTCGTCCGGCTGACCCACTGGGGCATCGCACTGGCCGTGCTGGTCAATGGCGTCCTTCTCCGCGACGGCGACATTGTGCACATCTGGATCGGCTACGGCGCACTCGCGCTTCTCCTGCTACGGCTGTTGTGGGGTTTCATCGGCACCGAGAGCGCGCGCTTCAGCGCGTTTCCGCCGAACCTCCGAGGTGCCCTCGCACACTTGCGTTCCATGATCGCCGGCAGGCACAGCCGGTACCGGTCTCACAATCCTCTCGGCGCGCTCATGGTCTATGCCCTGTGGGCGACGCTCCTGGTCGTGGCGACGACGGGCGCCCTCATGCAAAGCGATCCCTTTCCGCAGGAAACGCATCAGGAGCGCTACGAGCAGGTCGAACATGAGCGAGGAGGCGAGAGCGAGGCCGGGGAGGCGATCGAAGAGGTGCACGAGGCGGCGGCAAATCTGCTATTGTTGCTGGCGGCCCTGCATGTAATCGGAGCATTCGCGGAGTCGCGCCTGTCCGGCCAGAACCTGATAACGGCGATGATCACGGGCCGCAGATCGTGATGCGAGGTATCGCAAGGTGACCTTTCAACGGGTCGGAGCGAAGCGCTGGCAGGTCAGGATACTCGCGGCCGTCCTCGCGACACAGGCGTTGGCGGCCGTCTTCTTCATGGCCGACGTCTCGCGCGACCTGCAATGGGGCGGTCTGACCGCACATTCGGGGCTCGAGGCGCTCGTGGCCGTGGCATTGGTGGTTGGAACGATGTTCGGCGCCGTGCAGATGCGCCGCATGCTGCAGCAGTTGCGCTACGCCGAAACCGGTATCATGGCGGCGTCCGGGGCTTTCTTCGAATTCATCGAGGCGCAGTTTCGCGACTGGCGTCTGACGCCCGCGGAGACCGACGTGGCGCTGCTGACGCTCAAGGGCCTCGACATACCGGAGATCGCGACCGTGCGCGGTGCGGCCGAGGGAACCGTGCGGGCGCAGCTTGCCAGCGTCTACGGCAAGGCCCGCGTGTCTAATCGCGGCCAGTTCGTCTCGCTGTTCATCGAAGACCTGCTGCAGCGTCCGCCGGTCCAGGCTGACGGCCGCAAGCCCGATCGTGGGGCGGCATAGGCCGGCGATGGGAGACCAGCCAAAACCGAAGACCGATTGCCGCCTACTTCCCCAACAACCGCTTCAGCATCTCCGCCATCGGGCCGGTCGGTTTGGCGTCGGGCGCCGATTGCCGGGCCTGGCGGATGTGGCTCTGGGGTTTGGCTTGCGGCTTGGTCTGCGGCTTGTTCGTCGCCTCGGCGGCTGGTTTGCCCTTGCCGGCGGGGGCGCCCGGCGCGCCCTTGGCCCTGTCGCCGACGGCCAGCGCCAGCTTGTTCATGAAGCCCGATTCATCGCCCGCGACCAGCATGGCGATGTTGTCACCCACCGCGTCGAGCAGCGGGTCGAGCCAGTCGGCATCGGCCTTTGCGAAATCGCCGAGCACGTGTGGCTGCACCCGCGCCTTGTCGCCCGGATGGCCGATGCCAAGGCGCACGCGGCGATAGTCCTTGCCGACATGGGCATCGAGCGACTTGATGCCGTTGTGCCCGCCCGTGCCGCCGCCGCGCTTGACGCGCACCTTGCCGGGCTGAAGGTCGAGTTCGTCGTAAAGGACGGTCAGGTCCTCGGGGCCGAGCTTGTAGAAACGCATCGCCTCGCCGACCGCCTGGCCGGACAGGTTCATGAAGGTCTGCGGCTTGATCACCAGCACCTTTTCGGAGCCGATGCGGCCCTCGGCGATCTCGGCGTTCCATTTGGTCTGCCAGGGGCCGAACGAAAAATGGCGGCGGACGATCGCGTCCGCCGCCATGAAGCCGATATTGTGCCGGTTGCCGGCATGGCGTGGACCGGGATTGCCGAGACCTGCGATGATGTGCATCGGTGCGTCTCCGTCCCCGGCGGCGCGTTATTCCTCGCCGCCTTCTTCCTCGCCTTCGCCTTCCCCTTCGGCGTCACCCTTCTGCTCGGTGGCCTCGACCTCGTCGGGCGCCACTTCGGCCTCTGCCTCTTCCTCGTCCGATTTCAGGCCGGCGGGCGAGGCGATCGTGGCCAGCGTGAAGTCGCGGTCGGTGATCGTCACCTCGACGCCTTCGGGCAGGGCGACCGAGGAGATCTTCAGCGCATCGCCGAGCTGGGCGCCGCTGAGATCGACGGTGAAATATTCGGGGATCGCGTCGGCCGGGCAGTTCACCTCGACCTCGTGGCGGACCACGTTCAGCACGCCGCCTTCGACGATGCCGGGCGCGTCCTCTTCGTTGACGAAGTGGACCGGGATGTTGACGGTCACGATCGTCTTGGCCGAGATGCGCAGGAAATCGACGTGCAGCACGAAATCCTTGACCGGCTCGAGCTGGTAGTCCTTGGCCAGCACCTTGTGCTTCTTGCCGCCGACCTCGATCTCGCCGACCGTGGTCAGGAAGCCGCCCTGCTGGATCTTCAGCCAGACGTCCTTGCGCGGCAGGGTGATGATCATGGGGGGCTTGTTGTCGCCGTAGATCACGGCGGGGATGTCGCCTTGGCGCCGAATGGCCCGGGCGGACCCCTTACCGACCCGGTCGCGCGCCTCGGCCGTGAGCACGTAGCCTTCGCTCATGGCTTTGTCCTTTCGAGGGCATATGGGAAGCGGGTGTGCAACCACACCGGCCGCTTGGCGGCCCGCCGCGCTGCCTCCAAGGGTGTCCGCGCGGGTGGCGGTGCCATAGAGCAAAAGCTCAAGGGGTGCAAGCGGCGGTGATCGCGCCGGCAAGCAGGTGGTTACGGGTCATGGCGAGGTTCCTGTTGCGGATGCGTCATCCCCGTGGCCAAGGTGCTGCGACCGGGCGCCGCAGGCACGTTACCAACTGGCCATGTCGGGGCTGCGCGAATTCTGGAGGGAACCATGCCGACCGCACTGATCACCGGAGCGAACCGGGGCCTTGGGCTGGAGACCGCCCACCAGCTCGGCGAGAAGGGCTTTCACGTGCTCGCCGGCGTGCGCAACGGCGAGGCGGGCCGGCGGGCCGAGGCGATCCTGCGCGGGGCCGGCGTGAAGGCCGACTTCATCGCGCTCGACATGGCTTCGCCCGCCTCGATCGCCGAAGCCGCGCAGGCCGTCTGGCAGGTCGCCGGCGGGCTCGATGTGCTGATCAACAATGCGGCGGTCCACTACGACACGCACCAGCGCGTCGGCGCGCCCGATTTCGATGTCGTCGAGGAGGCGCTGACGATCAACACGGTCGGCCCGTGGCGGATCAGCGTGGCGGTGCTGGAACTCCTGCGCCGGTCCGATCATCCGCGCATCGTCAACGTCTCCTCGGAATCGGGTGCATGGTCGTCGATGACCGGCACGACGCCGGCCTATTCGCTGTCGAAGATCGGGCTGAACGCGCTGACGCGCATGATGGCGAGCGAGTTCAGGGGCGAGGGGATCCTGGTGAACGCGGTCTGTCCGGGCTGGACGGCGACCGACATGGGCGGCGGCGGCCGGCCGATTCCGGACGGGGCGCGGGGCATCGTCTGGGCGGCGACGCTGCCCGACGACGGGCCGACCGGCGGCTTCTTCCGCGACGGCAAGCCGATCGCGTGGTGACCGAGCCCTTCCGCCTGCCCCTCAATCGGAAGTGCGCGCGCCCGCGACATGATCGGCCGTGCGGGCCGTCAGTTGCACGTCGAGCGCCTTGAAGACGCCCATCAGCGTGGACAGGCGGGGATCGCCGTTCTCGCTCAGTGCCCGGTAAAGGGCTTCCCGGGCGACGCCGGCGTCCCGGGCGACGGCGGTCATTCCGCGCGCCCGGGCCACGATGTTGAGCGCGTGCTTGAGATATGCCGGATCGCCGCTTTCCAGCGCATCGGCGATCAGGTCACGCTGGCCTTCCTCGCTTTCCAGATAGCGGGCAGCGTCGAACGGCTCCGTCTTCGTCATCGGTACGATCTCCCTACAGGTCCAGTTCTTCCGCGATCTGTCTTGCGCGGCGTATGTCGCGCTGCTGGCTCTTCTTGTCGCCGCCGCACAGCAGGATGATCAGGACATCGCCCCGAAACGTGAAATACAGCCTGTAGCCCGGTCCGTAGGCGATGCGCAGTTCGGCGATCTCGTCGATCCGCTTGTAGTCGCCGAGATTGCCGGTGGCCTCGATCCGGGCCAGACGGATGGCGATCTTCTCCCGCGCGCGGCGATCCCTAAGTGTGTGCAGCCATCGGGCGAACTCGCGCGTCTGGCGCACCTCGATCATTTGTAACTTATAGGTCACAATCGGGGGCGGGTCAAGCCGGCCCTGCGGTCTCGCTCGGTGGCTGGTTCGGCGACACGTGGTGATTGACCGCTGACATCTGTTTGTCACACAAGCCCGGCACAGCGACCGCGCCGGACCCGCGATGACAGACATTCCAACCCCCCGTTCAACGCTCGACGTGCCGCAGGCCGAGGCGACCCGCGCCTTCGGCCGGATCGGGCTGTTGTCGTTCGGCGGACCGGCCGCGCAGATCGCGGTGATGCACCGCATTCTGGTCGAGGAGAAGGGCTGGCTGACCGAGCGCCAGTTCCTGCATGCGCTCAATTTCTGCATGCTGCTGCCCGGTCCCGAGGCGATGCAGCTTGCCACCTATGCGGGCTGGCTGATGCATGGCGTGCGCGGCGGGCTGATCGCCGGGGCGCTGTTCATCACGCCGGGGCTCGTCATGATGCTGGCGCTGTCGGCGATCTATGTCGTCGCCGGCGATCTGCCGGTCATTGCGGGGCTTTTGTACGGGCTCAAGGCGGCCGTCCTCGCCGTCGTCGTGCAGGCGCTTGTCAAGGTGTCGGGCCGGGCGCTGGGATCGGTGGCGATGATCGTCATCGCGGCTCTCGCGTTCGTCGGCATCGCGTTGCTGCGGCTGCCGTTTCCGCTGATCATCGCGCTGGCCGCGCTGACCGGCGCCGTCCTCCATCTTCGCGCGCCGCAATGGCTGCCGTCCGCCAAGGGCGCCGACGAGGGTGGGCCGGCAAGCGGTTCGGTGCGGGCGCAGGACCATCGGGCCGTGGCGCGCACGGCGGCGGTCTGGCTGGCGATCTGGCTGGTGCCGCTCGTTGCGCTCGTTGTCGTGCTCGGGCGCGGCAACGTGTTCGCCGACGCGGCGCTGTTCTTCTCGCAGACGGCGGTCGTCACCTTCGGCGGCGCCTACGCGGTGCTCGCCTATGTCGGCCAGCAGGCGGTCGAGCTCTATGGCTGGCTTCAGCCCGACGAGATGCTCAAGGGGCTGGGTCTCGCCGAGACGACGCTCGGTCCGCTCGTGCTCGTGCTCGTCTTTGTCGGCTTTCTGGGCGGGGCCAATCTTTCCGGCATGGAGCCGCTCGTCGGCGGGTTGGTCGGCGGGCTGATCGCCGCCTTCTTCACCTTCGTGCCCTGCTATCTGTGGATTTTCGCCGGCGCGCCTTACGTTGAAGCGCTGCGCCATGTGCGCTGGCTGGCCGCCTCGCTCGCCGCGATCACGGCCGCGGTCGTCGGCGTGATCGCCAACCTTGCCGTCTGGTTCGGTCTGAACGTTCTGTTCGGTGCGTTCGACTATGCGCGTTTCGGGCCGTTCTTCCTGCCCGATGCGCAGTGGGGGAACATCGACTGGGCCGCCGCACTGATCGGCATTGCGGCCGCCGTCGCGCTGATCCGCTTCGGCCTGGGCCTTTTTGCGGTGCTCGGCGCGGCGGCGGCCGCCGGTGCTCTCATCACGATGGTCTGAAACGAGGGGCCCGAAGCGTCAGCCCGTCGTCAGCAGGCCCTCCTCCTCGGCGCGGGCGAACATTTCCTCGAAGCGCTGCGGGGCCAGCCGGCCACGGTGCTCGACCGACCGTGCGGCTTCGAGATTGTCGGTAACGCCTTCGCCCTGAACGATGATCAGGCCGACCATGCCGGCGGCGTAGTGCGGCGTGCACTTGTAGCCGTAGACGCCCGGAATGGTGAAGGTCTTCTCGAATTCGCGGTTGATGTCGCCCTTCCAGTTCTCGGCCCCCTCGGGGATCATCTCGGGGATCGACTCGGTGTTGTGGCCGGGGTTCTCCGGAAGCCAGCGCACCGTGTCGCCGGGCTGGATGGCGAGCAGGGCGGGGATATAGACCTGCAGGTTGCGCGGGTTCTCGGGATCGCGCGTATACATGCCCACTTCGTGCACCGTGCCTTCGCCATCCTGGGCGAAGGAGGGGCCGAACGTGGTCAGGGCCGCGGTTCCCGCCATGCCGGCGAGGACGGTGCGGCGTTTGATGATGGTGCTCATGCGCCTTGCTCCTGTGGTTTGTGCGCGGACGCCCCTGACATGGGCACGATCGCGTCGCTGTCAGGTCGGACAAATTGACCGAGGCGTTTTCGCGCAGGGTTCGGGTCTTGAACCGCCGATGGTACGCGCGTGCGCGCCGATCGTTCCCGGCGCAGGCAGAAGCGGGGCCGTTCGTCGGCGTTGGCTGTTCAGTCGAACAGGCTCGAGACCGACTGCTCGTGCGCGGTGCGGGCGATCGCCTCGCCGATCAGGTCGGTGATCGACAGCACGCGGATCTTCGAGGCCGCGTTGACTTCGGCGGTGGGCTGGATGGAATCGGTGATCACCAGTTCGGTCAGCGCCGAACCCTCGATGCGGGCGACCGCGCTGCCCGAAAGAACGCCGTGGGTGATGTAGGCGGTCACCGAATTGGCGCCCTTGGCGAGGATCGCCTCGGCCGCGTTGACCAGCGTGCCGCCCGAATCGACGATGTCGTCGATCAGGAAGCAGTCCTTGCCCGAGACGTCGCCGATCACGTTCATGACCTCGGATTCGCCGGGCCGTTCGCGGCGCTTGTCGACGATCGCCAGCATGGTGTCGTCGAGCCGCTTGGCCAGCGCACGGGCACGCACGACGCCGCCGACGTCCGGCGAAACGACCATGATCGACGACACGTCCTTGTGGCGGGCGCGGATGTCGCGCGCCATCACCGGAACGGCGTAGAGGTTGTCGGTCGGAATGTCGAAGAAGCCCTGGATCTGGCCGGCATGCAGGTCGAGCGTGAGCACCCGGTTGGCGCCGGCCTCCGTGATCAGGTTGGCGACGAGCTTGGCCGAGATCGGTGTGCGGCCCTGCGCCCGCCGGTCCTGCCGCGCATAGCCGAAATAGGGCAGCACGGCGGTGATGCGCCGGGCCGACGAGCGCCGGAACGCGTCGATCATGATGAGCATCTCCATCAGATGATCGTTGGCCGGCCGCGAGGTCGACTGCAGCACGAACACGTCCTCGCCGCGCACGTTCTCCTGCAGTTCGACGAAGATCTCGTCGTCGGCGAAGCGGCGCACATTGGCGCGGCCGACGCTCATGCCCAGATATTTCGCGACCGATGCGGCAAGCTGCCGGTTCGAGTTGCCAGCAAAGAGTTTCATCGGCCGTCCCGCGCTCGCCCTGTCATCTGGCCCGCCTTTTACCGGCCATGGGGTCTATTGCAAGGCGTCACCGAAGTTTCACACGACCGATTTGCGACGGACGCGCGGCGGGGCCGATCAGGCGGAGCGGCCACGCCAGGCAAGGTAGTCGGCAAGCATGCGGTCGGCGATCGTCTGCATCACCGAGGCGGGGACCGCCGCCCACGGATCGCCGCTCGCACCGGGCACCCGCTCCTGGCCCTGGATGCGGTGTACGCGCTGGCCGGACGGGGTGAACACGTCCCAGACATGGATGACGGTGGTGCTGCCGTTCTCGCTGAGCGCGGAGAAATAGCCGCGGATCTCGTGCTCGGCGCCGCCGGAGGCGGACGGTTCGAGCCGGATGTTGCTTTGCGGCGCGGCGGTCGAAAGCCGTTGCGACAGCGCCGAGACCTTCTCGACGGGCGCGCCGACGACCGGAGCGAAGTGAACGCGCGGCGCGTTGGCGGCGAAGGCCTGCGGTGTGGCCGCGGTCGCGCCGGCGGCGACGTTCGGCTCGACCACCGGTTCGCCTGCCGCGTTGATGTCGACCGCCTCGGCCGCGCCGGGCGCCGAGGCGACGTCGAGCGCGCCTTCCACCGAAGCCTGGTCGTTGCCCGGGGTCTGGCAGGCGCCGAGCGCCAGCGCGGCGACAAGGGCCAGACCCGTCAGGCCAGCTCGCGCGGCTCCCGGTCCGCGCCGATCACGCAATGGTCTGTGTCGCATGGCCCCACACCCGGTCACGTCAGCCGGTTTACCTTATGCCACCGGCAAATCAAGGCCAAGCCGCGACAGCGGCTCGGGCGCGCCGTCGGTGGTCAGGTAGGTGCGGCCGAGCGTCATCGCGGTGCCGCTGTCGGAGTCCATGATGATCATGTGGGCGAACAGCGTCATGTCGGGCACGATCGGCTCGGGATTGCCGGCAAAGAACATCGGCTTGTCCATCCAGCAGGGCGTGAAGTGCGCGCCGAGCGAGTAGCCGCACGCGTTGAGCCGGTGCTTGGTCATCCCGGCCTCCTCGAGCGCGCGGGCATGCGCCTCGAAGACGTCGCCGAACGTGTGGTCCGGCCGCATCGCCTTTTCGACCGCCTCCAGCGCGGCGACGGCGGCGGCGTGCATCTCGACATGGCGTTCGGTCGGCTTGCCGACGATGACCGTGCGCATCAGGGCTGCGTGATAGCGCCGCCAGGCGCCGGCCCATTCCAGCGTCAACTGGTCGTTGGGGTCGAGGGTGCGGCGGCCGGCCTTGTAGCGGCACAGAAGCGCGTCCTCGCCCGAACCGATGATGAACTCGTTGCCCGGATAGTCGCCGCCCCGCGCCAGGATCTCGCCCTGCAGCGCGGCGAGGATCACCGCCTCGTCGGCGCCCGCCTTGACCTTCTTCATCGCCGCGTCGAACGCGTCGTCGGCCAGTTCGGCCGCCTTGCGCACGAAGGCGATCTCGGCCTCGCTCTTGACCGAGCGCAGGCGCGGTACGATCGCCGATGCGTCGTGGGTGTCGGCGAAGCTCTTCATCTGCTCGTCGAGCAGTTGCCCGTAGCGCGCGTTCAGGCCGGCGCTGTCATATTCGACGCCGATCTTCGCGCCGAGCAAATCACGGTCGGCGAGCAGTTCGCGCAGATCCTTGGCCGGATTGGCGTGGCTGCGATCCTCCCAGACCAGGATCGTCTCGACGTTGGAGGTGTGGCGCGCCTGGCGCAGGTCGGCCGAGCGGGTCAGAAGGGTCACGTCGCCGGACTTCTCGACCACCATGCACTGGAAGAAGCAGAAGCCGAACGTGTCATAGCCGGTCAGCCAGTACATGCTCTCCTGCGCGAACAGCAGCATGGCGTCGAGTTTGGCCTCGCCCATGGCGGCGAGCAGGCGCTGCTTGCGCGCGTCGAACTCTTCGGCGTCGAAGTGAAGGGCCATGGGCGCTCTCCGGATCGGTTTTCAGACAAGCATGATGGCCGACATCTGCCGGCCATAATCGGGTTCGCCGCGATGGGTGGCGCGGCGATAGGAAAAGAACCGCGCCTCGTCGGCATAGGTGCACTGTCCGCTCGCCGCGGCGATGACGCCGGCAGCCGAAAGCCGGGCGAGGCAATAGCCGACGAGGTCGAAGCGGTGGTGGCCGGCCCGGTCGCCGGGCGCGAAGAACCGGTCATTGCCCGGATCAGCATCGAGGAAGCGGTCGCGGAACTCCGGCCCGACCTCGTAACTGGCCTGGCTGATGGTCGGGCCGACGACGGCGCGGATGCGGTCACGGCCGGCGCCGAGCGCCTCCATCGCCGCGACCGTGTTGTCGAGCACGCCGGCGAGGGCGCCCTTCCAGCCGGCATGGGCCGCGCCGATGACGCCGCCGTCCGCATCGGCGAACAGGACCGGCGCGCAATCGGCGGTCAGAACGGAGATCGGCAGGCCGGGCGTCGCGGTGACCAGCG
The DNA here is from genome assembly GCF_004331955.1 of Roseitalea porphyridii. Taxonomy (NCBI): domain Bacteria; kingdom Pseudomonadati; phylum Pseudomonadota; class Alphaproteobacteria; order Hyphomicrobiales; family Ahrensiaceae; genus Roseitalea; species Roseitalea porphyridii. The sequence goes on along the minus strand of NZ_CP036532.1, from coordinate 2,815,814 downwards.
CGTCGGCCTTCGGCCGCTCGCCGGCCGGTATCGGCCTGTCGATCGTGACGACGTCGGCCGAATGGATTTGGTGGCAGCCGCCGAGCGCGCCCGGATCGGCGTCGAGCCATCCGGCGATGCGGCGGCGGTTCTCGGCGACGCTGGCCGGATCGTCGTCGGACCCCAGACCCGTGTTCAGGCCCGCATAGAGCCCTTCGGAGACGCCGCCGGCGCGGGTGAAGAAACCGTGGCGGACGCCGCCGGATGCCGACAGGTCGACATCCGTGACCGGTTGCAGGTCTGGTGGCCTGTGTTCGTTCATGCGTGGATGGTTCCGTTTCGGCCGGGGCGACGGTGTGTGAAGCCGGCGACCATGTCAACCAGCCGAAAACGGGGGCAGGGGACCGGCGCCCGGACCCGTCAGGCACAGCACCTTGAACAGCGCGCCCATCTGCCCCGCGCCGGTGCCGCACAGGCGCTCGACCGCGTCCGTGATCTGGCGCTGCACCGCTTCGCCCTTGCCGGCGCCGAGCCTGCCGGCGCGTTCGAGGATGCCTGCGCCGATCAGGAAATCGCCCTGCGTCATCGGGGGCAGCGCCGTCGCGCCCGCCGCCGTCGCGGCGCGGGCGATCGCCTCGAAGTCGACATGGGACGTCAGGTCTGCAAGGCCCGGTTCGGCGAGCGGATCGGCCTGTTCGTGACCGCGCACGGCCTGCAACGTGTCGCCGACCGCCGTGCGCAGATGGCCGTAGTCGATCAGCAGCGCGACGCCGCCATGGGCCGAAAGATGCGCGCCGATCGTGGCCGCGACCGCCTCGCGCGCCGGGGCGATCTCGAAGACGGCGCCTTCGGGTGCGCTCGCGTGACCGGGCGGCAGGTCGTTCGCGCCGAGCGTTGCCGGGCCGGCGACGAAAGCGAGCGCGCCCTCGGCGTCGAGCCCGACCATGCGTTCGCGCCAGCCCTGTCCGGTCCTGACGAACTGTCGGACCGGCAGCGCGTCGAAGAACTCGTTGGCGACCAGAAGAAGGGGCTGGGCGGGCAGGTCGTCGAGCCGGTCATGCCAGACCGCCCCACGGCCATCCTCGCCGAGCGTCGTCTTCTGGACCGCGCGCAGCCGCGCGCTGGCCTCGATCAGGCAGATTTCTGCCGCCGCCCGGAAGTCCGGATCGAGCCGGGCCGTGCGGACGATATCCGCCATCAGCGTGCCGCGTCCGGGGCCGGCCTCGGCGAGCAGGAACGGGGCGGGGCGTCCGGCCTGCCGCCAGGCGTTGATCCCGAACGCGCCGACGATCTCGCCGAAGAGCTGGCTTATCTCGGGGGCGGTGACGAAATCGCCGCCGGGGCCGAACGGCTCGCGCCTGGCGTAGTAGCCGTGCTCGGGGTGGAGCTGGCATTCGGCCATGTAGTCGGCGACGGGCATCGGCCCGGTCGCGGCGATGCGCGCGGCGAGGATCGCGCCCAGCGGGGTCGTCATCGGCCGGCTTCGGTCCCGGTCTCGGGGCTGGCCGCCGGCGCGGGGCGGGCGGTTGAGATCAGCGCGATGCCGAGCAGCACCATCGGGATCGACAGCACCATGCCCATCGTCAGCCAGCCGGTGCCGAGCAGGAAGCCGAGTTGCGGGTCGGGCTCGCGGAAGAACTCGACGAGGGTGCGCGCCAGCCCGTAGCCGCCGATGAACAGGCCGGTGACGAAGCGCGGGCTTTTCAGCTTCAGCCAGCGATGGGTGGCGATGCGCAGAACGATGAACAGGACGAGCCCCTCGAGGAACGCCTCGTAGAGCTGGCTCGGATGACGCGGAAGCTGGGTCGGATCGGTCGGAAACACCATCGCCCAGGGCACGTCGCTGACCCGGCCGTAGAGTTCGGCATTGATGAAGTTGGCGACGCGCACCAGCCCGATGCCGATCGGCGCGACGGCGGCGATGACATCGAACAGGCGCCAGGGATCGAAACCGCGCGAGCGGGCGAACAGGACCATGGCGACCGTGGTGCCGATCAGCCCGCCATGGAACGACATGCCGCCGCGCCAGACCTCGAAGATGGCGAGCGGGTTTTCGATGTAGGCGCCAAGATCGTAGAACAGCACGAAACCGAGCCGGCCGCCGACGATGATGCCGACCGTCGCCCACAGCAGGAAATCGTCGATGTCGACGGGCTTGATCGGCGAGGGGCCGCCCCACAGGCGCTCATTGTCGACCATGCGCCGTGCGAGCAGCCAGCCGGCGACGATGCCGACGATGTAGCCGAGCGAATACCAGCGGATGGCGACCGGACCGATCTGGATCAGCACCGGGTCGATGTCGGGAAAGGCCATGGCGGCCTGGGTGAAAAGGGCGGTGTCCATCGATGGGCTTCCGGTTCGGCGCCGGGCCCGCGCGTCTTGTGCAACGCGGCGCGCGGCCATAGGTAGAAGGCCAATAGTGGAGATGCGACGATGACAACAGGCCCCAACAGGATTTTCGACGATTTCGCCCGCCTGATGACCGATGCGGCCGGCGCCGCCCAGGGCATGCGCCGCGAGATGGAGACCATGTTCCAGGCGCAGGCCGAGAAGTTCCTCGCTTCGATGGATCTGGTTCAGCGCGAGGAATTCGAGGCGATGAAGGAAGCCGCGCTCAAGGCCAACGCCACCGCCGAGGCGCTTTCCGCCCGCGTCAACGACCTGGAGGCGCGGATCGCCAAGCTCGAAGGCAAGTAATTCCGCCCGGAAACCGCCTGCCAGGCCGCAAATGACGGTTTTGCAAAGGCTTTTTTCCACAGGAACGAACCGAGTCCGCGCCGGGCGAAAAGCGTTTGCCGAGAGTCGGTTAGCCGGCGCGCGAATCTGTGGGCAACGCGGCCCGTCCACATCTCAATCGTGCCGGCGCCCGCGCCGGGGGTTTTCCTCGGGCCCCTCATCAATACACTGAAATTATTGAGTGATTCGCAGCGGCTCCAGAGCGGCCGCAGCGACCGGGCGATCGGCCCGGCAAACCCTGGATGTGTTGATGACCCTTCTCGAACTGGACCATGACAGGCTGGCCCATCCGGTCGACGTGATCGAGCATGTGGCGCATGCGCGCGAATGGAATTTCGAGCGCACCGGCGATGACGAGATCGCCGTCGCCTTCGCCGGCAACTGGACCAACTACCATATCTCCTACGCGTGGATGCCCGACTTCGAGTCGCTGCATTTCGCCTGCGCGTTCGATGTGACGGTGCAGAAGAACCGGATCGGCGAGCTGACACGGCTTTTGTCGCTGATCAATGAGCAGCTTCTGATCGGCCATTTCGACTTCTGGGAGCAGGAGGGCGCGGTGATGTTCCGCCACTCGCTGATTCTGGCCGGCGGCGCCGAGCCCACCGAGGCCCAGGTCGAGGTGATGCTGTCGAGCGCGATCGAGACCTGCGAATGCTACTTCCAGGCGTTCCAGTCGGTCGTCTGGTCGGGCGTGACCGCGCGGGACGCGCTGGACCATGCCATGTTCGAGACCGTCGGCGAGGCGTGAGGATGGACGACGCGTTCATCGCCTTCGACGACTTCCTGAAGGTCGACATCCGCGTCGGCACGGTCGTGGAGGCCGAGCCGTTTCCCGAGGCCCGCAAGCCGGCGATCAGGATGAAGATCGATTTCGGGCCGGAGATCGGCGTCAAGAAGTCCTCGGCGCAGATCACCGTGCACTATGCGCCCGAGGAACTGGTCGGCCGGCAGGTGATGGCGGTGGTCAACTTCCCGCCGCGCCAGATTGGGCCGATGCGCTCGGAGGTGCTGACGCTCGGGTTCGAGGACGAAAGCGGGGCGATCGTGCTCGCCGCGATCGACAAGCCGGTGCCGAACGGCAAGCGGCTGATGTAGGCAAGGGCACTGCGTCATCCCGGAACTTGATTCCGGGATCCAGGGATGCCGGCACCGGACTGGCGCGACGCAAGCGCCACTGCCCCTCACCCTTACCCTGTCCCCGCCTGCGGGAAGAGGGATACGTGGCTTCGCGAATGAAGTGAGCGCTGGCCGCGGTTGGGTGAGGGGCTTGTCACACCGGCAGGCGAACGGTGACGCGCAAACCGCCCAGCGGGGAATCGTCGAGCGCGATGTCGCCGCCATGCTTGCGGGCGATGTCGCGGGCGATCGACAGGCCGAGCCCGGTGCCGCTGGCGTCGAGATTGCGGGCATCGTCGATCCGGTAGAACGGCCGGAACACGTCCTCGCGCTCGTCCTCGGGGATGCCGGGGCCGTCATCGTCCATGGTCAGCGTCAGCCGGCCGCGCGACACCCTTGCGACCACCTCGATGCGGTCGGCGTGGCGGAAGGCGTTGGAGGCGAGATTGGCCAGAAGCCGCCGGAACGCGACCGGCCGCACGATGATGTCGGACCGGCCGAGCACACTGACATCGACCGCGCGCTCGTGCAGCTTGCCCTGCGCGGCGACCTCGGCGAGCGCCGTCCTGAGGTCGAGTTCGCCGGTCTCCTCCTCGACGTCGCCGCGGGCGAAATCGAGATAGCCCTCGAGCATCGACTGCATGTCGTCGATGTCCTTTTCCATCGCCGCGATGTCGTCGGACGGCGCGCTCATGGCGAGCTGCAGCTTGAAGCGCGTCAGGATGGTGCGCAGATCGTGGCTGACGCCGGCGAGCATCTCGGTGCGCTGCTCCATCTGCTTTTCGATGCGCTCGCGCATCTGGATGAAGGCGAGCGAGGCCTGACGCACCTCGATCGCGCCGCGCGGCCGGAAACCGTCCGGCAGGGCGTGGCCCTTGCCGAACCCTTCGGCCGCCTCGGCCAGCTTCTGGATCGGCCTGATCTGGTTGCGCAGGAACAGGATCGCGATGAACAGCAGCACCAGCGAGGTGCCGACCATCCACAGAAGGAAGATGTGGGTGTTGGAGGCATAGGCCTGGCTGCGGCGCGCGAACACGCGCAGCACGTTGTCTTCGAGACGGATGCGGATCTCGACGAGGTTCGAGTTGCCGACCGTGTCGATCCAGAACGGCCGGCCGATCTGGCGGGTGATCTCCTCGGACAGGATCTGGTCGAGGATCGAGAAGAACGGCTTGGGCGCGGGCGCCGGCAGCGGATCGGGCGGCAGGATGGCGATGTTCAGCGCCAGCCGCTCGCGCGCCATGCGGGTGACTTCGGTGAAATTGTCGTCCTGCGGATAGGTCTCGATGATGTCGATGATCGCGGCGATGTCGCGCGTCACCGCCGTCGACAGGCGCTGCGTGACGGTCTGCCAGTGGCGTTCCATGAACACGAACGCGATCACCGACTGCAGCAGCACCATCGGCGCGATGATGATGATCAGCGAGCGCGCATAGAGCCCGCGCGGCATGCGCAGCGTCGCCGAGGACAGCCACTGGCGCCAGCGCAGCGCCAGATAGCGCACCATGCGCGCCATCCGCCGGCGCAGGCTGCGCCGGGGCGGAGAGGCGAGTTTCGCGCCGTCATGGTGTGCCAGTGTCATGTTGCCCTTCCGCCCGGCGCGTCGCCTGCCGGGCGGTGCGCCGCCGTCACTCGATCGACAGACGGTAGCCCATTCCGCGCACGGTTTGAAGATAACGCGGGTTGGCCGGATCGGTCTCCAGCTTGCGCCGCAGCCGGTTGATCTGAACGTCGATGGTGCGTTCGCCGATCTCGGCATCGTCGTCGACCAGTTCGTGGCGGGCGATCGTCTCGCCCGGATGGCGGGCGAAGCGCACGAGGATGTCGCGCTCGCGGTCGGTCAGCCGGACCACTTCGCCGTTCTTCTTCAACTCGCGCTTGCCGATGACGAAGATGAAGGGGCCGAACACGATCTGCTCGACCAGGCCGGTCTCGTCGGGTCCGCGCCGGCGCACGATGTTGCCGATGCGCAGCAGCAGTTCGCGCGGGTCGAACGGCTTGCCCAGATAATCGTCGGCGCCCGCGTCGAGCCCCTCGATGCGCTGTTCGGTCTCGCTGCGCGCGGTCAGCATCAGGATCGGCACGTCGCTGTCGGCGGCGCGCAGGGCGCGGGCCAGCGTCACGCCGCTTTCGCCGGGCATCATCACGTCGAGCACCAGAAGGTCGAAGGCGAGCCCTTCCATCTTGCGCCGCGCGTCGGCGGCGCTGCCGGTGGCGGTGACCCGATAGCCGTGCTGCGACAGGTAGAGCGTCAGGAGTTCGCGGATGCGGCGGTCGTCGTCGACGATCAGGATGTGCGGGGCCTGGTCGTCGGGCGCCGTAGCGCGCGCGGGCTGGGCTGTGCTGGTCTGCGGCTCGGTCATCGCTCGCCTCCACTCCGGCGCACACCGGTCATTTCAGCGCCTCGATCTGGGCGCGGGCCTGCTGGTCGGTCATGGCCCTGAGAAATCGCGCCATGGCTTCATGGGTCTGGCCGGACTCGTTCAGTGCCGCGTCGATGCGGCGAGACTGTGGCTCGCGCAGCCGGGCGATCAGCGCCGCGCCCTTGGCCGTCAGGTGCAGTTCGCGGCGGCGCCGGTCGCCGATCCCGGCCGCCTGACGCACGAAGCCGCCATCGATGAGCTGCTTGAGCACGCGCGACAGGCTCTGTTTGGTGATGCCCAGAAAGGCGAGCAGTTCGGCCACCGTGAGGCCCGGCTTGCGGTCGATGAAGTGCAGCACGCGATGGTGCGCGCGGCCGAAATCGAGCTCGGCCAGGATCGCGTCCGGATCGGCGATGAAGTCGCGATAGGCGAAGAACAACAGTTCGATCAGCGTTTCGGTGTCGGCGCTGCCGTTCGCTCTGGCCATGGCCGGCCCTTGTTCCGTGAAATAGGTCAGCCTTATTGACATATTTTGGGTCGCTCTGTAAAGATTGCGGATCGGCGCCCGGGCGGGCGCCCGAAAACAGAACACGGCTCCCGGGCGGTCTGGTCCGGCGCGGGCCAAACGGCGGGGAAACGGCCATGGCAGACAAGCCCTTCGATCAGCTCGACGGTGAAATCTGGTTGAACGGGCGGTTTGTGCCCTGGGCGGACGCCAAGGTGCACGTGCTGACGCACGGCCTGCACTATGCCAGTTCGGTGTTCGAGGGCGAGCGCGCCTATGGCGGGGTCATCTTCAAGCTGACCGAACATACCGAGCGGCTGGTCGAGTCGGGCCGGATCCTGGGTTTCGAGATCCCCTACACGGTCGCCGAGATCGACGCGGCCTGCAACGAGACGCTGGCCCGGCAGGGCTTTTCGGACGCCTACATCCGGCCGGTCGCCTGGCGCGGCTCGGAGATGATGGGCGTTTCGGCCCAGCACAACCGCATCAACCTGGCGATCGCCGTGTGGGACTGGCCGAGCTATTTCGACCCGGCCGAAAAGCTCAAGGGCATTCGGCTCGACATGGCGCGCTACCGCCGGCCCGATCCCGCCACCGCGCCGTCCAAGTCGAAGGCGGCCGGCCTTTACATGATCTGCACGCTCTGCAAGCACGAGGCCGAGGCGAAGGGCTATGCCGACGCGCTGATGCTCGACTGGCGCGGCCGCGTCGCCGAGGCGACCGGCGCCAACATCTTCTTCGTCAGGGACGGCGAACTGCACACGCCGGTGCCCGACGCCTTCCTGGACGGCATCACGCGGCGCACCGTGATCGACCTTGCCCGGGCGCGCGGGCTGACGGTGAACGAGCGCGTGATCATGCCCGAGGAGATGGAGAGCTTCGAGCAGTGCTTCCTGACGGGCACCGCCGCCGAGGTGACGCCGGTCTCCGAGATCGGCCCGTACCGGTTCGCGGTCGGCGAGATCGCCACCACGATGATGAACGATTACGCCCGCGCGGTGCGGCCCGAGACCGCCTCGATCGCCGCCGAGTAGGGCGCCCGCCCCGGAGCCCGGCCGCGGCGATTGCCAGCTTCAGCCGGGGCGCCTAATGAGGCCCGGTCACACATTCGGGAGTAGTCCATGGCCGGCGCGCTGCAGGCGATCATCGTCCCCGTCACCGATTTCCAGCAGAACTGCACGATCCTGTTCGACGACGAGACCAGGACCGGTGTCGTCGTCGATCCGGGCGGCGATGCCGACCGGATCGTCGCGGCGGCGGAAGAACACGGCGTGACGATCGGGGCGATCTGGCTGACGCACGGCCATATCGACCATGCCGGCGGAGCGATGGATCTGAAGGACCGGCTCGGCGTCGAGATCATCGGTCCACATCGTGACGACGCGCCGCTGCTCGCCGCGCTCGAGGACCAGGCGCGCATGTTCGGCCTGACCATGGCGGTGCGCAACGTCGTGCCCGACCGCTGGCTCGCCGAGGGCGACACGCTCGATCTTGCCGGCCACACGTTCGAGGTGCTGCACACGCCCGGCCACGCGCCGGGCCATGTCGTCTTCGTCGACCGCGCCGCGCAATTCGTCCATGTCGGCGACGTGCTGTTTTCCGGCTCGATCGGCCGCACCGACCTGCCCGGCGGCGATCACGACACGCTGATCGCCTCGATCCGCGACAAGCTGATGCCGCTGGGCGATGATTTCGGCTTCATCTGCGGGCACGGGCCGGGCGGACGGCTCGGTCACGAGCGGCGCACCAACCCGTTCCTCGCCGGCCGCCTCTGACCGGTCGCGTACCTATTTGGGCACGCAGAAATGGTCCTGGCCGTCATAGCCGCGATAGGTGCCGCGGTCGCGATCGAACGAGCGATAGTTGGCCTCGCACCAGCGGTACCAGCCCGGCGACCAGGGCTCGAGCGCGCTTTCATAGGTGATCACGCCCGGACTGTCGGGTGCGGGCGGATAGTGATTGCCGCGGTTGCCGCGATAGTTCGGGTCGGCGGTGTGCGGCAGCGTGCCGCCCTGGTTGGCGATGACGCCGCCGACGATGGCAAGGCCGGTCAGCCCCAGGATCAGCGCGGCGCCGTCGTCGACGCGGTCGCCGCGATAGTGGCTGCGGTTGGGATGGCCGCGCTCGACGTGGCGGCGCTGCTGGTGGCCGCGCCCGTACCGGTGCTTGCCGCGATAATGGTGCTTGCCGCCCAGATACTGGTGCTGCTGCCAGCCCGGCACGTCGTAGGGGCGGCACACGCCCTGGCGCACGCAGTCGGGCGCGTTGCGCCGGCCGTGATGATAGTTCGACCAGTCATTGTATTCGCTCTGGGCGGCGGCCGGCGCGATGGCGCCGGGCAGGCCGGCGAGCGCCGTGGCGGCGATGGCCAGCGCGCCGATCGAGGTGCGGATGGGTGTCATCATGGGTCTCCTGTGGCGGCGCCGGGGAGCGCCGTCCGTTTGTCGAGGCATATCCGATCCCGCCTGAACGCCGGCTGAACGGGCGGCCGTTTCCCCTCATTCGGGCGCACGCAACTCCGGCGGCAGCGCCTCGATCGCCGTTCTGGCCTGCTCGAGCGCCGAAAAGATGACGATCATGACGGCATCTTCGCGATCGTTCGCGTCGGCGCAGGGCGGATGGGTCTCCGGCCCGGCGCTGCCGGTGCAGGCGCACGCGCGGCGGCACTGGCGGCGCGGGCAGGCGCGCCAGCGGTCGGACCGGTCGGCGACGAACCGGGCTGCGCGCGTCAGCAGCGCCATCGTGTCGGCCTGGGCGCGCTCGGCCAGCGCGGCGTCTTCGGGGGTCGGGCGGGGCTTGCGGTGTCGGGTCATGGCATTCTCCTTGGGTTGAAGCTCAAAATCGCGCACGGATGCGCCGTCGCCGGCGCCACGGGGCGGCCTGCGTTGCGGGGTCGAAGGAACGGGCGGTCGAAAGAGCGCGAGCCGTTCTGTGGTTACATGCGATCTTGCGACCGCCCGTCCGGCGGGCTTGCGGTGGAAATGCGCGCGATGGCGGCCTTTTCAGCCGATCTGCGGGGCCTGTCCCGCCCGCCGCGTCACCATGCCCGTGACGCCGGCAGGAGCCGGACCCGCATGCGGCGTGTGCCCGGGCCGGAACGGAGCAGCGAACCGGCCGGCGCACGCCACACCGCGCGCCTTCGTTCCGCCCCGGCTTGAGGGATCATCTCCCGGCGATGCACCTCTGCACCGCCAGCCGGGCCGCCGCCGCCCTCGCCGGATGGTCGGTTCTGAACCCGGCTCTTCGCGAAAGCGGTGAGGGGAGTATGGGGGAGGGGAGAGCGTGGGGGATAAGTTTTTGGGGGCCGAAGTCGCCTGCGCTCCGTCATCCTCGGGTCAAGCCCGAGGATGACGGTGTGCGTTGCCTGGCTCTGCGCCCAACTTGGCGTGTTCGTGGCGCGGTTGCCTTTTGCTCCGTCATCCTTGGGCTTGCCCCAAGGATCCATTCCGTTCCGCTGATCATGTGCGCCCAGCACTTCAGAATTGGGCCAGTTCTTCGTCTTCGGGCAACCGCTACCGTCCCAACGGAATGGATCCTCGGCTCGGAGGCCGAGGATGACGGTGCGTGGGAGAAACTCGCCGCGGTCAAGCCCAACGACGCGCGGAGCCCACCACCTCCGTCATCCTCCGGCTTGACCCGAGGATCCATTCCGTGCCGTCCGACACGAGGCACCCGAGGCCCCGGAGCGCCTCACCAACCGATCCCGCGATAAAGATCGTTCCATTCCGGATTGATGCTTTCGATCAGGTCGATTTTCCACTGGCGCCGCCACCGTTTCAGCGATTTCTCCCGCTGGATGGCATCGCGAATGTCGTCATGATTTTCGTACCAGACCAGCCGGATCGCGCCATATCTGGCTGTGAATCCCGCCTCGCGCTGTCGGTGTTCGTGAATGCGGCGCGAAAGATCGCCGGTCACGCCGATATAGATCGTGCCGCCCTTCTTGCTGGCGAGCATGTAGACATAACCGCCCATCGGATGAGCTTCACGGAATGGATCCTCGGGTCAAGCCCGAGGAGGACGGTGCGTGCTTGTTCGTTCTGAGCCCAACTTGGTGTGTTCGTGGCGCGGTTGCCTTTTGCTCCGTCATCCTTGGGCTTGCCCCAAGGATCCATTCCGTTCCGCTGATCATGTGCGCCCAGCACTTCAGAATTGGGCCAGTTCTTCGTCTTCGGGCAACCGCTACCGTCCCAACGGAATGGATCCTCGGCTCGGAGGCCGAGGATGACGGCGCGAGGGAGAAACTCGCCGCGGTCAAGCCCAACGACGCGCGGAGCCCACCACCTCCGTCATCCTCCGGCTTGACCCGAGGATGACGGCGCGGGGGAGGGCGCACGGCTGGCTAATGTCCGGGCAGCGCCCTAGTTTCCGGCTGAACCCGGAGCCGGACCATGAACACCACCACAAAGCCCCGCACGTCGACCAGACCCAGGGTCGAGCGGCCGAAGCTGCACAAGGTGATCCTGCTCAATGATGATTTCACTCCGCGCGAGTTCGTCGTGGCCGTGCTCAAGGCCGAGTTCCGCCTGACCGAGGACCAGAGCTACCGGGTGATGATCACCGCGCACCGCAAGGGCTCTTGCGTGGTCGCCGTGTTCCCCCGGGACGTCGCCGAGACCAAGGCGACGCGCGCCACCGATGCCGGCAAGGCGGCCGGCTTTCCGCTGCAGTTCACCACCGAGCCGGAGGAGTAGGCTTTCCCTCTCCCCGCGTGCGGGGAGAGGGATACGAGACCGCGCGAGCGGCGCGAGCGCCGGTCGCAGTTGGGTGAGGGGCAGTCAATGGTCGGCGGATGCGGACTGCGCGGCGCAGGAGCCGCCCCTCATCCGACCCTTCGGGCCACGAAGGCCCGAGCCACGGGTCTCGGCCCGTCCTGCGGACCCCCGTTAACGGGGAGAAGGGTAAGCGCGCCGCAGCCCTACCGCACCAGCCCCAGGATCAGCCGATGGATGTTGCCGCCCTCGGCCATCTCGCTGGCCTCGAAGCGGCGGTTGGCGTCCTTGTAGCGGGCGTGGGCGGCCAGCGCGCGGCGCTGCACCTCGGCGCGGGTCCTCTCGCAGCCCGGATCGTTCTCGACGACCAGTTCGGCGGTCTTGGCGAGGATGTCGTCGGTGAGCTGGCGGATCAGCGCGCCATGCACCTTCTCGTGCACGACAATGCCGTCGATGAAGGTCTGCCAGCGCGCCGCCAGGGCGCCGTCGAGCGGCGCGCGGGGGCGGGGCAGGGTGTAGGTGATGGTCAGGAACGGGCGCACGCCGGTCAGCCGGCAGGCGTTGCCCTGGCGCACATAGTCGCGATGCCACAGGAGTTCCCAGTCGGTGCGGGCGATCGCGCGCCGGATGCCGACGGTCGGCCCGTTCTCGCCGATCGAGCGGTAAAGGGCGAGGCCGTCGCCGCCGTCGATGCCGTAGTGGACGGTCTTGACGGTGGCGGTCCAGTCGCGCGCGGCGGCGTCCTTCGACAGGCTCTCCTTCGGCAGGCTCAGGACGAGCAGGGCGGCGAGGGCTGCCACGAGGGACGGGAGCGTTCGAGTCATGACGCGCTTGTCGCGCGTTCGGGCCCGCCCGGCAAGGTGGCGGCTCTCGTCTTGCGACCATCGCGCATCCACCCCCACCCTTCATCCCTCCCACGCCTTGCGGGGGAGGGATGAAGGGTGGGGGTGGATGCGCGATGCCGGCGGGTGGGTCCGATCACCGCCGCGGCTTCTCGGTGCGGCCCACGGTCATCTCGTCGAGCGCGTTCTTGCGGAAGTAGGAGCCACCATCGGACTTGCCCGGCCTGCCCTTGGCCTTGTTCTTGCGCGCCTCCTGCGTGTTGGCGATGCCGGTGTCGCGGGCGAGCGCGTCGTCCATCACCGCCAGTTCGGTCTCGCGCAGGCGCTTGACCTCGTCGCGCAGGCGCGCGGCGGTCTCGAAGTCGAGATCGGCGGCGGCGTCGCGCATCTGTTTCTCCAGCGCCTCGATGTGGGTCGCCAGGTTGTTGCCGATCAGCGCGCCCTCGTCGCGCGCCAGGCCCTTTGCGCCGGAGATGTCGGCGCGCACATGGTCGCGCTCGTAGACGCTGTCGAGAATGTCGGCGATGTTGGCGCGCACCGATTGCGGCGTGATGCCGTGTTCTTCGTTCCAGGCGAGCTGCTTCTCGCGGCGGCGATTGGTCTCGGCCAGCGCCCGCTCCATCGAGCCGGTGACCTGGTCGGCATAGAGGATCACCTTGCCGTCGACGTTGCGCGCGGCGCGGCCAATCGTCTGGATCAGCGAGGTTTCCGAGCGCAGGAAACCCTCCTTGTCGGCGTCGAGGATGGCGACGAAGCCGCATTCGGGAATGTCCAGCCCCTCGCGCAACAGGTTGATGCCGACCAGGCAATCGAAGGCGCCCAGGCGCAGGTCGCGGATGATCTCGATGCGCTCGATCGTGTCGATGTCCGAATGCATGTAGCGCACGCGCACGCCCTGTTCGTGCAGATATTCGGTCAGGTCCTCGGCCATGCGCTTGGTCAGCACCGTGCAAAGGGTCCGGTAGCCGGCCTGCGCGGTGGCGCGGATCTCGCCGAGCACGTCGTCGACCTGGGTCTTCGCCGGGCGCACCTCGACGGGCGGGTCGACGAGGCCGGTGGGGCGGATCACCTGTTCGGCGAAGACGCCGCCGGACTGCTCCATCTCCCAGCCGCCGGGTGTCGCCGAGACGGCCACGGTCTGCGGGCGCATCGCGTCCCATTCCTCGAACCTGAGCGGCCGGTTGTCCATGCACGAGGGCAGGCGGAAGCCGTATTCGGCGAGCGTCGCCTTGCGGCGGAAGTCGCCGCGATACATGGCGCCGATCTGCGGCACGGTGACGTGGCTCTCGTCGATGAAGACGATGGCGTCGTCGGGAATGTATTCGAACAGGGTCGGCGGCGGCTCGCCGGGATTGCGGCCGGTCAGATAACGCGAATAGTTCTCGATGCCCTGGCAGGAGCCGGTGGCTTCCAGCATCTCCAGATCGTAGCGCGTGCGCTGTTCGAGCCGCTGCGCCTCGAGCAGCCGGCCGGCCTTTTCCAGTTCCGCCAGCCGCTGGCCAAGCTCCGCCTTGATCGATCTGATCGCCTGGTTGAGCGTCGGCCGCGGCGTCACATAGTGCGAGTTGGCGTAGATCTTGACCGATTGCAGATCGTCGGACTTGTGGCCGGTGAGCGGGTCGAACTCGGTGATCGCCTCGATCTCGTCGCCGAACAGCGAGATGCGCCAGGCGCGGTCCTCGAGGTGGGCCGGGAAGATCTCGATCGTGTCGCCGCGCACCCGGAACGTGCCGCGCACGAAGTTGATGTCGGCGCGCTTGTATTGCTGGGCGACCAGATCGGCGAGAAGCTGGCGCTGGTCGATGCGGTCGCCGATCTGCATCTGGAAGGTCATCGCCGTATAGGTCTCGACCGAGCCGATACCGTAGATGCACGAGACCGAGGCGACGATGATCACGTCGTCGCGTTCGAGCAGGGCGCGGGTGGCCGCGTGGCGCATCCGGTCGATCTGCTCGTTGATGGTCGATTCCTTCTCGATATAGGTGTCGGTGCGCGGGACGTAGGCCTCGGGCTGGTAATAGTCGTAATAGGAGACGAAATATTCGACCGCGTTGTCCGGAAAGAACGACTTGAACTCGCCATAGAGCTGGGCGGCCAGCGTCTTGTTGGGGGCGAGGATGATCGCCGGGCGCTGGGTCTGTTCGATCACCTTGGCCATGGTGAAGGTCTTGCCCGAGCCGGTGACGCCCAAGAGGACTTGCGTGCGTTCGCCTTCGGCACCCCCCTCTGTCGGCTGCGCCGACATCTCCCCCTCAAGGGGGGAGAAGGGTGCATCGTCGGCGATATCGGTGCGGTCGGTTGCCAGCTTGCCGCCCCCTCTCCCCCCTTGAGGGGGAGATGCCCCGTCAGGGGCAGAGGGGGGTATTCCCAACCCCTCCACAAGATCGCGGATCGCCGTGGGCTGGTCGCCGGCCGGCTGGTAGTCGGTGACCATGCGCAGCGGAATGCCGCCCTCGGACTTTTCGGGCCGTTCGGGCCGGTGCGGCACCCACATCTCGCCGTTCTTGAACAGCGGATTGCCGCTCTCGATCAGCGCCTTGAGCGCCTCGACCGTCGCCGTCACGCCGGACGTCGAGGCGAGCTGTTCGGCCTCCTCCAGCCCCACATTGAGGCCGGCGACCGGGTTCAGGCCGGCCGCGGCGCGCTCGCGCGGATCGTTGGTGCCGCCGATCGACACGCCGCCGCCGGTGCGTTTGTCGCCGACCTCATATGTCTTATCGCTCGCTGATCGCTCGCTCCGGCGGGGAGCCGCCGACGCGCCGTCGCGCTTGCGGCCCTTCGGGCCGGACGAGGCGCCGGTGCCGCTCTGCCCCTCACCCTTGCCCTCTCCCCGCGCGCTGGGAGAGGGGGTCGCCGGCTTGCGAGCCGAGCCCACCGGGTCGGGCGCCTCGGTCGGCTTCGGGGCCTTCTCCCCGCCCGACGGGGAGAAGGTGCCCGACGGGGCGGATGAGGGGCTGCCGGACCCCGCCTTGCGGCGGTGCTTGCCGGCCTTGCTCCTGATGTCCCGCGTTTCGGCGTCGCGCTGTTCGCGCGCGGCGTCCTCCTCGAGCCGGCGCACCCAGTCCTCGATCGAACCACCCGAGACGGGCGCGCCCTCGAGCCCGGCCTGCGGCGCCTCGCCGAAGCCGTCGCGATCCTCGTTCCGTCCCTCGGCCTCGGGCCGGCCGGTCTTCTTCTTCGGTCTTGCCATGGCGCCAATATGGGAAAAGGCCGCGGCGAAGGAAAGGGCGGCCTCGCGCGCGAACGGTGCCTCCTGACAGGAGGGTGGCAGGAGGTCGGGTCGTTCGCCAGCCCACGCCGAACGGGCCGGCCGGGGAACGTTCCGCGCAAGGGTGCGTTGGCGGTGCATCCACCGAGGGAGACGAACGTGAAACAGATTCTCAGCACCACCCTGTTCGCCCTGCTGCTCGCGGTCGCGGGCTGCGCCAACACGATCCAAGGCGCCGGCCAGGACACGGCAGCGGCCGTCGACGCGACCCAGAATGCGACCGCAAACGTCGTGGACGCCGTCGACTGAGGCGCCTTGCGATGACGGAGGAAGCGGCGCCGGATCGAGGCGGCGCCAGCACCGATCGCGCGAGCGCACGCGCGCGAGCCGTGCCAGAGCATGGCGATTCCGGCCCCGCCGGCACCCGCCGCGCGGCGGGTGTCGCGATCGGCGGGCTCGTCTGCTTCGCCCTGCTGGCGCTTGCAATGACGCAGGGCTGGTCGACGGCGATCGACGAGGCGGTGCTGCGCGCCTTCCGCGTGCCGACCGATCTTTCCGATCCGCTCGGGCCGGCCTGGTTCGAGGACACGATGGCCGAGTACACCGTGCTCGGCGGCTACACGGTCCTGTTCACGCTGGCGGTGCTTCTGGCCATCGCGCTGGTGCTGCTCGGCGAACGTGCGGCCGCCTTGTTCCTGGCCGTCGCGCTGGCCTCCGGCACGGCGGTCGCGCAGGTCGCCAAGCGGTTCTTCGACCGGGCGCGGCCCGACCTGGTCGATCCGCTCGACCGGACGATGACGTCGGCCTTTCCGAGCGCCCACGCGACCGTCTCGATGGTCGCCTATCTGACGCTCGCCATGGTGATCGTGCGCTTCGTGCCGCGTCATGGCCTGCGCGTCTACGTGGTCGTCGTGGCGGTGGCGCTGTCGTTCGTGATCGGCATCAGCCGCATCTATCTGGGCGTGCACTGGCCGACCGACGTGCTGGCCGGCTGGAGCCTGGGCGCGAGCTGGGCCGCGATCTGCTGGCTTGCCGCGCATTTTCTCTCCCGCAGCCGGCCGCCCGGTCATCCGATGCCGCTCGGCCATTCCCGCATGTAGACCCCGAGGATCCCCCATGAACCTGAAGAACCAGATGAAATGGATCGAGCCGCTGGCCCGGTTCGGATATGCGGCGCGCGGGCTCGTCTATCTCGTGCTCGGCATCCTGATCGTCGCCGGCGCCGGTGTCAGCCGGAACGGTTCGGCGATGCGCGAGGCGGTGAACACGCTGCGCGAGCAGCCGTTCGGCCAGACCCTTTTATGGCTGCTCGTCGTCGGGCTCATCGGCTATGTCGCTTGGCGGCTGGTGCAGGCCGCCTTCGACACCGACAAGCACGGCGCCGGCGCCAAGGGGATCGGCATCAGGGCCGGCCTGTTCATCAGCGCGGCGACCTATGCGACGCTGGCGCTCTACACGCTGACGCTGCTCGGCATCGTCGGCGGCGGGACCGGCGGCGGCGGACAGGGCGGCGGCGATGCGACCACCTGGCTTGCGACCATCGTCGGCGCGCGCTGGGTCGCGGCGATCCTGTGCGCGGCCTTCGCGGTCGCGGCGATCGCCCATTTCGTCAAGGCGTTCGGCCGCAAATATGCCGACCACATGGTGGTCGACGGCGACAAGATGAAGATCATCGATCCGGTGTCGATCGTCGGCCTTTGCGCGCGCGGCGCGGTGTTCGTCGCGCTCGCGGCGCTGACCTTCTACCGGTTCCGGACGGCCGGCGGCGCGACCAGCACGCCGGGCCTGGCCGAGGCGCTGTCCTTCATTCGCGGCCTGCCGATGGGGTCGATCCTTCTGACCGCGATGGGCGTCGGCCTGATCGCGTTCGCGCTGTACTCGTTCATCGAAGCCCGCTGGCGGCGGATCAACTGGGAGGATGCTTAGCGCGGGGTTCGTCAGTGGCGTCCCTCGATTGCGTCATGGGTTTGCGGGGCAAGCGGTGCTAATCTGCCAGCGCCAATCCGGGAGGACGCCATGCACCCCACACCCTATCTGTTCTTCAACGGCCAGTGCCGCCAGGCGCTGACCCGCTATGCCGAGATCTTCGGAACCCAGATCGAAGACCTGATGCCGGCCTCGGACATGCCGCCCGAGTTTCCCGTTCCCGACGATCGGAAGGACTGGGTCATGCACGCCCAGTTGCGGATTGGCGAGGGCGTCATCATGGCGTCGGACAATCTGATGGGCGAGAGCGCGACGATGGACGGCGCCTCGGTCATGCTCAGCTATCCGACGGTCGACGAGGCAAGGGCCGTGTTCGACGCGCTGGCCGAGGGCGGCGAGATCACGATGGCGTTCGAGCCGACCTTCTGGGCCGCCGGGTTCGGCACGTTGCGCGACCGGTTCGGCGTGCGCTGGATGATCGGCACCGACGAGGCGCCGGCGCAGTAGCCGGCGCGCCTGCCCGTTCAGGTCTTGCGCGCGACGATGAACGGGCGCGCATCGCGCCCCCTGGTGCCGTGGAACTCGACCGCTTCGACGACGAAGCCGTTGCGCCCGATCGCTTCGCGCAGGGCCCTTCCCGAGAAACACAGCACCGGCGGCGCCTTGCCGACCGCGCGCATGGCCGGCAGCATCACCCAGCGGATCGCCGGGTTCATGTCGCCCAGGCACGGCGTCTTGGCGATCAGCAGGCCGCCCGGCCGGAGCGCGTCGCGGATCCGCGACAGCGTGGCGTCCAGATCGGGAACCAGATGCAGGATGTTGTGCGCCATCACGGTGTCGTAGGCGCCATTGGCGAAGGACGGATCGTCGGCGGTGGCGACGAGGAAGTCGACGTTCGCCGGCCCGCCCTCGGCCAGCTTCTCGTTGGCGATGGCGATCATTTCCGATGAAATGTCGGTGCCGGTGATGTGGCGCACGTGCGGGGCGTGCCGGAGCGCGGTCGAGCCGGTGCCGCAGCCGATCTCCAGGACATCATCGTCGCGCGTCAGGAACTCGCGGGTGCGCTCGAGCGAGCGCTCGTAGCCGGCCTCGTCCTCGATCGGACTGCGCGCATATTTGCGCGCCATCCTGTTCCAGAAGCGGGCGTCGGACCGCTGGCGGGCCGGAGAAGACTGTCGGCTGCCGGCGGTCATCGGCGCGTCTGCGGTTGCGGTGCGGGGCATAGCCTATCTCCTTTTGACGCGCCTTTTATCATGCGATTTTCGCAGGTGAATTGCGCAAATTCGCAGTTTCGATATACGTTAATGCATGAATGAGTTCGACTGGAACCAGGCCCGCGCCTTCCGCGCCACCGTCGAGGCGGGGTCGCTGTCGGCCGCCGCGCGCAGGCTCGGCCTGACCCAGCCGACGCTCAGCCGGCAGGTGGCCGCGCTCGAGGACAGGCTCGGCGTGACGCTGTTCGAGCGGGTCGGCAAGACGCTGGTGCTGACCGGCGCCGGCACCGATCTTTACGACCACGTCAAGGCGATGGGCGCGGCGGCCGATGCGATGGCGCTGGCGGCGACCGGCCAGGCCGAGACCGTCGAGGGCACGGTGCGCGTGTCGGCGACCGACATCTTTGCGGTCTATCTGCTGCCGGCGGTGCTCGGGCGCATTCGCGCGCTGGCGCCGCGGCTTTCGATCGAACTGGTCTCGTCGAACGCGATCAGCGATCTCAGGCGCCGCGAGGCCGACATCGCCATCCGCCATGTGCGGCCCGAGCAGCCCGACCTGATCGCCCGGCTGGTGCGCGAGTCCGGTGGCCACGTCTACGCCTCGCGCGGCTGGGTGGAGCGGCACGGCATGCCGGCCGGTCCGGCCGATCTGGCCGGGGCGGACTTCATCGGCTTCGACCAGACCGAGCGGCTGGTCGCCTATCTGCGCGAGTGGGGTCTGCCGGTCACCACCGCAAACATCCGCCTGATGTCGGAGAACTCGGTGGCGGTGTGGCAGATGGTCCGGCGCGGGCTCGGCGTCGGCGTGATGATGCGCGAGATCGCCGAGATGACGCCGGAGATCGTGCCGCTGCTGCCGGATCATCCCCCGGCGCCGGTGCCGATCTGGCTGGTCAGCCATCGCGAACTGCGCACCAGCCGCCGCATCCGCATCGTGTTCGACGCGCTGGCCGAGGCGCTCGCCGTCGCGCCCGCGCCGGGGGCGGCGATGGACATGGTGCCGCCGCCGGAATAGAGCGTTCTGTGATGAGATTGAAACAATTCTGTTTCCGGTCTGGCGAGGCGATCCACAAGGAGAAGCGCGCCGTGCGTAGCGGCGCTACAGACAAGCGCTTCGACGCGGTGGGCGTCCGCCAACCGGAAACCCGAAAGGGCCGGGCTGGTTTGGCCCAATTCCTGCGGCCTTCGTCTCGGCCGTATCCCGATACGCCCGTCGCCGAAGTCCTTGATCCTGAACCAAACCCCCTCCGGCAGAATGGTTCAATCTCATCACAGAACGCTCTAAGCTCCGTCCTCCCAGCGTCAGCCGTTGCACCTCCCTGATGTCCGATCCCTACTATCTTGGCCTGGCGACGACGTTCCACGATCCGGCGATGGCGATCGTCGGGCCGGACGGCGCGGTGCTGTTCGCCGAGGCCGCCGAGCGGCACCTGCAATACAAGCGCGCGCCCAATTGCGAGGCCGCGCCGATCTCGCGCCTGCCGGGCCTTCTGAAGCGCTACGTGCCGCGCGATGCCGACATCGTGGTGGCGACGAGCTGGGGCGCGCGCTTCGTGCGCACGCTCGGCAAGGCGGCCGAGGCGGGGCTGATGGGCCATGAATCCGTTTCGACCGCGCAGGCCGGTCTGAACCGGTCCTTCGTGCCCGACCGCACCGAGCGGGCGCTGGTCGCCAATCTGCATCACCTGCAGGCCGCCGCCGGGCTGTCCGTGCAGGTCGCCGCCGACCGCATCGGCGCAACCGGAACGGTGACGCTGCGCCGCTATCCGCACCATCTGACCCACGCCGCCTACGGGTTCCGGTCGGCCGGCTGGCCGGAGGCGGCGGGTCTGGTCGTCGACGGAATGGGCGAGCGCGGCGCGGCGGCGCTGTTCGCGCCCGGCGAGGACGGCGTGCCCGTCGAGGTGCATCAATATCGCGGGCCGATGAGCCTTGGCTTCTTCTTCGGGCTGATCACCGAACTGTGCGGGTTCGATCCGGTCAAGGGCGAGGAGTGGAAGGTGATGGGCCTTGCGCCCTATGGCCGGTCCGATCCGGAACTGCGCGCGCTGGTCGACCGCATGTGGACCGTCGAGGACGGCGTGCCGGCTTCGGCGCCCGTCGATTCGATCACCGGAGCGGCGACCGCGCTCGAAGGCCTGCGGCCGGCGGACGCCGTCCGCGAGGGCTGGGCCGATCTGGCGCGCGTCGGCCAGGACACGTTCGAGGCGATGATGGACCTGCTCGTCGCCGACGCGCACCGGCGCGTGCCGACCGGCGATCTGGTGCTGACCGGAGGTTGTGCGCTCAATTCGTCCTACAATGGCAAGCTCGTCGCCCGCTCGCCTTTCTCGCGGCTGCATGTGCCCTCGGCGCCGGCCGACGACGGCAATGCGATCGGGGCGGCGCTGCTGGCGCTGGCCGAGGACGGCAAGGCGCGCGGGGCCGCCGGCGGGACCGCGCGCGCCGCGCCGTTCCTGTCGCCCTATCTGGGCTCGGAGGTCGACGACGCGCCGCTCGAGCGCATGGCGGCTTGGGAGCCGCGCCTCGAAAAGGCGGGGCCGGCGGTCGTCGCGCGCGCCGCGCGTGCGCTCGCCGAAGGCAAGCTCGTCGGCTGGGTGCAGGGCCGCGCCGAGTTCGGCCCGCGCGCGCTCGGCAACCGCTCGATCCTCGCCGATCCCCGCCCCGCCGACGCCAAGGCCGCGCTGAACGCCAAGGTGAAGTATCGCGAGGCGTTCCGCCCGTTCGCGCCGGCGATCCTGGACGACGCCGGCCCGGACTGGTTCGAGGACTATCAGGACAGCCCCTACATGGAGCGCACCCTGCGCTGGAAGCCGCATGCGCGCGCGGCGGTGCCGGCGGTGGTGCACGAGGACGGCACCGGCCGGCTCCAATCGGTGCGGGCCGACCGCAACGGACGCTTCTGCGAGCTGATCGCGGCGTTCGCGGCGATCACCGGCGTGCCGATCCTGCTCAACACCTCGTTCAACGTGATGGGCAAGCCGATCCTGCACAGCACCGAGGACGCGCTCGCCATGTTCGCGACCACCGGCATCGAGGTGCTGGTGGTCAATGACTGGATCATGGAGAAGTAGCGCGCCTCAGCGCAGCAGCCGGATCCACCGCGCCAGATCGATCAGGCTCATCAGTGCGCCGGCGACATAGGTGAAGGCGGCGGCCCTGAGCACGGACCGGGCGCCGCCCAGATCCTCCTCGCGCAGATAGCCGCCTTCCTTCAGGATCGGCAGGGCCTTGCCGAAGCTCGCATCATATTCGACCGGCAGCGTGACCAGATGGACCAGCACGCGCACGGCCAGAAGCGCGATGCCGATGCCGGCCATCGCGAGGAAGGCGCCGGGCGAGCGCGCGACCAGCGTCAGGACGGGCGCCGCGATGAAGAAGATCGCAGCGAACCGGTCGCTGACCTGGGCGATGCGCACCAGCGACTGGCGCAGCTTCAGCCCGTTCTCGCCGCGATGATGCTGGAGGGCGTGGCCGACCTCGTGCGCGGCGATGGCGACCGCGGTCAGGCTCGGCCTCGAATAGGTGTCGGCGGACAGGCGCACGACGCGCGCCTCCGGATCGTAATGATCGCCCTTGTCGGTCTGTTCGACGCCGACGCCGTCCAGACCGAAATGCTCGACCAGATGTTGCGCCAGTTCGCCGCCGGTACCGGGAAAATCCGGGCGCGGCGTGCCATGGCGCTGCATGGTCCGTCGCACCCAGAACTGCGGCAACAGGACGATGGCGGCGAACAGCGCCAGGGCGACAAGGCCGATCAGGGCCACGGACGTCTTCTCCAGGAAAACCGGGGGTCCCGATCAATATGGGGCGTGCCCGCGCACCGGCCAAGGGCGCCGGCGTCGCACCTTTCGCCTGCGGGCGATGATTCAGTTGGTGCTGATCGAGCCGCGCACGCAGTTGTCGGGCTCGGTGCCGTCGGCGAAGCCGTCGTTCGCCGAACCCGGCGTGCGGCCCTGGATCCGGCGGCATTCCTCGACGCTGGTGCCCGCCTCGCCGGTGATGGTGGGCTGCGCCCCGGCCCCGGCGGAGCCGGTCGTGCCGAGGCGGTCCGTCAGGTCGCTGCTCGAGGAGGTGGCGATGACGTTGCCGGTCACCGGCGGCAGCGGCTCGTTGGAGCCGCGATCGAGCGGATTGAGGTCGCTCAGCGCTGTACAGCCGGCGGTCAGGCCGAGCCCGGCGAGGGCGATCAGGGCGGCGGCGCGGCGAAGAATGGTGTGCATGTGTTCGTCTCCCGGCCCGCGACCATAGGGCCGGCGCCTTCGCCGATCAATGATCGAGGCGCGCCGTGGCGGGGAACCTTCGATGCCCGTGCGGATTATTAACCATGATCGCGGCGCGCCGGCCGTGTGACCGTTTGCACAGGCCCGGTGGGAACGTCCGCATAGAGTTAACGTGCAGGAGGCGGTGGCAGGAGACCACCGAAGGCACATGAGACATGACAACGCAGCAAGCACCCGACCCCTGACCGCAATCGCGGCCGCAGACGATCGCCGCCATGCGGGACGCATCGCCATCATTCTGTTCGCCCAGTTCGCCATGCTGGTCGCGCTGATGTGGGTGGTGCTCGGCGTGGTCATGGCCCATGCCGACGACCGCTCCGGCCGCGTCCTCGCCTATGCCGAGCCCAACCAGGAGCGCTTCGCCGCTCCGTTCGAGGGCCAGCGTGGGCTCGAGACCGCCTATGCCGACGAGATCGGCCACCCGCTCAACGATGCGTGGATGGGCCTGAACGTCGTCACCGCCGACGGCCGGATCGCCGGCTATGTCAGCGATGCGTTCATCGGCCCTGATGGGACGGTCGATGAGATCATCGTCACCCCGGCGGACGGTGCGGTGCTCGGCCATCCGGTGTACGTGCCGGCCGGTCAGGTCACCTATCGCGGTCTCGACGTGCAGATCACCGCGACGCTGGCCCAGCTTGCGCGCTACGAGCCGGTCACCGACGACCTCGCCGGCTTCGCGCAGTAGAGCGTTCTCCGACACTCCCTGTCGAGTTCATGGTCGGCCCCGGCATCGCGCCGGGGCCGATCGTCTTTACCCGGCCTTAACCACCCTGCCCAACGTCCTGTTCATCGTGTCGGCCTAGGCTCCGCACGGGGGGCCACCTTCGGCAACGGAGCGGAGCCATGGGCACGACGGGTATTTCATCAAGCGTCGCAACGGGCGCGCGCATCGCGGTTCGGCTGGCGGCCGTCACCGCCGGCGGGCTGGCGCTCGCGGCGTGCAGCTTCCTGGACTGGGGCTTCATGGACGGCGCGGCCAAGGCGCCGCCGGCAAGCATCGATCCCTCGCCGACGCGCACCATCTTCTCGCTGCCGCGTCCGTCCATTCCGGGGCTGGGCCTTGGCGGTGGTCCGGGCGTGATGAGCGCCGCCGAACGGCAGTGCCGCGCCGCGCTGAAGCGCCGCGGCGTGCAGTTCGTCGACATCGCGCCGATCCGCGACAGCGCGGCATGCGGCATCGACCATCCGGTCAAGGTGTCGACGCTGGCGCGCGGCGTCGCGCTGAAGCCGGCGGCGACGCTGAACTGCCAGGCCGCGCTCGCCGCCGCCGAATGGCTGCAGGAGGATGCCGGCCCGGCCGCCCGCAAGCGGTACCTGACCGGCATCGCCGAGGTGCGCAACATGTCGTCCTATTCGTGCCGGCGCATTCGCGGCTCCGGCCAGTGGTCCGAGCATTCCAAGGGCAACGCGCTCGACATCGGCTCGTTCAAGCTCAAGAACGGGCACGTGATCGACGTCTCGCGCCAGGGCCTGTTCGCGATGCGGGCGCGCGGCTTCCTGCATGCGGCGCGGGCGGGGGCCTGCGACGAGTTCTCGACCGTGCTCGGCCCGGGCAGCGACGCCGACCATGCCGACCATTTCCACTTCGACCTGCGCCAGCGGCGATCGGGTTATCGCCACTGCGACTGATCCGGGTGGGGGCTGCCGTACGGGCGCCCACCGGGCGAGAGCAGGGACGCAACGGCCTTGCCACCACCCTCTCCCCGCTTGCGGGGAGCGGGATGCGAGACCGCGTGCGCGCAGCGGGCGCTGGTCGCAGCGGGGTGAGGGGCAAGATATCGTCGGTGGTGTAGAGCTGCTCGCTTTTGCTCCGCCCCTCATCCGACCCCTCGCCACGCTCGGGCCCACCTTCTCCCCGCCGGGCGGGGAGAAGGAAGCCGGCTTAACGCTCCGGCGGGATCGGGGTCGGCTTGCCGGTCGCATCGAGCGCGACCATGGTGAAGCGGGCAAAGGTGACGCGCTCGCTGTCCTCGGAAAGATAGCGCTGCGCCCAGGCCTCGATGTAGAGCACCATCGAGGTGCGGCGGACGTTTTCGACCTCGGCGTGGATCGACAGCGTGTCGCCGATCCGGACCGGGCTCTTGAAGGCCATCTCGTTGACCGCCGCGGTGACGACGCGGCCGCGCGCCCGCTCGGCGGCGGCGATGCCGGCGGCCAGGTCCATCTGCGCCATCACCCAGCCGCCGAAAATGTCGCCGGCGGCGTTGGCGTCGCCCGGCATGGCGAGCGTGCGCAAGGTGAGCGCGCCGCGCGGCGCGGTGTCCTCGTTCATCGGAAGTGTCCCGTCGCGATCCGGCCCTCTGGTTGCCGGGAACCGCGCGGTGCGTCAACCCGCTGCGGCAAGCGCCGGCACATGGTCGGGACGGCGCGGCGTCGGCAGCGCCTCCATTGCCGGCCGCGCCAGCAGGTAGCCCTGCATCAGCGTGACGCCGAGATCGCGCAGCACCGCGTATTCGGCCGCCGTCTCGATGCCCTCGCAGACAAGGCGCACGCCGAGATCGCCGGTCATCCGCACCATATGGCGCACGATGCCGCGCTTGACCGGCTCGGTGTCGATGTCGCGGACCAGCGCCATGTCGAGCTTGACGATGTCGGGCTGGAACCGCGACAGCAGTTCGAGCCCCGCATAGCCCGCGCCGAAATCGTCGATCGCGGTGTGAAAGCCGAGCGAGCGGTAGGCGTGCAGGATGTTGAGCAGGTGCTCGGCGTCGAGCCGTTCGACCTCGGTGAACTCGAACATGATCCGGTCGAGCGGAAAGCCGGTGCGCATCGCCGCCTCGAGCGTCAGGCGGATGCAGGCGCGCGGCTCGTAGACCGCGTTCGGCAGGAAGTTGATCGACAACAGCGCGCCGGTCTCCGGCAGGCCGACCTTGGTGGCGACCTCGATGGCGGTGGTGCGGCAGGTCTGGTCGAACACGTAGCGCGTCTCGTCGGTCACCTGCGCCATGATCGCGCCGGCGCCGGCGCCGTCGGCGCCGCGCAACAATGCCTCGTAGGCGAAGACGTCGCCCGTCTCGGCATGGACGATCGGCTGGAAGGCCATGGTGATGGGCACGTCGAACCGCGCGCCGTTCCTGCAGGCCCTGCATTGTCTGCTTGTCGTCATGGAAATCACCCGCTTCATTCGTCTTTGCTCGCTCGGGATTACCGGAGCGGGCTTAAGAATTGATGTGCCGCGACCGTATGAATTCGCCGACCGACGCCTTTCGGCCCGCCATTGGCGCAAAGTCGACCCGCCATGTCGCCTGACCGAAACGACAGACGCGCGCGCCGGTGTTTGGATGGGCCGACGCGACCGGCCGGGGGAGGGCCGTTCATGCCGCAGACGATCCGCGCCGCCGTCACCCGCGCCTTCGGCGAGCCGATGCGCGTCGAGACCGTCACGCTCGCCGATCCGGGGCCCGGCGAGGTGCTGGTCGCGGTCAAGGCGTGCGCGATCTGCCATTCGGACATCACCTATGCGGATGGTGGCTGGGGCGGCACGGTGCCGATGGTGCTCGGCCACGAGGCGGCGGGCATCGTCGAGGCGACCGGGCCGGGGGTGACGCGCGTCAAGCCGGGCGATCCCGTGGTGGTCACGCTGATCCGCTCGTGCGGCGGCTGCCACTATTGCGCGGGCGGTCACGATTTTCTTTGCGAGACCGTGTTCGATCTCGACCGGACATCGCCGCTGACCGACGGCACCGGCGCACCGATCGGCCATGGCCTGCGCACCGGCGCGTTCGCCGAAAAGCTCGTGGTCGAACAAAGCCAGCTCGTCGCGGTGGGCGGCAACATGCCGTTCGCCTCGGCCAGCCTGCTCGCCTGCGGGGCGATCACCGGCGTCGGCGCGGTCACCAACACCGCGAAGATGCCGGCGGGCGCGCATGCGGTGGTGATCGGCTGCGGCGGGGTGGGGCTGAACGCGGTGCAGGGCGCGCGGATCGCCGGCGCCGCCTCGATCATCGCCATCGATCTCGCGCGCGAAAAGCTCGACGCCGCGCTCAGGCTCGGCGCGACGCGCGCGATCGACCCGTTCCACGAGGACGCCGTCGACATCGTCACGGCGGCGACCGGCGGGCGCGGCGCGGACTTCGTCTTCGTCGCCTCGGGCGCCCCGGCGGCGCTCGAAAGCGCGGCGAGCTATATCGGCAAGAACGGCACCGTCGTCATCGTCGGCATGCCGGCGAGCGACGTCAACATCGCCTTCAACCCGGCCAGCTTCGCCGGCTTCAGCCAGCGCATCATCGGCTCGAAGATGGGCTCGGCGTCGGTCGCCCGCGACGTGCCGCACCTTGCCGCGCTGTGGCGGGACGGCGTGCTCGACCTCGATTCGCTCGTCACCGGCCGCTACCCGCTCGATCAGATCAACGAGGCGATCGCCGCGACGCGGGCCGGGCAGGGCTTGCGGAATGTGATCGTGTTCTGAAGGAAGTGAATAGTGAGTGGTGAATAGTGAACAGGGTTGCGTCGACCGCGGGTCAGGCGGACCATTCACCATTCACCATTCACCATTCACCATTCACCATTCACCATTCACCATTCACCATTCACCATTCACCATTCAAAGCCAGCCATGCCCACCATCACCGACATCGACACCTTCATCGTCGGCACGCCCGAGGGCACGCCCGGCGGGCGCTATTTCCTGTTCGTCAAGCTGACCGATTCCGAAGGCGTCGTCGGCTGGGGCGAAGCCTACAACGCCACCTTCGGGCCGAGGGTCACGGCGGCGATGATCGTCGATGCGGCCGAGCGGCACCTGGTCGGCCGCGACCCGCACGACGTCGAGGCCTTTTTCCGGCGCTGCTATTCGTCCGGCTTCACCCAGCGGCCGGACGTGTCGATGATGGGGTGCTTTTCGGCGCTGGAGATGGCCTGCTGGGACATCATCGGCAAGCATGCTCGCCAGCCGGTGCACAAGCTGATCGGCGGTGCGGTGCATGAGCGGCTGCGGTCCTACACCTATCTCTATCCCGCGACCGGCTCGATCTATCCGGCCGAAACGGCGGGCCGCAACGTCTACAACGATCCGGACATGGCGGCCGAGGCGGCGCTGGCATGGGTGAAACGCGGCTTCACGGCGGTCAAGTTCGACCCGGCCGGGCCCTACACCGTCCTCGATCCGCACCAGCCGCTGCTGACCGACATCGAACGGTCGGCGGCGATGGTGGCCGCGGTGCGCGAGGCGGTCGGCACGCGCGCGGACATATTGTTCGGCACTCACGGCCAGTTCACGCCCTCGGGCGCGGCGCGGATGGCCAAAGCCATCGAGCCCTACGATCCGCTGTGGTTCGAGGAGCCGGTGCCGCCGGACATGCCCGAGGCGATGGCCGAATTCGCGGCGAAGACCTCGATCCCCGTCGCGACCGGCGAACGACTGACGACGAAGTACGAATTCGCCCGGCTGCTGGCGCTGGGCGCGGCGCAGATCGTCCAGCCCGATCTCGGCCGCTCCGGCGGCATTCTCGAGACCAAGAAGATCGCCGCGATCGCCGAGACCCATCACGCGCTGGTCGCGCCGCACTGTTATTGCGGCCCGATCGCGGCGGCGGCGAACATCCAGCTCGCCGCGACGCTGCCGAACTTCCTGATCCTGGAGGCGATCAAGGACTGGACGGGCTTTCATGCCGATCTGATCAACCGGCCGCTGGTGCTCGAAGAGGGCTACACGCTGGTGCCGACCGAGCCGGGGCTCGGTGTCGCGCTGAACGAGGAGGTCGCCCGCGCCCACCCCTATGACGGGCCGGACCTGCATCTTGTCATGGAGGAGCGGGCGGTTCAGCCCTGAAGAATGGCCAAATGTACGGCGCAAGGGCCGTGCCGGCGACGCCCTGTGGCGCCGCCGGCGATCAGCGGCCTACTGGCCGACGATCTCGGTGACCTCGTTTGTCGCGTCGTCGACCGTGATCATGACCGTCGCTCCGGCCTCGATGGCCGACAGGTCGATACCCTCGGCGACGAGCAGTTCGCTGCCGTCTTCCAGAACGACCGTGCGCGTGTCGGCATCGATGCTCTCGATGACGGCTTCCATCTGCGCCGCAACGGCGGCGGAGGTCGCGGCAAGCGCTGCCGCAAGTGCAATGACGAGCTTCCTCATCTTCGTGTTTCCTGAATGAAACCCGGGCTCAGCTCGCGTGTTCCGCTTTGCTGCCGGGCAATCGATGACTAGCCGAAAGCGTATGAACCGGCAAGTGGGATTCCGCTAAAGCGCTTTGTTTTCAGTGGCTTGAAAAAGCTCAAAAAGCGCCGCAATTCCGCCGCGTTCGCCGCCGCCGGGGTGGTGGGCGACCGGTCGAAGCCGGCCGCCCGGCCCGTCCGGCCGCTTACTCGACCTTGGTGACCTCGGTCAGCGTGGTCGTGCCGTCGGTGTAGACGACGGAGATCATATCGCCGGGCGCCACGCCGGAGAGGTCGACCTCTTCGGCCGCCGTCCAGGTCGAGCCGTCTTCGAGCACGACCATGCGGGTCTCGGGGTCGATCGAGGCGACCACGCCCTCACCTTCGCCGGCATGGGCGTAAAGGGCGGTGCCCATCAGGGCGGCGGCGGCCATGGCGGCTGTCAGTGTGCGTTTCATCATCAGGTCCTTTCTGTCTCCCGTTTGGTGCCGGCGCCGTCCGTCCGGTCGTCCGGTGCGGTGGCGTCGACAGACCGGAAGCTGGGGCGAAGACGGTCGCCGCGCAATTCACGTTCGGTTGCCAAAAGTCAGCGAAATCAGTGCCTTATTGCCGCCATGATTGATGCCTCGCTGCCATGATCGGCGTCGGGAGCGCCAAAAGAGCCGGACGATCAAGGCGTCGCGCGCGCCACGATCTGTCCAGAATCGGGCACGCCGGGGCGCCAGCCCGTCCCGGGCCGATCACGCGGACGCGATCCGATGGCGGATTTGATGGCGGTTACGGTTCGTGAGCGGGCGCCGGACGGGCCGGGCGCAGCATCGGGACCAGTTCGACGGCGAGGATGGCAAGGAAGATCAGCGCACAGCCGACAAGGCCGATCGGCGCGATCCGCTCGGCCAGGATGAGCGCGCCGAACAGCGCCGCGAACGGCGCCTCGGTCGACATGAAGATCGCCGCCTGCGGGGCCGTGGTGTGCTGCTGGGCGATCGCCTGCAGCGTGAAGGCGACGCCGCCGGACACGACGCCGGCGAACAGGATCTCGGGCGCGGCGGCGACGATCGGGGCGAGGGCGACCGTCTCGAAGGCCGGCGCCAGCACGCAGCCGATCACCCCGCAGACGAGAAACTGGGTGAAGGCCAGCGTGAACGGGCGCGGCGCGCCGCGCACGAAGCGGCCGAGCGCGATGACGTGGAATGCCCACAGAAGCGCGCACAGGAGCGTCCACAGATCGCCCTCGGTCAGCCCGTCGAGACGGCCGCCCGACAGGAGCCCGATGCCGGTGAGCGTGACGAGCGCGGCCGGCCAGACGACCGGATGCGGAAATTCGCGCAACAGCACCACCGCGACGATCGGCACGATGACCACGTAGGTGCCGGTCAGAAAGCCCGCATTGGTCACCGTCGTCGTCAGAAGGCCGATCTGCTGGGCGGCGAGCGAGGAGAACAGGATCGCGCCGAGAAGGGCGAAATTGCGCCACTGGCGCGGTGTCAGCGGCGCGCTTCCCCTTGCGGCCGCGCGCCGGCCCTCCCACAGCGCCAGCGGAGCGACGGCGACGGCCGCGGCGAGGAACCTCAGGCCGGTGAAGAAGACCGGGCCGATCGCTTCCATCGCCGTCGACTGGGCGACGAAGCCCATGCCCCAGACGGCACCGGTGATCAGCAACAGGCCATTGGCGGCAGCGCGGTTCATGGCGGTCCATCGGTTCGGCAAACGGGTGACCCCAAGCCGGTGCCACGTGCTCCCGGTCCGGGCAAGCGGGAACTTGTCACGGTGGCATTGCGGCGCGGACGGCAGGTTGCGCCCGGCGCGGCGCCGGTTCACAAATCGGTGTGACACACGGCCACTTATCACGGCCGCGCAAAGGCCTATGTTAGGATCGAGCCGAACAGCAGGAGTGCGCCCTTGCCGCGTCCGACCAGACCATCGACCTTCATGATCCTCGCCGCGCTCGTTGGCGCGATGCTGGCGACGGCATTGCCGGGGCCGGCCGAAGCGCGCGAGTTCAAGCGCATCCGCGACGTCAACGTCTCGTGCACCAACACGCTGCGCTGCGATCTGTACATCACCAATCCGCGCGTGACGCTCTATACGGTCGGCTTCCGCCGGGCGGCCGCGTTCGAGGCGCCGGTCGCGCTCTACCTGACGATGCGCGAGGCGCTGGCGGCGGGCTCGGAAGTGCGCTTCGTGATCGACGGCACCGAGCAACTGACGGTGCCGGTCGGCGCCTTTTCCTATCGCGCGGCGATCGCCGAATATTCCTATGACGACCAGGAGGCGGTGCGGGCGCTGTTCGCCGCCGCCAAGGCGGGCGAGCGGCTGCAGGTGACCTATCGTACCCGCAACGGACAGGCGACCGCGCAGTTCTCGCTGGCCGGCGTGGTGGCGGGCGCGATCTTCATGGACGAGGTGCAGGGCCGGGTCGGCCGCGAGGACGCGCTTCAGGCCATCGGAACGGTGGCCGATACGCCCGAAACGCCCGGCGCGGCGGTCGACGAGACGCTCGCCGATCTGGGCGCGGTGCCGGCCGGATTGCAGCGCTACTATGACGGGGTCGGCGCGCCATGCGCCGATTTCGACGGCGCCGTTCCCGATCCGCTCGGCGGGTTCACCGCCGAGATCACCGACGAGATACGGCTCGTCGGCCTGCGCTGCGGATCGGCGGGCGCCTATAACGCGCCGTTCGCCTTCTGGAAGCAGATCGATGGGACCTACTACCGTCTCGCCCTGCCGGTGATGACCGAGGACGGCCCGGGCGCCGAAATGGTCGCCTGGAACGCGGTCTGGGACGACGAGACAGACGAATTGACCGCCTTCTTCAGGGGGCGCGGGCTTGGCGATTGCGGCGTCTTCAACCGCTGGGACATCGGCATGGTCGGCTTCAACGAGGGCTTCGTGCTGCGCGAGATGCGCGTCAAGGATGAGTGCGACGGCGAGTTCGACGAGACCATGCAGAGCTGGGACCGGCTGTGGCCGCCGCAGCCCGACAAGTCGTAGACGGAGCTGCCATGGGACCGGATGCCGGCAATCTCGAGACCCGGCTTGCGTTCCTGCGCGAGGCCGAACGGCTCAAGGACACGCTGCGCTCCGGGGTGACCGCGGGCGGGCGGCAGGAGAGCGTCGCCGAGCATAGCTGGCGGCTGTGCCTGACGGTTCTGGCGTTCGCAGACCTTGTGCCCGACATCGATCCGCTGCGGCTTCTCAAGCTCGTCATCATCCACGATCTGGGCGAAATCTACGAGGGCGACGTGCCGGCGATCCACCAGAGGGCGGACGATGGGCGCGATGCGCGCGAGCGCGCCGATTTCCACCGGCTGACCGAACGATTGCCTGACGCGTTGCGAACCGAGTTCCGGGCGCTCTACGACGAATATGCCGCCGCCTCGACGCCGGAGGCGGTGCTGGCCAAGGGGTTCGACAAGCTCGAGACGATCCTGCAGCACACGCAAGGGGCGAACGCGCCGGACTTCGACTACCGGTTCAACCTGCACTACGGCAAGGTGCGCACCGACGCCCATCCGCTGCTCGCCGAAATCCGCGCGCTGATCGACGCCGAGACCGAGGCTCTCGCCGAAGGCCGCGCGGCCTGGGCGGGGTAGGGGCGCCTCAGGCCGTGTAGCGGGCGTTCATGCCGGCTGCCATGTCGATGACGGCGCCGCTGATGTACTGCCCGGCGGGAGAGGCCAGAAACAGGGCGGCGCCCGTCATGTCCTCGGGCTCAAGCATGCCGACCGGCAGGGTGTGCATCTGGTTCAGGAAGGTCTCGAACCCCGCCATCCAGGCCGTATCGTCCATGAGTTGCCCGAAGATCCCGGTGCGCACGCCGGTCGGAGCGATCGCGTTGACGGTGATCCCGTGCGGCCCTGCGTCGATCGCGGCGGATTTGACCAGACCGACAAGGCCCCATTTCGACGCGCCGTAGTCGGCCTGACCGCCCGCGCCCATCCGCCCTGCCACCGACGTGATGGCGATGAACCGTCCCGATTGCCGTTCGATCATCGCGGGAAGCGTCGCCTTCATCGTGTTTGCGGCGCCGGTCAAATTGATGTCGAGCACCGTCTTCCAGTGCGCGTCGGATACGCCATGGATCGGGCCGCCGCCGCCGACGCCGGCATTGGCGACGACGATGTCGAGCCGGCCGAACCGTTTGAGCGCCTCCGATGCCGCCGTGCGCATGGCGCCTGCGTCGGAGACGTCGGCCTTGATGGCAAGAACCTGACGGCCCTCGGCCTCGATCAGGGCGGCGGTTTCGTCCAGTTCGGCCTGCGAGCCGAGCCGGTATCCGAGCACGTCGCGATAGGCCTCGGCATCGGCGATGTCGAGCGCGACGATGTCGGCGCCGGCGCGCGCATAGGCGACGGCGATGGCGCGCCCGATGCCGCGGGCGGCGCCGGTGACCATGGCGACCTGGCCGTCGACAATGCCCGCGGCCGCGTTGTCGTCCTGCGCCGTGGCGGTGGCGGCCAGGGCCGACAGGGCAATCGGCGCGCCCAGGCCGGCTATCATCGTGCGCCTGCGCGCCGGGTCGCGCGGTTCATCGTTTGTTCCCGGTGTCGGGGTTCGGTCTTTCCTGGGGTCCATGTTTGCCTCCCTTGCAGCTCGGCAAGCCGACTGCATTCCGCCGGCCGCACCGGTTGCGACCGGGTGATCGGAAGACAATGGCAAGGGATCAGGCGGGCGCCTTGACCCGTGTCAATCGCCCGACGGATTTGCGGCCGGGAAAGCGCCTGTCCAGCGCTGGAGGCGGGCGCGGTTGTTGCCGGCGTCCGAATAGCCGAGCTGGGCGCGCGCATAGGCGATCAGCCCGGTGCGGCCCTCGCCCAGATCAACAGCAAGGAACTGGTTGGTGTCGGGAAAGCGCATCGTCTCGGTCCAGGTGACGTAGCGCAAAGCGGCCGCATCGCTGCCGTCGTCGACCCGCCGCTTGCGATCGGGCTGCGCCTCGATCGCCTGCCGCAGCGCGTCGATCAGGTCGCCCGGCGCCATCGCGTAGACGGGCAGTTCGGCGTCGACTGCCGCCCCATCGCACAGGCCTGGCGTGCACAGCAGCGCGTCATTGGGCCGTCCGGAGCGCTCGGGCGCGGTCAGATCGAACGGGCCGAGATCGGGGTCGCCGGCGATCGTCCGCCAGGTCTGCTCGCGGCCGAAGAAGATGAAGATCGTGCCGGCGACGGCGACAAGGGCGCCGGCGACGAGCAGCAGGCCGAAGAGCCATTTCATGGGATCGTCCGGGGTTCTTGGAGGGCGCGTTTACGATGCGGGTTCGCGTGCGACCCTTACGATCCGGCCCGGATCGGCGTCAATGGCCAGCAGCAGCGCGCCATCGGGAGCGACATCGACGTCGCGGATACGGCCGAGCGCGCCCTCGAACAGCTGCTCCTCGCCGGTGATGTTCGCATCGCCGTCGCGCGTCAGCCGCGACAGAAGCTGGCCGGCGAGCGCGCCGACGAACAGATCGCCCTGCCATTCGGGGAACATTTCGCCGTCATAGACCGCAAGACCCGAAGGCGCGATCGACGGGTCCCAGTAATGGATCGGCTGCTCGTAGCCCGGCGCCTCGGTGCCCTGGCCGATGCGCATGCCCGAATAGTGCCGGCCGTAGGAGATCTCCGGCCAGCCATAGTTCAGCCCGGCCTCGGGACGGTTGATCTCGTCGCCGCCGCGGGCGCCGTGCTCGACGGTCCACAAGAGCCCGGTCTCAGGATCGATGTCGGCGCCCTGGATGTTGCGGTGGCCCTTGGACCACAGCTCCGGCGCGACGCCGTCCTGGCCGACGAAGGGATTGTCTGCGGGCACCGAGCCGTCGCGGTTGACGCGGATCACCGCGCCGGCATGGTCGTCCATGTCCTGCGCGCGGGGGCGTTCGCCGCGGTCGCCGGTCGTCACGTAGACGGTGCCGTCCGGCCAGAAGCCGGTGCGCGAGCCGAAATGGCGGCCGCCGGAGGATTTGACGTTCATCGAGAAGATCGTCTCGACATTGTCGAGCGCGGGCGCATTCGTGTCGGCGCCGGTCAGCACGCCCCTTGCGAGCGCGGTGCCCGCGCCGCCCGGGCCGGGCTCGGAGAAGGTGAAATAGACTTCGCGCGTGTCGGCGTAATCGGGCGCCAGCGCAACGTCGAGCAGGCCGCCCTGGCCGCGCGTGGCGATCTCCGGCAGGCCGCCGATCGGTTCGGACAGCGCGCCGTCGCGGACGATGCGCATCGCGCCCTCGCGTTCGGTGACCAGCAGCGCCCCGTCGGGCAGCACCTCGACCGCCCAGGGATGGGTCAGGCCGTCGGCGACGGTCTGCACGGTCAGCGCGATGCCGTCCTCGGTGGTCACCTGCATGTCCTGGGCAAGGGCTGGCGCGGCCCACACAAGGGCAAGCGAGGTGATGGCGGTCGTCAGTCGGGCGCGGGGCATGATCGGTCTCCGGAGATCGGTTCCAGTACTCCAGAACCTAGGTCGCCGGGGCGACGCCGAAAGGGGCGCGGCTTCAAAAACGCTTGAAGGGCCGGGCCGTCAACGGGTGCGGGCGGCGGCGCCGGGCCGGTCGCGCCAGTCCTGTTCGAGCCCGCGCCAGAAGGCGAACGCGCCGGCGCTCATGGCGAAAAGGGCGACGCTCATCAGGCCGAGCAGCATCTCGCGGCTGGGCGCGAACGGGGCGGGATGAAGGGACGGCGCGGCGAGCATGGTCGCCAGCGCATCGGTATCGAGCATGACGACCGGGGACGCGGCGGCGGCCGAGGCGAGGCCGACGAGGGCGATCAGCGTGGCGAACACGAACCCGCCGATCAGCACGGCGGAACTTGCCAGATTGAAACGGCGCCGGTCGGCGCGATGGCTTGCGTAGTCCATGAACATGTTCCGTGCTCCCAGCCGCCCGGACAGTCGATTCGTCTCATGATCACGGATAGTTACGCTTTGCGGCGCCAACAGGATCGGATTGGGCCGGGCCGTGGGAAATTCTGTGGCGAAAAGATGGCAGAGCCTAGGTGCCGGCCGTGTTGCCGTCCTTGTCCGGCGGCAACCAGTCGAGGGTGACGTGACCGGGCTCGGAGGCGACGCGCTCGAGCCATGCGTTGATGGCCGGGAAGCGCTGCATCTCGAAGCCTCCCTTGTCGCCGGCACAGTGGGTGTAGGCGTAAAGGCACATGTCGGCGACCGTGAAGGTCTCGCCGGCGATGAACGGCGTTTGCGAAAGCTGCGTTTCCATCAGCGTCATGGCCGCGTGTCCCTTCTCCAGGAGGGGATCGAGGATTTCGGGGCGGCGGCGGTCGGCAAGGTCCGGATAGGTCAGGATGGCGATGCGCACGGCGACCGAAGGCTCGTGATTGTACTGCTCGAAGAACATCCACTGGTGGCACAGGGCACGGTCGTAGGCATTGTGGGGCACGAAGCGGCTGTTGCGGCCCAGATAGAGCAGGATGGCGTTCGATTCGCGCAGCGTCCGGCCGTCATCGAGAACAAGAAGCGGAACCTTGCCCGCCGGATTGAGGGCGAGAAACGCCGCGCTTCGGGTGACGTTCGAGCCGTGCTCGGCGGTGACATGATGGAACGGCAGGCCGAGATGGGCGAGCAGCAGCCGCACCTTGTAGGAGTTGCCTGACGAGGGCATCGACCAGAGCGTGAGCATGCCAATGCGTTTGCGGTGCACGGCCGGCGAAGTCAAAACAGAAAAAATGATCGCCGGTTCAGGGGCGCTTCGGTCTCGGTGCCGCGCAGCGCCGCTGTTCAGCGCAGCGCCTTGACCAGATCGCTGCCCGGTTCGCTGCGATAGGCCGCCATCAGCGGCTCGAAATGGCCGGGCGCGGACTGCGGCGCGGCGAGCGCGTAGCCTTGCAGGAAATGGGCGCCGGTGCGGCGCGCCAGTTCGATCTGGCGCATGTTTTCAAGGCCCTCGAGCACGCAGCGGATGCCGTCGCGGCGAAACCCGTCGACGAGCCGCTTGAGCTCGTCGAAGCCCTCCTCGGCGGCCAGCAGCCGCCGCACCACCGCGCCGTCGATCTTGACGATGTCCGGCGTCAGCCGGGCGATGCGGGCGGGGTCGGAGAAGGCGGCGCCGAAATCGTCGACCGCGATCAGATAGCCGCGCGCGCGCAACGCGTAGACGAAATGCTTGAGGTCATGTTCGTCCTGTTCGCGATGTTCGGTGAACTCGCAGACCAGATCGCGCGGGCTGACGCCAACCTGCCGGAGATCGGCGCCGAGCGCGTCCAGATCGGCCTCGAAGCGGCCGGGCGAACCCAGTCCGGCCGGATGGAAATTCAGGAACAGCCGCTTTGCGTTGTGCGGCAGGTGGCGGGCGTTCTGCACGTGGATATGGCGCACGAGCGCCTCGACCGCGCGCAGTTCGGTCACCGGCACCTGACCGAAATAGGCGTCCGGCAGAAGCGGCGTGTCGTTCCGGAACGGGCGCGCCAGCGCCTCGAAGGCGACCGGATAGAGCCGGTCCTCGAAATGGCGGAACACCGGCTGAAACGCGCTGTTGACGATCACCGTGCCGTCGAGCGCGGAGACCGTGCCGTCATCGTTGCGGATCGTGCGGCGCGGACGCCGTTCGCTGGCTTCGCTGTCGATCGTCATCATCGTCCGTCCAACCCTCACCCTGTCGGTCGTGCGTCGCCCGACCCTAACGATTGTTAAGGATCATGGTTAAGGGTTTCTTTCACGAACCGTCGCAATGGTTAACGCCGGCGCCGCGGCCGCTTGCGTCGGCCGGCCAGTTGGCGCAATAACGGCGCCGCCCGGCGCATGCCGCCGCCTTCCTGCCCGATGGAGTGTTCCCATGGCCTTTCTGTCCGATACGCTTGCCCGCGTGAAGCCCTCGGCGACGATCGCCGTCACAGCGAAGGCGCGCGAGCTGAAGACGGCCGGCCGCGACGTGATCGGCCTGGGCGCCGGCGAGCCCGACTTCGACACGCCCGACAACATCAAGGAGGCGGCGATCGCCGCGATCGAGCGAGGCGAAACCAAGTACACCGCCGTTCCCGGCATCATCGAACTGCGCGAGGCGATCGCGGCCAAGTTCAAGCGCGAGAACGGGCTCGACTACACGGCCGACCAGATCATCGTCGGCACCGGCGGCAAGCAGGTGCTCTACAATGCGCTGGCGGCAACGCTGAATCCCGGCGACGAGGTGCTGATCCCGGCGCCCTACTGGGTCAGCTATCCGGACATGGTGCTGCTGAACGGCGGCGAGCCGGCCTTCGTGCAGACCACGCTGGAGGACCGGTTCAAGGTCACGCCCGAGGCGCTGGAGGCGGCGATTTCGCCGAAGACCAAATGGTTCATCTTCAACTCGCCCTCGAACCCGTCGGGCGCGGCCTATTCGCGCGACGAACTCAAGGCGCTGACCGAGGTGCTGATGCGCCATCCCCAGGTCTGGGTTCTGACCGACGACATGTACGAGCATCTTTGCTACGGCGATTTCACCTTCGTGACGCCGGCCCAGGTCGAGCCGGCGCTCTACGAGCGCACGCTGACCATGAACGGGGTCTCCAAGGCCTATGCGATGACCGGCTGGCGGATCGGCTATGCGGGCGGGCCGGTGGAGCTGATCAAGGCGATGAGCAAGGTTCAGGGCCAGCAGACGTCGGGCACCTGCTCGATCTCGCAATGGGCCTCGGTGGAGGCGCTGAACGGGCCTCAGGACTTCATCGCCGAACGGCGCAAAGTGTTCGAGGACCGGCGCGATCTGGTCGTCTCGATGCTCAACCAGGCGACCGGCATCGAGTGTCCGACGCCGGAGGGGGCGTTCTACGTCTACCCGTCCTGTGCCGGCCTGATCGGCAAGACGGCCCCGTCGGGCAAGGCGATCGAGACCGACGAGGACTTCGTCACCGAACTTCTGGAAAGCGAGGGCGTTGCGGTCGTGCAGGGCTCGGCCTTCGGGCTGGGGCCGAACTTCCGCATCTCCTATGCGACCTCGACCGAGGCGCTCACCGAGGCATGCACGCGCATCCAGCGGTTCTGCGCGGCCTGCCGCTGAATCGCCCTCACAGCGCTTTGAATCGAAGAACGGCGGTCTGCTTCGCGCGGACCGCCGTTTTTCGCTGCTCTTTTTGTGATTGGCGCGGCGGGGATCAGCGCCCCATCGCATTGATGATCCGGGCCACGCCCGTCCTCGATACCGGCCGGGGACGCCAAAGGTCAGGTATCAGGGGGTTACAGGCGGGTTACAGCGAACCGTTACACACCCGGCGCCCTCGCCTCGGCGGGCAAGTGTTGCCGCGCTGCACTGGAAAGCGCCGGCGAAGGTGCACTATGGTCGGTGCGTCTCAGGGACATCACAGGTGGCCGCGGCCATGGCGTACATTTCGGCGATTGCGGGACGGGCCCGGTGGCGCAGGGCGCTGGCGACCCTCGCGCTCGTCGCCTTCGGCGCGGCGCCGGCGGGGGCGGACAGCCTCTACGAGGACGCGTTCGCGGCGCGCATCGCCAATTTCTCCGATCCGCAGGCGCTGGCCGACTTCTCCGATCAGGCGGTGCGTGTCGGCCAGTACGACCAGGCGATCTCGACGCTCGAGCAGATCCTGTTCCAGAACCCCGACGACATCGGCGCGCGGCTGACGCTGGCGCGGCTCTACTACCATATCGGCTCGTTCGATCTGGCGCTCGGCCACGTCAACGAGGCGCTGCGGCTGAACGTGCCGACGTTCGAGCAGGCGCTGCGCGAGCTCCAGGCGCGCATCGAGCGGGCGCAGCGGCCGCTGCGGGCGAGGGTCGACGTCACCGCCGGCGGCCAGATCGTGCATGCGCGCACTGCCTACCCGTCCGGCTTCGCCACCGGGACGACGACCACCGGCGGCGGCGGGTTCGGCGCGATCGATGCCGAGATCGTCAACGACCTTCAGACGGCGACGCGCGATCTGATCCGCTTCGAGGGCGGGGTGTCGGTCGACCAGGGCTTCTTCGACACCGATTTCGACGGCCGGTATGACGGTTTCACGGCGCTTGGCGGCTATGGCGCGGTGACCCTTTCGAAGGGGCTGCCGGACATCATCGACACGCTGCGCGCCGATATCGGCGTGTTCGGCGAATACCGGGATCTGGGCGGACCGCGCGATCTGCGCGAACTTGGCGTGCGCGGGCGGCTCGGCTTCCGGCCGGCGGTGGAGACGGCGGTCTATGTCGAGGGGGCCTATGGCTGGCTCGACCAGTCGCAGGCGCTCTATGCGACCGACCGCTGGTCCTACGGCGCCGGGCTGCGCCAGCGGCTGGCGCCGGGCTGGACGTTCGATGCCCATGTCCGGCGCACGCACCGGCGCGGCACGGTGCCCGGCGCGGTGCTCGCGGGCACCGACTTCGCCTACCAGGTCGCCGGGACCGAGGCGGGCGCGTCGCTGATCCATCTGCTTTACGTGTTCGAGGACGGGCGCGGCTGGTTCCACCGGTTCGGCGTGCGCTACACCGACGAGACGATCCTCGACTATGGCGCGGTCGGCGTCGCGCGCGGGCCGTTCGTCAAGGACCGTGACGCCTGGCACATCGACTGGGATCACACTGTGCAATTGAGCGCACAGGGGTGGCTGCGCTTCGGCGTAGGCTATCGCAACGAACGCGTCGGCCCGTCCGGGTTCAACGGGCGAACCGAGGCATGGACCGGCCGGCTGCGCTACACGCACCGGTTCGAATAGGATGCGCCCGATGCCACGCACCATCGTCACGCTCGCCCTTCTGACCGCCGCGCAGATCGCGCTGGCGGCGGTGCCGGCGGCGGCGCAGACGGTGGGCACGATGACCGCCGAGCGGGCGACCGTGACCAAGCAGGGCGCCGGCCGGGTGCGCGCCGGCGACGGCATTGCGCTCGGCGACCGGCTGCGGTCGAACGCGACCGGCCAGGGCATGATCGTCTTTGACGACGAATCGAGCGCCCGGCTCGGCCCGAACGCCGACCTGACCATCGACGCCTTCGTCTATGACCCGCAGCGCCGCAACGGCACGGTGCGCTTCATCCAGCGCGACGGCGTGGCGCGCATCTTCGGCGGGCAAATCTCCAAGCGCGGCCGGTCCGAGGTGCGCACGCCGCATATCGTGCTGGGCCTGCGCGGCGGCATCGCCGACATCGTCGTCGGCGCGACGACCAGCACCGGCACGCTGGTCGGCGGCGTGATGACCTGCGAGAGTGAGGGCATTCGCCGCACGATCACCAATCCGGGCTTTTCGTGCAGTTCGGACGGGAGCGGGCTCCGGATTGGCCCGGCCGGCGGAACCGGCGGCACCTTCGTCGATCCGGTCACAGGTGGCGGTGACGGCGGCACCGGCCTGCCGCGCGCGCACTGCGCCACCGAGGCGGGCATGAACTCGGCCGCGTGCCGGTCGCGCGACGGCGGGTTGCCAACGCCGAACGGCGGCACGCAGGGCGGGGCCTCCGGCGGGATCGCAGGTGGTTCTCCCGGCTCGCCGCCGCCGGAGCCGCCACCACCTCCGCCACCGCCGCCACCACCGCCACCGCAGACGCCGAACACCACGCCGACAGCGGCCGAGACGAACTGCGTCGCGCAGGGCGGGGTATGGAACCCGACGCTGGGCTCGTGCACCTTCGTCTGAGGTCGACCGGGGCTCCGGCGGTATTTGCACTATTCGCCCTTGTCCTCGTCCTCGCGGCTGTGATCGCGCTTGCCGGGCCGCTGGCGCCGCTGCGCGAGCGCGGCTTCGACCTCTACCAGAGCCTTGCGCCGATCGACCTGCCGCTCGACCGGGTGGCGATCGTCGCCATCGACGAGGCGACGCTGGCCGAACATGGCCGCTGGCCGTGGCCGCGCGAGCGCGTCGGCGCCCTGGTCGCCACGGTCGCCAACAGCGGCGCGGCGGCGATCGGGCTCGATCTTCTGTTCCCCGAGCCGGACGCCTCGCCGGGCGGCGCGGCCAGCGATGCGGCCCTTGCGGACGCGCTGGCGGCCGCGCCCGCCGTGCTGGCAATGACGCTCGGCGAGGACGGACTGCCCCTCTCCGTCGAACCCAAGGCGGGCTTTACCTTCATCGGCGCGCCCGAAGCGGCGTTCGGCGACGGCTATGAGGGCGGGGTCGCGCCGATCGCGCCGCTCGCCGAGGCGGCGAGCGGGCTCGGCGTGATCCGGTCCTTTGCCGACGCGGACGGTCGCATGCGTGCCATTCCGCTGGTCTGGGCCGAGCGCACGGGGCAGGGGGCCGTGCGTCACTGGCCGGCCTTGTC
Source organism: Roseitalea porphyridii (assembly GCF_004331955.1). NCBI lineage: Bacteria > Pseudomonadati > Pseudomonadota > Alphaproteobacteria > Hyphomicrobiales > Ahrensiaceae > Roseitalea > Roseitalea porphyridii. The sequence continues at coordinate 2,773,672 of NZ_CP036532.1, read as the reverse complement.
GGTGGAACTGCTGCGCGTTGCCCAGGGCGAGCGTGCGCTGGCGGTCCGCATCGCCGGACGCGATGACGACGCGTTGCGCGTGGGCGGAGCGATCGTGCCGCTCGGCGACGGACGGCTGCGGCTGATCGATGTGCCGGCTTCGCCCCTGCGCGTCTCGGCGGGCGCACTGCTGGCGGACGGGTCCGATGCAAGCCTTGCCGGGCGGATCGCGATCCTTGCCGTCGATGCGGCCGGGCTCGACCGCTACCATCTGACCGCGCGGGGCGAATTGCGCCTTGGCGCGGACCTGCACGCCATCGCCGTCAGCCAGATGATCGCCGGGCGGTTCCTGCTGCCGGTGCCGTCGGCGCGGCTTCTGGAATGGGCGATGCTGGCGATCGGCGGCCTGATGATCGCCGCGGCCTTCGCCGGGCTCGGCCGCCGGCCGGCGCTCGTCGCGATGGCCGCTCTCGTGGTCGTCTCGGTGCCGCCTGCGGCCGGGTTTACGGCCTATCTGGGCTGGGGCCGGCTGATCGACTGGACGCAGCCGGTGGCCGGGCTGTTCATCGTCGCGCTGGCCGGAGGTTACGGGCTCTACCGGCGCGCCGAACGCCGTCGCGCGCTGCTGCAGGAGCAGTTCGGCCAGTTCCTGTCGCCGCAAATCGTCAAGCGCCTGGCCGAGACCGACACGCGCGCCGCGCTTGCCGTCGAGGACCGGCCGATCACCGCGATGATCGTCGACATACGCGGCTTCACCGCGCTCGGCGAGGCGCTGCCGGCCGAGCGGACGGTCGAACTGGTCAACCATTTCTTCGCCATCGCCAATGCGGAGATCTTCGCGCGCGACGGCACCATCGACAAATATATGGGCGATGCGGTGCTCGCCTTCTGGAACGCGCCGCTGGCCCGGCCGGACCATGCCGATACGGCCCTTGACGCGGCGCAGGCAATCATCGCACGGGTGGCGCGCGAGAACGGAACGCTCGCCGCGCGCGGGCTGCCGGAGATCGATGTCGTCGCGGCGGTGGAGACCGGCGTGTGCTCGGTCGGCAACATGGGAACGGCCGAGCGGATCGACTTCACCGCGATCGGCCCGGCGGTCAACATGGTCGCCCGGCTCGAGCAGCAGACCAAGGCGCTGGGCGTGCCGGTGCTGGTGGGGCCGGCCTGCGCGGCGGCGCTGAAGCGGCCGGTGCGCAAGGTCGGACGCGTCGCCCTGAGGGGGTTTGCGGGCGAAACGGACGTGTTCACACCGGTTTGAAGGTGTCCGGGGCGCTTTTCGGCCTTGTTAATTGAAAGGTATGACCCAGCCTGTAAGGTCACGGGGATGGGCGTGAGGAACAGTCTGGACGACGGGTCGGGCATGGACGGAACCGACATAAGCACCGAATACTGGCAGCGTCTGCCGGTGGCGCGCGTGCCGCATCGCGGTCCGACGCGCGGCCAGAACGCGGCGCTGCGGGCCAAGCTGAAGAGCCTTGTCGCCTTCATCTATCCGGACGAGGACGCCGATGCGGTCGTCCAGTCGATCTGCGACGCGTTCTGGCCGGAGAACCTGAAATCGCGCCAGCGCGGTCGGCAGCCCGGCAACACGCTGTGGTCGGAAGAAGACGCGATCGTCATCACCTACGGCAACACCTTCTTCGACGGCACGCACAAGCCGCTCGATCTGCTCGGCGACTTCCTGCACCGCTATCTGAGCGGCACGATCAACGGCGTGCACATCCTGCCGTTCTTCCCGTTCACCTCCGACGACGGTTTCGCGGTGACCGACTACCGGGTCGTCAATTCGGCGCTCGGCGACTGGGACGACATCCGCCGCATCGCCGCCGACTTCACGCTGATGTCGGATCTGGTGCTCAACCACGTCTCCAGCCAGAGCGCCTGGTTCAACGAATATCTGCAGGGGCACGAGCCCTATGACGGCTTCTTCGTTGAGGCCTCGCCCGAGGACGATCTGAGCCAGGTTGTGAGGCCGCGCGCGCACGATCTGCTGCGCGAGGTGGAGACCGCCAAGGGCACCCGGCACGTGTGGTGCACCTTCTCCTACGACCAGGTCGATCTCGATTTCCGCAATCCGGAAGTGCTGCTCGAATTCATCCGCATCATGCGGCTGCACATAGACAATGGCGTGCGCATCCTGCGGCTCGACGCGGTCGCCTTCATCTGGAAGGACATCGGCACGCCGTCGATCCACATGCCGCAGACGCACGCGATCGTGCGGCTGATGCGGGTGCTGGCGGACTACGCCTCCGAGCCGATCGTGCTGCTGACCGAGACGAACGTGCCGAACACGGAGAACCTTTCCTATTTCGGCAACCGCAACGAAGCGCACGCGATCTACAATTTCCCGCTGCCGCCCTTGGTGCTGCATGCGCTCTGGTCGGGCTCTTCGAACCTTTTGAACCGCTGGCAGATGGCGATGCCGCCGGCGCCGCTCGGTTGCGCCTATCTGAACTTCACCGCTTCCCATGACGGGATCGGCGTTCGCGGCGGCGAGGGGCTGATCGCCCAGACCGACCTCGACCAGATGGTGGCGGCGACCGAGGCGTTCGGCGGCAAGGTGTCGATGCGCGCCATGCCGGACGGCTCGCGCCGGCCTTACGAACTCAACATCACCTTCTTCGACGCCATGGCCGGCACGTTCGGTGGGGTCGACGACTGGCAGGAAGAGCGGTTCCTGTGCAGCCAGACGATCCAGATGGCGCTCGAGGGCATACCGGCGTTCTACGTGCATTCGCTGATCGCCACGCACAACGACGCCGAGGGATTCGAGAAGACGGGCCAGAACCGGGCGCTGAACCGGCGCCGCTGGCACTATCCGGAACTGCGGGCGCTGCTGGACGACGGCGACAACGTGCATGCGCGCGTTCTCGAGCGCCTGTCCGAGCGCATCCGCATCCGCCGCGCGCAGGCCGCCTTCCACCCCAACGCGACGCAGTTCACCATGCAGTTCGGGCCGAAGCTGTTCGGTTTCTGGCGCCAGTCGCTGGACCGGGACCAGTCGATCTTCGCGATCCACAATGTCAGCGCCGAACAGGTGACGATCCCGGTCAGCGCGATCAATCTGATCGGCGGGGATCACTGGGTCGACCTGCTGTCGGGCGAGCAGGTGCGCGCGCACGGCACCGACATCCTCGCTGGCGACCGGGCACGGTCGGACGGCGAGATCGATTTCGCGCCCTATCAGTGCCGGTGGATCTCCAACCGCGGCTGATCCCTACCGCTCGGCCGGCATCGCCATCATCGCCGCGACGATCGCCTCTGGCGCGTCCTCCTGGACGAGATGGCCGGCATCGGGGATCGCGGTCAGACGGCCGCCGGTGAGCTTGCCCGCAAGGGCGCGGCCGCGTTCGATCGGGATCCAGTCGTCCCGCTCTCCCCACAGAAGCCTGACCGGGAAATCCATCGGTCCGTAGCGCGGTTCGACCTCGTCGGTGAAGCGCTGGTCCATCTGCGCGATCTGGCGATAGAAGGCCGGCTGGCCGGTCTCGCCGAGCCAGGGCGCCATGTGGACGCCGAGCGCGTCCTCGCCGAGCGGCCGATGGGCGGCGCCGGCGATATAGGCGGCGAGCAGCGCCTCGTGCGCGTAGGCCGGAAGGCCGGCAAAGGCGGGTTCGTGGTTGCGCACATGGGCGACGAAGGGCGAGCCCCACGGCGCCACGGCGACCGGATCGACCAGCGTCAGGGAACGATAGGCGAGCCCGTCGAGATAATGGGCGCGCAGCGCCGTGGCCCCGCCGAAATCATGGGCCAGCACGTCCGGCCGGTCGAGTTGCCATTCGGCGAACAGCGCCGCCATCAGCCCGTTCTGGACGCCCAGCGAGACGTCGAGACCCTCGCCCATCTGCGACCGGCCGTAGCCGATCAGATCGAAGAAATGGACCGTCCAGTGGCGCGCCAGATGGGGCGCGATCCGCCGCCAGACCTGCGAGGAGAAGGGCGTGCCGTGCACAAGCACCAGCGGCGGCCCTTCGCCGATCCGGCCCCAGGCGACGCGGACGCCGTCGTGATCGAAGCATTGGGGAAGGTCGAGAAGTGTCATGACAGGGCTCCGGCTTGCTCGGTTGCGCCGCCGGTTATGCCGGATCACCTCCAGGGACCAGCGCCAAGCGCTGAACGCTGCATGCAGCCTCGTTGAGCGGCCGGCAGGGGTGGTGTTCCCCTATCGCAGTTCCTTGCGGAAGAAGACGCGCCGAAATCCGTCTTCCTCGCGCCGGCCGATCTCGCGGTAGCCAAGGTGCGGATAGATCGACAGGTTCTGCGTCATCTTCTCGTTCGCGTACAATTCGACCGCACCGAGCCCGAGCCGGCGGGCCTCTGCTTCGCAATGGGTGATCAGCGCTCCGCCGACGCCCTGCCCGGAACTCGCCGGGTCGACGGCGATGTTCTCAAGAAGCATGTGATCGCCACGGGCAAGGAAGATCGCAAAACCGATTACGGCCTCGTCCCGCGCCGCCACGTACACGATGCCCGCGCCGATCCGTGCGGCGAAGTCGGTGTCCATCGGAGCCGGGCGGCGGCCGACCGCCGCGACGTAGCGGGAATAGGCCTGCTCGGCGATCGCCTCGAGAACTACCGCGTCCGCCTCTCGCGCGGGCCGTATCGTCAATGGCGCCGCTGCGGCCGGTGCGTTCATCCGAACTCCTTGTCGTCCTCCTGCACGGCCTCGTAGAGGTCGCGGACGAGGTCGGGGTCGGCCGCCTGCACGCGCGACCAGGCCGGAATGAACGGCGTTTCCATGGGATTGTCGAGGAAGGTGCGGCCCGCCTCGACCATGTTGGCGGCGAACAGTTCGACGGCGCGCTCCTCCCTGTGCCGGTCGACGTAGAGCCCGTTCATCCGCGCATCGTTGTAGTAGGTTTCGACGAAATCGAGCGCGATGCGGTAGTAGCTGGCCTTGAGCGCGCGGAACGTCTCCTTGGAGAACACCGTGCCGTCGGTTGCCAGCTTGCGGAAGATCGCCTTACAGATGTCGGTCGACATGCGCGACAGCCCCTTGGAGGCGTCGTCCTCGGACAGCGGCTGGTGCTTGTGGTCGTAGGCGTCCGAGATCTCCACCTGGCAGACCGAGCGCGGGGCGAGGTTGCGCCAGACCTCCGACAGGGTGCCGATCTCCAGCCCCCAGTCGGACGGAATGCGCATCGCCGGCAGGATCGAGCTGCGCATGGCGAACTCGCCGGCGAGCGGATAGCGGAACGAGCGCAGATAATCGAGATAGTCGTTCTCACCCAGCGTCTTGCGCAGCGCCAGCAGGAGCGGCGCGACGAGCAGCCGGCTGACGCGGCCGTTCATCTTGCCCTCGGCCGTGCGCGGATAATAGCCCTTGCAAAACTGGTAGGTGAAATCGGGGTGGGCGACCGGGTAGACCAGCCGCGCCAGCATGTCCTTCGAATAGGTCAGGATATCGCAGTCGTGCAGCGCGATCACGTCGCTCTCGGCGCGCGAGAGCGTGTAGCCGACGCAGTACCATACGTTGCGGCCCTTGCCGGGTTCGGACGGGGCGAGGCCCGCCTCGGCGAGGCGCGCGTCGATCGCCTGAAGGCGCGGCCCGTCGTTCCACAGCACCGAATGGGGCAGTTCGAGCCGCGAGAAGAACTTGCGGGCCGACTTGTACTCCTTCTTCGAGGCCCGATCGAGCCCGATCACCACATGGTGGATGAACTTGACCGTGTTGAGTTCGTCCAGGATCGCCGGAAGGGCAGGGCCCTCGAGCTCGGAATAGAGCGAGGGCAGGATCAGCGTGACCTTCTGGCGCCCGGTGATCGTGATCAGTTCGCGTTCAAGATCCTCGGGCGAGCGGGTGCGCAGATTGTGCAATGTGGCGACGGCGCCGTTCTGGTGAAAGTCTGCCAAGGCCTCGCCTCCTGTTGCGCCCGCTCAACGCCCGTCACCCCGACCGGTTCCCCGGCCGGTATCGTGTGTCACGTCAGCCTGACAGTAGCCCGAGCAGCGCCCCATTCCAACCGGAAGGGCCCGGGTCGGCGGTGCGCGTCACGGTTCCGTCATCCTCGCCCGAGAGGCGTGGCACGCCGGTTCCGTGCGGGTTGGCGACGATGAAGGCGCGGTCGGCCGCTTCGAGCATCTCGACATCGTTGGGCGCATCGCCCAGCGCGACGATGAACGGCCGCGCGTCGGGGAAGATCCGGCTTGCGATCGCCTCCATGCGGCCGGCCTTGGTGCCGCCGAACGAAAGCGTCAGGAAGCGGCCGCCCGAGCGGGCGTGGACGCCGTGGCGTTCGAGCCAGGCGACGAAGCGGGCGCGCTCGTCCGCGCCGCCCGACCACAGGCCCGGCTCGGAAAACCGGCGCGTGGCCGCCAGCCGGGCGGCGTCCGCCGGCAGGCCGGTCGCGGCCGTGATGCCCTGAACGCCCATGTCGGAAAAGCCCGAAAAATGCCGGCGCAGGTCGGCCGGCGCGGTGGCGACGATCGCGCGCAGGCGTTGGTAATCGTCCGCCGCAGCCTCCGCCTCGCCACCCTCGGGCGCCAGCACGCCGGCGCCGTTCTCGACGATCGCCGGGCAATCGCCGAAGCCCAGTTCGGACCGGATCGGCGCGATCTCGGCGGCGGTCTTGGACGAGGCGAGGATCAGCGGCACCGCCCGTTCGCGCAGCAGGGCGAGTGCCGGCTCGGCGGCGGCGAACGCATATGTCTCGTGGTCGAGCAGCGTGCCGTCGAGGTCGGTGAAGACGATCAGCGGGCGGTCGGGCGGCAGGTCCGTCATGATGGCGGCGAATAGACCACGGCTCGGCGCGGCGATCCAGCGGCCTTGACGCGCGCGCGCCGACCGCCCAGTTGCCGGGGCTGGAACCAGGCCGGCCGTGGAGGCTTGACCGAGGGGCGGGTGGGCGCCGTGCGTCCCGTCTCGGGATGTATGAGGCCGCGCGCCGGCCCGCAGAGACGAAATCACAATGGAGGGAAGCAGTGGAACAGATCTTTCAGGACGTCGAATCATCGGCCGCGATGGTGATCGCGGGGACAGCGGATCTCGTCGTCTCCTATGCCTTCTCCGTCGTCGGCGCGATCATCCTGCTGGTGGCGGGCTTCATCGTCGCCGGGTGGGCCAAACGGGCGGTGTTCCACGCCTTGGACAAGCGCGGCGACACCACGCTGGCGCGGTTCATGGCGGCGGGCGCGCGCTACGGCGTGCTGATCCTGGTCGGCGTGACCGTGCTCGCCCAGTTCGGCGTTCAGACGGCCTCGATCATCGCCGCGCTCGGCGCGGCGGGGCTGGCGATCGGCCTTGCGCTGCAGGGCACGCTGCAGAACGTCGCCGCCGGGGTGATGCTGCTGTTCCTGCGGCCCTTCAAGATCGGCGACTTCATCGATGCGGGCTCCGTGATGGGCTCGGTCGAGGAGATCGGCCTGTTTGCGACCGAGCTGAAGACGTTCGACGGGCTCTACGTGCTCGCGCCCAACTCCTCGGTGTGGGGCAGCCCGGTGACCAACTATTCGCGGGTCGAGCGGCGCCGCTTCGACCTGACGATCGGCATCGGCTATGACGACGATGTCGATCTGGCGCTCGAGACGCTGGGTGAGCTGGTGCGCGGCGACGACCGCGTGCTCGACGATCCCGAACCGTTCCTGTTCGTGGGCGCGCTCGGCGATAGCGCCGTGGAGGTGACCGCGCGCGTGTGGATCGGCGCGTCGGACTGGTGGACGGCGAGCCGCGAGCTGACCAAGAAGGCCAAGCAGGAGTTCGACGCGCGGGGCATCTCGATCCCGTTCCCGCAGCGCGACGTGCACATGATCACCGCCGGCCAGAACTGAGGGCGGGCCGGGACGCCCAGCCGTCACCTTGCAGCGGTGTCGCGGCAGGGCACCGGATAGGTGATGCGGAACGTGCCGTCCTCGAGCGGACGGTCCGGATCGAAGCAGGTGACGCGGCCGACGCCGTCCGCCCAAAACCGGTGCGGATCGCGCGCCTGAAGGCCGCTGCGCCCGCGCTCGCGATGCACCTCGAAGTGCAGATGCGAGATCGCCGCGGCGAGAATGCCGGTACGGCCCATCGTGCCGATCGTCTGGCCGCGCGCGACCTGCATGCCTTCGCGCACGGTGCGGCTGTCCAGATGCATATAGACGGTGCGCGAGCGGCGACCGCCGGCGTCGACGCCGTGGTCGATGACCACGCGGTTGCCGTACATCGGCTCGATCAGCGACTGGGTGACCAGACCCGGCGCGGCGGCGATGACCGGGGCGCCGACCCGCGCGACGATGTCGATGCCGTTGTGATCGGAGGCCGGATTGCCACGGCCGGCGCGTCGGCCGACGTCGCGGAACTGCTGCGAGATCGAGGGCGCGTCGGGCGGCATGATGACGACGATGTCGTCCTCGACGAGCGGGCTGTAGATGGCCGATGTGCCATAGCCGCCGGCCGAACAGGACCACAGCGCCGCAAGCGCGGCGACCAGCGCAAAGGCGCGCCCGAGGCGGTCAAAGCGGATCATCGGCGCCCCCCGGCTGATGTCGGCGTGCCCCCGGCCCTTGCGTGCGGGCCTTCGGAACGCGGCTGAAGACTTCAACCAGCACGCCCCGGCATTGTCAACGAAACGCGCCTTTGCTCGCGGCGGCTACAAGGCGACAGACGAGGAAGGAGATCATGCGGGGAGGATGGTGCTGCTAGTGAGATTTGAACTCACGGCCTCTCCCTTACCAAGGGAGTGCTCTACCCCTGAGCTATAGCAGCATCTTCGGCGGTGCGCGCGACGGGCGGCTTGTGCCACAGCCTTTTTGGCTTATCAAGGCGTCAAATGCCGTCACCGGCGATATCGGTCGCCGGTGACGGCGATGCAAGCGCGAAGCGCCGGCAAGAAGCGTCGGGAAACGGGAGCGGTCGCGGCGATGGGCGGCAAGACGGAGAGCGACAAGGCGCGCAAGGCGCGACTGGCGGCCGAACTGCGCGCCAACCTGCAAAAGCGCAAGGCGCAGGCCCGCGCCCGCAAGGCCGGGGCGGCCGATGCGCGCGACGAGGGGATCGACGCGGCGGGCAAGGACGATGCGGCCGGCGCGACGAACCGCCGGGACGAACCACGCTAGCGCCGTTGGTTTGCGCCGGGCGCCTGCCGGGTGGTCGTATGGCGGCGCGGCGCGGTGTCCGGCAGACGCCCGGCATGCGATCAACCCGGCGTTAACCATCGCTTCAAGCCTGTCTGGCAGACCAGAGGTTCGCGATCGAGGCCGGCGTTCCGGCTGCCCGCGGGACCGCCGAAGTGCCCTTCGGTACGAGGCCGAAGCGGCGCGGTTGCCTTGAACCGGCCCCGATCATCGTCTAGAGCGCGCCGATGTCGCGGGCCCGCCGGCCACGCGGGCAGGGGCGCACGCAGCAAGGGGACACTTTCCTGATGGACAGCATTCGCATCGTCGGCGGCCACAGGCTGAACGGGGTGATCCCGATCTCCGGGGCCAAGAACGCGGCGCTGCCGCTGATGATCGCCTCGCTGCTGACCGACGACACTCTGACGCTCGAGAACGTGCCGCACCTGGCCGATGTCGAGCAGCTGATCCGCATCCTGTCCAATCATGGCGTCGACTATGCGGTGCGCGGGCGCCGGCGCGCCGACGGCCAGAACTTCGCGCGCACCATCGATTTCACCGCCCGCGACATCGTCGACGTCACCGCGCCGTACGAACTCGTCTCGAAGATGCGGGCCAGCTTCTGGGTGATCGGCCCGCTGCTGGCGCGGATGGGCGAGGCGCGCGTGTCGCTGCCGGGCGGCTGCGCGATCGGCACGCGGCCGGTCGACCTTTTCATCGAGGTGCTGTCTGCGCTGGGCGCGCAGATCGAGATCGAGAAGGGCTATGTGCACGCGACCGCCGGCAACGGGCTGGTCGGCGCCCGCTACGCGTTCCCGAAGGTCTCGGTGGGCGCGACCCATGTGGCGCTGATGGCCGCCTCGCTGGCGCGCGGCGAAACGGTGCTCGAGAACGCGGCGCGCGAGCCCGAAGTGCGGTGTCTGGCCGAATGCCTGAACGCGATGGGCGCCAAGATCGAGGGTGCCGGCACCGACACGATCCACATCGAGGGCGTCGCCGCGCTGTCGGGCGCGCGCCACCGGGTCATTCCGGACCGGATCGAGACCGGCACCTATGCGATGGCCGTCGGCATGACGGGTGGCGACGTGCTGCTCAAGGGCGCCGAGACCGAGACCTGGCAGGCGGCGATCGACGTGCTGGGCGAGGCGGGCATCGACATCACGCCCGAGGAGGGCGGCGTGCGCGTCTACCGCAACGGCAACGGCCTTGTCGCCGCCGACGTCACGACCCGGCCCTTCCCGGGTTTTCCGACCGATCTGCAGGCGCAGTTCATGGGGCTGATGACGAAAGCCAGCGGCACCTCCCGGATCACCGAGACGATCTTCGAGAACCGCTTCATGCACGTGCAGGAGCTGGCGCGGCTGGGCGCGGACATCGCGCTGAACGGGCAGACCGCAACGGTCACCGGCGTTCCGGTGCTCAAGGGCGCGCCGGTGATGGCGACGGACCTGCGCGCCTCGGTCTCGCTGGTGATCGCCGGACTTGCCGCCGAGGGCGAGACGCAGGTCAACCGTGTCTACCATCTCGACCGGGGTTTCGAGCGGCTCGAGGAGAAGCTCGGCGCCTGCGGTGCCGAGATCGCGCGCGTCTCCGCCTGAGGGCCGCGGCTGCGCCGATCGGTGCTGTTGCACCGCACCGGCGAAACGCGTAGCAGTTCGGCCGAACCCCGATCCCTGCATGCGAGTGGCGGACCGATGGACGGCTTGAAACTGATGGCGCTGGACGAATCCGATCTGACGGTCATATCCGCGCAGATGCAGGACGCCATCACCAAGCCGTCGACGTTCGACTATCGCCCCTCCGCCAACCGGTTCTCACTGGTCGCCAACCGGTTCGCCTGGGATGCGGAGACCGGCGGCCGCGCCCGCGGCCACGAGCGCCGGCAGGCGGCACTGTCGTTCGCCCGCGTCACCGGCGTGAAGACGATCGGCATCAGGCGCGGCGACGACGACCAGGTGCTGTCGCTGCTCGCCATCCGGTTCCTGCCCGGCGGCGAAGCGCCCGCCGGCACGGTCGAACTGGTGTTCGCCGACGAGGCTGCGGTGCGGCTCGACGTCGAGGTGATCGAGGCGCAGATGGCCGATCTGGGTTCGGCCTGGGAGACCAGCTTCAAGCCGCGCCATCCGGCCGGCTGAGCGCGTGGAAGGACACCAGCCGTGCCGCATCTGCTGAGCACCACCGCCGCCGATTTCGAGACCCGCTTTTCCGCCTTTCTGGGGCTCAAGCGCGAGGTCTCCGAGGATGTCGACGCGACCGTGCGCGCGATCATCGACGATGTGCGCCAGAATGGCGACGAGGCGCTGGCGCGGCTGACGGCCAGCTTCGACCGGCTCGATTTCGCCGACACGCCGATGCGCGTCGGCGCGGGCGAGGTCGCGGCCGCGACGGACCGCATCGATGCCGGGACGCGCGCAGCGCTGGAGCTGGCGCGGGACCGTATCCGCGCCCATCACGAACGCCAGCTCCCGGCCGACGACGCCTACACCGATGCGCTCGGCGTGACGCTCGGCAGCCGCTGGACGGCGGTCGAATCGGTCGGCCTGTACGTGCCCGGCGGCACGGCGGCCTATCCGTCCTCGGTGCTGATGAACGCGGTGCCGGCGGTGGTCGCCGGCGTTGCCCGGATCGTCATGGTCGTGCCGGCGCCCGGCGGCGTGCTCAACCCGCTGGTTCTGGCCGCGGCCGATCTGGCCGGCGTCACCGAGATCTACCGGATCGGCGGGGCGCAGGCGGTGGCCGCGCTCGCCTACGGCACCGAGACGATCCAGCCCGTCGCCAAGATCGTCGGGCCGGGCAATGCCTATGTGGCCGCCGCCAAGCGGCGTGTGTTCGGCACGGTCGGCATCGACATGATCGCCGGGCCGTCCGAGGTGCTGGTGGTGGCCGACGGCGCCAACGATCCCGACTGGATCGCCGCCGATCTTCTGGCCCAGGCCGAGCATGACGAGGCGGCCCAGTCGATCCTGATCACCGACGACGAGAGCCTTGGCGAAGCGGTGGCCGGCGCGGTCGAACGCCAGCTGAAGACGCTGCCGCGCGCCGACACGGCGGCGGCGAGCTGGCGCGATTTCGGCGGCATCGTCACCGTGGGCGACATCCATTCGGACGCCACCGTGGCGCTGATCGACCGGATCGCCGCCGAGCACCTGGAACTGGCCTGCGACGAGGCCGACGCGCTGGCGCGGCGCGTCTCCAACGCCGGGGCGATCTTCATCGGCCGCCATACCCCGGAAGTGATCGGCGATTATGTGGGCGGCTCCAACCATGTGCTGCCGACGGCGCGTTCGGCGCGCTTTTCGTCCGGTCTGTCGGTCATGGATTTCGTCAAGCGCACCTCGATCCTCAAGCTGGGACCCGAGCAGTTGCGCGCCCTCGGTCCGGCGGCGATCGCGCTGGCCGAGGCCGAGGGGCTGGGCGCGCACGCCCGCTCTGTCTCCATCCGCATGAACCAGGGTGGGCCCGATGGCCGATGAGAGCGAATTCGGCCCGAACGACCGGCTGGTCGACCTGACGCTCGACGCCTCGATCGGCCGGTCGACGCCGGACGTCGAGCACGAGCGGGCGGTCGCCATCTTCGACCTGATCGAGGAGAACCGGTTCAAGCCGGTCGGCGACACCGGTGAGGGGCCCTATGTGCTGAACCTGTCGGTGCAGGAGGGCAAGCTGGTGTTCGTGGTCCGGCGCGAGGCGGGCGAGCAGGTCGCCACCCACATCCTGTCGCTCGGCCCGTTCCGCAAGATCGTCAAGGACTATTACATGATCTGCGAGAGCTATTACGAGGCGATCAAGAGCGCGACCACCAGCCAGATCGAGACGATCGACATGGCCCGGCGCGGCGTCCACAATGACGGCTCGGAAACGCTGAAGGAAAGGCTCGACGGCAAGATCGCCATCGACTTCGACACGGCGCGGCGGCTGTTCACCCTGGTGTGCGTGTTGCACTGGAAGGGGTGAGGAGGCGTGCCGGGTTCGCCATCGACCGGTCCGGTCGAAGTACGAACAGAGTAGGGAAACCTGACCGGACCGTTTTCAGGAGATCGCCTGCCTTGCTTGTGGCGCGGTGTATCTGAGGCAGAGCGCACGCCATCGGGTGCGGGGCAATGACAAGCGACCACCTATCGATCAACAGGGATCTCTGGAACGCCGACGCGGTCAACTGGGTTGCGATCGGCAAACGTCTATGGAGCCTCGAGACGCCCGAATGGGGCAACTGGGGAAATCCGGACAAGGGCCTGGACCTGCTTCCATCGGACATGACGGGTATGGAAGCAATCGAGCTTGGGTGCGGCACGGCCTATGTCTCGGGCTGGATGGCGCGACGCGGCGCAAGGGTCACGGCAATCGACATCTCTGCAGAACAGTTGGCCACCGCACGTCGCCTTGCCACGGAGCATGGCGCAGAAAAAACGTTCATCGAGGCAAATGCCGAGGCGACGGGCCTGCCTGATACTGCGTTTGACTTCGCCATCTCGGAATATGGCGCTTCGATCTGGTGTCCACCGGAGAAATGGCTGCGGGAGGCATGGCGCTTGCTGCGCCCCGGCGGACGGCTGGTTTTCCTCGGCAACCACCCGCTGTCGCTGATCTGCTCGCCTCTTGACGGTTCGTCCTGCGACTGGGCGCTGCACCGCCCCTATCGAGGGATGTGGGGCGCTGACTGGACGGAGGTCGCGTACGAGCCAAGCGGCATCTGCTTCAACCTGACCGTCTCGTCATGGATGGCGCTGTTCTCGCAGATCGGGTTCACCGTGATGAAGTATCAGGAGCTTTTCGCACCTGAATGGGCATCGGGAACACGCGCGGCAATCGGGGCAGATTGGGCCAAGAGCTATCCGGTCGAGCAAGTGTGGCACCTGAACAAGCAGCTTTGAGAGCATAGCCACCTTTTCTGACCGCATGGTGCGGAGCGCGGCCGTATCCAGCTTCCTGTCCCGAGAACTCATATGGCGGCCAAGAGCTGACCGCCGTGATCCACTTGGGAAGCGCATGACCCCCACCCCCTGCAAACCGGCTGTTCAAATCCCCATCTATGCGCTAGACAGCGGCCCATTCCGGGCGGCGCGCCTGGCCGTCGGCCGGGCTTTCCCGCATGAACGATATTTTCGAGGCGGCGCGCGGGTCCGCGCGCTCACCGCCGATCACAAGGATCACACAGGTTCGCATGGCGAAAGAAGAACTGCTTGAATTCCCCGGCGTTGTCACGGAACTGCTCCCCAACGCCACCTTCCGCGTCAAGCTGGAAAACGACCACGAGATCATCGCCCACACCGCCGGCAAGATGCGCAAGAACCGTATCCGCGTGCTGACCGGCGACAAGGTGCTGGTCGAGATGACGCCCTATGACCTGACCAAGGGCCGCATCACCTATCGCTTCAAGTAACGCGAACGCGCAATGAGCGAGCCGCAGACCCCTGAGCGCCTTCGGCCGAAAGCCCGTGCCGAACCGTCTTCGCGGCGAACGCCGGTGCAGCGCGTCGAGCCTGCGGCCGTGGCGGGACGGAGACGCCGTTGAGCGCCCAGGCACACAGCGAAGCGCCGCTCGTTCTCGCCTCGGCGTCGCCGCGGCGGGTCGAGCTGCTCGCCCAGGCCGGCATCGAGCCGGCGCGCCTGCTGCCCACCCATATCGACGAGACGCCCTACAAGGCCGAGCATCCGCGTTCGCTCGCCCGGCGGCTGTCGGGCGAAAAGGCCGAGCGGGCGCGCCAGATCATCGACGGCGAGCGCAAGGGGCAGGCCGAGGACGAGCGCGGGCCCGCACCGTTCGTCCTGGCCGCCGACACGGTCGTCGCGGTCGGCTCCAACGTCATGCCCAAGGCCGAGCTGCTCGACGAGGCTTCGCAGTGTCTTCGCATGCTGTCGGGGCGCGCACACCGGGTCTATACCGGGCTTGCGCTGGTCACGCCCAAGGGCCGGCTGCGCCAGCGCGTGGTCGAGACCCGGGTGCGCTTCAAGCGGCTCACGCGCGAGGAGATGGAGGCCTATCTGGCCTCGGGCGAATGGCACGGCAAGGCCGGCGGCTATGCCATTCAGGGGCTGGCCGGCACGTTCGTCGTCAAGCTCGTCGGCTCCTACACCAATGTCGTCGGCCTGCCGCTCGCCGAGACCGTGGCGCTTCTGACCGGCGAGGGCTTTTCGGTGCATTTCGCCTGGGCGCAGGGGGGCGTGTGATGGCGCGCGTCGAACCGCTCAGGCCGAAGCGAAAATGCCCCGAATGCGGCGGGCCTTCGGCGCGCGAGACCTATCCGTTCTGCTCGACGCGCTGCAAGAACATCGATCTGAACCGCTGGCTGTCGGGCGCCTATGTCATCCCCGCCCGCGACGACGAGGACGAGGACGACGCGTTGGTGCCGCCCCGCGAGAGCGGCAGCGGCGAAGCGTAAACGGTTTCTTCGTCGGGTTTGCCTACAGTGCAGATGTCGTTGCGGTGCTTCACGCCGGGGCGGTCGAAGTTCACGCTTCCGGACGGATCGGGAACGACGGCCCGATCGACCGCAAGCCCTGTCCTTCGACAGGCTCAGGATGAGGGCTTGGCGAAGGAGCGGGCTTGCGGGTTCCCTTCGCCCTTCGACAGGCTCAGGGTGAAGTGAACGCCGCGCAACCGGGACGGGCACATGCGCTTTGCGATCATCGGCACGGGGTTCGTCGCCGACTACTACATGACCACGCTTGCCAACCATCCCGGCCTCGAGCTGGCGGGGGTGTGGGACGTCGATCAGGCGCGGCTCGGCCAGTTCCGCGCCCATTGGGGCGCGACCGCCTATGCCGCGCAGGACGCGCTGCTCGCCGACGAGACCGTCGAGGCGGTGGCCGTTCTGACCGATCCCGAAAGCCATTTCGAGATCGCCATGGCGGCGCTTGCCGCCGGCAAGCACGTCTATTGCGAAAAGCCGCTGGCGATGCGGTTCGAGGATGCGCAAACGCTCGCTCGGACGGCGGACGAGGCCGGGCTGGTGCTCGCCGGGGCGCCGGCCAACGCCTGTTCGGACGCCTTTGCGCTGGCAAGGGCGGCGCTCGAACGCGGCGCGATCGGCGCGCCGAAGCTCGTCTATGCCGAGATGGAAGACGGGCCGGTGTTCCGGCAGAACTGGCGGCAGTGGCGCTCGGTCTCCGGGGCGCCGTGGCCGGGCGCGCACGAATTCCGCATCGGCTGCACGCTCGAACATGCCGGCTACGCGCTGACATGGCTGATCGGCCTGTTCGGACCGATCCGGACGATCACCGGCCAGTCGGGCACGTTCTTCGTCGACAAGGGCGCTCAGATCCCCGCCGGCGGGATGGCGCCGGACTTCTCCTGCGCGCTGCTCACCTTCGATCACGGCGTGATGGCGCGGCTGACGACGGGGCTCTGCGCGCCGCGCGACCGGGCGATGACGATCATGGGCGAAACCGGCACGCTGACCGTCGCCGATCTGTGGGACAACCGGTCGGCGGTGCATCTGGAGGCGGCCGGCGAGACGCCGGCGCTCGGCCATCGCATCGCGCGGCGGGTCGAGGCGCGGCTCGGCCGGGCGCTGCCGCTGCGCCTGCCGGCCGGCCGCAAGCTCCGCTATGCCGATAGGCCGGCGCGCACGCACCTGCCGGCCTATCCCTCGCAGATCGATTTCTGTGCCGGGCTTGCGGCGATGGCAGACTGTCTTGCCGGTCGGGGCAAGGGCCGCGAACGGCTCGCCGCCGAAGCGCTGCATGTCACCGAGGCGGCGCTGGCGCTGAACCGGCTTTCGGACCGTGGCGGGCGCTACACGATGGTCAGCGCGCTGTGACCGGCTGCGGTTTGCGAAAGGCGTGCCTTTCAACTACATGAAACCATTGCCAGTCGGCCGGGCGGCCGCGGCGTCCTCATGCCGAAAGGCGGACGTCGAGGAAAGTCCGGGCTCCATGGAGAACGGTGCCGGATAACGTCCGGCGGGGGCGACCCCAGGGACAGTGCCACAGAAAGCAAACCGCCCGCGCGCCAGCGCGGGTAAGGGTGAAAGGGTGGGGTAAGAGCCCACCGCATGGCCGGTAACGGACCATGGCACGGTAAACCCCACCGGGAGCAAGACCGAATAGGGACGGCGCGGGCGCAAGCCCGGTGTCTCCGCACCAGCCGTCCGGGTGGGTTGCATGAGGCGTCCGGCGACGGGCGTCCCAGATGAATGGCTGCCGGGCCGCGAAAGCGGCTCACAGAACCCGGCTTACAGGCCGACTGGCAATTTCTCCTTTCAACGCACGTGGCTGCCCGGTCTGCCGCAACCAATCGTTAAGGTTAACCGCCGATAAACGGTTCGGTTGCGCCCGCGCGGGCGGACCTCCCACGCCGAGACCCGGCTCGGGCACCGCAATCCCGTTGACGCCCATGCCAGCCCATGTTACCCCAAATCACGACGGCGTAATCGTCCTTTCAGCGTTTCGTGGTGCGGCATGGACGCCATGCCCGGCAAGGTCGGGCGTGCGCGCGCGACGGGTCGTGCCGACGCTTCGCGGACACACGGACGAGCGCCCGAGAGGGGCGGCCGCAGGGGCCGCGGGCGGATGCAAATCCGCGACGAAGGGGACAGGTTTGGCCATGACCGCACAGCGGTTTCTGCGCCGGACGGAAGCAGCGGGTGTCGTGCGTGGAGCGGTTTCTGTCGAATGCGGTGAACCGGATCGACGCGAAGGGACGGGTTTCCGTGCCGGCGCATTTCCGTTCGGTGCTGCAGACGCGGGGCCTGACCGATCTTTACGCCCTGCAGTCGATCGACATGGCGGCGATCGATGCGGGCGGCATGGACCTTCTGGAGCGGTTCGAGCAGAAGCTGGCGGACGACGACCCGTTCGACCGGACATCGGACGACATGTCGTTCTACGTGCATGGCGACGGCGCCTTCCTGAAGCTGGACGGCACGGGCCGGATCACGGTCACCGATTTCATCCGCGAGCATACGGGGATCACCGATCAGGTGCATTTCGTCGGCCGGGGACACTTCTTCCAGATGTGGTCGCCCGAGCGCTTCGCCGAGCACCGCGCGCGGGTGCGCGCCCGGCTTCTGGCCCAGCGCGAGGCGCAGGCCGGGACGGGACCATCGTGACCGGGGCAGCGCCCCACACGCCCGTCATGCTGGCCGAGGTGCTGGCCGCTCTCGACCCGACCCCCGATGCCCTGATCGCCGACGGCACGTTCGGTGCGGGCGGCTACACGCGCGCGATCCTCGAGGCGGGCGCAACCGTTATTGCCTTCGACCGCGATCCCGACGCGATCGCGGCGGGCCATGCCCTGGCCGAGACACATGGCGACCGTCTGCGGCTCGTCGAAGCGCCGTTCTCGACGCTGGCCGACCATGTGGCGCCGGCCTCGCTCGACGGCTTCGTGCTCGACATCGGCGTGTCGTCGATGCAGTTCGACCAGGCCGCGCGCGGCTTTTCGTTCCGTCATGACGGCCCGCTCGACATGCGCATGGCGCAGTCCGGGCTCGGCGCGGCGGACGTCGTCAACGGGTTCGACGTCAAGGATCTGATCCGCATCATCGGCATTCTGGGCGAGGAGCGCGCCGCGCCGAAGATCGCGCACGCCATCGTGCGGGCCCGGCAGGAGGCGCCGATCGAGACCACGGGCCGGCTCGCTTCGGTGATCGAGGCGGTGCAGCCGCGCAAGGGGCGCGACACCATCCATCCGGCGACGCGGACATTCCAGGGCCTGCGCATCTTCGTCAATGACGAACTGCGCGAACTGGCCCGGGCGCTGTTCGCCGCCGAGACCTGCCTGAAGCCGGGCGGCCGGCTGGTCGTCGTCACCTTCCATTCGCTCGAGGACCGGATCGTCAAGCGCTTCATCGCCGACCGTACCAGCCAGGGCGCCGGATCGCGCCACATGCCGGCCACCGAACCAAGGCCGCTGAGCTTCACGGTCGCCGGCAAGGCGATGGTCAAGCCCTCGGCGGCCGAGATCGAGGCCAACCCGCGCGCCCGTTCGGCCAAGCTGCGCGCGGCACGGCGCACCGATGCGCCGGCGCGGCCCGCCGACATGGGCCTGTTCGGCCTGCCCGATCTGCCCTGGCCACAACCCGCCAAAGGGGGCACGCCATGATGCGCCTGGTCAATCTGGTGCTGGTCGCGCTGGTGATCGCGGCGGCGACCTGGACCTATTCGATCAAGCACGAATCCGAGCAGCGGCTGGCCGAGATCCGCCGGCTCGAGCGGCAGATCGCGCTGGAGCGTCAGACGATCGACCTTCTGAAGGCAGACTGGGCGCATCTGAGCCACCCGCAAAGGCTGCAGCTGCTGGCCGAGCGCTACGCCGCCGATCTCGGCCTCGAGACGCCCGACGCCAACCAGTTCATCGCGGTCGAGGAACTGCCCGGTCCGCCGCAGTTCGACCCCGGCGACGCGGTCGGCGACATCATCGCCGGCGAGCCGTCCGATCCGCTCACCACGGGCAGCATCGACGGGGGAGGGCAGTAGCATGCCGTTCGCCCTGCCACGCATGCGGTTCGGCCCGTTCCCGCGGTTCGGCGCGCGGCCGGCGGTCCATCGCGGCGACCGGCTCATGCGCATGGGCAGGGGCCGGCTCGGCATCGCCATCGGCTGCTTCATCGCGGTCTACGCGCTGATCGGCGGCCGGCTGGTCCAGTACGGCCTGACCGATCTCGACCATGCCGGCACCTACGGCGTCAACGATCGCATCCTCGCCGCGCGGCCCGACCTGATCGACCGGCGCGGCAATCTTCTGGCGACCGACATCCGCGTGCCCGCGCTCTACGGCGAGCCGCGCCGGATCATCGATCCCGACGAGGCGGTCGAGGCGCTGGCGAGCGTGCTGCCGGACGTCGACTATCAGGACTGGCACCGCAAGCTGTCCTCGGGCGCGGGGTTCGTGTGGCTGCGTCGCGAGATCACCCCGCGCCAGCAGGCCGAGGTGATGGCGCTCGGCATTCCGGGCATCGGGTTTCGCGAGGAAACGCGGCGCTTCTATCCGGGCGGGCCGACCGCCGCGCACATTGTCGGGCTCGTCAACATCGACAATGCCGGCACGGCCGGCATCGAGAAATATGTCGACGATCAGGGGCTCGGCACGCTGCAGGAACTGGGGCTCGACCAGTCCGACGCGCTCGAGCCGGTGCGGCTTTCCATCGACACCGGGGTCCAGCACATCGTGCGCGACGAGCTGGTGCAGGCGATGCAGCGCTATCAGGCGATCGCCGCCGGCGGCGTCATCCTGAACGCCAAGACCGGCGAGGTCGTCGCCATGGTCTCGCTGCCCGACTACGATCCCAACAACCCGTTCAACGCGCTCGACAAGGACCGGCTCAACCGCATGTCCGCGGGCACGTTCGAGATGGGCTCGACGTTCAAGGCGTTCACCACGGCAATGGCGCTCGACTCGGGCCTGGTCACGCTCGAAAGCCGGTTCGACGCGCGCCAGCCGATCCGCTACGGCCGCTTCACCATCAACGATTTCCACGCCAAGAAGCGCATTCTCTCGGTGCCCGAGACCTTCATCTACTCGTCCAACATCGCCACCGCGAAGATGGCCGAAGTGGTCGGCATCGACGGGCACAGGGCGTTCCTGAAACGGCTCGGCCTGCTCGACCGGATGGACACGCAACTGCCCGAAGTGGCCAAGCCGCTCGAGCCGGCCGAATGGAAGCAGCTTAACTCGATCACCATCTCGTTCGGCCACGGCGTTTCGACGACGCCGCTGCAGACCGCGGTCGCCGCCGCAGCGCTCGTCAATGGTGGCCGGCTGATCCCGCCGAGCTTCCTGCCGCGCACCGAGGCCGAGGCGAACGCCCTCGCCACCCAGGTCATCAAGGCCGAGACCAGCGCGATGATGCGCTACCTGTTCCGGCTGAACGCCGAACAGGGCTCGGGCCGGCGCGCCACGGTCGACGGCTTCTTCGTCGGCGGCAAGACGGGCACCGCCGAGAAGGTGATCAACGGCCGCTATTCGGACGATCACCGCTTCAACGCGTTCCTGGCCGCCTTCCCGATGGACGATCCGGAATATGTCGTGTTGATCATCATCGACGAGCCCAAGCCCGAGGAGGGCCAGCACAGCGCCACCGCCGGCCTCAACGCGGCGCCCACGGTCAGCCGCATCATCGGCCGGGCGGTGCCGCTGCTTGGTGTGGAACCGCGCTACGACGTCACCCGTGACGCCTTGCTCGTGTCGTATTAGACGATAACAAGGAGCCCGATTCTGACGGAACGGCACATGCAATTCGATGAACTGGCCAGGCTGGTCGAACCGGCACCCGGACCGCTGCCCGAGGGCGGCATCTCCGGCGTGTCGTCGGATTCGCGCGCCGTCGGGCCGGGCGATCTCTTCGTCGCGCTGCCCGGCTCGAAGCTCGACGGCGCCGCCTTTGCCGCCGATGCGGTCCAAAAGGGCGCGGTGGCCGTGCTGTGCGGCCCTGACGCGACGGTCGATGTCGATGCGCCGGTGATCCGCGTCGACGATCCGCGCAGGGCGCTGGCGCTGATCGCCGCAAGGCTCTACGGCCCGCAGCCGGAAACCATCGTCGCCGTCACCGGCACCGCCGGCAAGACGTCGGTCGCCTCGTTCGCGCGGCAGATCTTCGCCCGTGCGGGCCTTGGCGCTGCCTCGATCGGCACCACCGGCGTCGTCGCGCCGGACATGGTGATCGAGGGCGCGCTGACGACGCCCGATCCGGTCAGGCTGCACACGATCCTCGCCGATCTCGCCGCCGCCGGCGTCACCCATGCGGCGATGGAGGCCTCCAGCCACGGGCTCGACCAGCGCCGGCTCGACGGGGTCGAACTGGCGGCGGCCGGCTTCACCAATCTGGGCCGCGATCATCTGGACTATCATCCGGACATGGAAACCTATTTCGCCGCCAAGATGCGCCTGTTCGACACGCTGCTCGGCGCGGGCAGGCCGGCGATCATCTTCGCCGACGATGGCTGGTCGGACCGGGCCGCCGAGGCGGCGCGCGCGGCCGGCTGCACCGTGCTGACCGTCGGGCGAAGGGGCGATTTCATCGCGCTCAAGCGCGTCGAGCACGAACGCCACAAGCAGGTGATCGAACTCGTCCATGCCGGCGAGACGCATCTGATCGACCTGCCGCTGGCCGGCGACTTCCAGGTCGCCAACGCGCTGGTCTCGGCCGGCCTTGCGATCGCGACCGGCGTCGCGCCGGCGACCGCGTTCGGCGCGCTCGAACATCTGACCGGCGCGCCCGGCCGGCTCGATCTGGTCGGCACGACCGAAAACGGCGCGGTCGTCTATGTCGACTATGCGCACAAGCCCGAGGCGCTCGAACAGGTGCTGTCCTCGGTGCGGCCGTTCACGACCGGCAAGGTTGCCGTGGTGTTCGGCTGCGGCGGCGACCGCGATCCGGGCAAGCGGCCGATCATGGGCGAGATCGCCGCACGGCTGGCCGACCGCGTCTACGTCACCGACGATAATCCGCGCTCGGAGGATGCGGCCGCGATCCGCGCGTCGATCATCGAAGCGGCGCCCGGCGCGATCGAGATCGGCGACCGGCGCGCGGCGATCCGGACGGCGATCTCGGCGCTGTCGCGCGGCGACACGCTGGTGATCGCCGGCAAGGGCCACGAGACCGGCCAGACCGCCGCCGGCGTGACGCGCCACTTCTCCGACCACGAGGAAGCGCGGGCCGCACTCGCCGGGATGGCGGCGGCATGAGCGATGATGCGCACATGACGGGCGAGGCGAACGGCACACCGCTGTGGACCGGTCAGGACATGGCCGACGCGATGGATGCGCGGCCCGTGGGCGGGCTGGCCGGCGCCGTCACCGGCATTTCGATCGACACGCGCACGCTCCGGCCGGGCGATGCCTTCTTCGCCATCAGGGGCGACACCCATGACGGCCATTCCTTCGCCTCCAAGGCGATCGCGGCCGGCGCCTCGTGCCTTGTCGTGCAGGAAGACAAGATCGCCGCGCTCGGCGGGTTGACAGTGCCGCTGCTCGTGGTGCCGGACGTGCTCGAGGGTCTGCGCCAGCTCGGCCGCGCGGCGCGGGCGCGCACCAAGGCGCGCATCGTCGCGGTGACCGGTTCGGCCGGCAAAACCACCACCAAGGACGCGCTGCGCCATGTCCTCGGCCGCTGCGGCAGGGTGCATGCGTCGGTCGCCTCCTACAACAATCACTGGGGCGTGCCGCTGACGCTCGCCAGAATGCCCGCCGACACCGACTATGGCGTGTTCGAGATCGGCATGAACCATGCCGGCGAGATCACGCCGCTGGTCAAGCTGGTGCGGCCGCATATCGGCATGGTCACGCTGATCGCCGCCGCGCATCTGGGCAATTTCAAGAACCTCGACGGCATCGCGCACGCCAAGGCCGAGATCTTCTCGGGCGTGGTGCGCGGCGGCACCGGGCTGATCAACCGCGACGACAAGCGCTTCAAGCTGCTGGCGGAACTGGCCGGCAAGGCCGGCGTGAACCGCATCATCGGCTACGGCGCCGACAAGAAGGCCGACGTGCAGCTCATCAACGCCAAGTACCATGCCGACTGCTCGTGCGTGACGGCGAAGGTGTTCGGCGAGGAGGTCGCCTTCAAGGTCGGGCTGCCGGGCCGGCACGTGGTGCAGAACATGCTCGGCGTGCTCGCGGTCTGTCACCTGATGGGCGCGGACATGACCAGGGTCGCGCACGCGCTTGCCGACCTGCCGGCGCCGGACGGGCGCGGCAAGCAGTACCGGTTCAGGGCGGGCGCGGGGACCTTCGCGCTGATCGACGAGAGCTACAACGCCAACCCGGCCTCGGTGGAGGCGGCGCTCGACCTGCTCGCCTCGCTCGAACCCAGATCGGGCGGCAGGCGCATCGCCGTTCTGGGCGACATGCTGGAGCTCGGCGCGCACGCGCGCGACCTGCACGCCGCGCTCGCCGAACCGGTCCGCAAGGCCGGGCTCGACCGGCTCTATCTGGCCGGACCCGAGATGGCCGCGCTCGCAGAGGCGATCGGCGAGGACGGCCCGCCGACCGATCATTTCGAGGATGTCGATACGCTCGGCGCCGTGCTCAGACGCGACATCGCCGAGGGCGACGTGGTGATGGTCAAGTCTTCGAACGGGATCGGCTTTTCAAGACTGGTCGCGCTGTTCCGGAACGCTGAATCCGCCGCGTGATCCGCGCCGGGCCTGAGGGGAAGACGACATGCTATTCTGGTTGACGGAATTCTCCGATCAGGTCCAGTTCTTCAACCTGTTCCGCTACATCACCTTCCGCACCGGCGGCGCGCTGCTGACCTCGGCCTTCATCGTGTTCCTGTTCGGCCCGCGAATCATCGCGGTGCTGCGGCTGCGCCAGGGCCGGGGCCAGCCGATCCGGGCGGACGGGCCGCAGACCCATTTCAAGAAGGCCGGCACGCCGACCATGGGCGGGCTGATGATGCTGATCGGCATCATCGGCGCGACGCTCCTTTGGGGCAACCTGACCAACCCTTACGTCTGGGTGGTGGTGGCGGTGACGCTGGGCTTCGGCGCGATCGGCTTCTACGACGACTATCTGAAGGTCACCAAGCAGACCGACAAGGGCTTTTCGGGCCGCTCGCGGCTGGCGCTCGAATTCCTGATCGCGGGCCTTGCCGCGTATGTGATCATGCGGGCGGGCAACGTGCCCTTCTCCTCCTCGCTCGCCTTTCCCTTCTTCAAGGAACTGCTGATCAATCTTGGCATCATCTTCATTCCGTTCGCCGCCTTCGTGATCGTATCGGCCGGCAACGCGGTCAACCTGACCGACGGGCTCGACGGGCTCGCCATCGTGCCGATCATGATCGCCGCCTCCTCGTTCGGGGTGATCGCCTATCTTTCGGGCAACGCGATCTTCGCCGACTATCTGCAGATCCATTTCGTGCCGGGCACCGGCGAACTGGCCGTCGTGCTCGGCGCGGTGATCGGGGCGGGGCTCGGCTTCTTGTGGTTCAACGCGCCGCCGGCGGCGATCTTCATGGGCGATACCGGCTCGCTGGCGCTGGGCGGGCTGATCGGCGCGGTCGCGGTGGCCACCAAGCACGAGATCGTCATGATCATCATCGGCGGGCTGTTCGTCGCCGAGGCGCTGTCGGTGATCATCCAGGTCGCCTACTTCAAGGCGACCGGCCGGCGCATCTTCCTGATGGCGCCGATCCACCACCATTTCGAGAAACTCGGCTGGACCGAGAGCCAGGTGGTGATCCGCTTCTGGATCATCGCGGTCATTCTGGCGCTCGTCGGCCTGTCCACGCTGAAGCTGAGGTGAGCCGATGATCCCGGTCACCGCGTTCGCGGGAAAGCGCTGTGCACTGTTCGGCCTTGGCGGGTCGGGCCTTGCCAGCGCCCGCGCGCTGGTCGCCGGCGGGGCCGATCTGATCGCCTGGGACGACAATCCGGCCAGCGTCGAAAGGGCGGCGTCGGAGGGCATCGCGACGGCCGATCTGCGCGAAGCGGACTGGTCGGCGTTCGACGCGCTGGTGCTGTCGCCGGGCGTGCCGCTCACCCATCCCGAACCGCACTGGACCGTCCGCAAGGCGCAGGCGCACGCCGTGCCGGTGATCGGCGACATCGAACTGTTCTGCCGACAGCGCGCCCTGCTGGCCCCGGATGCCCCGTTCGTGGCGATCACCGGGACCAACGGCAAGTCGACGACGACGGCGCTGATCGCCCACATCCTGCGCGAAGCGGGCCGCGACGTGCAGATGGGCGGCAATATCGGCGTGCCGGTGCTCGATCTCGAACCGCCGGCGCCGGACCGTATCCATGTGGTCGAGGTCTCCTCCTACCAGATCGACCTGGCGCCGGGCCTCGATCCGGGTATCGGCATCCTTCTGAACCTGTCGCCCGATCATCTGGACCGGCACGGCTCGATGGAGAACTACGCGCTCGTCAAGAAACAGCTCGTCAAGAAGGCCGGGCGGGCCATCGTCGGCGTCGACGATCCCTGGTGCGCGTCGATCGCCAACCTGATCGAGAAGTCCGGCGTCGCCGTTACGCGCATCAGCGTCACCACCGATCGCGACGCGATCGACCTGTCGGATGCGCCCTCGCTGCGCGGCGAGCACAATCTGCAGAACGCCCTCGCCGCGCTGCATGCGTGCCGCATGCTTGGCCTCACCGACAGCGAAATCCGCGCCGGCATGGCCTCGTTCGGCGGGCTCGCCCACCGCATGCAGATCGTCGCGCGGCACGGGCGCGTGCTGTTCGTCAACGATTCCAAGGCGACCAATGCCGAGGCGGCCGCCCGTTCGCTCGCCAGCTTCGCGTCGATCCACTGGATCGCCGGCGGCCTTCCCAAGGAGGGCGGTATCGCCCCGCTCGCCCGCTTCTTCGACCGGATCGCCCGGGCCTACCTGATCGGCGAGGCGGCGCCCGCCTTTGCCGCCACGCTGGGCGGCCGCGTGCCGTTCGAGATTTCGGCGACGCTCGATGTGGCGGTCAATCATGCGGCCGCCGACGCCGCCGCCTCGGACGCCGACGAACCGGTCGTGCTGCTGGCGCCGGCGGCGGCCAGTTTCGACCAGTTCGCCAACTTCGAAAAGCGCGGCGAAGCGTTCGTCGCGGCGGTCGATGCGCTTGAACCGCATGACGTGCCGCGCGCGGCGGGGGGAGGGGCCTGATGCAGAGACGCAGCGACCGACGACCGGTCACCGAATGGTGGCGCACCGTCGACAGGTGGTTCCTGTTCGGCTTCATCGCGCTGATCGGGTTCGGCATCGTTCTTTCCTTCGCGGCCAGCCCCGATGTGGCCGACCGGATCGGGCTCGACACGTTCCACTTCGTCGAACGGCACGCCATGTTCATCGTGCCGGCGGTGGCGGTGATGATCGGCGTGTCGTTCCTCGATGACCGTCAGATGCGGCGCGTGGCGCTCGTGGTGCTGCTCGGCGCGATGGCGCTGATGGTGCTGGCGCTGTTCTTCGGGCTCGAGGTCAAGGGTTCGCGCCGCTGGGTGCGGATTGCCGGCGTTTCGGTGCAGCCGTCCGAGTTCGCCAAGCCCGCCTTCGTGATCATCTGCGCGTGGCTGTTCGCCGAGCATCTGCGCCGTCCCGACATTCCGGGCAACCTGCTGGCCGGGGTGCTGTTTGCGGCGATCGCCGCGCTGCTTGTCGCCCAGCCCGACCTCGGCCAGACCGTTCTCGTTGCGGGCACCTGGGGCGCGATGTTCTTCATGGCCGGCATGAGCTGGCTGTGGATCGTCGTGCTGGGCGGGATCGGCGTCGCCGGGCTGGTCGGCGCCTATCTGATGCTGCCGCACGTGGCCAACCGTATCGACGAGTTCTTCACCGGCGCCGGCGACACGTTCCAGGTGGACACCGGCCGCGAGGCGATCGTGCGCGGCGGCTGGTTCGGCCAGGGGCCCGGCGAGGGCACGATCAAGCGCATCCTGCCCGACAGCCATACCGACTTCGTCTTCGCGGTGCTGGCCGAGGAATACGGCATCGTGCTGTGCATGGTGCTGGTCGGCGTGTTCGCGCTGATCGTGCTGCGCGGGCTGATGCGCTCGTTCCGCGAGGAGGACCATTTCCGGCGGCTCGCCGTCAGCGGGCTGGTCACGCTGATCGGCCTGCAGTCGATGATCAACATCATGGTCAATCTGCAGCTTCTGCCGGCCAAGGGGATGACGCTGCCGTTCGTGTCCTATGGCGGCTCGTCGATGATCGCGGTGGCGATCACGGCCGGTTTCATCCTTGCGCTGACCCGCCGGCGGCCGGAGACGCGCTTCGGCCATGTGCGCTTTGCGGCGCCCGCGCCGATGCAGGCGGCGCAATGAGCTATTCGCCGAACAGCGCCTTGCGCAGCGCCGCGTTGGCGCGGGTCTGCCAGCCGCGTCCGTCCCGCTTCAGCTCGGCGAGCACGTCCGGGTCGAGCGACAGGGTCACGCGCTTCTTGCGCCGCTCGGGCGGCAGCGGCGGGCGCCCGGGCCGGGCGCGCGCGAACTCCGCCTCGGTCCATTCCGGATTGTCTGGGTCGGAGGCGGCGTCCTCCGAAAGCCGGGCATCCTCGTCCGGAGTCGTGCTCTCGATATCGGCACGGATGCGGGCGCGCAATGCCGCGCGAGCCTCATCCAATGTGGTGTCGTTCATAGCGAAGCCTTTCTCTCCTGGTTGCCCGGCGCAGGGAGATCACGCGAATTCGGTCACCGAGTTCCACATAGACCAGCATGTGCAACCGGTTGCCGATGAAACCCAGAGCGGCGCGACGTACTTCACCGTCGGCGACCGTGTCAGCGACATCAATCTCGAGAGCGTCCTCGAAATCGAACCGCTCGACCTCGGTGAAATCCACCCGATGCTCGGCTCGGTTCCGCCGCGTCGCGCCGTCCTCACCCGCCACATTAATATATGCATAATAAATCTGGGCGCAAGCCGGACCGGGGGCAGGGTTGTCGCCCGGCGACACGAACGAGCCGGGAAGGCACGATATGGCTGAAAGCGGCACGATCCTTTTATCGGCGGGCGGCACCGGCGGGCATCTGTTTCCGGCCGAGGCGCTGGCGCACGAGTTGATCGGGCGCGGCTGGACGGTGCATCTGGCGACCGATGCCCGGGCGCGCCAGTATGCCGACCGGTTTCCGGCCGGCGCCATGCACATCATCCGCTCCGACACGCCCTCGGGCAAGAACCCGGTCAGCCTGGTGCGGGCGGGACTTGCGCTGTGGGCCGGCATGCGCCAGTCGCGGCGGCTGCTCGCTGAAATCCGGCCGAAGGCCGTCGTCGGGTTCGGCGGCTATCCGACCGTGCCGCCGCTGTTCGTCGCTGCGGGCAGCTTTCCGACCATGATCCACGAGCAGAACGCGGTGATGGGCCGGGCCAACAAGCTGCTGGCGGGCCGGGTGACGGCTATCGCCGGCGGGTTCCTGAAGGCACAAGGCCCGATGGCGGACAAGATCGTCGCGACCGGCAATCCGGTGCGGCCGCCGGTGATCGAGGCATCCCGGGTGCCTTACGAGGCGCCCGCCACCGACGGCCCGTTCCGGCTGGTCGTGTTCGGCGGCAGCCAAGGCGCGCGTTTCTTCTCCGAGACGCTTCCGGCGGCGATGGAGCTCTTGCCCGACGCGTTGCGCGAACGCATCGAGATCACCCAGCAGGCGCGTCCGGAGGACGAGACGGCGGCCAAATCAGTCTACGAGATGCTGCGCGTGAATGCCGAGGTGGCGCCGTTCTTCGACGATCTGCCGGCCCGGATCGGCGCCGCCCATCTCGTCATCGCGCGCTCAGGCGCCTCGACCGTGTCGGAGATCGCGGCGATCGGCCGACCGTCGATCCTGGTGCCCTATCCGCATGCGCTCGACCACGATCAGGCGGCCAATGCCGAGGCGCTGGCCGAAGCCGGCGGCGCCCTCGTGCGCCCGCAGGCGGAGCTGACGCCGCAGACCGTCGCCGACGAGCTGATACGCCTTTCGGGCGAGCCGGCAACGCTCGGCGACATGGCGGCGCGGGCCCGGAAGGCCGGCCGACCCGAGGCCGCCGCCTTGCTCGCCGACCTCACGGAAGCTATTGCCAAGGGCCAGTCGCCGGCCGACTTCCGCGCCCGGCAAGCCTGATCCGAACACGAGGACCGACGCATGAAGATGCCGCAGAACATCGGAACGGTGCACTTTGTCGGCATCGGCGGCATCGGCATGAGCGGCATCGCCGAGGTGCTGCACAATCTGGGATATCAGGTGCAGGGCTCCGACCAGGCCGACGGCGCCAACCAGCAGCGCCTGCGCGACAAGGGCATCGCGGTGTTCGTCGGCCATGACGCGGCCCATCTGGGCGAGGCGGAAGTCGTCGTCGTCTCGACCGCGATCAAGCCGGACAATCCCGAACTGGTCGCCGCCCGCGAGAAGCTCCTGCCGATCGTCCGCCGCGCCGAGATGCTCGCCGAGATCATGCGGTTCCGCAACGCCATCGCGATCGGCGGCACGCACGGCAAGACCACCACCACGTCGATGGTCGCCACGCTTCTGGAAGCCGGCGGGCTCGATCCGACCGTGATCAATGGCGGCATCATCAACGCCTACGGCACCAATGCGCGCATGGGCGAGGGCGAATGGATGGTGGTCGAGGCCGACGAGAGCGACGGCACCTTCCTCAAGCTGCCCGCCGAGATCGCGGTGATCACCAACATCGATCCCGAGCATCTGGACCATTACGGCTCGTTCCAGGCGGTGCGCGACGCCTTCAAGCAGTTCATCGAGAACGTGCCGTTCTACGGTTTCGGCGTCTGCTGCATCGACCATGCCGAGGTGCAGGCGCTGGTCAGCCGCGTCACCGACCGCCGGCTCGTCACATACGGGCAGAACCCGCAGGCGGATGTGCGGTTTTCGCCGCGCGGCATGGACGGCGCCACCTCGCTGTTCGACGTGACGGTCCGCGACCGCAAGACGGGCGCGACGATGGCGCTCGACGGGCTGCGCCTGCCGATGCCCGGCACGCATAACGTCTCGAACGCCACGGCGGCGATCGCGGTGGCGCAGCAGCTCGGCATGAGCGCCGAGGCGATCAAGGAAGGGTTGATGGCGTTCGGCGGGGTCAAGCGGCGCTTCACCCACACCGGCGACTGGAACGGCGTGCGCATCTTCGACGATTACGGACACCACCCCGTCGAGATCAAGGCGGTGCTCGGCGCCGCGCGCCAGGCGGCCGGCACGCACCGGGTCTTCGCGGTGATGCAGCCGCATCGCTTCACAAGGCTGCACGACCTGTTCGACGATTTCGCCGCCTGCTTCAACGAGGCCGACACCGTACTGGTCGCGCCGGTCTATGCGGCGGGCGAAACGCCGATCGAGGGTGTCGATTCGGGCGAACTGGTCAGCCGGATGAAGGCGGGTGGGCACCGCGACGCGCGCCTGATCGAGGGGCCGGACGCCGTCGCGCCGGTGATCCGCGCGGAGGCGGGACCTGGCGATCATGTGATCTATCTGGGCGCGGGCAGCATCACCCAGTGGGCCTACGCGCTGCCGAAGGAGCTGGCCGGCGAGGCGGCGGCATGAGCCGGTCCGATGGCGAGACGCTGCTCGAACGGCTTCGGCCGCTGCTGCCGGAAACGCGCGGCCGGCTGAAGGCCAACGCGCCGATGAGCGAGATCACCTGGTTCCGCACCGGCGGGCCGGCCGAACTTCTGTTCCAGCCCGCCGACGAGGATGATCTGGCCGCCTTCCTTGCCGCCCTGCCGGACGATGTGCCGGTCACGGTGATCGGCGTGGGCTCGAACCTGCTTGTCCGCGACGGCGGCATCCGGGGTGTCGTCGTGCGGCTGTCGGCCAAGGGCTTCGGATCGATCGAGGTGCTCGGCGACAACCGGATAAGGGCGGGCGCGGCGGTGCCCGACAAGCGGCTGGCGGCGGCCGCGCGCGAAGCGGGCATCGGCGGGTTTCACCACTATCACGGCATTCCCGGCTCGGTCGGCGGGGCGCTGCGGATGAATGCGGGCGCGAACGGCGTCGAGACCCGCGAGCGCGTGGTCGAGGTCCGGGCGGTCGACCGGCAGGGGCGCAAGCACGTCATCACCGGGGAGGAGATGGGCTATGCCTATCGCCATTCGTCCGCCGCGCCGGACCTGATCTTCACCGGGGCGACGTTTGAGGGCTATGCCGAGGACAGGGCGGTGATCGGCAAGCTGATGGACGAGGTTCAGGCGCATCGCGAGACGGTCCAGCCGATCCGGGAGAAGACGGGCGGATCGACCTTCAAGAACCCGCCGGACAGCTCGGCCTGGAAACAGATCGACGCCGCCGGCTGCCGGGGCCTGACGATCGGCGGCGCGCAGATGTCGCCGCTGCACTGCAACTTCATGCTCAACACGGGCGGCGCGACCAGCCACGATCTGGAACTGCTCGGCGAGACGGTGCGCACGCGCGTGCTCGACCATTCGGGCATCCGGCTCGACTGGGAGATCAAGCGGATCGGCGAGTTCGCCGAGGACGACGAGCCGGTGCAGCCGTTCCTGGGCCGGCTTCTCTAACCCAGCGCGCCAACGTCGGTCCGGCCCCTTCCCGAAGCGCTTCGACCAGAATTGCCGCGGGCCTGGCCTGTGCGAGACGGGCGGATCGGCCGGCCCAGACGTACATGCGCCGCAGATCGCCGGTCCTGACGACCTCGGCACGCATCTTCGCCGTCAGCCCGCACGGGGTAGGGCGCTTGTGCCGGCGCATTGGCAGCTTCCAGCTTGCGACGGGCGGTCCAGCGTATTGGGATCACGCGGTGCCTGCCTCGCTGAGCATGGATGATCTCCACGCGGCGAATTCTGTCTCGACGTCGGCTCGCCGTTTCGCAATGGCGTCTTCGAGCTCTTGCGAACGCGATTGCGCGAGCCTGTCTTCCGACGCCCGAAACACGGTCGTCATGGTCTTCTCCTCATCGTCGTCAACCAGTTCGAATCCACGGACGCTGTCGATGCAAATCTCCAGCCTGGCCCACATGTCGGCCACGAATTCGGCAAGCCCGGGGTCCACGCGGCGGTTCTCCGGCAGCGCCCGAACGAATTCGTGAAGAAACGCCAGCTGCGTCGAGAACGTCCAGAACGCATGCCAGACCATGCGACCCGGCCGGAGCGTGTTCTTCCAGGGCGAATAGCCGAGCGATCCGGGTCGGACCGGATTGGCCAGACGCTCGCGGACATACAGTGCCTGGTGCATCGCCTCATGGACGAGCAGCGACGCCAGGCGGATCGGCTTTTCGAGCGGCCAGTTCGCGACGACGATGACCGCGCCCGGCGCACCGGCCGACGACGCCGTCAGGACCTCGTCGTCACGGACGCTGTGGCCGATCTGGATCTCGGAAATGAACGGCCGCTCCCGCCCCGTCTCATCGAGAAACGCCAGCGGAAACGCGCCCTTGTAGAGCGTGCAGGCGGCGTCGATCTCCGAGCCGACGGCATCTCGTTGGGTTTCGGAAACAGGAAGCGTCGACGGGAAATGGCTCTGAATGTTGGCGTCGAAGTTCGACCTGACCGGGCCGACCGGAGCATCCACCAGCATTCCCGGCAGGGCGCAGCCGGCCGTCTCACGGAGTGGTTCGAAGGCCGGCACGGCGCCCGTCACCTCAACATGCCGCAACAGTCATCTTCCGCGTCATCGGAAAAAACGTCCTCGCCGCTGATCAGCGACGGATGCGTGTTCTTCGAGGGAGGCACGTTTTCGAGGTCGAGCGGCTCGTCATCGTCATCGAACCAGATCGAGCCTCCCCTGGCGCACAAGTCGATGTGGATGTCGCAGGCATAGCCCGCGACCTCGTCGGTCTGGTTGTGCTGGCCAAAGCCGAGATGGATGCCCGGCACGCGTTCGTTCAGGTGAGAATTCTCCGGCAGACACGTCGACACGGCCGGATTGGTGCCGAACCCCAGTTCTCCGACCCGTTTCGCGTTCGGCCTGGAGAAGCTGTGTTCAAGGAACGCGGACATCTCCTCGTTCTCACAGGAGAAGCGCGTCATGGCGCCGTCCTCGACATCGACGACGACCGGGCAGCGCTCGAGACGGACATCCCCCTCGAACAGCACGTTCACGTTCAGCGCGAAATCCGCCACGAGCCGTCCGCTGATGCTTGCAGGGAATGTGGCCACCTCGCCCGGAGGAACGACCATGAACTTGCCCGGAATGTGGACGCCGCGACTGCTCTTGTACTGATATTTGTCGCTGTCGATTGTCGCGACCAGATCGGTGCCTCCGGGCGCTCGGATTCGAACTCGGCGTGCCGCCTGGCATCGTTCGATGACCGTCGTGTTGAGAGCAGACAGCAAGGACGGGGAGGTTTCCACGCCGGTGGTGAACACTTCCCGGCTGGCGTTGATGGTGCGCACGACACGATAGGTCTCCGGACTTCTGTCGGCGACAAGCGTCTTGATGACCTTGTTGTGGGACATCGTGTGCTTTTCGAACGTCAGAAGAATAAGGCGCCCCTCGGATTCCGGCGGGATCAGGGGAGCCAGCCGTTCGCAGAACCAGGGATCGCGCAATGGCGCCATGAAGACCAGACTGGCCTCAACGCCACGGCTCTCGCAGGCCAATGCGGCCCAGGCCGCGTAGGTGCGGGAATCGGGCGTATAGGCGATGACGACGTGGTCGTCCGATTTCAGGTCCGCATAGGTATCGAGGAATCGATGCAGGCCCTGCCAGACCACCTCGTCCAGCTGGAGTTCATCGGGCGTATCAAGCATGGGATCGCTGACCGGATTCAGAGGATCACATGGCGGCCGTCTTGTAGGCGACGTACCACAGTGCGGGATCGATGGAATTGATCTTCAACTCGATCTCTCCGCCATTTTCTTCGATCCGCGCCTTCTCGGCCCCCTCGATCTCCTCGAGTTCCTTGACGATCTCCTTGATCCTGGAAAACCGGGTCATCTGCAACTTGCGATCATTGGACATGGCATCGTTCCTTGCTCTGGTTGCACAATTTATAATTGCATAACACAGTGAGTATTACAACCTGAGATGTATAGGCTCCTGAAGTGCTCCGGATGCGGCGCGCAAACCTTCGCCGGGCGGCGCGCAATCGCATGCCGGCTCCGAAAACGACCTTGAACGCCGCTTTCTGAAATCGACAAAATCGCAAATCGGCAGCCTGATGGCGGTCTGAAGCAGCCGCATCCATGCGTGGCGGCGCGCCCTTTCGGCGAGGCGTGGCATGAACATCGAACCGGGCCTTTCGAGCTCCAATCGCAAGATCGATCCGGCGCGCCGGCGGGCGACGCACCTTTTCCGGCCGGACGGATCGCCGGTCGACCCGGACCGGATCGAGATCGGGCCGACCGATACGGCCTTCGCCGAATGGGCCGCGCTCGGGCTCGCGATCCCGAACCTCGACCGGATGCGGCGTTTCCGGCTCGACCGCACGGTCGCCGAGATCAACCGGCGCGGCTATGGCGGCGTGCTGCTGTTCGATCCGCTCAACATCCGTTACGCCTCGGACTCCTCGAACATGCATGTGTGGATCGCCCACAATCCGGCGCGGGCGGTGTTCGTGGGCGCGGACGGGCACATGGTGCTGTGGGACTACAAGCGTTGCGAGCACCTGTCGGCGCATCTGCCGCTGATCGGCGACATCCGCTCGGGGGCCGGGCTGTTCTATTTCGTCGCCGGCGACCGGGCCGACGATCTGGCCGCCGATTTCGCCGCCCAGGTCGCCGACCTGATGGACGCGCACGGCAATGGCGGCCGGCGCATCGCCGTCGACAAGATGGAACTGCACGGAGCGGCCGCGCTGGCCGCGCGCGGGCTTCAGATCGGTTCGGGCCAGGAGGTGATGGAGCACGCGCGGCTGATCAAGGGCGACGACGAGATCGCCGCCATGCGCTGCGCCATCGCCACCTGCGAGATCGCCATGGCGGCCATGGAGAAGGCCTGCGCGCCGGGCATCGCCGAGACCGAATTGTGGGCGATCCTGCATGCCGAGAACATCGCGCGCGGCGGCGAATGGATCGAGACGCGGATCCTCAGTTCCGGTCCCCGTACCAATCCCTGGTTCCAGGAGGCGGGCCCGCGCCGGCTGCAGACGGGCGATCTTCTGGCCTTCGACACCGACCTGATCGGACCCTACGGCATGTGCTGCGACATGAGCCGGACATGGTTCGTCGGCGACGGCACACCGACCGCCGAACAGCGGGAGGCCTATGCGGTCGCCCATGATCACGTCATGTCGAACATGGAGCTGCTGCGCCCCGGCGTGACCTTTTCCGAACTGTCCCATCTCGCCAAGCCGCTGCCCGAGGCCTATCGCGCCCAGCGCTATGGCGTGGTCATGCACGGCGTGGGCCTGTGCGACGAGTTCCCCTCGATCTACTACCGCGAGGATTTCATCGAGGGCGCGTTCGACTATCCGCTTGAGCCGGGCATGGTGCTGTGCGTGGAATGCTATGCCGGCAAGGTCGGCGGGCGCGACGGGGTCAAGCTCGAGGACCAGGTGCTGATCACCGAGACGGGTCACCAGAACCTGTCGTCCTATCCGTTCGACGCGCGTTTGCTGGGTTAGGGGCGTTCAGGAAAGCTGCCCGACGCCCGGCACTCCGACGGCGGACCGGCGCGTCTCACCATTGCGCAGCAGGAAGGCCGCCTCGTCGAACACGTAGGGCTGACCGGTCATGTCGTGGCGCTGGAACTCTTCCCGGTGGATGGCCAGCCCATGCTGATAGAGCGCCAGCGCCGCTTTCAGGAACGCCGCGCCCGATGGCGCGAGCGCTTCCATGTTCCCGATGAAGTATTGCAGGTCGTAGGACAATTTCTGGAACGCAAAGGATGCGCGTCCCAGAACCACGGCGCGCCCGGCTGCGTCCGCGTCTTCGGGCAGGTCGAACAGGCCTTCGCAGATCAGCGCGAGCGTTGCCATCGAATGGAAGCGGACAAAGGTCTCCGAATCCGCGTTGATCATGTGCGTATGGTCGGGATCGAAGCCTTCTCCGGTCGCGCTGGTCACGAACAGCGCGCCATCTTTCGAGATTTCGTCGATGACCGAGTGCACGGACTGGTGGATGAACTCCTCGATGAAATGGTGGATCGACTGCTCCGCGCGCCAG
Organism: Roseitalea porphyridii; assembly: GCF_004331955.1. Lineage (NCBI taxonomy): Bacteria > Pseudomonadati > Pseudomonadota > Alphaproteobacteria > Hyphomicrobiales > Ahrensiaceae > Roseitalea > Roseitalea porphyridii. Next base: position 2,737,243 of record NZ_CP036532.1, on the reverse strand, counting down.
TTGATGAACACGGTCCGCCGCAGGTCGGGATGATAGAACGAGTTCTTGCTGTCGCTTTCGAAGAAGATGACCGACCGGGTGTTTTCGAGGCAGAGCCGGATCGCGTCGTTGCGCTCCGCCCGGGCGCGCATCAGGTGGGTTGCCCGCCGGGCCTGCTCGAGACGCGCCTGGCCCCAGCCAGAATTCGGGACGGACCCGAAGGACCCGTCGGCGACGACCCAGTAGCGGATCGGGTCATCAGGCGCGGCGCACTCCACCGGGACGACTGCATTGCCGAGAAGATCCGCGACGGCGTTGCCACGGGACACGGTGCCGTCCCCCGTGGCGTCTTCTTCCAGCCTCGCCGCGAGAATGTGCGAGGGGCGGGTGATTACTTCACCATGTCCGGAGTTGGCAGCCCGAGCAGCCTGTCGAGGTCCTTGAAGACCTGCTCCAGTTCCGGCACCCAGATGCCTGTCTGGGCGCGGATGGCCTGGTGGCAGGCCTCAAATCCCTTGCCGCGCAGCATGTCGTCGCTGAGCGTCTTCTTGACTTCGTCGGGCAGATCGAACCCGGCGACTTCGGTCAGATGAATTTCCAGAATATCGCGCTTTGATTCCATCTTTTATCGCTCCCTTTGATGATTGAAGTACATCTTCAAATTAACACAGGTCGCGACCGCAGAACAGGATAAGCTCCATTGCATTACTTCAACTTCCGTGACATCGCTCTATATGCGTCATGATTCGGACAGTTTCCCGCGTACAGGCGGGCGCAACCGTCTGACGTTTATCGATCTCTTCTGGTTTGCATGTGGCCGTTGTATGGGCTTTGCTGCATTGCGATATCGTCAGAACTTCACAGGAATGAGGCCCATGAACCAAGTCTATCGCCCCATCACCTTCGATTTCCCGTCCGGTGACGTGACGCAATGGTTCGAGCAGTGGAACTCGATGTTCACCGCGACCGACAGCCAGGTCGGGCTGATCAACGTCAATTTCGGCAGGTCGAGCGCGCCGCAGGTGGAACAGGCCGTGCTCGACGAGGTCGGCTCCTACGGCAAGCAGTTGGGGCGGATGGGCGACGTGCTGGCGGTGCTGCTCAGGCACTTCAGGCCCGAAACCGACCTGACCGAGCAGGAGCGGCACGCCATCGAGGACCTGTCGGTGATGCTGCGCGAGATCGCCGCCATCAAGACGCGCCACGACCGCGACGCCTTGCGGCCCTGATCCGTGCAGGTCGGCGGGTGGCCCCAAGCCGACGCTTGGCGGTTGGTCCAGGGTGGTTAGTCGTGCAAGAGCACAAGCCAGACTCCCGCAACCTTGTCGCCGTGCTGCGGGCGAGGCTTTCGGTGTTGAGTTTCCCAATGGACTGATACAAGATCGACGCGGGCCTTGCTCGGGCCTCCGCCCTCCATCCGGGAAGCACTTTTCATGCGGAGCAAGGCGATTTTGGACCGTTCTCGTTCGGGCGCGCGCACAAGGAGGGACTGCGGAAGCGGCTCGAAAGAGGAGGAACACAAATGCGCCTTTCAGCTCCCATTTATCGATTGAAGCAACAAGCCAGGATTCTGGCGCGCCGGAACGCTTTGCCTTTGCACGCGGCGTTGGATCGGCTGGCGGTCGATGAGGGCTTCCGAAGCTGGAGCCATCTTGCAACGACGGCTTCGGCAAGAAGCCCTGCCGCCGTCATTCTTTCGCGGCTCGAACCCGGCGATCTAATCCTTCTTGGGGCAAGGCCCGGCCATGGTAAGACACTGCTCGGACTCGAACTGGCGTCATGTGCGACCCAGCTTGGCCGGAAGGGTTTCTTCTTCACGCTGGATTATCACGCAGGCGAGGTTGCGGGTCTGCTTTCGATGCTCGGCATCAATCCCGCGCCCGAACCGGACGGCACGGTCGTCGACACATCGGACGAAGTGTCGGCAGACTACATAGTCAGCTCCCTGAAACGGTTCGAGGAACGGGTCATTGTGGTGGTCGATTACCTTCAGATCCTTGATCAGAAGCGCACCAATCCGGGCCTCGAAGACCAGATCGCGAGCTTGCGGCGATACGTTAAGGCTGAAGAAGCAATCTGTGTGGTCATTGCGCAGATTGACAGGTCGTTCGATCTGAGTGGCAGGCCCATGCCCGAAATGTCGGATGTTCGCCTGCCCAACCCGCTCGACCTGTCGGCGTTCGACAAGGTTTGCTTTCTGCACAACGGCCGGATTCAGATCGATCAGGCTGCCTAGCCGGGCCGATCACCAGAGCCACCGACCCGGGCGATACCCTCAGCGGCGGGGGCCGGTGGCGTTGCCGACGTCGCTCGGGCTCATGCCGAGCGTGCGGCGGAACATGTAGCTGAACGCGCTCGCCGATTCGTAGCCCATGTCGGCGGCGACCGCGCTGACCTTGTCGCCCGATGCAAGCAGCGAGATGGCGTGCAGCACGCGCACATGGCGCAGCCAGCGCGAGGGCGTCATGCCGGTCTCGGCGACGAACAGGCGCTCGACCGTCTTGCGGCTGGCGGCGATACCGGCGAGCCACGCCCCGGTCGAACCGATCGCGCGCGGATCGTCGAGCGCGGCCCCTGCCGCACCCGCGATGCGCCGGTCGCGCGGCATGACGACCGACAGCGGCACGTCGGCGGCAGAAACCAGTTCCTGGCGCAGCAGATCGTGCAGCACCTCGTTGTGGCGCGGGGCGCGCGCGTGCGTTCCTGCAGGCATGGTGGCGCCGATCAGCGCGGCAAGAAGCGGCGTCATCGCCATCACCCGGCATTGCGCGCCGAGCCGTGACGCCTCGCGCCGGTTCACGTCCACATAGAGCATCTCGTTGTTGGCGCCGTAGCGCATCCAGTGATCGACATCGGGCGGAATCCACACCGCCATCGCCGGGCTCAGAAGCAGGACGCGCTCCGGCGTGCCCACATACATCGACCCCGAGGCGGCCGAGATGAGCTGCCCGAATTCGTGGCTGTGCCAGCCATAGCGTTCGCCGGCGGCCGGGCGGATGGTCTCGCCCAGATAGCGTGGTCGGGGCCCTTGTTCGGTGGTGGTCGGCATCGTCGGTGGCTCGCGGCCGGTGATTGACGAATTCTAGATCGAACTCGCTCCGCTGTCGACAGATCGGCGGGCCGGGCCGCTTTAGCCTTGCCTGCGTGGCGGGCGCGGTGCCCGCCGCCGCATCGGAGCCTGACGGACATGCAGCAGAGGACGTTCCTGACATGGTTCGCCGTCGGCCATTTGGCCAATGACTGGCCGATCGCCGCGCTGTGGCTGATCGTGCCGACCGCCGGCATCGCCATGGACCTGTCGCCGACCGAGATCGGCCTTCTGTTCACGCTGATCAATGTGGGCGGCGCGCTCGCCTATCTGCCGGCCGGCATCGTCGCCGACCAAGTGGCGGACCGGGGGCGGCTGCTGGTCGCCACCTTCTGGTGGGTGGCGATCGGCTACGGCGTTGCGGCGGCCGCGCCCGGCTATCTCACGCTCGCGGCGATGCTCGCCCTTGCGGGCATGGGCAATGCGGCCTGGCACCCGATCGCGACCGGGGTGCTGACGCGCCGTTGCAGCGAGCAGCCCGCCCAGGCGCTCGGAATCCACGCGATCGGCGGGTCGCTCGCCGAGGTGCTGGCGCCGGTCTCGGTCGGCCTGCTGCTCGCTCATCTCGACTGGCGCGCGGCCCTGGCCGTCTGCGTGCTTCCGACGCTGCTGGTCGGACTTTGTTTCCCGCGCGTTGCGCGGGCCGTGCCCCGCGTCGAAAAGACGGCGGTTCGCGGGCCGGACATGGCCGAACTGCTGGCGACGTGGCGCCGCCGCGACGGCCTGCGGCTGGTGGCGATGATCTGCCTCTACAACATGGCGCTGATGGCGCTTTTGAGCATGATCCCGCTCTATCTGGTGGCCGCGCACGCGCTGACGCCGGCGGCGGCCGGCTTCGTCTTTTCGGCGCTTCTGCTGACCGGGGCGGTGGCGCAGCCCTTCGTCGGGCGGCTTTCGGACATGGCCGGCCGGCGCCCGGTGCTGGTGGCCGGCAACCTGACGGCGGCGCTCGCCGGAGCCGCGCTCGTGCTCCAGCCGCCGTTCGCGGTGATGCTGGCGGCGATGACGGTCGCGGTCGCCGCGCTCGATTCGATCCGGGCGGCGATGCTGGCGGCCGCCGTCGACCGGGCCGGTAGGCGCGAAGCCACCACGCTCGGGTTCGCCTTCGCGCTGATGGACGGCGTCGGCGCGCTCGGCGCGCTGCTGGCGGGCATCGCGGCGGGCCTGTCATGGCCGCACATGTTCGCACTCGCGGCCGGCCTCTCGCTCGCCGCCGCGGCCCTTGGCTACGCGACCGACTTCTCGCGTCCGGCGGACGCCGCCCGACGCTGAATGGAACGGTCACAAGAATTGGCTTGGCACGGTCCCGGCCCGCCGATAGAGGCCGGCCATGAGCACAGTGACGAACACGCACGCTTCGGCGCCCGCGCCGATGGGATGGCCCGCCCATGCGCGCGCCACGCTGGCGCTCGGCGTGCCGCTGGTCGGCAGCCAGCTCGGCGCGATGCTGCTCAACACGACCGACACGGTGATGCTCGGCTGGTACGGCGTGACCGAACTGGCCGCCGGCGTCATCGCCACACAGGTCTTCCATACCGTGATGATGTTCGGCGGCGGGTTCGCCTTCGCCGTCATCCCGATGGCGGCGTCGGCGGAAGGGCAGGGCGACGTCACCCAGGTGCGCCGGTCGGTGCGCATGGGCCTTTGGGTCGTCGGCGCGTTCTGCGCGCTGATGATGCCGATCCTGTGGTTCACCGAACCGCTGCTGCTGGCGCTCGGCCAGGAGCCGCAGGTGGCCGGGCTCGCCCAGGCCTATATGCGCATCGCCCAGTTCTCGCTGTTCCCGGTGCTGTTCTGGCTGACGCTGCGCAGCTTCCTGACGGTCATCGACAGCACCCGCGTCGTGTTCGTCGCGACGATGGCCGGGGTGGTGCTGAACGCGTTCGTCAACTGGCTGCTGATCTTCGGAAACTGGGGGTTTCCGGAGCTCGGCATTCGCGGCTCGGCGATCGCCACGATCGGCACCAACGTGCTCATCTTCGGCTGGCTCGCCGCCTTTTGCGCGATCAATGGGCGGGCGCGGCCATATGAACTGTTCGTCCGGTTCTGGCGGCCGGACTGGCCGGCGTTCGGCGAGGTGTTCCGCATCGGCCTGCCGATCTCGACCATGGTCACCGCCGAAACCGGCATGTTCATCTTCTCGTCGATCTTCATGGGCTGGCTGGGCGTGGTCGCGCTGGCCGCGCACGGCATCGCCATCCAGCTCGCCTCGCTCGCCTTCATGGTTCCGCTCGGCATGGCCCAGGCGGCGACCGCGCGCGTGGGCTATTTCCACGGCCGGGGAGACCGGACCGGGCTCGACCGTGCGGCGGGAACCGTCATGGCGATGTGCCTGACATTTGCGGCGACCAGCGCGGCGCTGTTCTTCATCGCGCCCGAAACGCTGATCGGGCTGTTCCTCGATGACACCAACGCCGACACGGGCGCGGTGCTCGCCTATGCGGTGCCGCTCCTGTTCGTCGCCGCGTGCTTCCAGCTCGTCGACAGCGCCCAGGCGATCGGCGCGGCGCTGCTGCGCGGGCTCAAGGACACGCGGGTGCCGATGATCATCGCGATCATCGCCTACTGGCCGGTGGGTCTGTTCCTGGGCTGGCTTCTGGGCTTTCCGCTCGGCCTTGGCGGCATCGGCGTCTGGGTGGGTCTTGCCTCGGGCCTTCTGGTCGCCGCCGTGCTGCTCAATCACAGATTCTTCGTCGTCCGCCCCAACATGTGATGGCCCGGCCGGCCCGGCGCGCTTGCCACGGCCATAAACCCTTGATTCCCTTGGCCTTGATTCGCGCGCCCGCATTCCAGCGTGCGTCAAGTTTCGCGCGCTATGGTTGTCGCGCGCACCGGTTCGAAAGGTTCAGCCATGAGCAAGAAACACGTCGCCGTGCTGATGGGCGGCTTTTCGTCGGAACGGCCGGTGAGCCTGGCCTCGGGCGGCGAATGCGCGGCCGAGCTCGAACGGGCCGGCTACCCGGTCACGCGCGTCGACGTGGACCGGAACCTGTCGGCGCGGCTCGCCGAACTCAGGCCCGACGTCGTCTTCAACGCGCTGCACGGCCCCTATGGCGAGGACGGCACGGTGCAGGGCATCCTCGAATATCTGCAGATCCCCTACACCCATTCGGGCGTGCTCGCCTCGGCGGTGACGATGGACAAGGACCTGTCAAAGCGGCTGGCGAAGACGTTCGGCATACCGGTCGCCGAGTCGAAGGTGATGGACCGGCACCAGATCGGCTCGCGCCATCCGATGCAGCCGCCCTACGTGGTCAAGCCGGTCGCCGAGGGGTCGAGCTTCGGCGTCGTGATCGTCGACGCCAACCAGTCCCATCCGCCGCAGATCATCACCTCGGACGAATGGGCCTATGGCGACCGGGTGATGGTCGAGCGCTACGTGCACGGGCGCGAGCTGACCTGTGCCGTTATGGGCGACGTGGCGCTCGGGGTGACCGAAATCATCCCGCAGGGACACGCCTTCTACGACTATGATTCCAAATATGTTCCGGGCGGTTCAAAACATGTCTGTCCGGCGGAAATTTCACCAAATATTTACCAACAGGTAACGAAACTGGCGCTCAAAGCACATCAGGCATTCGGATGCCGGGGCGTGACGCGTTCGGATTTCCGTTATGACGACCGGTTCTCGGAAAACGGAGAGCTGATCTGGCTGGAAATCAACACGCAACCGGGCATGACCGCGACGTCACTGGTCCCGGAAATCGCGCTGGCGGCCGGGCACTCCTTCGCCGAACTGCTTGAATGGATGGTGGAGGACGCATCTTGCATGCGTTGACGGGACATCGGAGCAGGCGGAAGGAAGGCGGCGCGCCCGGGCGCGGCGGCCGCATCCTGCCGCGCGCGCTGCGGCGACCGGTCCGGTTCGCCGGACGGCTCGTCTCGGGCCGCGTCGACGTGCCGCCGCGCTTCGAGCTTTTCCTGTTCGGCACGGTGCTCGGCGGCGCGATCCTCTATGGCTCGATCTTGGGCGGCCAGTTCGGCGACGCGGTCGAGGCGACCACAGCGGCGGCCGGTTTCGCGGTCGAGGAGATCGAGCTTTCGGGCAACGCCCATACCTCGGTCGACCAGGTGTTCGGCGCACTCGGCCTGCACGGCCGGCGGTCGCTGGTGTCGATCGATCCGGCCGAGGCGCGCACCGCGCTCAAGGGCCTGCCATGGATCGAGAGCGCGCGCGTCGCCAAGGTCTATCCGTCCAAGCTGGTCGTCGAGGTCAGCGAGCGCACCCCGTTCGCCGTCTGGCAGACCGGCGAGGCGCTGTCGGTGATCGAGCGCGACGGCACGGTGATCGGCGGCTATGCGGCCGACCCGCGCCTTGCCGCGCTGCCGCTGCTGGTCGGCAAGGGCGCCGACGAGACCGGCGCCGGGTTCGTCGCCACCATCGCCGGCTATCCGGAGATCGCGGAGCGCGTGCGCGCCCATATCCGCGTCGGCCAGCGGCGCTGGGACATCAGACTCGACAACGGCATCACGGTGCGGCTGCCCGAGGCCGGCGTCGAACGGGCGCTGGAGAGGCTCGTCGCCATGCAGGCCGAACTGGGCCTGTTCGAGCGCGATCTGGCCGCCATCGACCTCAGGCTCGACGACCGCACCGTGTTCGCGCTGACCGACAATGCGCTCGAGACGCGCCAGGCGGCGATCGAGGCGCGCGACAAGGCGCGTGCCGAACGCGCCCGTGGGAGCGCGATCTGATGGCCGGTCCCCGCACCAGCGAAACGCAAAGGCGCGGCCGCCGACCGGCGGTCGTCACCGTGCTCGACATGGGCAGCACCAAGACGGTGTGCCTGATCGCCCGCATGGTGCCGTCCGACACCGGCCGGTATCTGTCCGCCCGCACCCACCAGGCCGAGATCGTCGGGATCGGTCACACCCGCTCGCTGGGCATGAAGTCCGGTGTCGTCGTCGACCTGGACGCGGCGGAACGCTCGATCCGCCATGCGGTCGAGGCGGCCGAGCGGATGGCCGGGGTCACCGTCGATTCGATGATCGTCAATCTCAGCGCCGGGCGACCGAAATCGACCATCTGCTCGGCCTCGCTGACGCTGAAGGACAAGCCTGTCAGCCAGCGCGAGATCGAGCAGGTGCTGCGCGCCGCCGTCGCCCGTGCGGCCCGCGTCGACCGGCACGTCGTCCATCTTCTGCCGATCGATCACATGCTCGACGGCGAGCGCGGCATCGTCGATCCGCGCGGCATGATCGGCTCGGAACTGACGCTGAACATGCACCTTCTTTCGGCCGACGTCGCGCCGGTGCGCAATCTGGAACTGGCGATCAACCGGGCGCACCTGTCGATCGAGACGCTGGTCGCCACGCCCTATGCGAGCGGGCTCGCCACGCTGGTCGACGACGAACTGGAACTGGGCTGCGCCTGCATCGACATGGGCGGCGGAACCACCTCCATCGCGATCTTCTCCGAACACCGCTTCGTGCACACCGAGACGCTGCCGCTGGGCGGCCATCACGTGACGATGGACGTCGCGCGCGGGCTCAACTGCCGGCTCGAGGACGCAGAAAGGCTCAAGGTCATGCAGGGTTCGGTGATCGCCACCTCCGTCGACGACCGCGACATCATCCAGGTGCCGTCGATGGACGAGGACCGCCACGAGGGCGGCCACCAGATCCCGCGCAGCCTGCTCAACCGCATCGTCGCCGCGCGCGTCGAGGAGACGCTGGAAATGCTGCGCGAACGCATCAACGCCTCGGGCTGCTCGTCGGTGGTGGGCAAGCGCGTGGTGCTGACCGGCGGCGCGGCGCAACTCGGCGGGCTGCCCGACATGGCCCGCCGGATCCTCGGCCGCAACGTGCGGATCGGCCGGCCGCTGGGCGTGCGCGGGCTTCCCGCCGCGGCCAAGGGCCCGGCCTTCGCGGCGGCCGTCGGGCTGATGGTCTATCCGCAAGTGGCCGCAGACGACCACTCCAGTGAACGCTTCCGCGGAACCGCGTCAGTCAAACGGACCGGAACAGAAGGACCGCTCGGGCGGATGACACAATGGATCAAAGAGAGCTTCTAGAAACGGACGAAGGCACGTCGGCTCAAGCCCCGCAGGCCGGTCCGGCACCAAAAGAGGATGAAACCATGACGATCAATCTCCAAAAGCCGGACATTACCGAGTTGAAGCCGCGCATCACGGTCTTCGGCGTCGGCGGTGGCGGCGGCAACGCGGTCAACAACATGATCACCGGCGGGCTCGACGGGGTCGAGTTCGTGGTGGCCAACACAGATGCCCAGGCGCTGTCGATGAACAAGGCGGGCCGGATCATCCAGCTCGGCATGGGCGTCACCGAGGGTCTTGGCGCCGGCTCGCAGCCCGACGTCGGCCGCGCGGCCGCCGAGGAATGCATCGACGAGATCAACGACCATCTGAACGGCACCCACATGTGCTTCGTCACCGCCGGCATGGGCGGCGGCACCGGCACCGGCGCGGCGCCTGTGGTTGCGCGCGCCGCGCGCGAACGCGGCATCCTGACGGTCGGCGTCGTCACCAAGCCGTTCCACTTCGAGGGCCAGCGGCGCATGCGCACCGCCGACGACGGCATCGAGGAACTTCAGGCCAACGTCGACACGCTGATCGTCATTCCCAACCAGAACCTGTTCCGGATCGCCAACGACAAGACGACGTTCGCCGACGCGTTCGGCATGGCCGACCAGGTGCTCTATTCGGGCGTTGCCTGCATCACCGACCTGATGGTCAAGGAAGGGCTGATCAACCTCGACTTCGCCGACGTGCGCTCGGTCATGCGCGACATGGGCAAGGCGATGATGGGCACTGGCGAAGCCTCCGGTGAGGGCCGGGCGATCACCGCCGCCGAAGCCGCGATCGCCAATCCGCTGCTCGACGAGACCTCGATGATGGGCGCCAAGGGCCTGCTGATCTCGATCACCGGCGGCAAGGACATGACCCTGTTCGAGGTGGACGAGGCCGCGACCCGCATCCGCGAGGAAGTTGACCAGGACGCCAACATCATCCTGGGCGCGACCTTCGACGAGTCGCTCGAAGGGCTGATCCGCGTGTCGGTCGTCGCAACCGGCATCGCCGGCGAGGCGGGCGCGGTCGCGACGCCGCGTCAGACCGCGATCCCGCGTGCGGTCACCGGCGCGGCGGCCCCGGCCGCCAAACCGCAGCCGGAGCAGGCCTCCGTGCTGCAGCCGGCACGGCGCGAGCAGCCGGCCGAGGCAAGGCCCGCACCGGCCGCGCAGGCGCCCGCCGCTCCGGCGTCCGAGGACGATGTGATCGCCGAGACCGAGCGCGACATGGATGCCTACTGCGCGACCGCGCAGGCGTCCGGCCCGACGCCCCAGCCGCAGCCGGCCCGACCGGCGGCGACGGCCGAGGACGAGTTCCGCCCGCAGAGCCGCCTGTTCCAGCCGGCCGCCCAGCCGATGCCGGCCCGCCCGCGCACCGCCGAAGCGACCGCCCCGGCCCAGGCTCCGGCTCCGCAGGCGCCCCGTCCGGCCGCCCAGACGATGGCCGAGCCCGCCTTCGATGCGCCCGCGCCGCGCATGCCCGACGTGCAGGACTTCCCGCCGATGGTCCAGGCCGAGGTGGAAGCCAGCCGCGCCCCGCACATGGCCGATGACGAGCATGACGAGCGCGGACCGCTCGGCCTGCTGCGGCGGCTGACGCACGGCCTTTCGCGCAAGGACGAGATGGAGGCCCCCGAGCCGCCGCGCCTGCGTCCGGCGCAGCCGGTCGAGCAGGGCCCGGCCCAGCCTCGCCGCGCGATGGGACAGGACGCTTCGCTCTATGCGCCGCGTCGCGGCCAGCTCGACGATCAGGGCCGGGCGCCCGCGCCTACGCAGGCCCCCGATCCGGACGACCAGCTCGAAATTCCGGCCTTCCTGCGCAGACAGGCCAACTGACCGGTCCGCGATCGCGACCATGACGGCAAACGGGGCGTTTGGGCGCCCCGTTTCGCATTTGTTAAGCCTCTGAAGCTATTTGCGATTATCCCCCCCGGCCGAACCGGACGCGCGTTACATGCGGTTACCATCCGTGATTTGGTCGCTTCACCGAGTCGCGACTATTGTGCCGGCCAAGGTGGAGAGGGCGCCGCTTTGACACGCGAGGCGCATCCGTCAGGGGATTGGATGGACCGCGCGACCAGCGAACACAATACAAGAACAAGAGCGAGAAACGGCTCATGGGGACTGATCTGCGGGGCTATCAGGCATCATTGCGCAAGGCGGTGAGCCTTTCGGGTATCGGGGTTCATACCGGTTCCGAAGTATCGATTACCCTTCATCCGGCCGAACCGAACACGGGCGTCGTTTTCCGGCGCATTCTCGATGACGGTTCGAGGGTCGATCTTCCCGCCGTCGTTTCCCAGGTCGGCGCCACCGACCTGTGCACGATGCTCGGCAACCCCGCCGGCGTGCACGTTTCCACCATCGAACACATCATGGCCGCCTTCTCGGCGCTCGGGCTCGACAATGTCATCGTCGAGATCGACGGCACGGAAGTGCCGATCATGGACGGCAGCGCGCGCGTGTTCATCGCCGCGATCGAAGAGGCCGGCATCGAGCACCATCTGGTCAAGCGGCGCTACATCCGCGTCAAGAAGACCGTGCGGGTCGAGCATGCAGGGTCCTGGGCCGAGTTCCGCCCGCATGACGGCACACGCTACGAGATCGTCATCGACTTCGATTCCAGGGCCATCGGCCGGCAGGAGTTCCGCGGCGAGGTGGACGGCGCCGTGTTCTGCGAGGAACTGGCCGATGCGCGCACCTTCGGCTTCATGAAGGACGTCGAGCGGCTGTGGGCCTCGGGCCACGCGCTCGGCTCGTCGCTGGGCAATTCGGTGGTGATCGGCGACGATCATTGCGTCGTCAACGGCGAGGGACTGCGCTACGCCGACGAGTTCGTGCGCCACAAGACGCTGGACGCGGTCGGCGACCTGGCGCTGGCGGGCGCCAATTTCGTCGGTTGCTTCTCCTCCTACCGGGGCGGCCACCGGCTCAACTCGATCGCGCTGAAGGCGCTGCTCGCCGATCCGACCGCCTATGAGATCGTCGAGACGCCGGTTCCGCGCGCCATCGTCTATGCCGGCGACCTGGTCGCCGTGACGGGCCAGGTCTACGCTCCCTGGGCGATCTGACCGTCCGCCGGACGATCACGTCACAAAATCGCACCAATTGCCCGGCAGGCGTTGCCGTGGGGAGCCCAAGGCGATAAACGGGCGCTTGGTTTGCATGGCGGGATTGCCGCCCGGCCATGCCTGGAGATGGGCTGTTTGATGAGTGCCAATCGGACGAGCAGATCAGGGTTCGCACGGGGCCTGACGATGGTGGTTGCGGTCGCGATCGCCGCCGGCACGGTGGCCGGCTGCGCGCGCGACAATGATTCGGTCGACCTGCAGAGCTATGTCGACACGATCGAGCCGGCCGACGTGCTCTACAATCAGGGCCTGGCCAATCTGAACGCCGGCGACCTGCGCGAGGCGCAGCGCAAGTTCAACGCCGTCGACCGGCAGCATCCCTATTCGGAGTTCGCCCGCAAGGCGAACGTGATGGCCGCCTACACGTCCTACAAGCTGGGCCGGTTCGACGAGGCGATCAGCGCGTCGCGCCGGTTCGTCGAACTGTATCCGACGCACGAGGACGCCTCCTACGCGCAGTACATCATCGGCCTTTCCTATTTCAGCCAGATGCCCGAAGTGACGCGCGACCAGCGCGACACGCGGCTGGCGATCCAGAACTTCAACCGGCTGCTCGAAGGCTATCCGGGCTCGATCTACGAGGAAGACGCCAAGGCCAAGATCCGCGCCGCCCGCGACCAGCTCGCCGGCAAGGAGATGCAGGTCGGCCGCTACTATCTGGAACGGCGCGAATATGCCGCCGCGCTGCCGCGCTTCCGGCTCGTGGTCGAGGACTATCCGACGACCCGGCATGTCGAGGAGGCGCTGGCGCGCCTGACCGAGACCTATTTCGCCATGGGCCTTGCGTCCGAGGCGCAGACCGCCGCGGCGATCCTCGGCCACAACTTCCCCGACAGCCAGTGGTACGCCGATTCCTACGCGCTGCTCGCCACGGGCGGCCTGCAGCCGCGCCAGAACGCCGGCTCCTGGATCAGCCGCGCGACGCAGAACGTCCTGAACCGCCCGGCCGGCGGCTGACCCGGCCCATCGCCCCGCCATGCTCAGCGAGCTGTCGATCCGCGACATCGTGCTGATCGAGAAGCTGGCCATTCGCTTTTCGGCCGGCCTTGCTGTGCTGACCGGCGAGACCGGGGCGGGCAAGTCGATCCTGCTGGACGCGCTGTCGCTTGCGCTCGGCGCGCGGGGCGACGCCGATCTGGTCCGCCACGGCGCGCGCGACGGCCAGGTGATCGCCGTGTTCGATCTGGCCGCCAGCCATCCCGCCCATGCCGTGCTCGGGGAGGCGGGCGTTTCGATCGAGCCGGGCGAGCCGCTGATCTTCAAGCGCGTGCAGAGCGCGGACGGGCGCACCCGCGCCTTCGTCAACGACCAGACCGTGTCGGTGGCGACGCTGCGCGCGGTCGGCCGCCAGCTCGTCGAAATTCATGGCCAGCACGACGACCGGGCGCTGGTCGACACCGATTCCCACCGCGACCTGCTCGACGCGTTCGGCGGCCTTGGCGCCGATGCAGGCCATGTCGCCGCGCTGCACCGGGCCTGGCGCGATGCCGAAACCGCGCTCTCCCGCCAGCGCGCGCGCATCGAGGCGGCGGCGCGCGAGGCCGATTTCCTGCGCGCCTCGGTCGAGGAACTGACCAGGCTCGCCCCCGAGCCGGGCGAGGAGGAACAGCTCGCCGAAAAGCGCACCGAGATGATGGCCGCCGAGAAGATCGCCGGCGATCTCAATGATGCGCACGAGACGCTGGCCGGCCCGGCTTCGTCGGTGCCCGAGATCGCCGGGCTGCTACGCCGCCTCGAGCGCAAGGCGCCGGAGGTGCCGGGCCTGCTCGACGAGGTCAACGGCCATCTGGCGAGCGCGCTCGACCATCTGGCCGAGGCGCAGAACGTTATCGAGCAGACGATCGCCGCCCAGGATCACGATCCGCACGCGCTCGAACGCACCGAGGAGCGGCTTTTCGCGCTGCGCGCGGTCGCCCGCAAGCACGATTGCGCGGTCGACGATCTGCCGGCGCTGACCGTGACGATGGCCGACCAGCTTGCCGATCTGGACGCGGGCGAGGCGGCGCTGGCCGGGCTCGAACAGGCGGCCAGGGACGCGCTTGCCGCCTATGACCGGGCCGTCGCCGCCCTGTCCGCCCGGCGCGTCGAAACCGCCGAGACGCTCGTCGCCGCGGTGATGGCCGAACTGCCGGACCTCAAGCTCGACAAGGCCGAATTCATCGTCCACCACGCCGCCGACGCCGACCGGCGCGGGCCGGCGGGGATCGACGGCATCGAGTTTCACGTGCGCACCAATCCGGGCACGCGCGCCGGGCCGATGATGAAGGTCGCCTCGGGGGGCGAGCTGTCGCGGTTCCTGCTGGCGCTGAAGGTGGCGCTGGCCGACCGGGGCTCGGCGCCGACGCTGGTCTTCGACGAGATCGACACTGGCGTCGGCGGCGCGGTGGCCGATGCGATCGGCGCGCGGCTGCGGCGCCTGTCGGAGACCGTGCAGGTGCTGTCGGTGACCCACGCGCCGCAGGTGGCCGCGCGCGCCGCGCACCATTTCCTGATCGCCAAGGCCGGCGCTTCGGGCGGCAACGGCGCCGAACAGGTTGTCACCTCGGTGACCGAGATGGACCGCGACCGGCGGCGCGAGGAGATCGCCCGCATGCTCGCCGGCGCGACGATCACCGCCGAGGCGCGCGCCGCCGCCGACAAGTTGCTGGCGGGCGAGGGGTAGCGTTTCGGCCTGTCCGTTCCGCCCCTCACCCTTACCCTCTCCCCGCACGCGGGGAGAGGGGGACCTGCACATCGCGCATTGGCAGCTAGTCTTCTGAGCCGGGCGTTCGTGCCGGTCGTGCGGGCGCGGTGCCGAAGGCTCCCTCTCCCTGCGTGCGGGGCGAGGGGGAGGGTCACGTGGCTTCGTGCGGTTGCGCGTCTAACCGTCATTCCGGACAGGCGGAGCCTGATCCGGAATCCAGCGCGTCGATGGCCGGGGTTTCTGCTCTGGATTCCGGGTTCCGCTGCGCGGCCCCGGAATGACGAAAAGGGGGGCGGGCGCTCGTGATGGCGATGAGAAGGATCCGCCCCGGGTTGGCGGCAGAAGGGCGCCGCCGCCGACAAGCTGCTGGCGGGCGAGGGGTAGCGTTTCGGCCTGTCCGTTCCGCCCCTCACCCTTACCCTCTCCCCGCACGCGGGGAGAGGGGGACCTGCACATCGCGCATTGGCAGCTAGTCTTCTGAGCCGGGCGTTCGTGCCGACCGTGCGGGCGCGGTGCCGAAGGCTCGCTCTCCCCGCGTGCGGGGAGAGGGTAAGGGTGAGGGGCCGGATCCTGTGGAGCGGTTGCCGGCTGGCGGTGCAGGCTCCATCGATCCCTCATCCTGAGGTGTGAGGCAATCATCGCCTCGCCCTTCGAGGCTCGCTGCGCTCGCACCTCAGGATGAGGGCGATGATTGGCGAGCCTCGAAGGGTCAGGGATCGATGCGCGGCCCCGGAATGACGAAAAGGAGGGCGCGCCCCCGAGTTACCACCCCACGGCGTTCCCCACATCGCGCCTCTTTGCCCGCCCCGGCAAAAGCGCTAATCGTGCACCGTCTCATCTGCGGTGGACGAAGACTTGACCAAGGACGCCTCCGACAAACCCGTCGAATCCCTCACCGAAGCGGAAGCTGCGGCCGAACTGGCGCGGCTCTCCGAGGAGATCGCGCGGCACGACGTCGCCTATCATGGCGAGGATGCGCCGATCATCGCGGACGCGGACTATGACGCGCTCAAGCGGCGCAACCTTGCCATCGAGGCGCGGTTTGCGCACCTCAAGCGCTCCGACAGCCCCAGCGAGCAGGTCGGCGCGGCGGTCTCGGAGAAGTTCGAGAAGATCGCCCACCGCGTGCCGATGCTGTCGCTCGACAATGCGTTCAACGACCAGGACGTGCACGATTTCGTCGCACGCATCCGGCGCTTCCTGAAGCTCGGCGCGGAGACGCCGCTGCGCCTGACCGCCGAGCCGAAGATCGACGGTCTGTCGCTGTCGCTGCGCTACGAGGGCGGCAAGCTCGCCTATGCGGCAACCCGCGGCAACGGCGCGGTCGGCGAAAACGTCACCGCCAACGCCAGGACCATCGAGGACATTCCCGAGGATCTCGCCGGCACGCCGCCCGAAACATTCGAGGTGCGCGGCGAGGTCTATCTGACGAAGGCCGATTTCGCCGAACTGAACCGCCGGCAGGAGGAGGCCGGCAAGCCCACCTATGTCAATCCGCGCAACACGGCGGCGGGCTCGCTGCGCCAGCTCGACGCGTCGATCACCGCCGCGCGGCCGCTCAAGTTCTTCGCCTATGCCTGGGGCGAGGTCAGCGACATGCCGGCGGACACGCAGATGGGCATGGTCGAAAAACTCGCCGAATATGGCTTCGTCACCAATGCGCTGATGGCCGTGTGCGACAGCGCCGAGGCGCTGCTCGAGCACTACCGGCGCATCGAGGTCGAGCGCGGCGATCTCGACTACGACATCGACGGCGTGGTCTACAAGGTCGACGATCTGGGCCTGCAGCAGCGGCTCGGCTACGTCTCGCGGTCGCCGCGCTGGGCGATCGCCCACAAGTTCCCGGCCGAAAAGGCGATGACGCGCCTGAACGCCATCGACATCCAGGTCGGCCGCACCGGCGCGCTCACCCCTGTGGCGCGGCTCGAGCCGGTGACCGTCGGCGGCGTGGTGGTCGAGAACGCAACGCTTCACAATGCCGAGGAGATCGTCCGGCTCGGCGTCAAGATCGGCGACACGGTAACCGTGCAGCGCGCAGGCGACGTCATCCCGCAGATCCTGGGCTACGTGCCCGAAAAGCGGCCGGACGACGCCGAGGCGTTCGAGTTTCCCGAGACGTGCCCGTGTCCGCTTCAGACGCCGATCGTGCGCGAGGCGACCGCCGGCGGCACCGAGGGCGTGGTGCGGCGCTGCTCGGGCGAATTCGCCTGCCCGTTCCAGCGCAAGGAACATCTGAAGCTGTTCGTCTCGCGCAAGGCGTTCGACATCGATGGGCTCGGCGACAGACAGATCGAATATTTCTACGATCTGCCCGAAGACGACCCGCTGCGCATCCGCGCGCCGGCCGACATCTTCACGCTCGAAGAGCGGGATGCCGCGTCCGAACTGACCAAGCTGAAGAACCGTGAGGGCTATGGCGAGACCTCGGCGAAGAACCTGTTCGAAGCGATCGAGGCGCGGCGGACGATCCCGCTCGAACGGGTGATCTTCGGGCTCGGCATCCGCCATGTCGGCGAGACGACGGCGCGGGCGCTGGCGCGGGCCTATGGCTCGTGGGATGCGTTCGAGGACGCGGCACGGAAGATCGCCGGGGGCGATGAGGCCGCACGCGAGGACATGGACGCGATCGAGGATATCGGCGCGGCGGTCGTCGATGCGGTCGCGCGCTATTTCGGCGAGGAACACAACCTTCGGATGGTCGAGGATCTGATCGCCCAGCTCACCGTCGAGGACGCCGAGCGGCCTGCCGCCGAAAGCCCGTTCGCCGGCCAGACCATCGTCTTCACCGGCTCGCTGGAACGGATGAGCCGGGACGAAGCCAAGGCGATGGCAGACCGGCTCGGCGCGAAGGCCTCGGGCTCGGTCTCCTCGAAGACCGATCTGGTGGTCGCCGGACCGGGCGCCGGCTCCAAGCTGAAGAAGGCGGAGGAGCTGGGCGTCGAGGTGATCGACGAGGCCGAATGGTTCGCCCGCACCGAGGGGCTTTGAGCGGCGGCGCGCCCGCGCGATCAGCCAGGGTGATTGTTGCGGTGACAAAATCTGGCGTGACAGGCCCGAGCCGTTTCGGCTAACCGGGGCGGCGGAGTTCTTCATGGCATCGTCCCGATCCGAGTTCATGCGCGGCGTGCGCGATGCCGTCCCGGTCATCTTCGCCGTCGCGCCGTTCGGGCTGCTGTTCGGGGCGCTGGCCGCCGAGAACGGGATGAACGCGTTCGAGGCGACGCTGATGAGCGCGCTGCTCTATGCCGGCGCCAGCCAGATGGTCGGCATCGAACTTTTCGGCTCGGACATTCCGGCCTGGGTGATCGTGCTGTCGATCCTGGCGGTCAATTTCCGGCACGTGCTCTATTCGGCGACGATGGGCCAGACGATCCGCGCCTACAGTCGGCCGCGCAAGGCGCTGGCCTTCTTCCTGATGACCGATCCGCAATTCGCGGTCACCGAGCAGCGCGCCGAGGCCGGCGTGCCGACGCCGTTCGCCTGGTATCTGGGGCTGGCGCTGCCGGTCTACGTGATGTGGGTGCTCGAAGCCTATGTCGGCGCGGTGTTCGGCGGGCTGATCGACGATCCGGCCGCCTACGGGATCGACTTCCTGTTGCCGCTCTATTTTCTGGGCATGGTGATGGGCTTTCGCGGCCGCGCCAACTGGCTGCCGGTGGTGCTCGCCAGCGCGCTCGCCTCGGTCGTCGCCTATCATCTGGTCGGCAGCCCCTGGCATGTCAGTCTCGGCGGGCTTGCCGGCGTCATCGTGGCCGCGGTGATCGGCGTGCGCCCCGGCCACAAGCTGGTGGTGTGAGCCGATGTCGACGACGGTGTGGATCATCCTTGCGGGCGCGGTCGCGACCTATCTGACCCGGATCGGCGGTCATGCCGTGCTGTCGCGCTTCGCCGCCATCCCGCCGCGTCTGGGAGCGGCGCTGAACGCGGTGCCCGCCGCCGTGCTGACGGCGATCGTCGCGCCCTATGCGGCCTTCTACGGCCTCGCCGAGGCGATCACGATCGCGGTGGCGATCGTCCTCGCCCTGCGCCTGCCGCCGCTCGCCATGCTGGCGATCTGCTGGGCGCTGATCTTCGGGCTCAGGCAGGTGATGTAGCGGGGCCACGGCGGTCGCGGCCCCGCACCGGCGTTACTGAAGCAGCGCGCCGAGCTTTTCGCGTGCTTCCTCGTTCAGCCAGCCGCTCCAGATATCCGGCGAGGACTGCAGGAAATGAACGGCCGCTTCCTCGGGGGAGGCGTTGTTTTCGTCCTGCCAGGCCAGAAGGCCGTTCATCTGGTCGTTGGTGAAGGCAACGTTCGACATCAGTTCGGCGATCTGCGGCTCGCGCTCGGCGAAGTCGGTGGTCACCGCGGTGATCACGTCGGCGCGTGGATAGGCCGAAAGGCCCGGCTCGGCGCAGTCCTCGCCCGAGGCGTTGCAGGCGTGGATGTCGGGATCATGCGGCGCGGTCTCGACCAGCACCATGGGGTACTTGCCGAGCACGGCGGTCGGCGCCCAGTAATAGCCGAACCAAGGTTCGCCGTCCGTGTAGGCCGAGGCGATCGAGGCGGCGAGCGTTTCGCCCGAGCCGTGGTTGAAGATCTCGATGCCGGCGTCTTCCATGTCGACGACCCGGTTGATGTTGTCGTTGACGGTCCGGCAGGTCCAGTTGTCGGGACAGTTGTGGAAGCGGCCGCCGACCAGATCGGGATTGGCCAGGATGCCTTCGAGCGTTGCGGCCTCGGGGTTCTCCTCGACCACATAGTCGGGCACCCACCAGCCCTCGACGCCGCCATCGGACAGCACCTTGTTCAGTTCGACCACCTTGCCGGCGTCGCGCAGCCGGGCATAGGCCGGCGCCGCGTTGGTCCACAGTTCGGTGACGATGTCGGGGTTGCCGTTCTCGGCGACCGATGCAAGCGCCGGCGTCGCCGACGACGGCACAGTGGTCACGTCGCAGCCATAGCCGTTTTCCATCAGGAAGCTCGACACCGCGGTGACGATGGCGGCCGAGGCCCAGTCCATCTGGGTGATCGAAACCTCGCCGCAATCGGCCTTGGCCGGCAGCGTGCCGACCGATAGCGCGAGCGTGGCCGTTGCGGCGAGCAGGGAAAGGCGGGTCATGGAGTTCTCCTTGTTCTTGTTTGGGCGCGAGCCGACTGTCGGCTTCCCAAGCGCCATGCCCGGACGGGGCGGCCCGCTCCGTCACGAAAGAACGATCTGTTCCAATGGGCCAGGGGAGACCGCCGGGCGTGGCCGGCAACGAATGCCGGCGGGCGGATCGGAAGGGTGCGGCTGCGCACCTGGAAGTGACGGGCACTGCGGTGTTAGCGCGAAACGGCCGCAGCGGCAAGGAAACGGCCCGGGGCGGCGCTCAACGCACCGGGGCGGTCGCCCGTTCGAGCCAGCCGAGCACGGCCGGATCGTCGATCAGTTTGGACAGTTCGCGCCGGACGCGGGCGTGGTAGCGGTTCAGCCAGCGCCGTTCGGCGCGGTCGAGCAGTTTTGGCGCGATCAGCCGCCGGTCGATCGGGCACAGCGTCAGCGTGGTGAAGGCATGCATGGGCTTCTCGCCGCCTTCGGGGACCTTTGCCGGCGCGACCATGACCAGGTTCTCGATGCGGATGCCGTGGCTGCCCTCGACATAGTAGCCGGGCTCGTTGGAGACGATCATGCCTTCCTCGAGGACGGCCATGCCGCGCCGCGACAGGTTCTGCGGCCCCTCGTGCACGCCCAGATAGGAGCCGACGCCATGGCCGGTGCCGTGGCCGTAGTCGAGACCCGCCGCCCAGAGCGGCCGCCGCGCCAGAACGTCCAGATCGACGCCGCGCGTGCCCTCGGGAAAGCGCGCCTGGCTCATCGCGATCATGCCCTTGAGGACCAGCGTGAAATGGTGGCGCTGGTCCTCGCTCGCCTCGCCGGTGGCGATCACGCGGGTTATGTCGGTGGTGCCGTCCTCGTACTGGGCGCCCGAATCGATCAGGATCAGGTCGCCCGGCGCCACCGCGCGGTTCGATTTCTCGTCGACCCGGTAATGGACGATCGCCCCATGGGGCCCGGCGCCGCAGATCGTGTCGAAGGCGATCTCGCGCAGCGGCATGCCGAGCCGTTCGCCGGTTTCGGTCCGCACCCGTTCGAGCTTTTCGACGATGGCGATCTCGTTCAGGGAAGCGGGATCCTGCGCGTCGAGCCAGGCCAGGAATGTCGCCATGGCGGCGCCGTCGCGCCGGTGCGCCTCGACGGCGCCCTTGCGCTCGGACCGGTTCTTGGCGGCACGCGGCAGCACCGCCGGATCGGTGCCCTCGATGACGGTCCCGCCGGCGTCCTCGACGATCGCGGCGATCGCAGCGGCGGCGCGGGCCGGATCGAGCATGACGGGCCTTGTGGCGGTGCGGCCCAGGTCGGAAAGCGCGGCCTCGAACGCTTCGGGCGACTGAAGGTCGGCATGGTCCCGCAGATGGTCGGTGACGGCGCCGGCGTGCTTGGCCGGATCGATGAACAGTTGGGGGGCGCCGCGCGCCGGAACGATCGCCCAGGCGAGCGCCAGCGGCGTGTGCACCACGTCGGCGCCGCGTATGTTGAACGCCCAGCACACCGACGCCGGATCGGTCAGCACGGTTGCCGCCGCACCCGCCTGGCGCACCGTGCGCGCCATCGCGCGCAGCTTGGCCTTGGCGCTCTTGCCGGCGCGTTCGATCGGATGGAGCCGCACCGGCGCGGCCGGCGGCGGCGGGGCGTCGGCCCAGACCGCGTCGACCGGGTTGTCTGAAACCGCGATCAGTTCCGCGTCGGCCTTTGCGCATGCCTGCTCGAGGCGCTTTGCCTCGCCGATCGTGTGCAGCCAAGGATCGAAGCCCAGACGCGTTCCCTTGGCCAGATTGTCCGCGAGCCATTGATGGGGCGGCGTGTCGGTCAGGCTCTGCGGCGTGAAGACGTTCATGTCGGCCTGCTGGCGGAGCTGCAGCGTGTAGCGGCCGTCGACGAACACATGGGCCGTATCGGTCAGAACCACGGCCGTGCCGGCCGAGCCGGTGAAGCCGGTCAGCCAGGCGAGCCGTTCGGCGTGCGGGGGCAGATATTCGTTCTGGTGGGCGTCGGCGTGCGGCACGACGAAACCGTCCAGCCCCATTGCGGCGAGCTGTTCGCGCAGGACCGCAAGGCGCGGCCTGCCGGTTGTCGGGTCGGAACGGGTGGCGAAGGACTGGAACATGGGCGGAAGCCTTGATCGGTGCGGGCGGACGCTATCGATCCGGACGCCGGACGGCAAGCCATGGAGCCGACAATGAATTTTGCGTTGCAAAAAGACTTTTCGCGCATGCGAAAAACGCATGGGTGCCCTGCATCCTGGGGCCTACCGGATCGCGTCCCGAAAGCGCATCTTGGCTTTGCAACATCGCTCCAAAGGAGACCAGTCATGGCCAACACGAACCGCAAGGGTTTTTTCCGTCACGCGCTCGACGCGATGATCGAGGCCCGCTCGCGCCAGGTGGCCGGCTACGTCAACGGAACGCTTCTGATGCTGGACGATGACGAACTGAGAGAGCGCGGTTACGACCGCGACACGCTCAAGCGCCGTCCGCATTTCACGCCGCCCTTCTGATCGGCCGTTCACGACCGCAAACTTCGGACAGCCCGCCGCAGCGATGCGCGGGCTGTCTTGCGTTTGGGGGCAGCGAACGCCAAGATTTTTCGTATATACAATTTGATTGCTCATGCATCCGATCCCTGCTAGGTTCGGCGGGTGGAGATCGAATTCGACCCGGACAAGGAGCGGCGAAACCGTCTCAAGCACAAGATTTCGCTGGCAAGGGCGGTCGATTTCGAATTTCTGGCCTTTGTCGAGGACGACCGGGTCGACTACGGCGAGGTTCGCTACAGGGCCTGGGGTCTGATCGACGGGGCCTATCATGCCATGGCGTTCACGCTTCGCGGAGAACGCGTGCGGGTGATCATGTTGCGTCGCGCGCATGACAAAGAGATCAGGCGATATGTCGGACAAGACGCCAAAGACCGATAAAGACGCATGGGCCGACCGGGAGTGGTCGCAGGCCGACTTCGATCGTGCGCAATCGCCCGAAGCGCTTCCTGGCGCGGTGCGCGACGCCTTTCCGAGAACGCGCGGGCCTCAGAAGACGCCAACCAAGGTGCCCGTTTCGATCCGGCTTAGCGCCGACGTGGTCGCGCACTTCAAGGCGGGCGGGCCGGGCTGGCAGCGACGGATCGACGAGACGCTCAAGAAGGTCATCGCAGAGCAGTAGCGCTCACCGCAGGTGCAGCGTCACCCAGCCGTCGCGCTCGATCGTGCGGCAGTGGCGCAGGCCGGCCTGCCGGTAGGCGGCGAGCACCTTGCGCCGCTGGCGCGTCAGGATCCCCGAAAGAACGAGATCGCCGCCCGGCACCAGGTGCCGAGCGATCGCCGGCGCCATCACCATCAGCGGCCGCGCCAGGATATTGGCGACGATCAGGTCGAACGGGCCGCGCTCGGCGAAGGCGCGATGGGCGAGGCCGCTGGCGGTCTCGCAGCGCACCAGGCCGGCAACGCCGTTCAGCCTGGCGTTGGCGTTGGCGACGCGCGTGGCGACCGGGTCGATATCGGTCGCCAGCACCGGCGTCCGGGCCCGTTTGGCGATCGCGATCGCCAGCACGGCGCTGCCGGCGCCCAGATCGAGCGAGCGCGCGGGCCGGCGGCGGGCGATCAGCCTGTCGAGCATGATCAGGCAGCCGCTGGTGGTGCCGTGATGGCCGGTGCCGAAGGCCTGGCCGGCCTCGATCTGAATGCCGATGCGGCCGGGCGTGACGGCCGCGCGCTGGTGGCCGCCATGGACGATGAAGCGGCCGGCGCGCACCGCGCCCAGCCCCTCGAGCGACTTCGTCACCCAATCGATGTCCGGCACCGGCTCCTCGGCGAAATCGAGCGCATCTTCGGCGACGCCGAGCGCGCCGGCGATCTTTGCGCGAAGGCCTGGCACCTCCCCGGCATCGGCATAGAGTGAGATCTCGAAGATGCCGCTGTCGTCGAAGGTCTCGGCGATCGCGGCCGGGACGCCGTCGTCCTCCAGCGCGCTTTCGACCGTCTCGAACAGCCGCTCCGCCTCGATCCTGGGCGCGGTGCGAAAGAGGCGGGTCTGGGGCATCGGGGTCCGGGTCTCAGGGGGCCTGCGCATCGGGCAGGTCGGGCTGCGGCTTGGCGTCGGTCACCGCCGGCACGTCCTTTTTCGGGCGCGGCGGCGCGAACGAGAGGATCACGTCGTTCTTCTGCGGCTTCTGATTGCCCGAAGCGGCCGAAAAGACAAGCCGTCCGCCGGGCTTGCGCCAAAGGATGACGCGCGTGTCGCGGGCCCGAGTCTCGACGAACCTCTCATGGGTGAACTCGTCGGTCAGCCGGGTCGACTGGAACGTCCAGCCCTCGCGCATCCGCCGGTTGAGCTCGAACAGGTCAAGGCCGGGCTCGAACAGCTGGCGGCCGCCCAGCGTGAAGCTCATCGCCTGGCGCTCGGACTGCTGGTTCATGTCGCCGATCTGGAAGATGTTGGTGCGGCCGATGTCCGGTCCGAAATCGGTGCAGACCAGCGCGTTGTAGGCGTCGTTGTCGGTCGCCGCGAGCAGCGCGCCGTAGCGGTTGAGGTCGAGGTGGTGGTGGGCGTGCTCGGACAGGATCTCGCCATAGTGGACCGGAATGCCGGCGAAGCGCGCATCGCTGAGATGGTTCCAGTTGGGATCGGAGATGCGCACCGGCACGTCCATCTCGTCGAGCTTGCCGGCAAGCGCCGTGGCCCAGCGTGAACCGCCGACGATCAGCAGGCCCGGCTCCTCTGTCGAGCGCAGGCCGAGCCGGCGCGAGAGCGGGCCGAGCGAAAAGCCGTGCAGCACGATCGAGGCGACGACGACCGCGAACGTGTAGGCGATCATCCGGGTGCCGTCCTCGACGCCGATATTGACCAGCAGTGTGCCGAACAGGCCGATCACCGCGACGGCGACGATGCCGCGCGGCGCGATCCAGCCGATCAGCAGCCGCTCCTGCCAGCTCAGCGGGCTGCCGATGGTCGCCACGAACATCGCCAGCGGCCGCACGACGAACAGCAAGAGCGCCACGAAGGCGGCCGCGCGCCAGTCGATCGAACGGATCGTCGGCCAGTCGAGCGCGGCGGTCAGCACGATGAACAGGCCAGAGACGAGCAGGATCGTCACGGTCTCCTTGAAGCGGCGTACCTCGCCAAGCGCGGCGAGTTTGGAGTTGGCGAGCGCGATGCCCATGATGGTGACGGCCAGAAGCCCCGATTCCTCGAGCAGCTGGTTGGATATCGCGAACAGCGCGATCACCGCGGAAAACAGCACCGGCGCCTTGAGAAAGTCCGGCACATGACCATGGCCGAACGCCCAAGCGAGAAGGCGGCCGAGACCGAAGCCCGCGCCGATCGCAAAGGCGAAGGCGATCAGGATGCCGGTGAAGGCCTCCGCCGCGCTCTCGGCGCCCAGCCAGACCAGATAGACCTCGAAGGCGACCACGGCGTAGAGCGCGCCGATCGGATCGTTGACGATCGCCTCCCAGCGCAGGATGGAAGCGGGGCGCTGCTTGAGCTTGGCGCTGCGGAGCAACGGCATGATGACGGTCGGGCCGGTGACGACCAGCACTGCGCCAAGCACGATCGCGGCCGGCCAGTCGAGCCCGCCGGCGAAATGGGCGGCGAGCGCGGCGCCGATCCACACCATCAGACCGCCCGGGAAGATGACCCGCTGGACAGCCTGCGAGCTTTCGCGGATCTCGCGGAAATTCAGCGTCAGCCCGCCCTCGAACAGGATGATGGCGACGGCGAGCCCGACGACGGGTTTGTAGACCTCGCCGAAATCGCGGACCGGATCGATCAGCCCGGTCGCCGGTCCCATCGCGAAGCCGGCGGCGAGCAGCAGCACGATCGCCGGCAGGCGCAGGCGCCAGGCGAGCCATTGCGCGGCGATGCCGGTGGCGCCGATGGCGGCGAGCTTGAGGGCGATCATTTCCAAGGGGGAGGCCTTTCGCGCTTTGCTGGCCGCATGAACATGGCCAGATCAGCGTCAAGGTCAAGCAGGGCGTCTCCGGCCCGCAGGGCCGCGACGAAGGCGGCCCGTCAGGTGCCGGCCAGATCGCGCAGCTTTTCGACCGCCGTTTCGGGATTCTCGCCATAGGCGATCGTCTTGCGGAAAGCGCCGTTCGAATCGAGCAGGAAGACCGAGGCCGTATGGTCCATCGTGTAGTCGCCATCGTCCAGTTCGACGCGCTTGAAATAGACGCCGAAGCCGCGCGCCATCTCGCGCACCGCTTCGGGATCGCCGGAAATGCCGCGCACCCGGTCGGTGACCGAGGCGACATAGTCGCCGAGCACTTCGGGCGTGTCGCGTTCGGGGTCGATGGTGACGAAATAGGCGTCGATCCGTTCGCCCGCTTCGCCCAGTTCGGCGAGCCAGCCGTCGAGCTCGTAGAGCGTGGTCGGGCAGATCTCCGGGCAATGGGTGAAGCCGAAGAACAGCGCGGTCGGCTGCCCCCGGAAGGCCGCCTCGCTGATCGGCGCGCCGTCCTGGTCGGTCAGTTCGAACGGAACGCCATAGGCCGCCTCGGGCTCGGTCCGGTTGACCATGGCGAAGGTGAGCGCGAACAGCGCGATGCCAAGGGCGACGACGAGGGCGGCGAAGAGATAGCGCATGGGATGGTCGGCTCTACGTGGGAAGTCGGCTCTACGTGGGAGCCGCCGGTTATTTATGCGCTGAGGCGGCCGATTTCACCTGCGCATTTGCGCGCAGGGCCTCAGAAGCACCAGGCGAGCCCGGTCTCGATCATCGCCACGATCAGGCCCGCGCCTTCGGCGCCATAGGCGTAGACGCCGGCCACACCCACCAGCACGATCGCCGCGGCGAGCACCAGCGGGGCGGCCACGGACGCGCGCGGCGGCCGCGCTGGAGCCGGGTTGGCCGTCGTCATGTGGCTCGGCTGTGTCATGGCCTCAATGTAGACCTTTGGCGCGCCGTTGACCAGCGCGACCGCCGGTGCAAGGGCGACGAAGAAATGCGACGCCGGGCCGGGCAGCCGGGTTGATTTTTGCGGGCCTTGGTTGTCATGATCGGTGTCGCGGCCCGTCGGTTGGGAGGCCAGCGAACCGCAAGCAGGGCAGGGAGGACGCCATGTCCAACGCAGACATCGACGATGGCGGCGAGAGCGCCGGCGCGACCGGCAACACCAAGCGTACGGGCACGCTGCCCGAGGTGCGCGCGCTGACGGTCGCCGATATCCGCACGGCGTTCAATCAGGGCTATGCGGACTTCCTCAAGGCCCCCCTGTTCGGCTTCTTCTTCTCCGGCGTCTACGTGATCGGCGGCCTTCTGATCGCGCAGTCGCTGTTCGTCTGGGACATGCCCTGGATGATCTATCCGGTGGCGATCGGCTTTCCGCTGATCGCGCCGTTCGCCGCTGTCGGCCTCTACGAGGTCAGCCGCCGGCTTTCGACCGGCGAACCGCTCGCCTGGAACGAGATCCTGTCGGTGATCCGCCTGCAGTCCAGGCGCGAACTGGCCTTCATGGCGTTCGTCGTGCTGTTCATCTTCTGGATCTGGATGTACCAGGTGCGCCTGCTGATCGCGCTGATCCTGGGGCGGATGTCGTTTGCGACCTGGGAGAGCTTCACGCAGACGCTGTTCACCACGCCCGAGGGCTGGACCTTCCTGATCATCGGCCATGCGGTCGGGGCGGTGCTGGCCCTGGTGCTGTTCTCGGTGACGGTGGTCTCGATCCCGATGCTGCTCGACCGCAATGTCGACTTCGTCACCGCGATGATCAGTTCGGTGCGGGCGGTCGCGGCGAGCCCGATGGTGATGCTCGGCTGGGGCGTCGTCGTCACGCTGATGGTGATCGCGGCGATGCTTCCGGTATTCCTGGGGCTCCTGATCGCGCTGCCCGTGCTCGGTCACGCCACCTGGCACATCTACAAGAAGGCGGTGCCTTGAGGCCATCGCCCACCGGTCTTGTCCGGCGCTCATTGCAACGGCGAAGGGAACCCTCCATCTGACCGGGGCATTTGTCCTTCCGGTCCGCATGAGGTTTGCCATGGTCCTTCGTCCGTTCTTCGCCGCGCGCCGCGCCTTCGTCGCGCTCGCCTTCGCCATCACCGCTGCCGCGCCGGCCGCCGCCGAACAGGTCGGCGAGATCGATGTCGACTGGCTCGGCAACGACATCATCGTCGAGGCGCTCGTCGACCCCGACGTCAGCGGGGTGACCTGCCACATCTCCTATTTCGAGCGCGGGCTGATCGACCGGTTGCAGCAGGGCAACTGGTTCGAGGACCCCTCCAACTCGTCGATCGCGTGCCGGCAGACCGGACCGATCACGATCGGCGACATCGCGCTCGACGAGGACGGCGAGGAAGTGTTTCGGCAGGGGCGTTCGATCATCTGGAAGCAGCTCGTCGTCAAGCGCCTGTACGACGCCGACAACCAGACGCTGATCTATCTGTCGCATTCGCGCCAGGTGCAGCAGGGCTCGGCCAAGATGGCGATCTCGACCGTGCCGCTCTACGGGCAGGACGTGACCTGGACCGAGGGCGAGCCCGAGTGAGCGGAGCACACAGACGATGACGGGCCGTTCGTTCGCCGGCGTGATCAATCCGGGCGCCTCCACGCTCAAGGCGCTCGATGTCGACGCGCTGAGGGCGCGGATCGCCGACGCGCTGGGCGCGCAGGGCGACCTGATCGCGTTTTCCGACCCGCACACCGACGCGGTCGAGGCGCTGCGCGCGGCCGCCGCCGATGACGACCATGACGGGCTGCTGGTCGCCGGCGGCGACGGCACGGTCTCGCTCGCGGCCGGGCTTGCGGCGCGGCACGACAAGACGCTGGCGATCGTGCCGGGCGGAAACATGAACCTTTACGCGCGCTCGCTCGGCCTGCCGCTCGATCCGTTCGAGGCGGCCGAGGCGCTGGCCGGCTTCCGGGCCCGGCCGGTGGACATCGCCTATGCCAACGACCGGCCGTTCATCCACGAATTCTCGCTTGGCCTGCATCCGGAACTGATCGCCGATCGCGACAAGGTGAAATACGGCTCGCGGCTGGGCAAGCTGGTCGGCACGGCGCGCTCGGCCCTGCGCGTCATCGCCCGGCCGCCGCGGGTGCGCGTCTGGCTTGACGGCGTGGGGGGACCCGAGCCGCTGATCACGCCGGGCGTTGCGATCTCCAACAATCCGTTCTCGCCGGGCCACCTGCCGTTCGCCGACCGGCTCGATAGCGGGCTTCTGGGCGTCTATATCCTGACCTCGGAGCGTTCGGCGGACGTCGCCGCGCTCGCCGCCGCGCTGCAGACCGGCACTTGGCAGGACCTGGCCTTCGTGCGCTCTGAGACGGCACGACAGGTGCGCCTGCGCCGCGCGCGTCCGATGCGGGCGGCGATCGACGGGGAACTGGTGACGATGGAAGGTCCGATCGACATCCGCACCGACCCCGGCGGCCTGACCGTGCTGGCGCCGGCGGACGCGGTTGCCGGCGGGGCATCCACCTGACACAATGAAGCCGCGCCGCAGGGTCGAGACGACAGCCGTGGACACAGAGAAACTCGTTCGGACGCTCAAGAGGCTTCGGCCCGCGCTGGAGGCGGAGGGCGTGAGCCGGCTCGTGGTCTTCGGTTCACGGGCGACGGGCACCGCCGGGCCGCAAAGCGATCTGGATATCGCCATCGACGTCGTGCCCGAAGCGAGGTTCTCGATTCTCGACCTGATCGGCGTGGAGCATCTGCTCACCGACGCCACCGGCATTTCGGCTAACGCCTTCATGCTCCGGTCGCTCGACGCGCCTTTCCGGGCGGAGGTGGATCGGAAGGGAATTGCGGTCTTCTGATGCCGGACCGACGCCGTGTCGACATCGAAGTATTGTGGGCGATCTGGGAAGACGGAGAGCTCGCGCGCCTGCGCCTTGCCTCGGAACGGATGGCCAGACGCGTCGAAGAGGGCGATTGACGGTGCTGGCGCCGGCGGAGCAGCCAGGCGAGATGGTCAGCCAAACGGATTGACGATGGACAGACCGGCGATGGCGTGGCCGTCCGCCATGTCCTCGCTCAGCAGCGTATCGCAACCGGCTTCTCGCGCCGCCGCGATGATCATGCAGTCCCAGATCGAATAGTTGGTGACGCGGCGCAGTTCGAGGCCGGCAAAGACGATATCCTGACGGCCCGTCACAATGGGAAAACGTGAAAAAGCCCGCACATATCGTGTTGCCCTTTCCGGTGTAAGTGCTCCAGTTCGATTTGGTCGTGTCGCCTGATAGCAGAACTCGACGAGCACCTGATAGGAGAGCACAAGGTCCTCGCGACTCAGGATCTGTCTGGCAATGTCCCGCTTGTCGCTTTCATGGTCCTCGGCGACCAGTGCGTAGAGCAATATGTTTGTGTCAGCGAAAGCGGGCATCGCCATCTTCGCTGTAGATCGCGTCGCGGCTGAGGTTCTCGGCGGGATCGAGGCCTTCTTCGGTCGCAAGCAGCTCCTGCTGCAGCTTCAAGAGCCGCTCGAACTCTTCCTTGCGGCGCGTCTTTTCCTCGAGATAGGCGCGGACCATGGCGGTCACTGTCGTGTCCTCCTCGGCGGCGAGGATGCGGGCGCGCCGGTAAAGATCGTCGTCGAGCGAAATCGTGATGTTCTTCATGGCCGCACAGTATCACAGTTTCACAGTGCGGGCGAGCGGCCTCACACCCGCTCCACGAACCCGTCCAGCACCTTCTTCTCGCCGGCGCGGTCGAAGGCGATGGTCAGCTTGTTGCCCTCGATGGCGGTGACGTTGCCGTTGCCGAACTTGAGGTGGAACACGCGGTCGCCGACGGAAAAGTCCGATGCCGTCTTGGAGACCGACTTGGCGATCAGTTCGCCCTCGATCACCCGGCCCTTCACCGAGCCCCTGCCGGCGCCGAAGCCCGAATCCGCTTCGCCATAGCCGATGCGCTCGACGGCGACGCCCGAGCGCGAGCCCCAGTTGCGGCTGGTCGCTTCGGTCCGGTTGGCCTGGGCGCGGCGCCAGCCGGGCGATTCGCGCGTGCTCGCAAAGGCCTCGGCCCGGTCGAAGCGGGAGGCGCCGTAGCCGCCATAGCCGCCGTAGGACGAGGGCGGCTCGGCGACGTCGACATGATCGGTCGGCAGTTCGTCGAGAAAGCGCGAGGGGATGGTCGACTGCCAGAGGCCGTGGATGCGGCGGTTGGAGACGAACCAGATGTGGCAGTGGCGCTTGGCGCGGGTCAGGCCGACATAGGCGAGCCGGCGTTCTTCCTCCAGACCCGACCGGCCGCCTTCGTCAAGCGCCCGCTGGTGCGGGAACAGACCCTCCTCCCAGCCGGGCAGGAAGACCGTGTCGAATTCGAGGCCCTTGGCCGCGTGCAGCGTCATGATCGACACCGCGTCCATGTCCTCGTTCTGCTCGGCGTCCATGACCAGGCTGACATGTTCGAGGAAGGCGCGCATGGATTCGAACTCCTCCATCGAGCGGATGAGTTCCTTGAGGTTTTCAAGCCGCCCCGGCGCCTCGGCGGAACGGTCGGCCTGCCACATGGCGGTGTAGCCGCTCTCCTCGAGGATGGTCTCGGCCAGTTCGGCATGGGGCGTGTTGTCGAGCAGTTCCTGCCAACGGCGGAAGCTCTGCACCAGATCGCGCAGGGCGGCGCGCGGCTTGGGCTTCATCTCCTCGGTGGCGACCAGTTCCTCGGCCGCGGCGAGCATCGGCACGCCCTTCTTGCGCGCATAGTCGTGCACGAGGCGAACCGAGGCGTCGCCGAGCCCGCGCTTGGGGGTGTTGACGATGCGCTCGAAGGCCAGATCGTCGGCCGGCTGGCACACGACGCGGAAATAGGCCATCGCGTCGCGCACCTCCATGCGCTCGTAGAAGCGCGGGCCGCCGATGACGCGGTAGTTCAGCCCCAGCGTGACGAACCGGTCCTCGAACTCGCGCATCTGAAAGGAGGCGCGCACCAGGATCGCCATGTCGTTGAGCAGATGACCGTCGCGCTGGTGGCGCTCGATCGTCTCGCCGACCGCGCGCGCCTCCTCTTCGGAGTCCCAGGCGGCGTGCACGTTGACCTTCGGATCATCCGGATCGGGCGCCTCGGTGAACAGCGTCTTGCCGAGCCGGCCCTCATTGTGGCCGATCAGGTGCGAAGCGGCGCCCAGAATGTGGGCGGTCGAGCGGTAGTTGCGCTCCAGCTTGACGACGCTCGCGCCCGGAAAGTCCTTTTCGAAGCGCAGTATGTTGTCGACGTCGGCCCCGCGCCAGCCATAGATCGACTGGTCGTCGTCGCCGACGCAGCAGATGTTGGGGGGCGCGCCGTTTGGTCCCCCTCCCACTCCATGAGGGGGAGGGGTCAGGGGTGGGGGTGTATCCCCGCCCGTCTCCCCCACCCGGATCAGCTTCGCTTCGCTTGCTTCTCCGGCCTCCCCCATCAAGGGGGAGGCGGGGGAGCGATGCAAGCCCTCATCCTGAGCTTGTCGAAGGGGCGGGCTTGCGGTTTCACCTCGTTCTTCGACAGGCTGACGATGAGGTGAAACCCGCCGCTGCGCCAGCAGCCGCAGCCACAGATATTGCGCGGTGTTGGTGTCCTGGTACTCGTCGACGAGAATGTATCTGAACTTGTGCTGATAGTCGGCGAGCACGTCCGGATTGGCCTTGAGCAGGCGGATCGGGTGGCACAGCAGATCGCCGAAATCGCACGCGTTCAGCGTCTTCAGCCGGTTCTGGTAGGCGGTGAACAGCTCGCGACCTTTTCCGTTGGCGAAGGCGCGCGCGTCGCCCTCGGGAATGTCGGCAGGACCCCAGCCCTTGTTCTTCCAGCCGTCGATCATGTGGGCGAATTGGCGCGCCGGCCAGCGCTTGTCGTCGAGCCCCTCGGCCTGGATGAGCTGCTTGAGAAGCCGTATCTGGTCGTCCGTGTCGAGGATCGTGAAATCGGACTTCAGCCCGACCAGTTCGGCGTGCCGGCGCAGCATCTTCACGCCGATCGAGTGGAACGTGCCGAGCCAGGGCATGCCCTCGACGGCGCCGCCGACCAGCAGGCCGATGCGCTCCTTCATCTCGCGGGCGGCCTTGTTGGTGAAGGTCACGGCCAGCACCTGGCTGGGCCAGGCAAGCCCCTGCGCCAGGATATGGGCGATGCGCGTGGTCAGCACGCGCGTCTTGCCGGTGCCGGCGCCGGCCAGCACCAGGACCGGGCCTTCGGTGGTCTCGACGGCGCGGCGCTGCTCGGGGTTGAGCCCTTCCAGATAGGCGGGCGCTGACCGCGCGCCCATGGCGCGCGCGGCGATGCCCGAGCCGCCGCCGGCCGGTTTGGGGGCAGGGGCGGGCCGGTGCGCATCGTCGAACGGGATGTCGTCGAACGGATTGCTCATCGATTCGCAATGTAGGGATTTGGGGGGCGAATGAAAGCGCGGCCGGGCGTGTCGCACGCATCCCGTCTCGCGCGTTGCAGGTTCACCAGCGTTAAGGTCCTGCGTTCCAGCCCCCACCCTTCATCCCTCCCCCGCACGCGTGGGAGGGATGAAGGGTGGGGGTGATGCTCATGCCGCGGAGCGGCGGTTCTACCGGTGCTCCTCGACGCTGGCCTGGATCAGCGCCTTGTTGAAATAGGACAGCGCGCGGACCTGCGTCGCCCAGGCGATGATCCTTGTGTCCTCGCGCGGATCGACGACGGCGAGGCGGCTGTGGCCGGAGGCGTCGAAGGCGCGCAGCGCGGTTTCCAGCGAATCGCCGGGCTTGAGCGTGGGATAGCCGGATTCGGGGTCGTGCCATTGCGGGTCGCCGTCGCGCGGCACGAAGTCCATGAAATCCATCACCTTCTTGGTGCGCATCAGCTGCCGGTGCGGGCCCTGGTGGTCGAACAGGCCGCGCATTTCGAGCTGCCAGTGGAAATAGGAGTGGCCGTGCACCGCCTGGTTGACGCCGTGCGCGATCGCGACGGTCAGCAGGAGCGCGATCGACAGCGCGTAGCCGCCGGTCAGTTCGAACACGATCACCGTGGTCGAGATCGGCGCGCCGAGCACCGCGCCGGCGACCGCGCCCATGCCGAGGATCGCGTAGAGCGCCTCGGAGGAAGCCATGTCCGGGAACACCGAACCGGCCATCAGCCCGAACGCGCCGCCGGTCAGCGCGCCCAGATAGATCGACGGCGAAAAGATGCCGCCGCCGAAGCGGGCGGCGAGCGTGATCGCGGTCGCCACGGTCTTCAGCACGATCAGCGTCAGCAGCAGCGACAGCGGGAACTGGTTCCACAGCACCTTGTCGGTCACCTCGTAGCCGACGCCGAGAATGTGCGGATAGAACACGCCCAGCGCGCCGATCATCGCCCCGCCCAGCACCGGCCGCCAGCGCAGCGGGATCGTCACCGACCGGGCGGCGTAGTCGGCGGAGAACAGCGCGAACTGGAACAGGATGGCCACCGCCGCGGCGACAACGCCGAGCAGCGCGAAGGCGGGAAACTCCCAGTAGGAGGTGATCTGGTAGTCGGGAATGATGAAGGCCGCCGCGTCGCCGAACCAGATGCGCGAGATCACCGAGCCCACGGCCGAGGCGATGACGATCGGCACGAAGGAGCGCATCGCATAGTGCTGCAGGATCACCTCGTGCGCGAACAGGACGCCGGCGATGGGTGCGTTGAACGACGCCGAGATCGCCGCCGCCACGCCCGAGGCGAGCAGCGTGCGCGAGCACCATTCGGGCCGCTTGCGCCGGTGGGCGATCACCGAGGCGAGCGTCGCGCCCAGATGGATCACCGGACCCTCACGGCCGGCGCTGGCGCCCGAGCCCAGCGAGACCGCCGAGATCGCCGCCGACCACAGCCCGTCGCGCAGGCCGAGCGGACGGCCGGTCAGGGCGCGCGCCTCGATCACGTCGGCGACGTTGCCGGCGCGGCGCATGGCGACCCGCTCCAGCATCAGCCCGACGATGAAGCCGCCGACGATCGGCGCGGCGAGAATCCAGTACCAGCTGACGTTCTGGGCCGCGGTCAGCGTTTGCTCTGTGTTGTTGCGCAGCCACCAGTACTGGACGAGGCCGATCGCCTCGCGGAAGACGATGGCGGCAACGGCGACCATGGCGCCGATGATCAACGACAGCAGCCACAGTCTGGGCGCGCCCGAATCGCGGAACGTGCGGACGTTCGGCCGGACCCATTTGACGAGGATTTCGGTCCATGTGCGCAGGCGCTCGACCGGCCTCATTGCCGGGCCTGCGGCTTGCGGCGGATGCCGATCGGCCGGCCGGCGCCCTCGGGGCGGGGCAGGTCGGCCTGGGCCGCGGCCATCGCCTCGATGCGCGCCCGGATATCGTCGGGGAACGGACAGACCTTGGGGCCAGCCATGTCGATGTGCAGCGTCAGCGTCTCGCAGGTGGCGGCGAGCCAGCCCTCGGTTTCGTGGCGCATCTGCTGGAAGGCGTGCAGGCGCTTTTCGTCATGGTCAAGGATCTGGAAGGTCGTGACCACCCGCGCGTCCTTGTGCACCTCGCGCAGATAGGACACGCGCGCGTCGCCCGTATAGGTGGTCATGCGGCGCTCGGCGGCATAGGTCGCGCCCATGCCAAGTGCCCGGGCGACCGTTTCATAGCCCCGGTCGAACACGAGCAGATAGTAGGCCATGTTCAGATGACCGTTGAAGTCGATCCAGCCGGGCTCGATGCCCTGGGGCGGCGTGACGAACGGCGCGTTGCGGATCGACTGCTGGTCCATGACCTCTCGGTCTGCGCCTCCCTTGTGCCCCGGCCCGGTTCGCGGACCCTTGCCCGCATGGTGCGGCCACATTACGAATTGGCGTCGGATCGGCAAGGCGGCTGCACAAAAAACGCGCACGCGATCGATCAAATCCGTCCGGACGGGCCAATCCCATGCCGATGCCGCAGCAATACCAGATCGCCCAGCAGGCCTTTGACGCGCTGATCGAGGACGCGCGCGATGCGCTCGGCCTTGCGACGCGCAACCAGACCTACACGGTGATCGAAGCGGTGCTGGTCACCTTCCGCCGGCGGCTCGGCCCCGACGAGGTGCTGATCTTCGCCGACGGGCTGCCGGCGCTGCTGCGGGCGATCTTCACCGCGAACTGGTCGGCCGACGAACATCGGCCGCAATTTGCGTCCACCGCCACGCTCGAGGACGAGGTCGCCGGACTGCGGCGGCACCACAATTTCGCGCCGCGCGGTTCGATCGCGGCGGTGGCGGGCGCGGTGCGACGCCATGTCGATGCGGACCGGTTTGACAGGGCGCTGGCGCGTCTGTCACCTGAGGCCCGCGAATTCTGGAGGCAATGAGTTGGCGCTGAACGATCTGGCCCCGGTGGCCCGCAACGAGGACGGCATCGCGCTGGCGCTCGGCATTCTCAAGCAGCGCTTCGGCGACCGGTTCCAGACCGGCGCGGCGCTGCGCGCCCAGCACGCCCACACGACCACCTACATCCCGGCCCAGCTTCCCGACGGGGTGCTGTTCGCGCAGGACGCCGACGAGGTTCAGGCGGCGGTCGAGGTGTGCGCCGCGCACCGCGTGCCGATCATTCCGTTCGGCACCGGCTCGTCGCTGGAAGGCCATGTCAACGCGCCCGGCGGCGGCATCTCGATCGATCTGAGCCAGATGAACCGGATCGTCGCCGTGCATGCCGAGGATCTCGACTGCGTGGTCGAACCGGGCGTCACGCGCAGCCAGCTCAACACGCATCTGCGCGACACGGGCCTGTTCTTTCCGATCGATCCGGGGGCGGATGCGAGCCTTGGCGGCATGGCGGCGACGCGCGCCTCGGGCACCAACGCGGTGCGCTACGGCACCATGCGCGACAATGTCATCTCGCTCGAGGCGGTGATGCCGAACGGGCGGAAGATCGTCACAGCCAAGCGGGCCCGCAAGAGCTCGGCCGGCTACGACCTGACCCGGCTGATGATCGGTTCGGAGGGCACGCTCGGCATCATCACGCAGCTGACGCTGCGCCTTGCCGGCCAGCCGGCCGCGATCACCGGCGGGGTCTGCCCGTTCCCGACGCTGGAGGCGGCCGTCAACGCGGTGATCCTGACCATCCAGATAGGCCTGCCGGTGGCGCGCATCGAACTGGTCAACCAGCTCCAGATGCGTTCGATGATCGACTATGCCGGTCTCGACCTGCCCGAAAGCCCGTGCCTTTTCGTCGAGTTTCACGGCACCGAGGCGGGCGTCGCCGAACAGGCCGAAACGTTCGCCGAGATCGCCGGCGAACTGGAAGGCGGGCCGTTCATCTGGTCGGCGCGCGCCGAGGACCGCTCCAGGCTCTGGAAGGCGCGGCACGATGCCTACTGGGCGGCGCTTACGCTCAGACCCGGCGCCAAGGGCATCTCCACCGATGTGTGCGTGCCGATCTCGGAGCTTGCCGACTGCATCGTCGAGACCGAGGCCGACATCGCCGAGAACGGGCTGATCGCGCCGATCGTCGGCCATGCGGGCGACGGCAATTTCCACGTGCTGGTGCTGCTCGACGACACCGATCCGGCGGAGATCGCCGCCGCCGAAGCGTTCATCGAACGGCTGAACCTGCGCGCGCTCGCGGTGGGCGGCACCTGCACCGGCGAGCATGGCATCGGCCAGGGCAAGATGGCGTTCCTGGAGATGGAGCTCGGCGGCGCGGTCGACGTGATGCGGTCGATCAAGACCGCGCTCGATCCCGACAACATCATGAACCCGGGCAAGGTGCTGCGCGTCTGACCGCGCCGGCCCGGCGTCTTGATCTTGTCGCTTTGTGGCCCGAAAAGGGGCACCGGCGTCACCGGACGCCCGAAAGCGCAGGAGAATCGGCACTTTGCGCCTGTTCGTTGTGATCGGCGGCCTGATCGTCGCGGTGCTCATCGCCGCGCTGCTGGCGCCGCTGTTCGTCAACTGGTCCGACTACAAGGGTCGCTTCGAGGCCGAAGCCTCGCGCCTGCTCGGCCAGCCGGTGCGCGTGGCCGGCGAGGCTTCGGCGCGCATCCTGCCGTTTCCGTCGGTCAGCTTCACCGATGTGGAGGTCGGCCCGCCCGAGGCGCCGCTGATGGTCGCCGAGCGGTTCTCGCTCGACGCGGAACTGGCGCCGTTTCTTTCGGGCGAGGTGCTGATCTTCGACATGCGGCTGACCGAGCCGGTGCTGACCGTCACGCTCGATGAAAGCGGCGCGCCGATCTGGGACCTGCCCGAACCGCGCCTGATCGATCCGGCGCAGATCACGCTCGAGAACGCGACCGTCGAGAACGGCACGCTGATCGTGCTCGATCCCGCCGACGAGCGACGCTGGACGATGTCCGATCTAGACATGGCGGTGTCGGCGGACAGCTTCTTCGGCCCCTGGCGGGCCGAGGGCACCGGGCGGCTCGGCGCGCTGCGCAGCGACTTCGTCGTCTCGACCGGCCAGCTCTCGCGTGAGGGCTTCGGCCTGCGCATGGCCGCCAACCTGCCCGACTATCTGGTGCGGGTCGTCTCGGACGGCCGGATCGCGCCGGACGAGGCCGGCGAGATGAACTATGCGGGCACGCTGACGCTGCTGCCGCACCAGACCGAACAGCCCTACCGCGTCGAGGGCGCGTTCACCGCGACCGCGCGCGCCATCGCCGTCGACAGCTATCGTGGCGAATTCGGCGATCCGGCCGATCCCTACATCGTCACC
This sequence comes from Roseitalea porphyridii, assembly GCF_004331955.1. Lineage (NCBI taxonomy): Bacteria > Pseudomonadati > Pseudomonadota > Alphaproteobacteria > Hyphomicrobiales > Ahrensiaceae > Roseitalea > Roseitalea porphyridii. The sequence continues at coordinate 2,698,738 of NZ_CP036532.1, read as the reverse complement.
GGCGAGGCGGCGCTGTTCGGCGGACCCGAACCCGGATACCGGCTGACCGCGCGCGGCACCCAGGTCAACATGAGCGAGACCGGCGAGGAGGCCGGCACGGCGCGCGGGCTCGCCGAGCGGCTTTCGGCGATCAATGCGATGCTGGCCGGCCTGCCCTGGCCGGCGGTGCCCGGCACGGTCAATGTCGACCTGCCGGCGATCGTCGCCGGCGACACGACGGTGCGCGATGTCCGCATCGTCGCCCGCCCGGAGCCGGACGGAGCCGACCGGCGGCGCTGGCGCATCGACCGGCTCGACGCGCAGTTTCCCGGCAGGACCATCGTCGAGGCGGACGGCACGCTGACGCTGCCCCGGCCCGGCGGGGACATGGATGCGGCGCGCTTTGCCGGCAATCTGGTGGTCGCCTCGCGCCAGCCCTCGGGCCTTGCGCGCTGGCTGAGCGGCACCGTCGACGAGCCGGTACGCCGGCTCGCGGGGGCCGGGCTAAGCGCGCGGGTTTCGCTGACCGCCGAGCGGCAGCTTGCCGAGAATGTGGAGATCATCCTCGATGGCGCGCGGCTGACCGGCCGCATGGCGCGGCGCGGGCGCGGTCCGTCACGTCCGTACCTGGCGGTCGATCTGGCCGGCGCGGACATCGGCTGGCCGACGCTCGAGGTTCTGGGCAGCGTGTTCGGCGCCGACGCCGAAGGGCTGGCGCTGGCCGGCCATGATGTGGACGTGACCATCGATCTGGAGACAGTCGATCTGGACGGCGTGCCGGCGGAGACGCTCGAAGCGTCGATCCGGGCGCGCGGCAGCCGCACCGAGATCGACAGGCTGGTTGCGACCGGCGTGCACGGCGCCTCGGTGACGGCGGCCGGCGCCGTCGACGCGGAGCGGTCCGGCGCGCTGACCGTGAGCGTCGATGCGAGCGTCATCGCGACCGACGGCGCGCCGTTCGTCACGGCGATGGCCGGGCGCTTTGCCGACCGGCCGCTGCTCGATCATCTGGCCGAAGTCGCGCACGGCGACCGGGCGACGCTGGCAGACATGGAACTGACGGTGGTCGGTTCGGCGCGCACCGATGACGAACGCGAAACGGTCGAAATCTCCGCCAGCGCTTCGGGCCGGGCAGGCGGGGCGACGCTGTTCGCGCAGGCCTCGGTCGATGATGCGTTCGCGACCGAACCGGTCGAGGCGGCGTCGGTCGACGCCTCGGTCAGCCATGACGACGCGCTGCGGCTGCTGCCGCTGGCCGACGTGCCGCTGGTCGTTGCCGAGGGCGCGACGGTCGGGCTGAACGAGCCGGGCGCGGCGCGGATCGTGTTCCGCCGCGCGGCGGGCGAGGCCGACGCGGTGACGCTGCTGGCCGAGGCGGGCGCCGACCGATTGCGTTTCGAGGGTACGCTCGCCGGCGCGGGCGAGAACGCGGACGTCGCGGGGACCGGTTCGCTGACGCTCGCCGATGCCGAACCCTGGCTCGCCGCGCTCGGCCATGTGCTGCCCGGCACCGGGCTCGGCACGCCTGTGCAACTTGAGACGGCGCTGACGCGGCAGGGACCGGTCTGGCGGTTCGACGCGCTCGACGGCGAAATCGCCGGCAGCGCGGTGACCGGCGATCTGACCCTGACCGACGATGCCGTACTCGGCCGCTCGGTGCGCGGCGCGCTTTCCCTGGCCGAACTCGACGCGATGGTGCTTGCCGGCCTCCTGACCGGCCATGTCGATCCGCTGTCGTCCGACACGACGTTCGGCGCCCCGCTCTATGGCGATCTTGCCGTGCAACTCGATCTCGCCGCGGACCGGCTGTTCGTCGGGCCGGTGACGCTCGCCGGCGTCGATGCGGGCCTTTCGATGAATGGCGGGCTTCTGACCGTGCAGGACCTGACCGGCCGGCACGGCGGGGAAACCGCCGTCGCCGGCAATCTGCGCGTGCAGAACGCGCGCGGGGCGGTCAGTCTTGGCGGTGAGGTCGACCTGCAGGCGGTGCCGCTCGCCGCGCTGGCGGCGATGCCGGTCCCGGTCTCGGGCCAGGCCGATCTCGCCCTGTCGCTGAACGCCGGCGGCAACAGCATTGACGCGCTCGCCACCTCGCTGACCGGCACCGGCGTGGTCGAGGCGGGCGACATCGTGGTCGCGGGCCTTGACGCCGGTGCGTTCGGACCGATCATCGAAGCGGCCGACGCGATCGGCTTCGGCATCACGCCGGCGCAGATCGAGACGATCGTCGCCGAGGCGCTGCTCGACGGCACGGCCCGGTTCGGCCCGGTCTCGGCGCCGTTGACGGTCACCGGCGGCGTCGCCCAGGCCGCCAATCTCGCCCTTGAGAGCCCCGGCGGCGCGCTCGCCCTGACCGGACAGGTCACGCTCGACCTTGCCGCGCGGCAACCCGGCGCGCTCATGACCGCGACGCTCGATGCGGGCGACGAGGCGATCGCCGGCATGGCGCCGGCGGTCGGGCTTTCGGCCGAAACGGGCCCGGGGGGCGAGGTGGCGCTTGCGACCGATTTCGAGCCGATCACCGCCTATCTGACCCAGCGCGCGCTGGAGATCGAGCAGGCGCGGATCGAACGGCTGCAGGCGCGGTTGCTCGAACGGCAGCGGCTGCGGCGCGAGTTGCGCTATGCCCGTTTCATGCGCACCCAGGAGAACATGGCCGCCGACGAGGAGCGCATGCGCGCGCTCGGCCGGGACCGGTACGAGGCCGAGCAGGCAGCCGCGCGCCAGGCCGCCGAGGACGAGGCCGTGCGCGGGGTGACCGAGAGCCTGCCGGCGCCCGCGCCGGGTCTCGCCGCCCCGCCCGATGCGGCCCCGCCCGCGCCGGACGAGGCGCCGCAGGAGACGTTCGCGCCGACCGACGAGGCGCTGGAGACGCTCGACGAGGGCGCGGTACTGCGCGCGCCGCTGCCGCCGCCCGGCGGCGCGGCGGAGAGTGACGCGACACCTCAGGCCACGCCCGCCCCGACGGACGACGATGCGCCGGCCTCGGCGGCGGGAATCGATTTCAGCGAGGATGCGGTGCGTTCGGTGCTGGAGGGTCTTGGCCAGTAGGCGCTTGGCCAGTAGGCGCGTGGTCCGCCAGCCGTCCCTCGCGCGCCGCCTGCAGCACGTAAAGGCGCAGCGCCGAGGACAGGTTCGCGTCCGGCGGTCTTTGCGCATCGATGCGCGCGATCAGCGCGGCGACGGAAAGGCCTTCCTTGTCCGCCAGGGTGGCGAGCCCGTCCTGAAATGCGTCCTCGATCGAATAGGACGTGCGGTGGCCGGCAATGGTGATGGAGCGCTTGCGGACCGCCATCGTTGGCGTGCGCGCCGCGCTACTTCTTCTTGCGGAAGGCGTCGAGCGAGACGACGTCGGCGGTGCCGTCCTCGGCCGTTTCGCCCTGGGGCGCGTTGGCCGCTTCGCCCGGCTCGGCGACAACGGTCTCGGCGCCGTCAACCGGCGCCGTGTCGGTCTCGACGACCGTTTCGGCGCCGTCCTCGGTTTCGGCATCGGCGACGTCGAACTCGAGCTCGAAATTGACCGAGGGGTCGTAGAAGCCGCGCACGGCCGCATAGGGCACGTAGAGCTTTTCGGGAACGTCGGAGAAGGAAAGGCCGATGCCGAAGCCGGTTTCGCCGACCTCCAGATCCCAGAACTGGTGCTGCAACACGATCGTCATCTGCTCGGGATACTGCTCGCGGATGCGGTTGGAGATGCGCACGCCCGGAGCGGTCGTCACGAAGGTGATGAAGAAATGATGGTTGCCGGGCAGGCCGGTCTTCTCGACCTCCGACAGGACCTTGCGGATCACGCCGCGCAGGGCGTTCTGCACAAGGATGTCGTATCGGACGATGTCTTCGCTCATCAAACGGGTTTCCCGCACTGGCTCGATTGGCGATAGATGTGCGTCGTCACCACGCCAAGGTCAAGGCCGTGCGTGTGCGGGTCGGGGAGAGCCGGGCGGCTTCAGGGATGGGTGCGGGCTGACGCCGCGAGGGAAGATCGGCGGGGAAAGTGGAGGCTTCTGTTGCCAGGTGCCTCCGAACCCCGCCTAGCCGAGCATACCGACTAGGAGTTTCGGTGAGGCTGTCGCACCGCCATTAGGCAGCGAGACGTGCCTCTGCATAGTTGTCGTTTGCAACTACAAGTTTGACCCGATAACGGTGGTATCATGCCGGGCAAAAGTACGGTTTTTACACCCTCGTCGATCCTGTTTCGCCCCCATCAGCAGCACCGCACTCGCGCGTCTTGCGTCCTGCGCGGTGTTCCTGGTGGAGGCGCCGGGTACCGCCCCCGGGTCCGATAGGCTTATTGTACCGCCCGTTTATTGCCATAGCCGGCGAACCGGCACCCAACATATAGGACGAAAAGCGTGCGGTTTCAAAGGGGCAGGCGCCTGGAAGGTTGACTTTTGAAGGCCTGTTGCGAACAGTCGGCGGACGGTGCGGGCGCGGCTCTGGTCCCGAAACGCCGCGCCGCCACGCAGCTTGAGGGGGAAGCCCATGACCGATTACCTGTCCGACGTGAAGAAATACGATCCGGGCGCCGACGAGGCGACCGTCAACAAGATCGTCAAGCATCTGGGCATCGCCCTGCGCTCGCGCGATGCTTCGCTGGTCTCGTGCACCGATCCGTCCGAGCTGGCGCGTGTGCGCGAGAAATGGTGCGGCAAGAAGCTCGGCGTGACCGACGAGGCGGCCGCCGACGAGGTGATCGCCAAGGTCTGCGAGCAGATGAAGGCCGACAATTCGAAAGCGCGCGTGACCTTCTACTATCTGTGCGCCAAGCATCTGGGCAAGCTGGGCGACCTCTGACCTCATCACCGGCCGTCATTGCGGGGCTTGACCCCGCAATCCATGGCGACGTGCCGAGGCTTGGATCCCGGAATCAAGTTCCGGGATGACGTGGCCAAAGGGCGGGTTTCCGCGATGATGTGGCCGAACGGCCTCCGTGTTTGCCCCCGGCCGTCCGGTGCGGGGGCTTTTCCTTGGGGCAACAGCCGCGCGCCGATGGACGGGCCGGCCTGAATCGCGCATTGATCGGCCATGCGCCAGTATCACGACCTGATGCGCCTTGTGATGGCGACGGGCACCGACCGGGGCGACCGGACGGGCACGGGCACGCGCTCGATCTTCGGCCATCAGATGCGGTTCGACCTCGCCGACGGCTTTCCGCTCGTCACGACCAAGAAGCTGCACGTCCGCTCGATCATCATCGAACTGCTGTGGTTCCTGCGCGGCGACACGAACGTCGCCTTCCTGAAGGACAATGGCGTCTCGATCTGGGACGAATGGGCCGACGAGAACGGTGATCTCGGCCCTGTCTACGGGGCGCAGTGGCGCTCCTGGCCGGCCGGCGACGGCGCAACGATCGACCAGATCGCACGGCTGGTCGATGGCATCCGGACCAGTCCCGCCTCGCGCCGGCACATCGTCACCGCCTGGAACCCGGCGCAGGTGGACGATATGGCGCTGCCGCCATGCCACTGCCTGTTCCAGTTCTACGTGGCGGACGGAAAGCTCTCCTGCCAGCTCTACCAGCGCTCTGCCGACATCTTCCTGGGCGTGCCGTTCAACATCGCCTCGTATGCGCTGCTGACGCACATGATCGCCCATGTGTGCGATCTGAAGGTCGGCGACTTCGTCCACACGTTCGGCGACGCGCACATCTACGCCAACCATTTCGAGCAGGTGGAAACGCAGCTCGCGCGCGATCCGCGCCCGCTGCCGACGCTTGAGATCACACGCGATGTGCCCGACATCTTCGATTTCCGTTTCGACGATTTCGCCATCTCGGGTTACGATCCGCATCCGCACATCAAGGCAAAGGTGGCGGTGTGATGCTTTCAAGGACGATGATCGCCGGTGTTGCGGCGCTGATGCTGTCGGCGGCCGCCGCTTCGGCCAACGATTCGGTCGCCGAGATCGGCGCGGGCGGGCTGGTGCTGGGCCGGTCCGATGTCGTCTCCATCGAACGCGAGACGCTTTATCTGTCCATGGACGAGGTGCGCGTCGACTATGTGTTCCGCAACAATTCGGACGCCGATGTCGATACCGTGGTCGCCTTCCCGATGCCCGACATCACCTTCAACCCCTATGAGGACATCGGCATTCCCGAGGCGGACGACAATTTCCTCGGCTTCACGGTGACCATCGACGGGATGGACGTGACGCCGCGCCTGCAGCAGCGGGCGGTCTCGCCGGCCGGCGTCGACATCACCGGCCTTCTCGCCGGGGCCGGCCTGCCCGTTGCGCCGTTCGACGATCCCTACGCGATCGACATCGGCCATCTTGACGACGGACAGCGCGCGGCGCTCGAGGCGGCCGGCGCGTTCACGGTCGAGACCGACTACGAGACGGGCGCGGAGACCGGCACGGCCAATCCGCGCTGGACCGTGCAGTCGGCCTATTACTGGACCATGACGTTCCCCGCCGGCGCGGCGATCGCGGTGCGCCACACCTACAAGCCGGCCACCGGCGGCGCGGCGGGCGTGTTCTTCATGATGGAGGAGCCTGACAGTGCGACCTTCCGGACCTATCAGCGCCGCTACTGCATGGACGCGCCGTTCGTGAACGGGGTCGCGCGGCGCTTGGCCGAGGCCGATCCGGAGACCGGCCCCTACTATACCGAGGCCTGGCTGTCCTACGTGCTGACCACGGGGGCGAACTGGGCCGGGCCGATCGGCACCTTCCGGCTGATCGTCGACAAGGGCTCGACCGACAATCTCGTCTCGTTCTGCGGCGAGGGCATCACCAGGACCGGGCCGACCACCTTCGAGATGGTGCGCGAGGATTTCTGGCCCGAGCGCGATCTGGACGTGCTTTTCGTGGTGGCGCGGCGCTGATGGCGGCGCTGCCCGAGCCCATCGTGGCGATCGTCGTGGCGGTGGCGCGCAACGGAGTGATCGGCCGCGACGGCGACATGCCCTGGCGGCTGTCGACGGACCTCAGGCGCTTCAAGGCGCTGACGGTCGGCCATCCGGTGATCATGGGGCGCAAGACGTTCGAGAGCATCGGCAGGCCGCTGCCGGACCGGCTGAACGTCGTCGTCACGCGCGATCAGGACTGGCAGGCCGACGGCGCGATGGCCGTCTCCTCGCTCGGCGCGGCGCTGGAACTGGCGCGGGCGCATCTGGAGAGCTTCGAGCCCGATCCGGACGACCCGGACGCCGAGGTACCCAGCGAGATCTTCGTGATCGGCGGCGGCGAGATCTACGCGCAGGCGCTCGCGCTGGCCGACGTGCTGTATGTCACCCATGTCGAGGCCGATATCGAGGGCGACACCCATTTCCCGGCGATCGACCAGGACATCTGGACCGTGACCCACACCGAGGACGTGCCCGCCGGCGACAGGGACAGCCATGCCACGCGGCACGTGATCTACGAGCGGGGGTGAGGGCTTGGCGGTCGCGCCATCGGAAGTCGTGGTGCTCGCGTTGTCGTCAGCCCGCCCGTCGTAGCGGTTTGATCTCGTCGAGTTCGACATGCTCGGATGCGCGCGCCAGATCGTGGTTGGCCTGCAGGTTCATCCAGAATTGCGACGAGGTTCCGAAGAATCGCGCCAGCCGCAGGGCCGTGTCCGACGTCACTGCCGTCTGCTCCTTGGCGATCCGTTCGACGCGCGTGCGCGGCACCTTGATCGCCTTGGCGAGCTGGTAGGCGCTCATCCGGTAGGGGATCAGAAATTCCTCGCGCAGCACTTCGCCCGGATGGACGGCGGGCATCGGTCGTGTCGCTGTGCGGTTCGGCATGGCTGGCTCCTAATGATAGTCGACGATCTCGACCCGGTCGGGCCCCTGCGGCGTCCAGACGAAGCAGATACGCCACTGGTCGTTGATCCGCACCGAATGCTGCCCCTTGCGGTCACCCTTGAGCGCCTCCAGCCGATTGCCGGGCGGTGAGCGAAGGTCGTCCAACGCGCCGGCGGCTTCCAGCATCGCAAGCTTCCGGTAGGCCGCCTTGAAGACATCGGCCGGAAACCCCTTCGGGCATGCGCGCCCCGCAATCACCTCGGTGCGCTTGTCCCGATAGCCGACGATCATGGCGCCGTACTTGTATCATGACATGATACGTAGATCAACGAGCATGGCAGGCGACGCTGGACGGACGAAGCTATGGGCGGGTGGCGCCGTTCCGCCGGGCGGCATGCAAGGTGCGATCCATAATGACCGGACAAAAATCCGCCGCAATCGATCCATGAATGTGGGCTTCCGGCGCGCGCCCCACGGCCAATCGTGGTTCGGGCCAACGCACCGGATCTCCTCTGGAAAACGCCAATGGCTGACAAACCCAAGCCGAAGCCCAAACCGACCGGCAGCAAGCCCAAGTAAGCCCGCTGCCGGGCACGGCGCCGCCCGGTTTCCGGGCATGGCGCGCGGAGCACGATCCGCACTGACGAAGATGCACCGGGGCCCCAAGCTCCGGTGTTTGTGTCTGGGAGGGACGGTCAGGGCGGATCAGTCGGCCACGAGCGTGGGTATGTTGGTGACGTCCACCTCGCGCTCCGCAATCGCCAGATCGTAGTTGCGCTGCATGTTCATCCAGAACTGCGCGCCATTGCCCAGCAGCTTGCCCAGACGGACGGCGAGATTTGCCGTGACCGGCTGCTTCTGGTTGAGCACGTCATAGAGCGTCTGGCGCGAGACGCCGAGCGCTTGGGCGAAAGCGACTTTCGTCAGCCCGGTCTCGGGCAGCACGATCTCGCGAAGAAGCGCGCCCGGATGGGTCGGCGGAATGGATGGATGACGGGTCAGCATCAGTGATAGTCCTCGATGTCGATGTCTATTGCATCCTGCTCCGACCAGGCGAAGGTGACGCGCCAATTGCCGGTGAGTCGAACCGAAAAGCGGTCGGCCATCTCCCGCTTCAGTCGATGAAAACGCAGTCCCGGGATGTCCATATCCTCCGGCGAAACTGCCGAGTCCAAAGCGTCCAGGATTACCGCCGACCTGGTCAGCCATTCGGCATTCAGCCCCCTCGTCCTACCCTCGATCCAGTAGGCGCGCAGAGCCTTGTGCCGGATGCTGCGGATCATGACTGTAAAGTCGTGCCTTACACGTCTTACGTCAAGCAGATCATGCCGCCGCCCCCGGCCCCTTCCTGACATTCCACCAGAACAGCGCCACGAACGCACCGAGCGCGGCAAGGTGCACCAGCCCGCCGATCGGCCACATCAGCGTCGCGCCGACGGCCAGCGTCAGCACGCGTTCGGCCGGGTTCAGGCGGTTCTCCCATTGGCCCTGGATGGCGGCGGAGACGGCCCACAGGCCGGGCAGGGCGAAGGCGAAGATTTCCAGCATCTGCGGCCAGTCGCCCGAAAGGAAGGGCGTGTATGCGAACAGGAGCGGGACAAAATAGAGCCCCTTGGCGACCTTCCAGGCGGCGATGCCGGTCTTCATCGGCGGGCTTTCGGCGATCGCTGCGGCGGTGAAGGCGGCGAGACAGACGGGCGGGGTGACGTTGGAATCCTGGCTCAGCCAGAAGATGATCATGTGCGCCGACAAAAGGGCCAGGGTGAGCGTCGCCGGATCGAACGCCTGGTCGTAGACCAGCAGCAGCGATTCGGGCGGCACCGCGTCGAGGATCGCCCGTGCCTCGGCCATCGGCATCGGCGCGGACAGCGCCGCGATCTGCTCGGGCACGGCAAGCATGAACACGGCCTTGGCCTGTTCGGGCAGCTGGCCGGCGGCGATCAGTTGGGCCATCTCGCCCTGCAGGATGAGCTGGTTGAGCGCCGGCGCCGACAGGGTGGCGAGCACGATGTAGGCGGCCGTCACCGGAAGGCCCATGCCAAGCACGAGCGAGGCGAGCGCGACCAGCACGATGGCGACGATCAGTGAGCCGTCGGACCATTGCGCGATCATCAGCGAGAAGGTGTTGCCGATGCCGGCGGTGGTGATGACGTTGACGATCAGCCCGACCGCGCAAAGCAGGATGCCGGTCATGATCATGTTGCGTGCGCCAAGCTCCAGCGCCTCGACGATCTTCGCAAGGCCCATCCGGTTGGGCGTCAGCCAGGAGGCGGCGATGCAGGTCAGGATGGCGAATCCGGCCGCATAGGTGGGCGTATAGCCGTAGACGAGAAGGCCGATCAGCAGTCCGACCGGGATGAGGAAGGGCGGGCCGCCATTGCGGAACACGGTCCAGAAGCCGGGTCCGTCCTCGGTTTCCAGCGCGCGGGCGTTGCTCCGCTTGGCCTCAATGCGCACGAAGAAGCCGACGGTCGCGAAATAGAGGATCGCCGGAAGGATCGAGACGGTGACGATGGTGGTGTAGGGGATCTGGGTGAACGAGGCCATCACGAACGCGCCCGCGCCCATGATCGGTGGCATCAGCTGGCCGCCGGTCGAGGCGGCCGCCTCCACCCCGCCGGCAAAATGCTTGGGAAAGCCGGCCCGCTTCATCAGCGGAATGGTGATCACGCCGGTCGAGGCGGTGTTGGCGACGGCCGAGCCGTTGATCGTGCCGGTCAGCCCCGAGGCCATGACCGCGACGAAGCCCGGCCCGCCGATGAAGCGGCCGGCGACGACGCGGGAAATGTCGACGATGAAGTCGCCCGCGCCGGACTTGAGCAGGAACGCGCCGAACAGGATGAACATGAACACGAAGGTCGAGGAGATGCGCGCGATCGTGCCGAACATGGCGTCGTCGCCATACATGGCGCGGAACATGATCGTCTCCGGCGACAGGCCGCCGAAGCGGAACACGCCCGGCACGTAGGCGCCCCACCAGGTCACATAGGTCAGCGCGAGCACGATCAGCACCGGAATGATCCAGCCGGTGGTGCGGCGGGTGAATTCGAGCGCGCCGATGATGCACAGGCTGCCGGCGAGCCAGTCGGCCCAGATCAGCCGGACGCCGCGGTCGTAGATGGCGTTCTCGGCATTGACGACATAGAGCGCGGCGGCGGCGACCGCGCAGCCGAAGGCGATGTCGATGGCGCGCGGCAGGCCATGGCGCGCCCAGCGGGTATCGACGAACGGTGTTACCAGCACGCACAGGAAGGCGAAGCCGGCGAAGTGGATGCCGTTCTGGACCAGCGTGTCGACGCGACCGAACGAGTTCATCCAGATGTGTGCGATCGAGATGGCGACCGCGAGCACCAAGGCGACGAGCGACAGGCCGCGCCGCTCGAACAGCGAGGGGCTGCGCGTCTGCTGAATGGTTTCGGCGCGCATGATGGGCAGGACCCCGGCGGGACGGATCGGAAGCGGGCGGCGAACTCAGTGCGGGCGCGCCGGGGCGCGCCCGCGCGCCGCCTACTGCGGCGGCATCAGGTTGTCGGGAATCTCGATCCCCTGTTCCTCGTAGAAGCGGGCCGCGCCCGGATGCAGCGGCACCGGCAGGCCGGCGATCGCCGCTTCCAGCGACATGTTGTTGGTCGCCGGATGGATCGCCTGCAGGAACCGCAGGTTCTCGTACATCGTCTTGGTGATCAGGTAGACATCCTCTTCGGGGATGTCCTGATGGGTGGCGAGGAAGTTGGGCTGGGCGATGGTCGTCACGTCCTCGTCGATCCCCGGATAGGTGCCGGCGGCGATGGTGTACTCGGTCCAGAGGCCTCGGCCGCCATCGGCCGTTTCCATCTCCTCGGGCGTGAACGACAAAAGCGTCACCCGGTCACCGGCCGCCGACAGGAGCTGGGTGACCGCGCCGACCGGTGCGCCGGCCGGCGTCGACATGCCGACCGCCTGGCCGTTCTGCACCGCCTCGGCGCTCGGGCCGTAGCCGCCATAGATCAGCTCGTAGTCCTCGTCGATGTTGATGCCGAAGCCATCCAGGATGGTGCGGTTCGAACCGATCGTGCCCGAATTCTGCCGGCCCATCGCCATCGGCTCGCCCTTCAGCGCCACCAGGTCGGAGACGGTGCCGCTCTGGACGCGGTCCGAGGCGATGATGAAGTGCTCGACGTTCGGCCACAGCATCGAGACAGAGCGCAGATGCTCCTGCGGGCCGTCCGCTTCCACCGGGCCGGTGCCGGTCGCCGCGTAATAGCCGAACAGGCCCTGCAGAATGGCGAACTGGGCTTCGCCCTCGCGCAGAAGGCGCACGTTCTCGCCCGAGCCGGCCGAGGAGATGGCGCTCATGCCGATCCCTTCGGACGGTTCGAGCCGTACCTTGGTCAGCGTCGAGATCGCCACGCCCACCGGATAGTAGGTCCCCCCGGTCGAGGCGGTCGACAGAATATAATTGCGCGTCTCCTGGGCCATCGCGCCGGTCGTCGCACTCAGGGCGACACCGGCGGCAAGTGCCGCGGACACGAAGCTTCTGCGTGAGATGAATGTCATTTCTTACCTCCCAACTGACATTTCATGCGCAGGGCGCATGACGGTTTATAGGATTAGACGAACGTCGAAGTCACGGGTTTTCGGAACGGGCCCGTTGCTGCGCGCGACGATTTGGCCGCCCGGTCCGTGACCGAATTCGGACCGGTTTTCGTTGAAAGGGCACGGTGGCGTTCCTATAACCCCCACAAGCGACGTTCGGACGCCAGCTGCGCCGAACGCTTTGTTTTCTCGCATCAAGAGGTATTGGATGCCCTGGAGCAATCAAAATGGCGGCGGCGGCCCCTGGGGCGGCGGCGGCAACAACAATGGCGGCCCCTGGGGAGGTGGCGGCGGTGATGGCGGCGGCCCCTGGGGCCAGGGACCGCGCGGGCCGAACCGCCCCGGCGGCGGCAACCAGCCGCCCGACCTCGAGGACCTCATCCGCCAGGGGCAGGACCGCCTCAAGCGCGCGCTGCCCGGCGGTGGCGGTGGCAGCGGCCGGGTGCTGATCGGCCTTCTGGTGGCCGGCGCGCTGGTCCTTTACCTGCTGCAGGCCTTCTACCAGGTCGAGACCGACGAACGCGCCGTCGAACTCCTGTTCGGCCAGCCCAAGGAACAGCTCTCCGAGCCGGGCCTGCATTTCCACTTCTGGCCGGTCGAGACCGTCGAGAAGGTGCAGATCGTCGAAAAGCAGATCCAGGTGGGCGCCGGCACCGGCCGCAGCGGCTCGCAGGGCCTGATGCTGTCGGGCGACCAGAACATCGTCGACGTGCAGTTCTCCGTTCTTTATTCGGTGATCGATCCGCAGGACTATCTGTTCAACGTGGCCGGACCCGACGATGCGGTCCGCCAGGTCGCCGAAAGCGCGATGCGCGAGATCGTCGGCCGTCGTCCGGCGCAGGACGTCTTCCGCGACAACCGTGCCGCGATCGCCGAGGAAGTGCGCACCTCGATGCAGTCGACGCTCGACGCCTATGGCGCGGGCATCCAGATCAACACCGTGTCCATCGAGGACGCCGCGCCGCCGCGCGAGGTGGCCGACGCGTTCGAGGAAGTCCAGCGCGCCGAGCAGGACGAGGACCGGTTCCGCGAGGAAGCCAACCAGTACGCCAACCAGCAGCTCGGTCAGGCGCGCGGTGAGGCGGCGCAGATCCGCGAAGAGGCGGCCGCCTATGCGACCCAGGTCGTGCAGGAGGCCGAAGGTGAGGCGCAGCGCTTCATCTCGATCTACGACCAGTATCGCTTGGCGCCGGACGTCACCCGCAAGCGCCTGTTCCTGGAGACCATGGAAGGCGTGCTCGGCAATTCCAACAAGGTGATCCTCGACGAGGATGGCGGCGGCACGGGCGTGGTGCCCTACCTGCCGCTGCCCGAAATCCAGAATCGCCGGACCGCCGCAGGAGGCACGCAGTAATGTTCAAGGGAAACCGCATTCCGATCATCGCCTTTCTGCTCGGCATCGTGCTGCTGCTCGTCTACGCCTCGATCTTCGTGGTCAACGAGCGCGAGCAGGCGATCGTGCTGCGCTTCGGTGAAATCCAGGACGTCAAGACCGAGCCTGGCCTGTACTTCAAGGCGCCGCTGGCTTTCGTCGGCTTCGACACGGTGCAGATCATCGAGGACCGCCTGCTGCGGCTCGATCTGGTCGACCAGCCGCCGGTGCAGGTGTCGGGCGGCCGGTTCTATGAGGTCGACGCGTTCCTGACCTTCCAGATCACCGACGCGCGGCGCTTCCGCGAACAGGTGTCGGGCGATCTCAACTCCGCCGCCCAGCGCCTGCGCACGCGTTTCGACGCGGCCCTGCGCCGGGTCTACGGTCTGCGTGGCTTCGAGGCCGCCCTGTCCGCGGAGCGCACCGAGATGATGGCGGAAGTGCGCGACCTGCTGCGGCCCGACGCCCAGCAGCTCGGCCTGACGATCCAGGACGTGCGCATCGTGCGCACCGACCTGACCGCGGAGGTCTCCCAGCAGACCTTCGACCGGATGACCGCCGAACGCCTCGCCGAAGCCGAGCGCATCCGTGCGCGCGGTCGCGAGAACGCCCAGCGCATCCGCGCCGTCGCCGACCGTCAGGTGGTCGAGATCGTGTCCGAAGCGCGCCGCGAATCGGAGATCCTGCGCGGTGAGGGCGACGCCGAACGTAACCGCGTGTTCGCCGACGCCTTCACCCGCGATCCGGACTTCTTCGAGTTCTACCGCTCGATGATCGCCTACCAGCGGGCGCTGGCCCAGCAGGAAGGCGGCGACACGACCATGGTGCTCTCGCCGAATTCGGAGTTCTTCGAGTTCTTCGAGAATGCGCAGGGCACCACGCCGGTCGCGCCCGAGCCGGACCAGGCAGGGCGCTGAACAAGGGCCGATGCGTGATGACCGATCTTGTCACCGCGCTCGGTCTGGTTCTGGTGATCGAGGGGATCGTCTACGGCGCGTTCCCGCAACTTGGTCGTCGGGTGGGCGAGTTTCTGCGCGCCGCGCCCGACGACCAGTTGCGTGTCGCGGGTCTGGTGTCGGCGGCGATCGGCCTCGGCATCGTCTGGCTGGCCCGGTCGTTCCTCTGAACGGCCATCACAAGGCGGTGAACGGCGCATGCGGCCGTCGAGCCGGCTTGCCACGGCCCAAAGCGGCCTTATTTTGCCGGCACCACACGCACGGGCGGCACGGTGATCGCCGGACACGCCGCCCGCCACGCATCTTTTGAGGAGGTTGGCTCTGATGGCACTGGGCTCGTCGACGTCGCGCAAGATCACCGCACTGGCAACGGCGGGGCTGGCCGCCCTTCTTGTCGCCCAGCCGGCGCAGGTTCCCGGGCTGGGCGCCGCGCCCGCACACGCCCAGCAGGCGGGTCCGCAATCGCTGGCCGACCTGTCCGAACGGCTGCTCGACTCGGTGGTCAACATCTCCACCTCGCAGACGCTTTCGGGCGGCGAGCGCAACGTGCCCCGTCCGCGCCTGCCCGAAGGCTCGCCCTTCCAGGAATTCTTCGACGAGTTCTTCGACAGCCTGCCTGAAGGCGGCCCGCGCGGGCCCGGCGGTCAGCGCGTCCAGTCGCTCGGCTCGGGCTTCGTGATCGATGCCGACGAGGGCATCGTCGTCACCAACAATCACGTCATCGCCGACGCCGACGAGGTGGTCGTCAATTTCAACGACGGCAATTCGATCGCCGCCGAGGTGATCGGTACCGATCCGAAGACCGATCTGGCGGTGCTGAAGATCGATCCGTCCGAGAACCCCGACATGCAGGAGGTGCCGTTCGGCGATTCCGACGCGATGCGCGTCGGCGACTGGGTGCTGGCGATCGGCAACCCGTTCGGCCTTGGCGGCTCGGTGTCGGTGGGCATCGTGTCGGCGTTCGGCCGCGACATCAATTCGGGCCCCTACGACAATTTCATCCAGACCGACGCGGCCATCAACCGCGGCAATTCGGGCGGCCCGCTGTTCAACATGGATGGTGAGGTGATCGGCATCAACACGGCGATCATCTCGCCCTCGGGCGGCTCGATCGGCATCGGCTTCGCCATTCCGACCGAGCTTGCGATCGGCGTGATCGACCAGTTGCGCGAGTTCGGCGAGACCCGGCGCGGCTGGCTCGGCGTGCGCATCCAGCAGGTCACCGACGACATCGCCGAGAGCCTCGGCATGGACGAGGCGATGGGCGCGCTGGTCGCCGGCATCATCGAGGGCGGACCGGTCGACGACGGCTCGATCGAGCCGGGCGACGTGATCATCGAGTTCGACGGCCAGGCGGTCGAATCGGTGCGCGAACTGCCGCGCATCGTGGCAGACTCGCCGGTCGGCAAGGAGGTCGACGTGATCGTCCTGCGCGACGGCGAGCGGCAGTCGATCAAGGTCACGCTGGGTCGGCTCGAGGACGGCGAGGATCTGGCGCTTGCCACCGAGCCGGGCGAGGACGAGGGCGGCGATGAAACGATCGCGCTGTTCGGCATGACTCTGGCCGAACTGAACGACACGCGCCGCGAGGAATTCTCGATCAGCGAGGACGTCTCGGGCGGCGTGGTGATCACCGAGGTCGAGGCCGGTTCGGCCGCCGACGACAAGGGCGTGATGGCCGGCGAGGTGATCGTCGAGATCGCCCAGGAACAGGTCTCGACGCCGCAGGACGTCCAGGAGGCGATCGACGCGCTGCGCGACAGCGACCGCCGCAACGCGCTGCTGATGCTCGCCGGCGCCGACGGCGCGCTGCGCTTCGTGACGATCCGCATCGACTAGGGGCTGGGCGCCTCCGCGATTGCGCGGGCGCCCTGTTTTTCGCTGTCGGAAGCATCGTGTTCCGCGGCCCGGGACCGCCGATGTTCCGATGATGGCCGTTTGGTCATGCCCCTCACCCTTACCCTCTCCCCGCAGGCGGGGAGAGGGAGCCATCGGCATCGGCGCTGCACCCGTTGGTATGGACGCCGGGCTTCAACTTCCGCATGCCGACGCGCGATGTGGCCAACCCCCTCTCCCCGCAGGCGGGCAGAGGGGCGAGCACACCGCGATTCCGTATGCGTTCTTGGATGCTTGGCGTCCATCCAAATCGAGACGCACCGATGCCGACGACTCCCTCTCCCCGCGCGCGGGGAGAGGGTAAGGGTGAGGGGCCTCTGCGACATCCCTTGCCCTTCGAGGCTCGCCGCGCTCGCACCTCAGGATGAGGGATGACGACGGGCGTCAAAGACCCGGCATAACAGTTCGAACCGCAAGGTAAGCGTGCGGCAGCCCCCGTCCTCAGCGGACGATCTCGCCTTCCCGATAGCCCTGGATGAACAGCAGCGCGGTTAGGTCGCCATGGTCGATGCGCATGTCGGCTTGTGCGGCGACCGCCGGCTTGGCGTGCAGCGCCACGCCGACGCCCGCCATCTCCAGCATCGCCAGATCGTTGGCGCCGTCACCGACCGCGATCGCCGCGTCCGTGCCGATGCCGCGCAGGGCCGCGATCTCGGCGAGCGCTTCGGCCTTGGCCTGCCGCCCGAGGATCGGCTCGTCGACGGCGCCGGTCAGCCGGCCGCCATCCTGCAGGAGGCGATTGGCGCGGTGTTCGTCGAAACCGATCCGTGCGGCGATGGTCGCCGTGAAATCGGTGAAGCCGCCCGAGACGAGCACGCAATACGCCCCGTTCGCGCGCATCGTGCGCACCAGTTCCGGCCCGCCCGGCGTCAGATGGATGCGCGTTGCGATCACCTGGCCGATGGCCGACACCGGCAGGTCCCTCAGCAGCGCCACGCGCTCGCGCAGCGCGCCCTCGAACTCGATCTCGCCGGCCATGGCGCGCGCGGTGATCGCGGCGATCTGATCCTTCAGGCCGACTTCGGCGGCCAGTTCGTCGATGCACTCCTGTCCGATCATGGTCGAATCCATGTCGGCCAGCAGCAGCTTCCTGCGGCGTGCGTCCGGGCCGGCGTCGGGCTGGATCACCGCGTCGACCGGCGCGTCGCCGATCGCCGTTGCGACGTCTCCGTCGAGCGGCACCGGGGCGGGCACGACGAGGTCGGCGGCGACATCCCCGGCGAGCCAGTCGATGCGCGTCGCGCCGGCCGCCTCGGCGACACGGGCCGCAAGTTCCGGGCTGAGCGCGCGCGTTGCGGGATTGGCAATCAGGGTGAGGATGTGGGACATGACGCTCGATTGGGCCCGAACGGGGCAGGGGGTCGCCCGGCGAACGATGGCACGGACAATCAGCCTGATAGCGGGGCCGACCGCGAGCGGCAAGTCGGCCTTCGCGCTGGAGCTTGCCGCGCGGACCGGCGCGCATATCGTCAACGCCGATTCCATGCAGGTCTATGACGGGCTGCGCGTGCTGACGGCGCGGCCGGATGCGGACGAACTGGCGCGCGCGCCGCACCATCTTTACGGCCACGTGCCGCCCTCGGTCGCCTATTCGACCGGGCAATGGGCGCGCGACGTGACCGACCTGATCGCCCGGCTGCCACCCGATGCGTCGCTGGTCTTCGCCGGCGGCACCGGGCTCTACTTCAAGGCGCTGACCGAGGGGCTGTCGCCGATGCCGGACGTGCCCGATGCGGTTCGCGCGGCCTTTCGCGCGCGGCTCGCAAGGGAAGGCGCGCCGGCGCTGCACGCGGACCTTGCCGCGCGCGATGCCGAAGGCGCGGCGATGCTCGAGCCCGGCGACGGTCAGCGCGTCGTGCGGGCGCTCGAAGTGCTCGAGGCGTCCGGCGCGCCGTTGCGCCACTGGCAGGGCCGGCGCGGCGATCCCGTCCTGCCGCCCGAAACCATCGGCGCGCGCTTCGTGCTGCTGCCCGAAAGGGCCGCGCTGAATGCCCGCATCGAATCGCGCTTCGATGCGATGATCGCCCGCGGCGCCCTGGATGAGGTGCGCGCCCTGCGCGCGCTGAACCTCGACCCGGACCTGCCGGCGATGAAGGCGATCGGCGTGCGCGAACTGGGCGCCGTTCTCGACGGCGCGATGGACGAGGCCGAGGCGATCGCGCGCGCCAAGGCGGCGACGCGCCAATATGCCAAGCGGCAGATGACCTGGTTCCGCAACCAGTTCGACGCGACGTGGCAAATCGTTAACGCTGCCGGCGGGACGCCGCCTCCCACCACCTGAATCGCGCCCGGTACGCGCAGTTTTACATGGTCCCCTTAACCCCCGTTAAGGGACGGCCTATACCAGTGCGTCATCTTTTTCGAAGGTGCGACATGCGGATTAGTCGGGCGGAAATACTTGTTCTGATCTATGTGGGCGGACTGGCGGTGGCTGGCGTCGCGACCTGGATCAGCGCGTCCGCGTTCGCCGGTCTCGTCGCCGGAGGCGGGGCCGATGTCGCCGGCGCGGGCTGGGCGGTGCTCGTCTCGCGGGCCGTCTCGGTGGTGCTGGCGCTCGCGGTCCTGTTCGGCCTCTTGTGGCTCTATCCGGCGATGCGGCGCGACGCGCACGAGCGCGGACGGCTGGTCACCCAGTCGCGGTCCTTCATGCAGGCGGCGCTGACCGACGTGCTCACCGGCCTGCGCAACCGGCGCTATTTCGACGACGCGCTCGCCGAATACATGAAGGAGTTCGGGCTGATCGACCGGCCGCTTGGCGTGATGATCCTCGATCTCGATCACTTCAAGGCGATCAACGACACCTACGGGCACGACAATGGCGACCTCGTGCTGCGGCAGGTCTCGCTGACGCTGCAGCAGCACACCCGCTACCATGACGTTCTGGCGCGGATCGGCGGCGAGGAGTTCGCGGTCCTGTTTCCGAACACCGACGAGTTCGCGCTCAAGCGCCTGGCCGAGCGCATCCGCGAGGCGATCGCCGTCGCGCCGGTGACGCTGGATGCGGTTCCGGTGGCGATCACGGCGAGCGTGGGCATCGCGGTCTGGGATGGCCGGGAGGGCGCCGGCGCGCTGGTCAAGCGGGCGGACCAGTATCTCTACAGGGCCAAGACGAGCGGCCGGAACCGCGTGATCGGCAGGCAGGGGGTTGCGATCGCCGAACCGGTCAGTCCCGATCGGCTCGCCGAAACCGGCTGATCAGGTCGCGCGGCCCGTGCGGAGCATCGTTCGGCTGCTGCGTGCGGCCGGACCGGCCGCCGCCTTCGGCGTTGCGGCGCAGCGGACCGTCATAGGTAAAAAGGCCTTCGCGCCCTCCCGACGACGGCGCTCCGTTGGCCACGCCGTCCAAGCTCTCCTGCAGCTTCGGCGCGTCCGCCAGCGAGGGCCGCTGTTCGCCGACCACGCCCAGCGTGTTCCAGCTTTCCAGCGGTTCGCCGAGCGCGTCGGCGGCGGCGAGCGCCGGCTCGCGCACCGCCTGCAGCAGGCTCTTCACGTCGACCGGCCCGGCCGCTTCGGAGCTGGCATCGTGCGGATCGTCCCCGGCCTGACCCGGCAGGCCGGTGGTGTCGACGGTCTCGACCATCATGCGCATCGGCGTGTTGACGCCCTGGCCGAAGGCGATCGCCTCGCGGTTGGCGAGCGAGGGCAGGAAATTGATGTAGGAGCGTGAGGCGCCGGTGATGGCGCGGCGGATGATGTCCTGGTCGGAATCGTTGCCGAGGCGCATGGCGAAGATCGTGTTGCACTGCGACAGGATGGTCGCGTCCAGTTCGCTCGGACGCTGCGTGATGATGCCCAGGCTGACGCCATACTTGCGGCCCTCCTTGGCGATCCGCGCGATCGAGGCGCGGGTCGGGCCGAAGCCGGCCTCGCGGTCGGCGGGGATGTAGCGGTGCGCTTCCTCGCAAAGGACCAGCGTCTTGACCTTCGAGCGGCTCCACACCGACAATTCGAACGCCACCCGGCACAGCACGCTGACCACCGCGTTGACGACCTCCGAGGGGATGCCGTTGAGCTGGAAGATGGTCACCGGCCGGCCCTTTGAGGGCACGCGGTAGATGTGCGCCAGAACCTCGGCGAGATTGTCGGTGATCGTCTTGTGGGCGAACATGAAGCGGTAGCGCGGATCGTTGACCGCGGCTTCGATGCGGCTTGCCAGCGATTTCAGCGTGGTCCTGTGCTCGCGCGCGTCAAGGCTGCCCATGCGCTCCTTGATCAACGCCAGAAGATCGGCGACCCGGTAGGGGATGGGCGTGTCGGCGGTGACCTGGTTCCCGCCGCGGCCGGGCTTGCGCATCGGGCCGCCGGCCATGTCGCCCTTGAAGCGCAGGCGCGCCTCGGGAATGAGATCGCGCAATATGTCGACCTCTTCGGGGTCGGCCGGGCGGCCGCGGAACAGCACCTCGACGAATTCCTCGAGCCGGAACAGCCAGAACGGCAGGTCGAGCGTGCTGTCGTCGATGGTCACGGCGATGTCGGGGAAGGCGGAGGCGAACTCGTTGTGCGGGTCGAGCAGCAGGATGCCGATGTCGGGGCGGGCGGCGACGATCTTGCGGATCAGCAGCGCGACGGTGGTCGACTTGCCGACGCCGGTGGTGCCGACGACGGCGAAGTGGCGCGAGATCATCGCGTCGATCGAAACCATCGCCTCGATGTCGCGGCTCTGCGAAAGCCGGCCGAGCGGCACCGCCGTCGGATCGGTGTTGGCGAAGATCGCCTGCAGGTCGGCGTTGCGGATCCGGTGCGCGACGGCGCCCAGGTGCGGATAGTGCGACAGGCCGCCGGCGAAGCGCGCCGTCCCGCCTTCGTCCTCGCGGATTTCGCCGACCAGTTCGACGTGGATGTGAACGGTGTTCGGCGCGCCCCTGCGCCAGGCCGCGTCCGGCACCTCGATGCGGTACAGCATGCCGACCGTGCGGGCGGGTCCGGAGGCGATCGTGATCAGGCTGCCGACGTTCCAGTAATCGTCGGAGACGCTGGAATCGGCGGGCATGATCGCGCTGATGACGGCGCGCGTGCCGTCGCAGTCGATGACGTGGCCTTCGGTCCGGTTGCGCCGGTCCGAGGTCCTGGCGCTGCGATCGGTGCGGCGATCATCGGCGCGGTCGCGCTCTGGGGATCGGTACATGGGCGGGCCTCTTCCGCACAGAGCCTAGGCGGACGCGGTTAAGGAATGACTACGCGCGCCGCCCGCATGCGACCGATCGCGGTCCGTCGAGGGGAAGTTAGGAATCTGCTCACGATCGAATTCTCTAAGAAGGTTGAGAATTATGCTCGCAAAATCACTCTATGAACTGTCCTCTACCAGTCTTGGTTGTTCCATAGCTCTCCGTGCATGACAGGTGCGATCGAAACGTGCCTCTTGGGAAGAAGGGACTTGAAACTGGAACATGTAGAAGCTATTTTTTCGGCATACCGGCTGATGGCTTCGGCTATCAGTACAAGGGCCGCTTGGGCGAAAGCCCTGCGGCTCTTGCTGTATCTGGGGTGCCGTGAACGCATACGTCTACATTGACGGCTTCAACGTGTACTATCGTGCTTTGCGCGGGACGCCTTACAAGTGGCTAGACGTAAGTGCACTCGCTTCAGAGCTATTGGATGCGTCCGACACCGTTCAGGCAATCAGGTATTTCACGGCAGACGTGAGTCCACGTGCAGGTGATCCGACGGCACCCGAACGTCAGCAAACCTATATGAGGGCGCTTCGCACGATCCCTAATCTCAAAGTGCATCGTGGTCGCTTTTTGCCCAAGACGAAGAGGCGGCCACTAGTTGGCCAAGAAAAGACATTTGTCCAAGTGCATGACACGGAAGAAAAGGGGTCCGACGTCAATCTAGCCACATTTCTTCTCAACGACGCGTTCCGCGGCAAATTTGAGGTGGCGCTCGTGCTGTCTCAAGACACCGACCTGATTGAACCTTTGAGGATCGTAAAACACGATCTGGGTTTGGTTGTCGGAGTAGGATGGCTTGAAGGTACGGAACCTGGGAAGAAGCACAAGCGCGTGACTGATTTTATCCGTCACGCCACCAAACCGATGCTGGCTCGATGCCAGTTCCCGAATCCGACCCCTGGGAAAGTGGAGAACCCATTGCAAAGCCGGCGGAGTGGTAAATCTCCCCCCTTCTCGGAAGCTCACGGCCAACCGGCTTGACCGGTCCGCTGGCCGTGATATGAGAGCGCCGATGATGACCAAGCCGCTTATCGTAGTAGGATCGCGCATGGGCAAGGTGGCGTAGCCACCGGGCGAGACCTCCCATGCGCGACGACCGGGCTCCCTTGTGGGGCCTTTTTTATTGCCTTTCGCAAGCCAAACCGTGAAACAGTTGACGACGGGCCCCCGGGCCGAGACGGGACAAAGACGATGGATGCCAAAGTGGACACCAAAGCAGGCCAGGAAATGACGGGCGCCGAGATGGTGCTCGAAGCGCTCAAGGACAATGGCGTCGAGCACATTTTCGGCTATCCGGGCGGCGCGGTGCTGCCGATCTATGACGAGATCTTCCAGCAGGACGCGGTCGAACACATCCTGGTCCGGCACGAGCAGGGTGCCGGCCACGCCGCCGAGGGCTATGCCCGCTCGACCGGCAAGGTCGGCGTGGTGCTGGCGACCTCCGGTCCCGGCGCCACCAACTGCGTGACCGCGCTGCAGGACGCGCTGATGGATTCGATCCCGATCGTCTGCATCACAGGCCAGGTGCCGACCACGCTGATCGGCTCGGACGCCTTCCAGGAATGCGACACGGTCGGCATCACGCGTCCCTGCACCAAGTACAACTGGCTCGTCAAAAGCGTCGCCGACCTGCCGCGCATCCTGCACGAGGCGTTCCGCGTCGCCCAGACCGGCCGGCCCGGCCCGGTCGTCGTCGACATTCCCAAGGACGTGCAGTTCGCGACCGGCATCTATCAGGGCCCCGAGATCGCCGAGGAGCGCACCAGCTACCAGCCGCGGACCGAGCCCGACGAGGGCGCCATCCGGCGCGCCGTGGCGCTGATGGCGACGGCGAAGAAGCCGATCATCTATTCGGGCGGCGGGGTGATCAACTCGGGCGACCGGGCGAGCGAACTGCTGCGCGAACTGGTCGCTGCGACCGGCTTTCCGATCACGTCGACGCTGATGGGCCTTGGCGCCTATCCGGCCTCGGGCGAGAACTGGATCGGCATGCTGGGCATGCACGGCACCTACGAAGCCAACATGGCGATGCACGATTGCGACCTGATGATCAACATCGGCGCGCGGTTCGACGACCGCATCACCGGGCGGATCGACGCGTTCTCGCCGAACTCGCGCAAAATCCACATCGACATCGATCCGTCCTCGATCAACAAGGTCGTTCACACAGAGGTGGGCATCGTCGCGGACGTCGCGCTGGCGCTGGAGGCGCTGGTCGATGCGTGGCGGGCGGCAGGGCACAAGCCCGACCGGAAGAAGCATGCACACTGGTGGGAGCAGATCTCCAAGTGGCGGGCGCGCAATTCGCTCGCCTACACCAACTCCGACGACGTGATCATGCCGCAATACGCAATCCAGCGGCTCTACGAGGCGACCAGGGCCAGCGGCAAGGACACGTTCATCACCACCGAGGTCGGCCAGCACCAGATGTGGGCGGCGCAGTATTTCGGCTTCGAAAAGCCCAACCGCTGGATGACGTCGGGCGGGCTCGGCACGATGGGCTACGGTCTGCCGGCGGCGCTCGGCGTGCAGATCGCCCACCGGGATGCGCTCGTCATCGACATTGCCGGCGATGCCTCGATCCAGATGAACATCCAGGAGATGTCGACGGCGATCCAGTACATGGCGCCGATCAAGGTCTTCATCCTCAACAACCAGTACATGGGCATGGTGCGCCAGTGGCAGCAGCTGCTGCACGGCAACCGGCGCTCGCATTCCTACACCGAGGCGATGCCGGACTTCGTCAAGCTGGCGGAGGCCTATGGCGCGCACGGCATACGCTGCGAGAAGCCGGGCGATCTCGACGAGGCGATCGCCGAGATGATCGAGATCGACAAGCCGGTGATCTTCGACTGCTGCGTGTCGGCGCTGACAAACTGCTTCCCGATGATCCCCTCGGGCAAGGCGCACAACGAGATGCTGCTGCCGGACGAGGCGACCGACGAGGCGGTGGCGAACGCGATCGGAGCCGAAGGCAAGGCGCTTGTCTGATCCGAGGGTCGGCGCGCGCCCATGAGCAAACCGGCACCCGGTCCGGTCGACTATTCGCATCTGATCACGCTGTCGCTGATCTGGGGCAGCGCGTTCCTTCTGTCGAAGATCGCGGTCGCCGATTTTCCGCCGATCACGATCACGCTCGTCCGTCAGGGCCTCGCCGCGCTGCTGCTGTGCGGGCTGGTGCTCGCCCTGCGCCGGCCGCTGTTCCGGCCGACGGCACGCGATCTGGTCTTCATGGTGATCTGCGCGGCGACGGGCACCGTGATCCCGTTCACCGCGATCAACTGGGGCGTTGCGGTGATCGACAGCGGGCTGGCGGCGATCCTGATGGGGTTCATGCCGCTCGTCGTGATTGTGCTGGCGCATCTTCTGACGCGTGACGAGAAGATGACGGTGCCCAAGATCGCCGGTGTCGCGCTCGGGCTGATCGGTCTTGCGATCCTGTTCTGGCCGGCACTGCGCGACGGGTTCGGCAAGGATGTGTGGCGCCAGCTCGCCGTGCTCGTCGCGGCGACCGCCTACGGGATCAACGCGCTTTCGGTCAAGCAGCTCGTGCGGCACCCGCCCATGGTGCTGATGGCCTACATCACCGCGCTGACGCTCGTCATTCTGGTGCCGGCGGCGTTCGGGCTCGAACGGCCGTTCGATGCGACGCCCTCGAGCCAATCGGTGATGGCGCTGCTGGCGCTGGGCGTGTTCCCCTCGGCGCTTGGCGCGCTGTTCATGTTCGCCATCATCGAGCGGCAGGGCGCGTCCTTCTTCGGCCAGATCAACCTGCTGGTGCCGCTCGCCGGCGTGTTCGTGGGCGTGCTGTTCGCCGGCGAACGGCCGGGCTGGAACGCGCTCGCGGCGCTCGTCATCATCGTCTCCGGCGTCGTCGTGGCCCGGCTGGGCACGCGGCGCAGGCGCGAGGGGGCCCTTCAGCCGCCCGCCTGACCGACAAAAAAGCCCCCGACAGCGAGGCTGCCGGGGGGAGTTGTCCCGGGGGAGGGAACGGTGGATCAGCTGTTGGTCGGCGCGTTCATGGTGAAGTCCTCGCCATCGGCGCGGATTTCGATCGCCACCGGGCGGCCCGACCGCAGAATGCCGTCGAACTCGTAGTAGACGTCGAAATCACTGCGCAGGCTGCGGGCGACCGACGAGACGCGAAGCCCCTCGATCTCGCTGCCGATCGTGCGACGCAGATCCGTCGGCACGGCGCGCAGCGGAATGCGCTCGCGGATCTCGTTCACCCTGGCTCCATCGGTCATGTAGATGGCCGTCGGACGGCCGGTGACCCGATTGACGCCTGCGAAGACGTAGGCGCTGCCGCCTTCATTGGTGCGCTGCCAGCCGCTGAACCGGACATGCGGCACGACAGCCGAGGCGACCTGGTAGGCACGCTGGACCGAGCGGCGGTCCGTCGGTGCGGGCTGTGCCCGATCGGAACCGTTGCGCGCCATCTGCCGGTCGCGTTCGGAGGTGGCCGTCCGGTCCCGCTCGACCAGATCGGTCTGGTCGCGTTCGGCCGGGATCGGCCCGCTGTCGGGTTCGCCCATTGCGGTCGCGCCGCCGTTCATCGCGTCCTCGCCATTGGTGACGGGGTCGAGATCACCGCGATCGGCCTGCTGGTTCAGTCCCGGCTCGACGGCGGTCAGCCCTTCACTGATCATCTCACTGCCTTCGCGCAGCGGATTTGTGTCGTCGGCCTGCCGGCCGCCCGGCTGGTCGATCGTGGCTGCGAAATCGTCATAGGTCTCGGCGATCGGGCCCTCCTGGGCGCGGCCGTCGCGGGCGGCGTCGAAGCTGCCGTTCTGGTGGTCGACCATGTCGCGGTCGGGTCGCTCGACCGGCCCCGCATCGGCGGAACGCTGGTCTTCGTCGCCGCCATAGATCGGCACGTAACGGTCGGCGATGGTGCCCTGGGCCGCGTCGACGCTCGCGGCGCCGGCTTCGGTCTCGATCCGGCCCGGGTTGTCGAAGCCTTCGCCGGCCGAACGGTACCGTTTGGCGACGGTGCCTTGACCGGCCTGCATGTCGATCTGGCGGTTGGTCGAGGTCGTCGCGGCATCGTTCGGCTGCGTGGTCGAGGCGATCTGCTCGCCGGGGTTCTGAAGGTTGTCGAGCGGGTCGATCTCGTTGCCGGTCTGGGCCATCGCCTCGGCGGCCTGGGCGTCGTTCGGATAGTCCGGAACGGTTTGCGGAATCTGCTCGCCGGGCTGGATGCCGGCGTCGGCGCGCAGGCCGTTTTCGCCATTGCCGTTGCCGTTCATCATGTTCCGGTCGGCCGAAGCATTGGCTTGCGCGTCCAGGATCGCACGGCAGGCGTCGATGACGCCGCGGTTGAGCTCGTCGGAAGTCTGCTGCGCCGTCGCCGGGCCGAATGTCAGCGCCAGCGCCAGGGCGCTCGCAGTGGTCGTAAGAATGGGTTTCACGGTCTCCTCCTGTTCCTTTGTCGCGGCGCGGGCCGCGCCGGGATCGGTCCAGACGGCCGACGCGCCGCATGAGGTTCTGCCATTGCAATTCGTGGGCGCCCGAATGGTTCAGACTTGCCCCGAAAAAAATTGGGTACGCTTGAACGGGGCCGGAAAGCCTGCCAAAGACGGCCGGCCCGATGCATGGGGAAGACGACGATGAGCGAACCGCAGGAAGAGCCGGCCTCGGCCTATTTCATCACCAAGGACACGGCGGCGCCCGAGGTGCACACGCTCGCGGTGCTGGTCGACAACGAGCCGGGCGTTCTGGCGCGCGTGATCGGCCTGTTTTCCGGTCGGGGCTACAACATCGAGAGCCTGACGGTCTCGGAGACCGAGCACGAAAAGCACCTGTCGCGGATCACCATCGTCACGCGCGGCACGCCGCAGGTGATGGAGCAGATCAGGACCCAGCTCGAACGCATGGTGCCGGTCCACCGGGTCGACGATCTGACGGTGATCGCGCGCGAGGAGGGCTACGAGAAGCCGCTCGAGCGCGAGCTTGCGCTGATCAAGGTGCGCGGGGCCGGCGAGAACCGGCTCGAGGCGCTGCGGCTGGCAGACGCCTTCAAGGCGAACGTGATCGACGCCAATGTCGATCACTTCGTGTTCGAACTGACCGGCCGGACCAACAAGGTCGAGCAGTTCATCGCGATCATGGCCCCGCTCGGCCTGATCGAGGTGTGCCGCACCGGCGTGGCGGCGATGCGCCGCGGCCGCGAGGCGATGTAGTTCAGGCCAGGCGATCCGCCGCCCACGATTGGTGCGGCGGATGCTTCGGGCGCCGGTTGCCCCTGCATTTGCTGGTCAGCGCACCCGCAAATCGCGGCTGTAGGAATGCACGTCGCCGGTGAAGCGGATCAGCGGATTGGCGAACTCGTTCATGTATTCCTTGACGGTGATGCCGTCCTTGATGGCGGTGATGCGGATGGCATCGACATTCCAGTTGTCGCCGTCAAACCCGCCCGAGAACCCCTCCACATCGAGAATGAACAAGGTGATGTCGTCGACTTCGGTGCCGTCGGGCGTGTCGAAGTAGACCCGGGTCGTCGTGTAGTCCTTGATCCGCCGGTCGCTGACATTGACCTGACGGCGGATGCCGCGCTGGCGCCCGTCGGACCGGTATGACCAGATCGAGGCAAAGGCGTTGTCGTCATTGCCGCGCAGATCGTCGCCGCCGGTGCGGATTTCCACCGAGACGCCGTCGATCTCCTGCGCCGATGCCGGAACAGCGGCCACGGCGAGGGCGGAGGCAAGAAGGGGGAAGAGAATGCGGTTCATGGCTCGTTCCAATCTTTGCTGTTTGCCGCGGCGGCACGTGCCACCGCGCGATTGGGAGCGAGCATGAGGGAAATGGGGCGCGATGGCCGTGCGAACGGTCACAGGGCGGGGGAGGGGTGAGATGTCGCTCTAGGAGTGACGGTCGGATGTCCGATCTGTGTCGCGGTCATGGCCGGCCAGAGATGATCTGAGTGCTTGGCAGCGCTTCACGCAAGCGACCGGCCTTTCCCACAACCGCCTTTTCCGTTTTCCTCCATCGGTCGAATCCCCTACATCCGGTCCATGCAGCTTTCCCCGCAACAGGATGATGCGCTGAAGGCGGTCGCCGACTGGCTCAAGCGCGGCGACAGCCCGCTGTTCCGCCTGTTCGGCTATGCGGGAACCGGCAAGACCACGCTGGCGCGGCACTTCGCCGAAGGGGTCGACGGCACCGTGCAGTTCGCCGCCTTCACCGGCAAGGCGGCGCAGGTGATGCGCGCCAAGGGCGCCTCCAACGCCAAGACGATCCATTCGCTGATCTACCGGCCGCGCGGCGAGGAGGCGGTGACCGACGAGGTGACCGGCAAGACGGGCATGGCGCCGACCTTCGCGCTCAACCGGCAGTCGGACATCGCCCGCGCCAAGCTCGTCATCGTCGACGAATGCTCGATGGTCGGCGAGGAACTGGCGCGCGATCTTCTGAGCTTCGGCACGCCCGTGCTTGTGCTCGGCGATCCGGGGCAGTTGCCGCCGATCTCGGGGGGCGGCTTCTTCACCGATGCCGAGCCCGATTTCCTGCTGACGGAAATCCACCGGCAGGCGGCCGAGAACCCGATCGTGCGGCTGGCGATGGACGTGCGCGAGGGGCGCGAACTGATGCATGGCGACTATGGCACCGCCCAGGTGATCGGCAAGAACGATCTGGACACGGACATGGTGAAGGCGGCCGACCAGGTGCTGGTCGGCATCAACCGGACACGGCGGCGCTACAATCAGCGCCTGCGGCAGCTTGCCGGGTTCGACGCGCGTTATCCGCAGGCCGGCGACAAGCTGGTGTGCCTCAGGAACGATCCGGCAAAGGGGCTGCTGAACGGGTCGCTGTGGAAGGTGATGACCGCATCGGCGCCCGGCTCCAAGCCGAGCGTGAACCTCTTGGTCGCGCCCGACGATGGCGACACCGACCGGGGCGTTGCCAAGATCAGGCTGCTCAAGGCGGCCTTCGATAATCCCGACGAGGAGGTGCCCTGGCAGCTCAAGCGCCGGCACGACGATTTCGACTATGGCTACGCGCTGACCGTGCACAAGGCGCAGGGCTCGCAGTGGGACAATGTTATGGTCTTCGACGAGAGCTTCGCCTTCCGCGACATGCGCGACCGCTGGCTCTACACCGCCGTCACGCGCGCCGCCGAGACGCTGACGATCGTGCGATAGGGCCGTTCCAGCGAAGGCGGGAACCGGTTTCGCGTCCGCAACTGCGAAAAGGCAGGGACCTGGAGCGCCTTACTGGTCCAACAAAGAGCGAAGGCGCGCGAGCGCCCTTCTAGGCCGCCAGCAGCGGGGCGGCGTTGAGCCAGGCCCAGGCCGCCTCTTCCTCGTCGCGCTCGAACGCCTTGATCTCGACCGGCATGAAGGCGCCCAGGAACCCGGCCGTGCGGCGCACATAGTCCGGTCCGCCGACCACCGCGTAGCGGCCGACATGGGACAGGCTCTGCGCCTTGGCGCTCCAGGTGCCCGTGTCGAACAGGATCGCCGGGTCGAAGCCTTCCAGTTCCTCGATGATCACCATCAGGTCGATCTTGTCATGGCGCGTATAGGTGTCCTTCAGAAAGCCCATGATCGCCTTGGCGTCGGATGCGCGCACCTTGTCGGTGATGCGGAAGGCGAGCATGTTGGCGCGGTCGGTGGGCACCCGCACGATCGCCGGTTTGTGCCTGGGCGGGGGCACGTCCATGCCGTTGGCGAAGGCGCGCGCGTTCTGGCGTTCGTCGGGCTTGAAGCAGCGGATGTCGAGCGTGCGGAACACCTTGCCCTCAAGCCGGATCAGCGTCTCGATCCAGTCATGACCGGTGATCACGGCGATCCGCCGGTAGTGGCCCAGATCGTTGATGTGTGAAAAGCCGTAGCGCAGGTCGGCGATCAGCGCCTCGGCCGTCATGCCGGCAAAGCCGCTCAGATCGACGACGAGGCTGATCTCGTCGTGCTCCTCGCGCGCAGCCTCGAGTTCGGTGATGGCATGTTCGATATCGCCCTTGTCGAGCTTGCCGGTCACGTCGAGCGACAGCACGCCGGGCGACAGGGGTTCGACTGTGATCATCGCGCGCTCCGAGATTTGGTGCCGGCCATGAAGCGGAAAACTGATATGGCTGGCCGCGAGCGGCATTGCGCTATATCAAGCCGCCGGAATCTTTGGTCGGAGGCCCGCCTTGCCCACCCATCTGTCCGTCAACCTGAACGCCGTGGCGCTTCTGCGGAACCGGCGCGACCTGCCGTGGCCGTCGGTGACGCATCTGGGCCGCATCGCACTCCAGGCCGGGGCGCACGGGCTGACGGTGCACCCAAGGCCCGACGAGCGGCATGTGCGCTTCTCCGACCTGCCCCAGATAAGGGCGCTGATCGACGATTGGTTCCCCGACGCCGAGTTCAACATCGAGGGCTACCCGTCGGAGGCGTTTCTCGATCTGGTCGAGGCCAACGCGCCCGAGCAGGTCACGCTCGTGCCCGACGATCCGAACCAGGCCACCTCCGACCATGGCTGGGATTTCGCCGGGCAGGGCAACTTCCTGCGCGATTGCGTGCAGCGGCTGAAGGGGCGGGGCATGCGCGTGTCGCTGTTCTGCGATCCCGATGCGGGCGAAGAGGGGATCGCGGCGGCGCTTGCGACCGGCACCGACCGGGTCGAACTCTACACCGGCCCCTACGGCGCCTGCCACGACAGCGCCGCCGAGGCTGCCGCGCAGGTCGATCTGCTGCGGCGGACCGCCGATGCGGCGCGCGCCGCCGGGCTCGGGGTCAACGCCGGCCACGACCTGACGGTCGCCAATTTGCCGGGGCTCGTCGCGGCGGTGCCGGATCTTGCCGAAGTGTCGATCGGCCACGGGCTGACGGCCGATGCGCTCGAATTCGGCATGGAGGGCGCGGTGAAGCGGTTTCTGTTGGCATTGGACCGGTGCCAGGTCGCCGCCGACTCGGCCTGATTCGTCGCCTCAGCCAGCGGTCCCATTCCACT
This sequence comes from Roseitalea porphyridii, assembly GCF_004331955.1. Lineage (NCBI taxonomy): Bacteria > Pseudomonadati > Pseudomonadota > Alphaproteobacteria > Hyphomicrobiales > Ahrensiaceae > Roseitalea > Roseitalea porphyridii. The sequence goes on along the minus strand of NZ_CP036532.1, from coordinate 2,667,123 downwards.
CGCGCAGCAGCGCGACGGAACCGTGATGCGCGGTCTTGCGGACATGCCGCTCGTCGGCGGTTACGAACGTGCCGCCCTCCACAAGCGCGACGGCGTGATAGATGCAATCCTGCAACGACGGTCGCCCTTCGCCTTGCGCCATGGCGAAAGCGCGTCCGGCGACCGCACGCGTCGGCCGCAGCAGGCGCATGCCGGCGTCGGTGAAGGGCTCGAGCAAATCGAAGACGACATGCGAGGGAACCTCGTAATGCAAGGCGACGGCCAGAGCCTCGTGCACGATCAGGTCCGGCGCGAGAAGCGGCGTCTGATCGCGCAACGCGGTATCGAACAGGGCCACGGCGAGTTCCCGGTCGGGTTCCTGCAGGAACAGCTTGTTGAAGACCGAGGCGTCGATGACGATCATGTCGGTCCGAGGTCGGAGCGATGGACGAGATCACGATCGCGCTCGGCCCGGATGCGATGAAGCGTGGCGATGCTGTCCCCGCCGCGCACCGGATAGGCCGGTGCGGATCGGATGGCGTCCCGCGCCCTCTGCCTTGCGCGCTCCATCAGCGCGTCGGCAATGGCTTGCTCGACAAAGCGCGAACGCTTGCTCTTGGGCACAGCCTTTTCGAGTTCCGACTTGATCGCCGCCGACAAGGTGAACGCCGCGCGTTCCCTGGTGCTTTCCATGATGCCATTCCTCCGATGGTCACGAATATATGCACAGCATTCGTGCGCCGCAACGATGTCCATCCGCAGACACTCATGCCGGGCGCGACAGGGTGGGGGCGGAAGCCTCCTGCCGACTACAGCATGAAGCGTCGTGAAATCCGGTCGACGGGCGTGCCGTCGCCGAGCGGGACATCCTTTTCGACGGCGTAGTCCTGAAAGCCCATCTTGCCGTAATAGGCGAGCCCGCCGGCATTGTCGGCGCGGATGGTCGCGTTGATCGCGACGAGGCGATTGCTGCGCGCAGAAGCGCTTGTGGCGGCAAACAGCGCGGTGCCGACACCGGGCAGCTTGGGCTCAACCCGTGCGAAGGTGGCGATGTCGCCCCAGTCCGGCGGCAGATCGGGATGGCTCTTGAGCACCTGATAGCCGGCCGGATCACCGTCCGAAGGATCGAGCGCGGTGTGGCAGCAGATCAGGCGGCTATCGTCGAGCAGATGTGCGGCCAGTTTGGTCTCTGAGAACGGCTCCTCGTAGGCCGTCGTGCCGCCGATCGCGATGATCCGGTTGAGCAGCGCGGTCAGGGCGGGGATATCACGCGCCTCGGTCGGCCGGACGGGAATCGGGGTCGGTGCGGTCATCGCCTTTTCCTAGGAAGGTCGCGGCCGGTGGACAAGCGGTATCGCGTCGATCAGGGATCCATCTTGACATCGTACCGAACGGTACGGTACGCGAAGAAAGGAGGCTGCCATGGACCAGCATTGCGAGATCGACCAGACCGGCGGCGGCGCCGACGATGCGGGCTATCAGGAGCGCTTCACGGCGCGCCAGGAAGAGGTGCTCGAGGCGGCGCTGGGACTGCTGGTCAAGGGCGGCGAACGCGCGATCACCACGGCCGGGCTGGCGCGCGCGGCCAATTGCTCCAAGGAGAGCCTTTACAAATGGTTCGGCGATCGCGACGGCGTGCTCGCCGCGATGATCGCCTATCAGGCGTCCAAGGTCCGCGTCGCGGTGGGCGGGCCGTCGGCGACGCGTCCCGCCGAGAGCTTCCGCGCGGACCTCGAGGGGTTCGGCATCGATCTTCTGGCGGTCCTGTCGGGACCGGCCTCGCTGGCGCTCAACCGGCTGGCGATCGGCCAGGCGAGCCGCGACGGCTCGCGGCTGGGCGATCTTCTTGTCGCGCGGGGGCGCAGGACGGTCTCCACCCGCGCCAAGGCGCTGATCGAGGCGGGCCGCCGCGCCGGTCATCTGCGCTTTGCCGACACGCAGGAGGCGTTCGAGACGCTCTATGGGCTGATCGTGCGCGACATGCATGTGCGGCTGATGCTCGGCGAACACGTGCCGGCGACCAATTCCGAGCGCGCCATGGCGACGCACGTCGCCGGCGCCATCGACCAGTTCTTCCGCCTCTACGGGGCGGAGTGACCATTCAACCCCCCCCCACGCTCAAAGACCACAACGGAGATATTCATGCGAGTTTACTACGACCGCGACGCGGACCTGAACCTGATCAAGGGCAAGAAGGTGCTGATCGTCGGCTACGGATCGCAGGGCCGGGCCCATGCGATGAACCTGAAGGATTCGGGCGCCGAGAACGTGCGGATCGCGCTGCGCGAGGGCTCGACGACCGCGCTCAAGGCCGAAGCGGACGGCTTCACGGTGATGAGCGTCGCAGAGGGCGCCGCCTGGGCCGATCTGATCATGATGGCCACCCCCGACGAACTGCAGGCCGGCATCTACGACGCGCATATCGCCTCCAACATCCGCGACGGCGCGGCGATCGCGTTCGCGCACGGGTTGAACGTGCATTTCGGCCTGATCGAGCCGAAGAAGACGCTCGACGTGCTGATGATCGCGCCCAAGGGCCCGGGCCACACGGTGCGCGGCGAATACATGAAGGGCGGCGGCGTGCCGTGCCTGATCGCTGTCCATCAGGACGCCTCGGGCAATGCGCACGACATGGCGCTTTCCTACGCGTGCGGCGTCGGCGGCGGCCGGTCGGGCATCATCGAGACCAATTTCCAGGAAGAGTGCGAGACCGACCTGTTCGGCGAGCAGGTGGTCCTTTGCGGCGGGCTGGTCGAACTGATCCGCGCCGGTTTCGAGACGCTGGTCGAGGCGGGCTATGCGCCGGAGATGGCCTATTTCGAGTGCCTGCACGAGGTCAAGCTGATCGTCGACCTGATGTATGAGGGCGGCATCGCCAACATGAACTATTCGATCTCCAACACGGCCGAGTGGGGCGAATATGTCTCCGGTCCGCGCATCATCACCGACGAGACCAAGGCGGAGATGAAGCGCGTGCTCAAGGACATCCAGACCGGCAAGTTCACCTCCGAATGGATGCAGGAATGGCATTCGGGCGCGGCCCGGTTCAAGGGCATCCGCCGGGTCAACGATGCGCACCAGATCGAGGAAGTGGGCGAGAAGCTGCGCGGCATGATGCCGTGGATCGCCGCCAACAAGCTGGTCGACAAGGAAAAGAACTGACGGGCGGGTGAATGGTGAATTGGTGAATCGTGAATGGGGCTGGCCCGCCATGCTCGGGCGAACCATTCACCACTCACTATTCACCATCCACTATCCCGGATCGAACCCCTCGAACCGCTGCATCAGCCGCGTCGTGTCGGTGGCCGTCCAGCCCTCGGGCCGGGTGACGGCCACCCAGGCGGGGATGTAGTCCTGGGCGATGTAGCGGTGGCCGTAGCCGGGCGCGATGTTCTGCGACAGGGCCATGTCGAGGGCGAGCTGGAACAGCGTCACGAACGGGTACCATTGCAGTTGCGGCGACACGTCCGGCGCGGTCGGCGCCTGCATGAAGGGCGGCCGGCGCAGCGCCGCCAGCGGATCGAAGAAGACGATCGGGTCGCTGCCATATTGCAGGAAGACCGCGCGCACCCGGCCCCAGTCGGCGCTGCCGCGGGTCAGGTTGGCCGGGTTCTGGTTGACGAAGCGCACGAATTCGCCCTCGTTGACCACCGGCAGCCAGTAGGGGCTGTCGGGATCGCGGGCGCCGGTGGCGCGTGACCACAGATCGCTGCCGAAGGGCGGGCCGGCCCAGACCGCCCCGTCGATCGGTTCGGCGACCATCTCGAACAGGTCGATCGAGGCCATCGAGACGAGCGCGCCCTGGCTGATGCCGTGCAGGTAGAGTTCGGGCCGGTCGCCCGGCGGCAGCTTCTTCCAGTGGTCGTAGACGCGATCGAACAGGGACTGGGCCTGCTCGAGGCCGGCGTCGCTCTCGAAGACGAGCGAGATCCAGCTGACAAGGTGCGAATATTGCACGGCGACCGTGGCCACGTCGCCGCCATGCATGAATTCGAGCGGATCGTGAGCGCCCGCGTCGAGCCAGCCCGAACCGACCGGCATGGCGATCAGCAGCACCTCGCGCTCGAAGGCGCCGGTGCGCAGCATTTCGGCGAAGGCGATCTCGGTGCGCTCGGCCGGCGACTCGGCGGCGTTGCGGCCGACATAGATGCGGATCGGCTGTTCGGCCGGCTGGCCGGTGAAGGCGGCGATCGCTTCTGCGTCCGGGCCGGTGGCGACGAAGCGCCGGCCCCAGCGGCCCATGGCGCGCCAGTCGACGAGCGAGACGGGGCTGCCGGCCTTCAGCGGATCGTCGGGCCGGGCGATCTCGGGTTCGAACAGCGCCTCGGCCTCGCCATAGACGTCATCGGCAAAGGCGAGGAAGCGCTGCACCAGAAAGCCGTCGATCAGCGCCCAGGCCGCATAGGCGGCCAGCACCAGACCGAGCAGGTTGGCCAGCCGCACCGGTATCAGACGGCGCAACTGGCGGCGCAGCGTGTCGAGCAGAAGCTGGAACGCCCAGCCGATGATCCATAGCGGCACGAACACGGCGGCGGCGATCGCGGCGACGTTGACCGGGTGCGTCGCATCGACCGGCTCCATGCCGACGCGCACGCGGATCGAGTTCTGCCATTCGGCGGTGTTGCCGAGGAAGTAGACGGCGAGCGCGGCGGCGGCGACCAGCACGATTGCATTGAGCGCGCGGTTCGGCGTGCCGCCCAGCACCGGCAGTTCGACATAGCGCCACAGCAGCAGCCCGAACTGGCCGAGGCCATAGCCGAGCGCCATCACGATGCCGCCGAGCACGCCCTGAAGCACATAGTCACGCGGGATCAGCGACGGCGTGAGCGAGAAGGCGAAGAAGACGATGCCGATCGACAGCGAAAAAACCGACAGGGTCAGCCGGCGGCTGGCGAGCGGCGGCCAGTGGGCGGCGTGTCGGGCGGTGTTTGCGTCGGACGTCATGATGTCCGTTCCATCGCCCGGCCGGCGCTCGCGATCAAGGCATCGCTTGCCGAGGCCTCCGAAGATCACCGCCGGCGCGCTTTGCACTGGCAACCGCGCGCCCCGAAGCTATCATTGATCGTGGCGGCGATGGCCGAATGCGCCGCGCGGCGGCAGGCGCGACAAGCGGGGACGACTGGATGGAACTGACAGGCGGGCGGCACATCGCGCGCATCGGCGCCGCCGCGACGGGCGCGCTTGCCTCAACGATCGGGCCGGTGGCCGCGCAGGCGAACCCGCCGATGGGCCTGACCGCGCCCGAATGGCGGTTCACCGAGGCGCTGGCGCTGATCGTGCTCGCCTGCATCTTCGTGCCGCTGTCGCGCTGGCTCGGCCTTGGCGCGGTGATCGGCTATCTGGTGGCGGGGCTTGCCGCCGGACTGCTGCTTGTGACGCCGGTCACCGAAAGTCCCGAGGCGCTGCTGAATTTTGCCCAGTTCGGGATCGTGCTGTTCCTGTTCGTGATCGGACTGGAATTCCGGCCAGCGCGGCTGTGGGAGATGCGCGGGACGATCTTCGGGCGCGGGCTCGTGCAGCTTCTGGCGACCAGTTCGGCGCTGACCGCGACCGCGCTCGCCTTCGGGCTCCAATGGCAGGCGGCGCTGGTCGTCGGCACCGGGCTTGCCATGTCCTCGACGGCGCTCGTCGCCAGGGCGCTGGACGAAGCGGGCGAACGGACCTCGCCGTTCGGCCAGATGACCATCGTCATGTTGCTGTTCGAGGACCTGTCGATCGTGCCGCTGCTGCTGATGGTGGCGCTGCTGGCGCCCGGCGGCGGGGCCGAGACCTCACTTGCGGCCAACGCGACCGCCGTCGCGACGGGCATCGCCGCCATCGCCTTCCTGATCGCCGTGGCGCGCTACGGGCTCGATCCGATGTTCGCGGTCCTTGCCCGCTCGCGCGCGCCCGAGGTGATGACGGCGGCGGCGCTCGGCGTCGTCATCTTCGCCTCGCTGGTGATGGCGCTCGTCGGCCTGTCCTATGCGATGGGCGCGTTCATCGCCGGCGTGATGCTGGCCGAATCCTCCTACCGGCATCAGGTGCAGGCCGACATCGAGCCGTTTCGCGGCCTGTTCCTGGGCCTGTTCTTCCTGGCCGTGGGGCTGTCGCTCGATCTGGGGCTGGTCGCCGAGAACTGGCTGCTGATCGTCATCGCCGTGCCGGTTCTGGTCACCGTCAAGGGGACCGTCGTCTATCTGGTCAACCGGGCGTTCGGCACCGCGCACGACAAGGCGCTGCGGCTCGGTTTCGCGCTGGCCCAGCATGGCGAGTTCGGGTTCGTGCTGTTCGCCGCGGCCGCCGCCGCGGGCATCCTCGACGCGCAGACGGCGGCGGTGCTGATCGCGATCGTCACCATCTCGATGGCGCTTTCCTCGCAGAACGAGCGCCTCTTGCGGCTGTTTCTGCCGCAGCCGGCGCCCGAAACGATGGACGAGGACTTCGCCGATGCCGGCGGCACGGCGCTGATCATCGGCTTTGGCCGGTTCGGCCAGATGGTGGCGCAGCCGCTGCTGGTGCAAGGCGTACCGGTGACGCTGCTGGACGCCGATGCGAGCCGCGTGCGCGAGGCGGGGCGCTTCGGCCGGCGCGTCTATTTCGGCGACGGCACCAACCGCGACGTGCTGCAGGCGGCCGGTGCGGCGGATGCCAGGCTGATTGCGGTGTGCACCGACCGGCCGCAGACGACCGACGCGATCGTCGCCATGGTGCGGCGCGAGTTTCCGCAGGCAAGGCTCGTCGCGCGCGCCTATGACCGTATCCACGCCATCCAGCTCGCCCAGGCGGGAGCTGACGATGCGGTGCGCGAGACTGCGGCGGCGGGCGTCGAGATGGGCGGCCGGGCGCTGGCGCTGCTCGGTGTCGACGAAGCGGAGCGCAGAGCGGTGATCGCCACGGTGCGCGATCGTGATCGCAAACGGCTCGAACGGCAGCGCGAGGCGGTGGCCGGCGCGCCCGACCGCAAGGCGGCGGTCGCCGCGATCATGCCCGAACCGGTGCGCGGCGCGGGGGATGAGGGTTCGGCGGATCGCGATCCGTCACCCGGGCAGGGTTCCTATGAGCCGTAATGCCCGTCCAGCCGGTCAAGAACCTTGAGGCCTTCGCCCACATCCGCCCGGTCGGCCCGCAGAAGGAAACGCGTTTCGGCATCGCTCTCGGCGATCGCCCGCGCGGCGAATTCCTCGAACATCTTGTTCAGGCTCACGCCGCGGCGGGCAGCGAGGTTCTTCAGGCGCTCATGCTGGCTTGCAGGAAGGCGGATTGTCAGCGTCGCCATTCGTCCATCTCCTTCAGCTCCAGTATCTCGCTTGCAGTGCCCACGGCGATGTCGGGGAAGTGCAGTTGTCCACCCGAAAGATCGCGCTTGTTGGCTGTCGCGATTGCCCGCGCATTTCCCGCCACTGCCAATTCCAGCAGGTGGTTATCAGCTTCGTCGGGCAGGTTCGGTCTGAGCAGGAAGTAAACCGGCGTCCAGACGCAGACGGACATAAATGCATCGAACAGCGTTTCGATCTCCTTCATCGAAACGGGGCGGTTTTCGAACAGCGCAGGTCGCGCGAGCACCGCCTCGTATTCGTTGTAAAGAGCATTGCCCGTCAGCGGAACCATCTGGCCTTCAAGGCACAATCGCAGCAATTGCCGTGGCGATCCTGCCGCATTCATGATGGCGGAGACGGATATGTTGGTGTCGACCACCACACGCATTCTGACAGCATATATGCTGTCATCTGCACCGGTCAACATTTGGCGCCTGGAGAACGGCCGAATAGAAGGCGGGCGCCGGAGCGCCCGCTCGATCAATGACGATGTCCGGGGGCCCTATTCTGCCGGAACCATCGCGGCGGGGGCCGGGCGGTCCGACGTGATCAGCTTGCCCGTCAGCCGGAAGAAGGTGCGGATCGTCAGGAGCTGGACCGCGACCAGCGGCACATAGGCGATGTACCAGGCGAGCGAGAACTGCTCCATCACGCCCAGGCCGACCAGGCCGGGATTGATGACGAAGTTGGCGAAGACGAACAGGGCGACGCCGGGGCAGATCAGCGCGAACGAGCCGGGCGATTTTCCGGGTCCGGAGACATAGGTCTCGAAATAGCCCGTCCGCTTCATCACGGAATAGCCCAGCACGCCGAACAGAAGCTGCACCGCAAACAGGGTGATCAGGAAGGCGAACTTCTCGCCGGCCAGCCATTCGACGCCGAAATTGTGGTCGAGCGCCATGTTCATCCGGTAAAGGGCGATGCCGATGACGGTGATGAACGGGATGATGATCCACAGCGTCGGCACGGTTTCGGGGTTGGCCTTGTTCTCCAGCATCGAGCGGAAGCCCATGAACAGGAACATCAGGCCGAACAGGACGGCGGCCGAGATGAAGAAGGCGGCGCCCGAAAAGCCGATCACCGAGACGAGGGGATTGTGGCTCATCGCCGTTGCGGCGGAAAAGCCGACGCCGACCATGGCGAAGGCGAACACCGACAGCATCTGCGAAAGCGAGTTGTTCTTGGCGCAGTCGAAGCCGCCCTCGACGATCATCTGCGTCATGAAGCCCGCAAACAGGCGCAGCGCGTAGACGCCGATCGCGGCGAAGCCGGCCAGCGCGAACGGGAACAGCCATTCGGCGCGCTCCCACAGGCCCGGCACGAACACCGCGCCGACGATGAAGCCGACATTGATGACCATCGCGTAGGTCAGCGGCACGGCCATGATCGCCGAGCCGCTGTTGGTGCGCTTCATGGTGATCGCCGCCTCTGTCGGGTGCCAGGCGCGCAGGCGAACGACGTTCCAGATCACGAGCCGCACATGCAGCGCGGTGAAGACGGCGATGCCGGCCACGGCGACGACGATCAGCGCCTTCATGGCAAGCGTGCCTTCGATGAAGGCGGTCGTGAGCGTTGTGAAGGACGGGATGGGCTGGCCCGCATGCGGGGTCATCCACATCAGATACATGAAAAACGAGACGGCAAGGCCGCCCGCGCCGAGCGCCGCCAGGAAATAGAGCGGTTGCCAGGCCGGGGCCGGTCGGGTTGATGGGTCGGACATCGAGGAATCTCCATTGGTGTATAGGCGCAATCTTATATTCGTGATTGTTTATATAGTTGATCCAGATCAACCTGCCAGACCGCGCCGAGACGGACCGATGGGGCAGGGCGGACGCGGCCGGCCCGTGCTATGGACCGGCCATGATCGCCGCCATCGATTCGACAGACCTTCACCTGACCGATGCGCCGCTCGATTTCGCGATGCGCCACCGGGAAGCCATCGCCGCGCACTGGCGCCGGGCGACGGCGGCCAACCCGCGCCTGTGGAACGGGCCGCAATTCCTGTTCACGGAGGTTTCGGTCGAGGGCGGCGTGCTGACCGGGCGGGCGCACCGCACCGACTTCGCCACCTTCCTTTACTGGCGCGACCATGGCCGCGACCCGTCGGCGACGCACATCACCGGCACCTCGCTGCCGGTGACGGCGGACGGCGCGCTGCTGGCGATCCGCATGGCCGGCCACACCGCCAATGCCGGCCAGCTCTATTTCCCGGCCGGATCGCTCGACCCGGCCGATGCGACCGGCGGCGCGATCGATATCGACACCAACATCCGCCGCGAACTGGCCGAGGAGACGGGGCTCGAGCCGGCGCCCGAAACCTTCGATGCGATGATGATCGGATCGCGGGCCGACAATGCCTGGCACGTCGCCCGGCGCTGCCGGCTGGCGCTGTCGTTCGAGGCCTGCGCCGAGCGGGTCCGCGCCCATCAGGCGCGCACGGGCGATGACGAGGTCGACGCGGTGCTGGCGATCCGCTCGGCCGCCGAGGCCGCGCCGCTGCGCGACTATGCGCGGGCGCTGGCCCTGTGGCATTTCGACGATCAGGAAAAGGGAGAGCGCCGATGAGTCGCGCCTATGCCGTCTACGACGTGTTCACCGACACCGCGCTCGCCGGCAATCCGCTGGCCGTCGTCTTCGAGGCCGAAGGGCTGGACGATGCGGCGATGGCGCGGATCGCGCGCGAGTTCAACCTGTCGGAGACGATCTTCCTGCTGCCGCCGGACAATTCCGCGCACACCTGCGCGGCGCGCATCTTCATGCCCGGCGGCGAACTGCCGTTTGCCGGCCATCCGACCGTCGGCGGGGCGATCGCGCTGGCCGAACGCGACGGCGGGCCGCTCGACCGGCTGATCGTGATCGAGGAGAAGGTCGGGCCGGTGCGCGTCGCCCTGCATGGCGGCACGGTCGCCTATGCCGAGTTCGACCTGCCGCGCCTGCCCGAGGCGCACGAGCCGGTGCTCGATGTGGGCGCGGTGGCCGCCGCGCTCGGCCTGTCGCCGAACGAGATCGGCTTCGAGAACCACCGCATCAGCCAGTGGAGCGCGGGCGTGCCCTATCTGTGCGTGCCGGTCGCCGATCTCGATGCGATCGGGCGCGCCCGTTTCGACGAAGCGTCGTGGCTGTCGCATTTGCCGGGCGAGGACCCGCTCGACGTGTTGTGTCCCTATGTCTATTGCCGGCAGACCGTCGCGCACGACGCGAGCTTCCACACACGCATGTTCGGCCCACATCACGGCATCCCCGAGGACGCGGCGACCGGCTCGGCGGCGGCGGCATTCGCCGGGGCCGTGCACCTGTTCGACGGGCTGTCGGAAGGGCCGAACGCGTGCTGGATCGAGCAGGGCGTCGAGATGGGCCGGCCCTCGCGCATCCGGCTGGAGATCACCGGCCGCAACGGCGCCATCGACGCCGCGCGGATAGGCGGGCATGCGGTCAAGGTCGCCGAGGGACAGCTTCTGGTCTGAATGCCGGAACGGACATCGCGGCGCGGCGTTGGCGAACGAAAGCACCAATGAGGAGTTCGCCATGCCATCGATTTCAGACGCCAGGATCGTCATCCTCGCAACGCACGGCTTTGAAAAGTCCGAACTGTTCGAGCCGCTCGAGCGCCTGCGCGAGAAGGGCGCGACCGTTCACGTCGCTTCGCCCGAGACCGGCGCCATCCGAAGCTGGGACAAGGACGACTGGGGCGAGACCGTGCCGGTCGACAAGGCGCTGACCGACATCAGCGTCGAGGACTATGACGCGCTCGTCCTGCCGGGCGGGCAGATCAACCCGGACCTTCTGCGGGTCGAGGACAAGGCGGTCGCCTTCATCGCCGACTTCTTCCGCTCGGGCAAGCCGCTGGCCGCCATCTGCCATGCGCCGTGGCTTCTGGCCGAAGCCGGCGCGACGAAGGGTCACCAGCTTACCTCCTACCATTCGATCAGGACCGACATGGTCAATGCCGGCGCGGACTGGCGCGACGAGCCGGTGGTCGTCGACAACGCGCTGATCACCTCGCGCAATCCGGGCGATCTGGACGCGTTCATCGGCAAGATCGTCGAGGAGGTCGAGGAAGGCCGCCACCAGCCGCGCAAGCTCGCGGCCTGACGAGGCCGGTTCCGGCCGGCCGACGGTCCACACAGGAAGCAACGGATCCGCCCGCGCTGCCGGCGGGTCCGTTGCTTCCCCAAGTCGGAGATCCTGGGCCCGGCGAACCATCGCACCCGCCGGTCGCTCTCTTTGGTCGAAGATGGCTATCGGTGCGTCTTTACACGACCGCCCGGCCGGCCTAAATACCGGCCTTCCCGGGTGTGTAGCTCAGATGGTAGAGCAGCTGACTCTTAATCAGCGGGTCCAGGGTTCGAGTCCCTGCTCACCCACCAGATTTCCCGAAATAGCATCGCTGCCATGACCGCCCTGAGGGGCGGGCGATGGCATGCCGGCCGCGCCGATGCGTCAGGCCACCTCGCTGAGGAGCTGGCCGAGCGTGCGCGGCTGGACCGGCTTCGGCAGCACGCGCACCGCGCCCAGATCCTCGACCATCTGAGGGCTGTCGTAACCCGACAGGAAAACCAGCGGTATGCCGCGTGCGATCAACGCCTGCGCCACCGGCGTGCTCTGGCGGCCGCGCAGATTGATGTCCAGCAGCGCGAAATCAAGCGCTTCGCCTTCGGCGAGCGGCATGGCCTGTTCGACGCTGTGCGCCGGCCCGACGACCTCGTGACCGAGGTCCTCCATCTGGGTCGCCAGATCGAGCGCGACCAGCGCTTCGTCTTCCACGATCAGAATGCGGATGGCAAACTCCCTTCAAACGCCATCAACGCCCGGTCGCCTCAGACGTTCCGCGAAAAACAGTCCGCCGGCAGCCGCAGGTCGTAGTGCAGGCCGCTCGGGCGGTAGTCGATCCGCGTCTCGCCCTCGCAATGGGCCCTGATGATCCCGTCGATGACGTTCGAGCCAAAGCCCTTGCGCGAGGGCGGTTCGATATTCTTCAGACCATCCTCGTGCCAGGAGAAGGCGAGCACCGGGTCGCTCTCGGTCTCGATCCGCCAGCGGATCGACAGCTTGCCGGCGCGGCCCTTGAGCGCGCCGTACTTGCTGGCGTTGGTGGCCAGTTCGTGCACCACGAGCGCCATCGACTGGGCCGCGGCCGGCGTGAACATCAGGTCCGGCCCCTCGATCGCGATCGCATCGGAGTTGCCGCCCAGATAGGGCTCGAGCTCGCGTTCGATCAGATCACGCACCGACATGCCTTCCCATTGCGAACTGGCGAGCATCTGGTGGGCGCGGGCGAGCGACTGGATGCGCTCCTCGAGATCGGTGCGGTAGTCGACGAGCGAGGTCGCGTTGCGGCCGGCCAGCCGGGCGATCGAGTTGATCGTCGCCAGGATGTTCTTGACGCGGTGGTCGAGCTCGGCCGAGATCACCTGCAGGCGCTCTTCCTCGCGCTTGCGCTCGGTGATGTCGACCGAGGCGGCGTAAAAGCCCGCCTGGCCGCCGTCGCGCTCGCGCGGGGTGTAGCTGACGAGCTGCACGCGTGGCGCGCCATTGGCGGCCGAACCGGTCAGTTCGAACCGCCGGTGCTCGCCGGCCCGCACCGCCGCGATCTCCGGACGGACCCGGGCGTATGCGTCGTCGCCGATCACCTCCCTGACGGTCCTGCCTTCGATGTCCTCGGGCGCCACGTCGCCCTGGCCGTGCGCCGCGTTGACCATCCTGAAGCGCTCGTCCGCGCCGATCACGGCGAAGCGGAACGGCACCGCATCGATCATCTGGCGCAGTTCCTCGCGCTCGCTTTCGATCGCCTCGGTCGCCTTTTGCGCGCAGATGGCCAGCCACAGCGTGTTGGCGACCGTCTGCATGAAGTTGATGTCGTCGACGTCGAACCCGCACACGCCGGTCTCGGTGTCGTGCGCGCCGAGCACGCCGAACGGCGCGTTGGTCGGGCCGATGATCACGCTGGCGCCGCAGACCACATCATGGTCCTTGAGCAGTTGCGGCGCCTTGAAGCGCTTCTCGTCGGCGAAGTCCTGGACGACGACTGGCGCCGAGCGCTGCAGCGTGTAGCCGGCCTGCGAGCCGGTGTCGGTGTCGACGCGCGCATGGCCGACCAGCCCGTCCTGCCAGCCGCGGCCGGCAACCATCCGCAGATGCCCGCCGTCCGGTTCCAGTTCGAGCACCTTGGCAAGGCCGACATTGAGGTGCTCCTGCAGGTCGAGGCAGGCCCGGTCGAACAGCGCCGTAAGCGGCTCGTCGCTAAGCGCGATCCGGCCCAGATCGGCGATCGCCTCCTGCTGACGCTCGCGCTTGCGGGTCTGCTCGGCCGCCCGGCGCAGGCTGGTGACGTCGGCGAAGGTGACGACGACGCCCTCGATCTTGTTGTCGGCGGTCCGGTAGGGCTGGATGCGGCGGATGAAGTGCTGGCCCTCGTCGTTCTCGACCGCCGCCTCGAGCGGCTGCAGCTTGTCGAGCACCCGGGCGGCGTCCCGGTACAGGCCCGGATCGTTGACGCGCGGGGCGAGATCGTCGATCGGCCGGCCGACGTCGGTGTCGATGATGCGCATCAGCTCGCGCGTGGCCGGCGTGAAGCGGCGGATGCACAGATCGGTGTCGAGGAAGATCGTGGCGATGTTGGTCGAGCGCAGCAGATTGCTCAGATCATTGTTGGAGGCCTCGACCTCGGACACCTTCTCCTCGAGCTGGTTGTTGACCGTGGACAGTTCCTCGTTGAGCGACTGCAGTTCCTCGCGCGAGGTCTCCAGCTCCTCGTTGGTCGACTGAAGCTCCTCGTTCATGCTCATCACCTCCTCGTTGGAGGCCTTGAGCTCCTCGTTGGCCGTTTCCAGTTCCTCGATCGTCGACTGCAGGTCTTCCTTGGTCGCCTGCAGTTCGTATTCGAGTTGCTGGACCAGCGGTTCGTCTGCGCTCGCCTTGCGGGCGGCCTCGCGCGCGGCGACCGCCTCGTCATGGTCGCGCGGGTCGGAGATGTCCTCGAAGCTGACAAGGATCAGCGGGGCCGCTTCCTTGCCGATGCGCACCGGCTCGGCCTGCACCCGGACCGCCACCTCGCTGCCGCTGCGGCGCACGCTGCGGGCGATCGCCTCGGCGCGCCCCCCGGTATCGACGGCCTGGGTCAGCGCCCCGCGCAGCTTCGAGCGCAGCCCCTCGACCGCCATGGAGGTGACATCGCTGGTCGGCTCGCCCGTCGGAAAATCCAGATAGTCGCGCACGGGGCCGTGGAAATACTGGACCTCGAAGCGCTTGTCGACGAGCACGCTCGCAGGCGCGAACCGTTCGAGCAGAATGCGCCGGGCCAGCTCGGGCCCGCCCGTCTGGCCCATGTCGGCCGCCGGCGCGCCGTCCTCGCCGACGATCGAGCGACGATCGCGGGCGGGCAGGATGGGGAAGCTGCCCTGGCGCTGGCGCTTGCTCTCGCCGCGCCGGTAGATGCGGTAGGTCTTGGAGAGCGGCTCGAACATGCGGCGCGGCCGCTCGCCCGATTCCGAGGGGCCAAGGAACAGCACCCCCTCGGGCGCCAGCGCGAAGTGGAACAGTTCGATCATCCGCTTCTGGATGTCGGGCTCCAGATAGATCATCAGGTTGCGGCAGGAGATCAGGTCGATGTTGGAGAACGGCGGATCGGAGATCACGTTCTGGATGGCGAACACGACCGTCTCGCGCAGCCGCTTGACGACCCGCGCATGGTCGCCGTCGACGGCGAGATATTTCTCGAAGAAGCGCCCGGGCACGTCGACCGCCACGGAGGCCGGATAGCGGCCACCGCGCGCGATGGCGATCGCCTCCTCGCTGAGGTCGGTGGCGAAGATCTGCAGGTCGAGGTCCTTGTTCTGCCTTAGCATCTGCTCGTGGACGAGCATGGCGAGCGTATAGGCCTCCTCGCCGCTGGCGCAGCCGGGCACCCAGATGCGCAGCGGCGCGCCGGCCCGTTTTTCGCGGATCAGCTGCGTCAGCGCGTCGGTTTCGAGCGCCTCCCATGCCTCCGGATCGCGGAAGAAACGCGTCACGCCGATCAGGATGTCCTTGTAGAGCTTGCCGACCTCGGCGGGCCTTTCGCGCAGCAGTTCGACATATTCGTCGAGCGTGTCGGCCTTGTGCAGGCCCATCCTGCGCTGGATGCGCCGCTCGAGCGTCGCCTTCTTGTAGCAGCGGAAATCATAGTCGGTGTGGGCGCGCAGCAGGTTCAGGACCGTGGCGAACTGCTCGGCCGCGCTTTCGGCCAGGCCCGTGCGGCGTTCGTCGGATCTGAGCAGCGGCCGGTCGAACAGCGAGGCGAGCGCATCACCCATCCCGGCGACCGGCAGCACGAAGTCGACCTCGCCCGAGGCGATCGCCGATCTCGGCATGCCGTCATATTCGGCGCTCTGCGGCGCCTGCACGATGGCGACGCCGCCGGCGGCCTTGATCTCGCGCATGCCGAGCGTGCCGTCCGATCCGGTGCCCGACAGCAGCACGCCGATCGCCCGTTCGCCGCGCACCTCGGCCATCGAGCGGAAGAAATGATCGATCGACAGGCGCACGCCGTGTTGCTGTTCGGGCTCCTCCAGGAACAGGCCGTGATCGATGATGCGCATGAACCGGTTGGGCGGGATGACATAGACATGGTTTGGCCTGAGCGCGGTGTCCTGCTCGGCCTGCTCGACGGGCATGTCGGTATACTTGACCAGCAGTTCGGCCATCATGCTGTCGTGGTTCGGGTCGAGATGCTGGATGAAGACGAAGGCCGCGCCGGTGTTGGCCGGCAGCCCGTCGAGAAACTGCCGGTAGGCTTCAAGCCCGCCGGCGGAGGCGCCCACGCCGACGATCGGGAAGTCCCTGTTGTCCCTGTCCTTTGCCAAGGTCGCTCCTTGTCGTCGGCGGCGCGGCGGACAATACCGGCATCGAACCCAAGGTCAATCGCCGGCCGGTGGCTCGGTTCAGGCGGCGAGGGCGGTGTCGACCGCGCGGGCGAGGCGGTCGACCAGCATGCCGATCTCGTCCTCGGAGATGATGAAGGGCGGGGCGAGCAGCACATGGTCGCCATTGCGGCCGTCGACCGTGCCGCCTGCCGGATAGCAGATCAGCCCCTCGTCCATCGCCGCCGCCTTGATCTTCGCGTGCAGACGGCGGGCCGGATCGAAGCTCTGCTTCGTCGTCCGGTCCTCGACCAGTTCGAGACCGCGGAACAGGCCCCGCCCCCTGATGTCGCCGACAGGGGGGTGCTGGCCGAACCGCGCGTCGAGCGCGGCGGAGAGCGTCTGCCCGCGCGTTTGCACCTGGTCCAGAAGACCGCGGTCGAGAATCGCGCCGAGCACGGCGCGGCCGGCGGCGGCGGCGAGCGGATGGCCGTGATAGGTGTGGCCGTGCTGGAAGCTGCCCGAGCCGGACGCGATCGCCGCATGGATCGTGTCCGAGCACAGCATCGCGCCGATCGGCGCGTAGCCCGCGCCCAGCCCCTTGGCGATGGTGACGATATCGGGTGCGATGCCGTCCTGCTCGCAGGCGAACAGCGTGCCGGTGCGGCCCATGCCGCACATCACCTCGTCGAGGATCAGCAGCACGCCGTGCCGGTCGCAGATCTCGCGGATGCGCCGGAAATAGCCCTCGACGGCGGGCACCGCGCCGGCGGTCGCGCCGACCACCGGCTCGGCGATGAACGCCATGACCGTTTCGGGTCCCAGCCGCTCGATCTCGGCGTCCAGTTCGTTGGCGACGCGCTGGCCATAGTCGAACGCGCTCTCGTCGTCGCCGCGGAAATGATACTCGAAACACGGCGCGATGTGGTGGGTCTCGACCAGCAGCGGCGCATACTTCTCGCGCCGCCAGGCGTTGCCGCCGGCGGCCAGCGCGCCCAGCGTGTTGCCGTGATAGGACTGTCGCCGGGCGATCAGCCTGTGCCGGTCGGGCTGGCCGGTCTCCAGGAAATACTGCCTTGCCAGCTTGATCGCCGCCTCGACCGCCTCGGAGCCGCCCGAAAGAAGATAGACCTTTCCGATGCCTTCGGGCGCATGCGCGCAAAGGAGCGCCGCCAGTTCCTCGGCCGGTTCGGAGGTGAAGAAGCCGGTGTGGGCGAAGGCGATCCGGTCGAGCTGGGCATGCATGGCGGCGCGCACGTCCGGGTCGGAATGGCCCAGACAGGAGACCGCCGCGCCGCCCGACCCGTCAAGGTAGGCCCGGCCGGCATCGTCGAAGATGTAGCACCCTTCACCGCGCGCGGCGACGGGCAGCGGCGCCGGGCCGCGGCCGAAGACATGGCTGGCCATCGGCTACTCCCCGCGCACGACGAAGACGGACTGACGCGCATGGCGGACCACGCGCGCCGCGTTCGGGCCGAGCAGATAGTCGCTCAGTTCGGGCCGGTGCGAGGCCATGACGATCGCGTCCACCGCAAGCCGGTTGGCGGCGCTGATGATCTCGTCATAGACGCGGCCGTGCAGAACGTGCGGATGCACCACGACGCTGTCGGGCACATGCTCGCGGACCCATTCGGACAGCCGTTCGCCCAGTTCGTGCAGGGCCTTTTCCTCGAAATCGCGGCTGAAATAGCTGCTCACCATCGAGGCGCCGAAGTCAGGCAGGACGCTGGCGACGTGGAGAACGCCATCCTCCGGTTCGACCAGGCGCAGCGCGGCGGGCAGTGCCTTGCTCCAGGAGGTATCGGCGGAAAGATCGACGGGCAGCAGGACGGTCTTGAACATGGCTTACCTCAAAAGGCCGGCACGGTCTGGCGGCGGCGCTGCAGCACGATGACGAGGCCGAGCAGCAACAGCGCGGGGATGTAGAACAGCTGCGCGGGCATGCGCTGGTTGGGCACCTGCACGGCGGCAAGCTGAACCGGCGTTTCGGCGTAGAAGTCGAAATCGGACAGCTTCTCGGCCGTGTCGGTGCCGAACATCGGCTCGTCCATGCGCACCGTGTCGCCCTCGGGGATCAGCAGCAGGCCGGAATTGGCGATGCGTTCGTCCGGCGTTGCGCCCTCGGCATACATGACCAGCGTCGTCTCGGCGATCTCGCCGGTGTTGAAATCGGGACCGGCGATCTGCAGGCGCAGCCGGGCGCCTTCGTCGACCTCGCCGAGCACCTGCTCGAACTGGCCCGGCGGGATGTCGCGATAGGGGCTCTGGACCATGTTCAGCCAGACATTGGGGACGAACAGGGTGAAGGCGACGAGCAGCAGCGCGGCGCTCTCGTAGATGCGCGAGGGGGCCAGGAAATAGCCCTGGGTGGCCGCGGCGAACAGCAGCATGGCGAAGGTCGCCACGACGAAGACGAAGCCCGCCTGCGCGATCCCCTCGATCGTGCCCAGATCAACGCCGTACAGGATCAGCGTCGGGTTGAAGATGAACAGGAAGGGCAGGGCGACGGTGCGCAGGCTGTAGAAGAAGGCGGTGAAGCCGGTCTTGATCGGGTCGCCGCCGGACACGGCGGCCGCCGCGAAGCTGGCAAGGCCGACGGGCGGGGTCACGTCGGCCATGATGCCGAAGTAGAACACGAACAGGTGCGCGGCGATCAGCGGCACGATCAGCCCCTCCTGGGCGCCCAGCGAGACCACCACCGAGGCCATCAGCGAGGAGACGACGATGTAGTTCGCCGTGGTCGGAAGGCCCATGCCGAGCACCAGCGAGAACAGCGCGATCAGCAGCAGCATGACGATCAGGATGCCGCCCGAAAGCTGCTCGACCAGACCGGCCAGTTCGGTGCCGATCGGCGTCTTGGTGACGGTGGCGACGATGATGCCGGCGGCGGCGGTGGCGACGCCGATGCCGATCATGTTGCGGGCGCCGGCGATCAGCCCCTCGCGTAGGTCGACGAGGCCGCCGGTGAACTCGGCGGCAAGCGCGTCCGCCTTGCCGCGGAACATCGCCTTGAGCGGCCGCTGCGTGACGATGATGAACAGCATCAGCGAGGTCGCGTAGAAGGCGGACTTGGCAGGGCTCTGCCGCTCGACCATCAGGAACCAGACCAGGACGACGATCGGCAGCACGAAGTGCAGGCCGGTGGCGTAGACCTCGCCGACGGTCGGCAGCTTGAATTCCTTGGCGTTGGGATCGTCGATTTCCAGATCGGGGCGCCGCGCGGCGACCGCCACAAGGCCGATATAGAGGGCGAGCAGCAGCGCCATCATGATCGGGCCGGACAGGGCCGGCGTCACCGCCTCCAGACCGTTGACCGCGTAGATCAGGCCGGTGAAGGCGATGCCGGCGACGATGAAGCCGCCGATGAACTTGGCGATCAGGCCGGCGAAGCTCTTGGATTCGCCGAGCGCCGGCATGTTCTTCTTCAGCGCCTCCAGATGCACGATGTAGATCAGCGCGATGTAGGAGATCACGGCGGGAATGAAGGCGTGCTTGATGACGTCGATGTAGGGGATGCCGATGAACTCGACCATCAGGAAGGCGGCCGCGCCCATCACCGGCGGCATGATCTGGCCGTTGACCGAGGAGGCGACCTCGACCGAGCCGGCCTGTTCGTTGGTAAAGCCGACCCGCTTCATCAGCGGGATGGTGAAGGTGCCGGTGGTCACCACGTTGGCGATCGACGAGCCCGAGATGACGCCGGTCATCGCCGAGCCGACCACGGCCGCCTTGGCCGGGCCGCCGCGCAGATGGCCCAGGCCCGCGAAGGCGAGCTTGATGAAGTAGTTGCCGGCACCGGCCTTGTCGAGCAGCGAGCCGAACAGCACGAACAGGAAGACGAAGGCGGTCGACACGCCGAGCGGGATGCCGAACACGCCGCCCGTGTCGAGCCATTGCGCGTTGATCAGCGCGGTGAAGGAAAGGCCCTCATGCTCGATCAGGTCGGGGATCAGCCAGCCCTGGCCGAAATAGGCATAGGCCAGAAACAGCGAGCCGACGATCGTCAGCGCCGGGCCGAGGGCGCGGCGGCTCGCCTCGAGCAGCACCACGATGCCGACCGCGCCGATGATCACCTGGGTCTGGGTGGGAAGGCCGGAGCGGGCCGTCAGGGCAAGCGTTTCGGAGAACCAGAAGACATAGAAGGCGCAGAAGCCGCCGATCAGCGCCAGCGCCCAGTCGGCGATCGGAATGCGGTGGCGCGGCGAGGACTTGAAGGCCGGGTAGGCAAGGAACGCCAGCACGATGGCGAAGGTCAGGTGGATCGGCCGGGTCTGCGAGGAATTGAGCACCGGCAGATACTGGCCGAACCACAATTGCGGCTGGGCGATCCAGAGCTGGAACAGCGACCAAGCCAGCGCCAGGCCGGCGATCAGCCAGGCGACGGCCCGGGCGTCCGGCGCGCGCGCGCCACTGTCGGCGCTGGCGACGAGATCCTGGAGTTCCTCGTCGGAATATTGTCGCGGTTCGCGCCCGGCCGTGTCGGTCATCGGAGCCACCCTGTCACATGAAAAAGACTGCGAAATCAGTGCATAAAGACAAAAAGCCGCGGCCGACGTCGGGGTCGGCCGCGGCCAGGTTCGCTCAGGGCAGGACGATCACTCGATCAGGCCCGCTTCCTGGAAGTAGCGCTCGGCGCCCGGATGCAGGGGTGCCGACAGGCCGTCGGATGCCATTTCCTCGGGCTCGAGGTTGGCGAACGCCGGGTGCAGGCCCTTGAACTGGTCGAAGTTCTCGAAGACGGCCTTGACCACCTCGTAGACCACCTCTTCGGGCACGTCCGCGCTGGTGACGAAGGTGGCGCCGACGCCGAAGGTCTGCGTGTCCTCGTCATTGCCGCGATACATGCCGCCGGGGATGGTCGCCGTGCGGTAGTAGGGGCGTTCGTCGATCAGGCCCTGGATCTCCTCGCCGGCCACTTCGACGAGCACGCTGTCGCACGCGGTGGTGGCTTCCTGGATCGAGCCGGAGGGGTGGCCGACGGTGTAGACCATCGCGTCGATGTTGTTGTCGCACAGCGCCTGCGACTGTTCGGCCGCCTGCAGTTCGGAGGCGACCGCGAAGTCGTCCATCGTCCAGCCCTTGGCTTCCATCACCACTTCCATGGTGCCGCGCTGGCCGGAACCGGGGTTGCCGACATTGACGCGCTTGCCCTGTAGGTCGTCGAAGGTCTCGATGCCCGCATCGGCGCGCGCGACCACGGTGAACGGCTCGGGGTGGACCGAGAAGACCGCCCGAAGGTTCTCGAACGCGCCCTGCTCCTCGAAGCGGGACGTGCCGTTATAGGCATGGAACTGCCAGTCGGACTGGGCGACGCCGAATTCGAGCTCGCCGCTGCGGATGGCGTTGATGTTGAAGATCGAGCCGCCGGTAGACTCCACGCCACAGCGGATGCCGTGTTCGGCCCGGTCGCGGTTGACGAGGCGGCAGATGGCGCCACCCGTCGGATAGTAGACCCCCGTGACGCCGCCGGTGCCGATCGTGATGAACGTGTCCTGCGCCATTGCGGGCATTGCCGCAAAGGCCGTTCCGGCAGCGAGAAGGGCGCCGATCATGCGTTTTGTCATTGAGTGTTCTCCCTGTTGTGACACCGATCGAGACGGTGTCGGGCAACCATCGAACAAGCGGTGGGTCGCGTCAAGGCGCTGTGATGGCACGGTTTTGCCGCGCCGGGGCGTGCGGCGGGCCAATGACGCAGTGTCACTTCGCAGGTTGTGCTGACGCACGGCCTCGCCGCAGGATTGCAACGCGGACGTCAGTAGTCGCGTTCGAAGAAGATGCCGAGCGAGGTGTCGCCGTCGGTTCCGGCGCTGCCGCGCGCGGTCAGCGAATCGGTGATGTCGAGATTGATCGTCGTCTCGGTGTCGCCGCCGACGGCCTGCAGTTCGAGATAGACATTGTCGGTCAGATAGCGGCCGGCGCGCACACCGACGCCGCCATCTTCGCCCTCGACGATGTCCAGATCGTCGACGCCGAGCGCGTTGCGCAGTCCGCCGGTGAGACCGGACCCGCCGCCCGCCAGCGAGGCGGCCGCATCGGCGAGCCGGGCGATCTGCACCGGCGAAAGGCTGGCGATGTCGCTGCCGAACAGCAACTGGGCGAAGATCTCGTCATCGGGCAGCGAGGGGCTGGAGCCCAGTTCGAGATCGAGGTCCGATGCCGGGCCGACGAGCCGGACGGTGACCAGCAGGTCCCCGGCGACGGTCTCGGCGGTCAGGTCGACAAACGGGTTGAGATCGCCGGCCAGCGTCAGCCGACCGCTGGTGAAATCGATGCGCTGGTTGAGGATCACCAGCCGGCCGCGGATCAGGTCGAAGCCGCCGACCGGGACGATGGAATTGAGCGTGCCCGTGACGCCGAGCTGTCCGCCAAGCTCCACATCGAGGCCGCGACCGCGCACGAACACCTGGTTGGGCGCCCGGATGCGCACATCGAGGCGGAACGGCGCGCTCGGCTCGCCCCCGTCGCCGCCGCCCATGAGCGTCTCGATGCGCCGCAGGGTGGCGAGCGTGCCGGCGCCCGGGTCGACATGGCGCACGTCGAGCAGTTCGTCATTGTTGCCGAAACCGTCGGGGACGGCGATCTCGACGCGGGCGAGATCGACCGTGCCGGCGATCAGCGCGCCGCCGGTCAGCGGCCCGGTGATCGACAGGTCCGCGCCCAGATCGGCGGTGACCATGCGCCCGTCGGTGTAGCGCACGCCGGCAAGGTCGAGCGAAAGATCGGCCGGGAAGGGCGGGGTCAGCCCGATCTGGCCGGCGAGCGAGACACCGCCGCCTCCGGCAACGCGAGCCGAGCCGTTGCGGATGACGAGCCGGTCGCCTTCAAGGCCGGCCAGCAGGTTGACGTCGGTCAGTTCGAGGTTGGCGCCCGGGTCGAGGATCGTGCCGCCGGAGATCGACACGAGCCCGGAAAGCGATGGCGAGGCGATCGCGCCGGTGGCACGGCCCTCGAAACGGGCGGTGCCTTCGAGCTGGGTGCCGCGGCCGGCGAGCGCGGCCTCGGCGAGCGCCAAAGGCGCGGTGCCCGACACGTCCAAGGCCAGGCCGCCACCCGTGAGCGGGATGGTGCCCGAGGCCGCCAGATCGAGCCCCTGCGGGTTGGAGGCCGAAAGGCTCGAAAGGCGCAGGCGGTCATCGGCGAAGGTGCCGTCGGCGGAGATGGCAAAGGGCGCAACGCCCGCCTGGCGGAGCGCGGCGGCGGCGACCGCATCGGCGTTCAGGTCGAAGCCGACGCGCGGGGCCTGCGCGGTTCCGGTGATGTTGAGTGTGCCGCTCAGCGTGCCGCCGACGCCCAGATCGGGCCGGAAGGCGTTGGCGATCGAAAGCGGCAGGGCGGTCAGGCGCGCATCCAGATCGAGCCGTTCGGCCCCGGCGCTGCCCGAAAGGGCGATGCGGCCGCCCTCGACGAGCAGGGTGAGCGCATCGGTGCGCGCGACGCCGCCGGTGAGCGAGATCGTGGTCGGGCCGGCAAGGCGCGTGTCGCCATAGGGCGTATCGGCCGAGAAGCGGTCAAGGCGCAGGCGCATGTTGCCGCCGTCCTGCCGCACATCGCCGGCCGCATCGATGCCGATGCCGCCGGCGAGCCTCGCCCCGGCCGTGAAGTCGATCGTCTGGTCCGGACCGGTGGTCGCGGTCGCCTCGAGCGTGCGGACCGTCACCGCGCCGGCGTCGATCCCGGTCGCCGCGACCTCGGCGCCGCCGCCGATCGTGCCGAACAGGTCGGTCAGATCGGCGGTGATGTCGGCGGTGCCGACGCGGATCGTGTCGTAGCGCAGGCCCGCGGCGGTCAGGTCGACGGCGGCGCCCTGTTTCCCGCCATCGCCGGAGAGCGCGACCGTGCCCTCGATTGCGCCCGACGCATCGACAAGGGCGAGGGCGGCCAGCGCGGCGATGTCCTCGGCGTCGATCGACAAAGTGCCGTCGGCGATGCCGCCGGTCAGTCCCAGAACGCCGCTGAGCCGCGCCTGCCCGATCGAGAGATCGAGCCCGTTCAGGGCGATCTCGTCGCCGTTGCGTTCGATCGCTGCGTCCAGCGCCAGGGGTTCGCCGGCGATCGAACCCGACCCGGCGAGCGTGCCGCGCACGGCTTCGTCGAGCGCCTCGCCGTCGAAGGTGACGCGCAGGCCGTCGACCGACTGGCCGGCGAGCCGGCCCTCGGGCACCATCAGCATGGCCTTGATGACGAACGGATCGCGGGCGATGGCGTCGGCATCGTCTTCCGGCGGCGGGGCGCGATCGACCGAAAGCTGCACGCCCGCCGTGCCCGAGGAGCGTTCATCGAAGACGGCGAGGTCGGCCAGCGTCAGGGCCGCATCGAGGTCGGCGCTCTCGCTGGCGAGCTGGCCGTTGATCGCGAAGTCGACGGCATCGCTGCGGCCCTCGAAAGCTTCGAAGGCGAGGCCGTCGACGGATCGTTCGACACCGCCGGTCAGGGCCAGATCGCCCGAAAGGACGCGGCCGGCGAGATCCTCGCCTGCGGTCAGATCGCTGACCTCGGCGTCGACCTCGAGGTCGAAGGCGCCGCCGACGGGTTCGACGCGGCCGGTCAGGCGGGCTTCGGCGCTGCCGGAAAGTTCGCGGCCGACAAGCCCGGACAGGCGCGCAAGGTCGGGAACCGCCGCGTCGAGCCGGCCCGCGAACGCAAGTCCGCGAAAGATGCCCTGGCCGGTGACGGTCGCTGCGGCGATGCGCGCTTCGAGCGCGTCGATCGCGACGGGGCGGCCCGCCTGCCACTGCCCGGTTGCGGTCAGCGAGGGTTCGGTGCCGACCGCTTCGGCAAGATCGGCGTCGGCGGGCGCATAACCTTCGCCGGCCGCGGCGAGATCGAAGCTGACGGCCCGGCTTTCGGGGTCGCGCAGGTTCTCGACGGTTCCGTTGCCGGTGATCGTCGCTCCGGCAAGGGTGAGATCGGGCGTGCGCAGCTCGTCGAGCACCGCTTCGAGGCGCCAGTCGGCGCCGCCATAGGCGAGCGTCAGGCGCGCGCCGGCAAGGGTCGCGCGGTCGGCGCCGGGCAGCGCCACCGGATCGCCGTCGGACGTTTCGAGCGCGGCCTGAAGATCGAGATTGGCCGGAAAGCCGCCGGGCAGCAGGCGTCCGCTCGCCTCGGCCGAAAGCGCGCCGCTGTCGATCGCGATCTGCTCGATCACCGTGCCGTCGTCGCCGAACACGAGC
This sequence comes from Roseitalea porphyridii, assembly GCF_004331955.1. Taxonomy (NCBI): domain Bacteria; kingdom Pseudomonadati; phylum Pseudomonadota; class Alphaproteobacteria; order Hyphomicrobiales; family Ahrensiaceae; genus Roseitalea; species Roseitalea porphyridii. The sequence continues at coordinate 2,641,839 of NZ_CP036532.1, read as the reverse complement.
TCGCCGCGCAGCGCGGTGTCATCGCCGAAGAAGGCGCGTTCGCGCGGCGGCAGGATGTCGGCGAGCGGGCCGGAAAGATCGAACCGTGCGCGCGTCGCTCCGCCGAGCAGGCCGCGCGAGGTCTCGACATTGCCCGACAGGATCGGCGCGCCGTCGACGTTGAAGGCAAGGTCCACGTCGAGCGCGTCGAGCGGGCCGCCACCGGTCAGCGACAGCGACACGGGCGGGCGCTCGGGGATGCCGATCAGATTGGCGACCACGCCGTCGGCGGGTTCCTGCAGGCTGACGTCCAGGTCGAGGCGGTCGTCGGCGAGGGCGATGTCGAGTCCCAGTTCGCCGCCGGTCGCATCGAGGCGGACGATGTCGAGATCGGCGTCGAGCGTGCCGTCGTCGAGTAGAAGGCTGCCGTCGAGCGAGAGCGCGGCGGCAAGGCCGAAGACGGGCTCGCCGAATTCGGCGCGCGGCAGGTCCAGTTCGTCGATGCGGATCGAGACCGGCAGTTCGGGCAGGGCGAAGCTGGTCGCCTCGGGCGACGGCAGGGCCTCGTCGGCGACCGGCCGGCGCGGGAAGGTCAGCGATTCGGCCGACAGTTCGTTGATGACGAGGTTGCGCCGCAGAAGCGCCGACCGGTTCCAGCGGAAGCGCGGCGCCTCGATAGTCAGCCACACGCCTTCCTCGTCGGAGATGGTGATGCGTTCGAGGCTGACATCGCGCGACAGCGTGCCTTCGAGGCCGATCAGCCGGATCTGCATGTTGGGCGATGAGATCTGGTCCTCGACGAAACGGACAAAGCGCGAGCGCTCGGCCTCCTCGTCCTGCTGTGCAATGGCAGCGCCGGCGGGCGCGAAGAGGCTCAAAAGCGCGAGCGATATGCAGACGAACCGCTTCATCTCAGAACGCCTGTCCGATGCCGGCGTAAAGGGCGAAGTCGCCGTCCTGCGGGCGCTTGTTCAGCGGCAGCGCGACATCGACGCGGATCGGGCCGAGCCCGGTGTCGTAGCGCGCGCCGATGCCGACGCCGACGAGTGGGCTGCCGCCGCTGCCCGGCGTGCTGCCGGAACCGACTATGGCCGCGTCGGCGAAACCGACGATGCCGATGCGCTCGGTGATGTCCTGGCGGATTTCCGCGTTGGCCTCCAGCAGGGAGCGACCGCCGACCGTCATCTGGCCGCCCGCGCCGATCGACCGGAAGGCGTAGCCGCGCACCGACGAGCCGCCGCCGGCGAAGAACAGAAGGTCGGGCGGAAGCTGGCTGGCGCCCGGACCGAGGATCGAACCGACGCGCGCCCGCCCGGCGAGCACGGTTCCTGAATCGGCGCCGAGGCCGAGATAGGCGCGGGCCTCGCCCTCCAGCTTGATGCCGGAATTGCCGAACTCCCACTCGTAGAACGGGGTCGCGGTGGCCGACAGGAACGTGCCGGAGGTCGGGTCGAGTTCGTCATCGCGCGTGTCGCGCTCAAAGCCGGCCGATGCGCCGATCAGGCCGAAGCGACGCGTGCCGAACCCGTCCTCGAACTCGGCGTAGCCGGCAAACAGCGAGCCGGTGTAGGTCAGGATCGGCGAGGCGTAGTGGGTCACGCCCGCTTCGACGTCGCCGCCGGTGCGGGTGTAGGCGTCCAGAACCTGCCGTTCGGCCACCGCCGACAGTTCGAGATCGGTGTCGGGCGTGAAGCGGCCCGGCAGGCCGAGCGTCGCGCCGAGGCGATAGTCGTAGTCGGTCGGGTCGACCCCTTCGATGCCGCCGACCTCGCCCTCGATCCTGAGCCGTTCGGCGCGACCGAACAGGTTGCGATGCAGCCAGTAGGCGCTCGCACCGAACCCCTCGACGGTGGAGTATTCGGCGCCGATGCCGATGCGGCGAAGCTTGCGCTCGTCGACGGCGACCTCGATCGGCAGCGTGCCGTCCGGGCCGACGCTCTCGCCCTCGTTGACGGCGGCGGAGCTGAACACGCCGAGCCGCCGCAGCCGCTCGCGCGCCCGCTCCAGATCGTCCGGGTCGAACTCGCGGCCGGGATCGATGCCGGTCTGGGCGGCGATGAAGCCGGGCTTCATGCGCTCCGCGCCGGTCACGCTGACCGGCCCGTAGACCGCGCGCGGGCCCGGTTCGACGCCGAGCGCGACGGCCAGCGTGCGTTCGGGATGGTTGGCGACCGCGCTCCTGTCGACGACCGCCGCCTTGGGGTGGCCCTGCTGGCGCCAGCCCTGAACGGTCAGTTCGCCGGCCTGGCGAACGACACTGGCGCGTGCGGGAAGGCCGGGGGCGAAACCGATGTCGGCCGGGTCCTCGACGGCGTCGCGCGGATCGGAAGTCGGGGGCGGCGGATTGTCTATTGCGGTCTGCGAGAAGGTGAACGGCGACACCGGCGCCACCGAGATCGAAAACAGGGCCCCGTCGTCAAATTCATAGCCGACGGGCAGGTCGGCCACTTCGAGGCCGTCGACGCGGATCGAGATTTCGCCGCCATAGCGCGCCTCGTTGTAGAGCGCGGCCAGAAGCCGGCGGTAGTCGCCCTGGGCGCGCGACAGCAGCCCGGCCGAGCCGGCGGCCGGCTCGCCGCTGCCGCCGATCAGCGCCGAGGCGCCGCGCAGCGCGCTCTCGAGGTCGGGATCGTCGACCGTGACGGTCAGTTCGGCGTCGTAGGGCTTGGGGTCGATCAGGCCGTTGCCGGGCTCCTCGGCGCGGCAGGAGCCGATCAGGCACAGGCCGAACAGTTCGAGCGCGGCGGCCGGACGCGCCGGGACGGCGAGCGTCAGGGCGCCGACGGCGACCGCTGCCGCACGCCTCGCGATCGCCCTTTTCCGTCCTGCCGATCCTGGCAACGCCATACTCTGTCCCACACAAGCGGCTGGACGCCGCGTTCGCAAGCCCATTACACGATAATGGGATAAGTTTACGATTGTTCACCGCAATTTTTCGTGGGCCCCCGGCCGGGGACCTGCCGGAAGGAAATAGATGACGAGTGTCGATGAACCGCGCAGCGTTTTGACGCACCTGTTCGAGGCGGCGGTCGCGGCCGCCGATCCGGAGCTGCGCATCCCGGCCCATCTGCCGGACCGGCCGCGCGGCCGCACCGTGGTCGTCGGCGCCGGCAAGGGGGCGGCCCAGATGGCCCGCGCCTTCGAGCGCGCCTGGGACGGGCCGGTCGAGGGCGTCGTCGTCACGCGTTATGGCTATGCGGTTGCTTGCGAGACGATCGAGGTGATCGAGGCGAACCATCCCGTGCCGGACGAGGCGGGGCTTGTCGCCGCGCAACGCCTGCTGGAGGCGGTCGAGGGGCTGACCGAGAACGATCTGGTCGTGGCGCTCGTCTGCGGGGGCGGCTCGGCGCTGCTGCCGGCGCCGCCGGCCGGGTTCGCGCTCGCCGACGAGATCGCGCTGAACGAGGTGCTGCTCGCCTCGGGCGCGCCGATCTCGGTGATGAACGCGGTGCGCAAGCGCTTCTCGCGCATCAAGGGCGGCCGGCTCGCCGTCGCGGCCCATCCGGCGAGGGTCGTCAGCCTGATCGTCTCGGACATTCCGGGCGACGATCCCGCGCAGGTCGCCTCGGGGCCGACCGTGGCCGATGCGACGAGCCGCGCCGAGACGCTGGCCATGATCGAGGCCTACGGGCTCGACCTGCCCGAAGCGATCGCCAGGCACATCGCCGAAGGTCCCGACGATTGCCCGACGCCGGACGATCCGCGCCTCGCCGGCCATCATGTCGATGTCATCGCCTCGGCGGGGCTGTCGCTTCAGGCGGCGGCGGAAGCGGCGCGGGCGCGCGGTCTTCAGGCGGCGATCCTGTCCGATGCGATCGAGGGGGAGGCGCGCGACATCGGGCTGATGCACGGGGCGCTGGCCCGCGAGGTGGCGCTGCGCGACCGGCCGTTCCGCAGGCCGGTGGTGATCCTGTCGGGCGGCGAGACCACCGTGACCGTGCGCGGTGAGGGCCGGGGCGGGCGCAACAGCGAGTTCCTGCTGGCGCTGGCGACGGTGATCGACGGGCTCAAGGGCGTCGATGCGCTGGCGGCCGACACGGACGGGATCGACGGGTCCGAGAACAATGCGGGCGCGTTTGCCGATGGTGGGAGCATCGCCCGGCTGCGCGCGGCGGGCGGCGACCCGCGGGCCTTCCTTGCGCGCAATGATGCCTATGCGGCGTTCGAACGGCTCGGCGATCTGTTCGCGCCCGGTCCGACCGGCACCAACGTCAACGATTTCCGCGCCATCCTCGTGCGCTGAGGGGCCGGAAAGGGCGTGCGTCGCGGCTGCCCGGACTGTATCTTTGAACGGAAAGAAGACGGGGAGGGACCGGCATGGCGGAGATGTCCGAGATCGACAGGCTGACGAGCGAACACTTCGAGGCGCGCCGCAACGGTCCCGTCACGCTCGAGGCGGGCGGCGAGACGATGGCGCTGACCATCGCGGAGATCAACGCGATGGGCACCTCGTCGCGCGAGGGCGGCGCCTTTTCGGTGGTGTTTCGCGGCCCGCGGGAACCGGTGGTCGAACAGGCGATCCACCGGCTGACCTTCGGCGCCGACGAGCGCGCCGACATCTTTCTCGTGCCGCTCGGCCCGGATGGCGACGGCATGCTTTACGAGGCCGTGTTCACCTGACGGGGGGCGGCTCCCACCGCATCAGCGCGTAGACGCCCTGATCGGCCACCTGGCGGAACCCGAGCCGCTCGTAGAGCCGCCGGGCGCGGTTGGCGTGCTCGACATGGATGCCGACGCCCTTGGCCGCGTCGGCGGCGAGGGCCATCACATCCTCCAGCATCGCCGTGCCGAGCCCCATGCCGCGCGCGTCCGGCAGCAGCGCGATGTCGATGATCCGCACCTCGGACGGCCAGCATTCCAGATAGAGCCGCCCGACCGGCCGTTCGGCGATCGTGGCGATCAGCCAGTGCGCGTCCGGATAGTGAGCCATGTAGTAGGCGTGCTGCGCCTCGAACTGCATGCGCAGGAATGCGGCCTTCTGCTCGGCGCTCCAGGGCAGGGGGGCGACTTCCCCGGCGCGACCGGCGGCGTAGAGGTCGGCGAGAAACCTCATGTCGGAAGTCGCGATCGGGCGAAAGTTCAGGCCGCGCGCCGTCGCTCGCGGCATCGCCGGAAGCGGCCGTTCGAGGCCGTGCGCCGTCGCCTTGGCACCGCCACGACCGGCCATTCAGCCCGCGCCCGGCGGCGTCAGGTCGCGCACGACGCCGTAGGTGACGATGCCTTCGGCGGCCAGTTGCGTGAAGGCGGCGTTCCAGCTCGTCGAATCGACCGTGTACTGATCGACGAAGGACAGGCTGCGGGCGCGGCTGTCGCTCTGGAACAGGGCGAGCCGGCCGTCGGCGTTGTAGTCCATCATGAACAGGCCGAAGCCGGGCACCTTGCCGACCTGCTGCCAGCCGAGCCACTGCTGGCGCAGCGCGTCCACCTGCAGGTTGGTGAACAGTTCGCCATGTTCGCCGATCCCGGCCAGCACGAGCAGCCCGTTGCCGTCGAAGGCGGCGGTGACGTTGAACATCACGGTCCTGGTCATGCCCGGCCGGGCCCAGGCCGACCACTCCTTGCCGCCCGGCGGGTCCTGGCGGATCTGGACGACCTGCGCCAGATCGCCGACCATGAAGATGTTGACCGCGCCTTCGCGGTCGAGCACGGCGGCCGGCTGCGAGCCGGCGGTTCCGCTGGCGGCATCGTCGATCCGGGTCCAGCCGGACCACTGGGCGGCGGTGAGCGCGACCGGCCGCATCTGCTGGTTGACATAGACCGGCGTGGCGTCCGGGTTCGTGCCGGTCGCGACGAGCATGATCCGGCCGTCGGCATTGTTGACGATCGTCAGCCGCCCGATGCCGTCGCCGGTCAGCGCCTGCCAGGCGCTCCAGGGCTGCTCCGGCGGTTCGGGCACCTTGACGTGCACAGTGACCGGTTCGCTCTGGCCGGGCGGGGTGATCTGTTCGGTCTTGTCGACGATCCTGTCGGGATTCTGGTAGATGAACCAGACGGTGCCGGTGGTTCCGTCGACGCCGAAAATCTCGATCCGGCCGCCCGCATCGCGGGTCATGACCAGCTGCACCAGCCCGTCGACACCGTCCGGCAGGCCCAGATCGACGGCGGCGTTCCAGCGTTCGGCGCCGCCCGGCCCCTGCGGCGCCTCGTCGATGTAGTGGACCGCCGGATCGGTTGCGGTCTGGGCGGCGATGGCGACGCGGCCGTCGGTCGTCACCCCGGTGGCCATGACCAGATAGGCGGTGTCGGATATCGCGGTCCACGTGCCGCTCCACGGCGCGTTCGGGCCGGTCTGCGCGGTCCAGACGAGCTTGTCGGCCTGGCCGGAATCGATCGCGACCACCATCAGGCGCGACAGTTCGGCGAACGGGGTTTCGGTGTGGTCGGTCTCGCCGTCAGGCAGGAAAGCCTCGTCCTGGATGGCGATCTCGGTGCGTTCGGCGCTGCTCATGGTCGCGCTCCTCGGTATGCGCTAGCTGCGCGACGGGTAGAGCCCGACCAGCGCGATGATGAAGTTTATCGTCAGGTAGGGCTGCATGTTGTTGTGCGCCTGCGATCCGCCGGTCTCGGGCAGCGCCTGCGCCGCCATCGGCGCGCGCTGGGCGCTCGACGGCGCATAAAGGGCGGTTCCCGCGCCCAGATAATTGCCGCCCGGATTGACCGACAGCACCCGGTCGTCGGCCGATCCGGTCAGCGTGTGGTGGTGCTGCGGCATTTGCGCCTCGGTCAGCGTCACCGTCTCGGCGCCCCCGCGCTCGCCCAGCCGGCGCGTGGTCAGGCCCGGTCCGCGGCCCGGATGCATCGGCGCGCGGCCCTCCATGTTCGGCAGCGCCGTGGTGGAGCGCCCGTCACCGCCATAGGTCGTGCCGATCAGCGAGAACAGGGCCGTGTTCTGCGCGATCGGCAACAGCTGGCCGTTGCAGAACGCCCAGCCGCGCGGGGCGAAGTTGCCGGCGAAGATGCGGATTTCGGCGACGAAGGGTTCGGACATGGGCCTCTCCTCAATGCCGGCTCGGATAGATGCCGAACAGCGCCACGATGAAATGGACGCACAGGAACGGCATCAGATTGGTGTGCGATCGGCTGCCGCCGGTGTTGGTGATGGAATCGCTCGACAGCATCTCGGGGGCGGTGGTGCGCGAATAGATCGACCCTTCCGCCGTGGCCATCGTCTGCCCGGCCGGTTGCCGGGATACCGCCGCGCCGGTCGAGGCCTGCAACGGATGGGTGTGGCTGGGCAGCTGGTTGACGGTGAGGGTGACCTTTTCGGCGCCGCTCTTGGCGCCGAGCCGGCGTTCGGAAAGGCCGGGTCCGTGCCCGGCATGGATCGGAAGGCGGCCGCGCAGGTCCGGCAGGCCGAAGGTCGTGCGCCCGTCGCCGCCATAGATGGTGCCGAGCAGCGAGAACAGCGCGTCGTTCTGGCTGACCGCGAGCAGTTGCCCGTCGCAGAATGCCCAGCCGCGCGGCGCGAAGTTGCCCGCGAACATCCGGATTTCGCCGACGAACGGTTCGGACATGGCCTTGGCCTCCTGGGCGGTCAGTTGCGCGAGGGAAAAAGCCCCTGCAACGCGATGCAGAAATTCAGGGCGAGCCAGGGCTGCATGTTCTCGTGCGCCTGGCCGCCGCCGACATTGGTGACCGTGCCCGGCCCCATCGCGGTGGCCGAGGCGGCGGAATAGGCGCCGTAGGCGAGGACCGGGCTTTCGGCCAGAAGATGCCCGCCGGGGTCGATCGCCGAGCCGGTCTGGTTGGTGCCCTCGAGCGTGTGCGTGTGCTGCGGCATCTCGTTGGCCGAAAGCGTGTGGGTTTCCTCGCCGCTCTTCTGGCCTTCGGTGTGGAACTGACCGCCATTGGAGCGGCCGACATGGATCGGCGTGCGGCCCCTGAGGTCGGGAAGCGCGAAGGACGTGCGGCCGTCGCCGCCATAGGTGGTGCCGAGCAGGGAATAGAGCGACTGGTTCTGGTTTATCGGCAGGATCTGGCCGTCACAGAAAGCCCAGCCGCGCGGCGCGAAGTTGAACCCGACGATCCGGACTTCGGCAAGAAACGGTTCCGACATCGGGCCTCCGGATTACTGCGCAATGCAAGTCAAGATCCGATGTATTACAATCGCATGACATCGATCGGTGTGATCTGATCAGTAACGCAGCTATCCTTGCCGGAGTCAATGCTTGGAGCGGGCATTTCCGCCGCTGGCCTGGTCAGTATCGGGCGGCGATCACGGCGTCGGGCAGACGGGCTGGTTGAAACTGACGCCGGCCGAGGCGTTGACGGTGGCACCTCCGTTCGCCGCGCTGACGGCGGCGGCGTTCGCCTGGGGCACGTTCAGGGCGCCGGCGGTCACGATGTCGAGATCGATGTTCGTCGCAGTTCCGGCCAGCGCGTTGCCGGAAATGTTGGCGCAGACCGTTCCGCCGGCGGCGTTGAGGCTCTCGATCACCATGTTGTCGCCGGCGCCGTTGTTCTGGGTGAAGGTGTTGTTGGTGACCGTCAGATTGAGGGTGCCGGACCGCCCGCCAATCTCGATGCCCGCCGCCCTGAACAGGTCGGCCGCGGCGGTGGTGGTGATCGTGTTGTTCTGGACCAGCGCATCGAGCCGTTCGCCCTCGGAGACCACGACTTCGATCACCTGGCGCGAGGGGCTCACATTGCCGGCCGTGCCGCCATTGTTGCCCTGGCCGATCTGGTTGTTGCTGATCGTCAGGCTGTGCGTACCGGGCGTCGCGGCCGCAACGGGGTTCTGGATGTTCATGCTGATCGCGTCGACGCTGCTCGTCACATTGTCGATGCGGTTGTTGGTGATCGCGACGTCAAGCGTGTTCGCGGCGGTTGTCGACGTGTTTGCGGGATCGTGAATGGCGAAGATCGCGCCGCGACCGTTGGTGTCGACGATGTCGTTGTTGTCGACCGTGCCGGCGAGCGTGGCGCCGTTCGTCACCCCGCTGAGGTTGAGCTGGATCACGCCGGCACTTGTGATCGCCGTCTTGGTGAGATCGTCGAGCGTGTTGCCGCTGATCGTGAAAATGTGCGTGGCGCCGGCGCTCGACGTCAGGAAGATGTTGCCCGTGCCGTTGGCGGCCGCATTGGTGAAGGCCGAGTTCTGGATCGTGGTCGTCAGCGTGCCCGTCGAACCTGGAAGATCGCCGGCGACGCTCTGGATTGCGGTGCTGAACAGGCCGGTGAAGCTGCTCTGGTTCCGGACCGTCAGCGCCATGTTGGAGGTGCCGCGCGAGCGGAAGAACAGGGCCGCAGCCGCGCTGGTGGCGTTCGAGAAGGTGCTGTCGTCGACCGTGAACGAGGTCAGGTTGGTGTTGTTGTTGTCGACCTCCAGGCCATTGGCGTTCGCGCCGTTGAACTGGGTGATCAAGCTGTCATTGTCGAGCCGGTTGACGCCCGTCAGGTTGACCGCGCGGATGCCGTCTGCGGCCGGATTCTGGATCAAAAGCGCCGAGAGCGTGAAGGTGCCGCCGCCGGAGGATTCGATCCCGGCATCGCCGGCATTGATGATGTTCATCTGACGCAGGGTGACGTTCGACGCGTTGAGCAGCGACACCGCGTCTCCCGTGGTGTTCTGGATGGTGCCGCCGGTCCCGTTCCGGTTGAGAACGCCGCCGGTGGTCGTGCCGTCGCCGGTTACGGTGAATGCACCCGTCGTGCCGGTGTTTTCGAGCAGGATGCCGTTGGCCGCACCGTTGGCCGACACGCTCTGGAACGTCACGTCTGCCGCGCCGATCGTCGTGTCGGTGATGGTGACAGCGGTGCCGGTCGTCGAGGTCACCGTGTTGCCGGCGCCCTGGACCGTGACCGTGCCACCGCCCGACGCGCCGAAGCCGGTGCCGGACGTGGTGTCGATGTCGAGCCCGCCATTGGTGAAATTGACCGTTCCATTGGTGTTGGCGGCGACCTGAACAGCCAGGATGTTGGCCGTGCTGACCTGTTTGGTTGCACCGGAGAAGGTCACGGTCGCCGCCGTGCCGTTGTTGATCTGGCGGACGCGGAACGCGCCGCCCGAGGCGTTGTCGTCGGTGAAATTGCCCGAAAGCGTGACCGAGCCGCCGGTAAGTTCGCTGATGTCGGCCGCCACGCCCGTCGCCCCGGACGAATTGACGTTGGTGGCGATATTGGTCGTCGCGTTGCCGCCGCTGGCATTCGTCCCCACGGCGCCGATCCTGATTGCGGTGGAGGCCGCCGTGTTCGTGATCGTGCCGCCCTGGACCGTCAGAGTGCCGGACGTGTTCTGAAGGTCGATGCCGTTGGCGCCGGCGAGCGCGCTGGCTCCGACGCTGGCGAAGGTGGCGCCCATCGTTACATTGTCCAGGACCAGGGCGCTGCCGCTGGTCGTCTGGATCGTGTTGTTGGCGCCGGACACATTGACCGTGCCACCGCCCGACGCGCCGAAGCCGGTACCGGACGTGGTGTCCAGGTCGAGCCCGCCATTGGTGAAGTTGATCGTCGCGCCGGTGTTGCCGGTGAGGTTGACGCCGTTGGCGGTGCCGGCGTTGATGACCTTCGACGTTCCCGAAAAGGTTGTGACGGTTCCGCCGGACGTATTGCTGACGACGACGCCCTGGCCGCCGCCGGCGTGGTTGATGTTGCCCGAGAGGGTGAATGAACCCCCTGTCTTGTTGGAGACGCGTACGGCTTCCCCGCCCGCCGTGGTCACGGACTGGCCGATCGTCACCGTTTCCGTCCCGCCGTTGACGTTGATCGCGCGGGTTGTCGTGCCGGTGATCGATCCGCCGGCCCCGGTGTTCAGCGAGCCGGACATCGTTCCGTTCGTACGGACGATGTTGATGCCTTCGGCGGCCCCGTTCACTGAAACGCTGGTCAGCGTGACGCCGAGGGCGATGCCGCCGGTGGACGTGTTGAACAGATTGATCGCTTCGTCATTACCGCTGGCGATCGTGCCCGTCGTCACGTTGAGATTGAGCGTCCCGGTGCCGGCCTGATTGACGAACAGGCCGGCTCCGTCCGCGGCGGCGCCGTCATTGTCGATGGTGAGCGTGCCGAGCGAAACGGTCGAGCCGCCCGAATTGGTGATCTCCACGCCGGCCTCGTCCGAGCCGGTGACGGCCGTTGTGCCGTTGACGGTGAAGTTCGATCCCGCCGCCAGCGTCAGGTCGACGCCCGATCCGGTGGCGTTCGTCGACGTGACGTTCTGCAGCGTGATGTTGGCGACCGTCGGGTTGATGAACACCGCCGTGCCGTTGTTGGAGGTGATCTGGTTGTTGCCGCCCGGATCGTTGATCGTGACCGTGCCCGAATCGGTGGCCCGGAAGCCGAACGCCCCGGCGCCATTGACCGTGACGTCGAGGCCGTTGAACGTGTAGGCGCCGGTGTTGGCGCCGCCGGCGCTGGTGCCCAGATCGATGCCATCGGCACCTGCGGCCGCACCGCCGTTGATGATGGTCGTGCGCCCGCCGAAGGTTATGTCGCCGTCCGAATTGATGATCCGGATCGCGTCGAACTGGTTGGCGGTGATGTTGGTCGTCCCGGCCACCGTTATCGTCGATGCGCCCGGCGCGTCGAAATCGTCGACGACAAGCCCCAGCAACAGGTTGTTCAGCGACAGCGAGCCGAAGTCGAGATCGAAGCCGGTCGCCGCGTTGGTGATGTCCTCGATCGCGATGCCCGTGCCGGAGCCGTTGGTGGCATTGCCGATCGTGACCGCGCCGAAGTCGATATCGGTGCCCGTCGCCGAAATCGTGTCGATGCCGATGCCGTCTCCGCCGGGGTCAACCTGACCGACGGTCGTGTTGATGTTGACGGCGCCGAAGGCGAGGGTCTGTCCGTTCTGCGCCAGGTTGGCGATGCTGAGCCCGAACCCGGTATAGTTGTCGAGCGTCGTCGCGCCGGCGACCGAGAAGCCCGAGTTCGCGCCGAGATTGTTGAGCACCAGACCGTTGCCGACGGCGCCGCCGCCATTGCCGGTGACCGATGTCAGCGCGAAGTTGAGCGCCCGCACGCCGGTCAGGTTGACCGCCGCGCCGCCCGCCGCGTTGATGTCGCCCGAATTCGCCGCCACGGTCAGGCCGGCGCCCGTCGCCGAGAAGCCGGCGCCGTTGGTCGTCGTGATGTCGACATCGGTGAAGGTCGCCGTGCCGCCCGACCCGGCAAGCTCGATCGCGGTGTCGGTGCCCGCGTTGCCGTAGCCGGTGATCGCCACGTTGCCGAACGAAAGCGTGCCGCCGGTCTGGCCTGTCACCTCGATGACGCTGTCGCCCGTCGCCGTCGACGACGTCACCGCGCCGAACTGGATCGTCCCCGCGGACTGGCCGGCGATATCGATGACGTTGTCGGTGTTGCCGGCGGCGGCGATGGCGCCGCCAATGGTGACGTTCCGCCCGCCCGCGCCGATCGAGACGACGGTCCCGGTCGTGCCGTCGATGTCGGAAGCGGCATCGACCGTGATCGCCGCCGTCGAACCCGTGCCCGCGTCGATGCCGAGCGCAGCGCCGGCATTGGGTCCGACCAGGTCGACATCGGTGAGGGCGACGCCGCCGGCATTGTTGTCGAGCAGGACCGCCGTCGCGCCGGCGCCGACATTGGTGATCTCGACATTGTTGACCGTGACCGCGTTGGCCGCGCCGCTGACCGAGATCGCCGCGTCGCCCGCGCCAAGGCCCGTGCCGTCGAACACGGTGTTGCGAATGGTCGAATTGCCGGCGCCGGCCGCCGTCGCCACGATCGAGGTCGCACCGCCGGCCGAGTTGCTGGCGATCACCGTGTCCTGGGTGACGAGCCCGCCGACAGCGCCCAGATTGCCCTCGACATTGGCCGGCTGGATCGTGCCGAACGCGATCTGGCGGCCATCGTCGAACCCGTCGAGCGACTGACCGTCCTTCAGCGTGAAGCCGTCCGCGCCGCCGCCATTGACCGCGACACCCACATCGATCGTGCCGGCGCCCGTGTGGGCGACGAAGACGAAGGTCTGTCCGGTGTTGGCCAAGGCTTCCGCATCGGCGACCGTGATGGTGTTCAGCGACTGGCTGAGATTGTGCGTGTTCGCGGCAATGTTGCCACCGGTCTCGGACACGAAAGTGACCGCGCCCGCGGCAGCCGGCAGGTTCGCGTTGCCGGTGAAGACGACATCGTTGAAATCGAAGCTGGAGGCGGGCAGCGTGCCGCCGGCGACATCGACGGTGAAGGCGCCGGCCTGACCGTTGACGCTGATCGACGAGCCCGTATCGTCGGCGCTCTCGCCGTCGCCGAAGGTGAACTGCACCGCCGCCGTGTTGTCGATCACCACGCCGCGATGCAGGTCGGTGATCGAACTGGACGGCCCCGTGTCCGGGTTCAGCTGGCTGCCGATGTTGACCAGCTGGTTGCCGGTCACGCCGGTCAGGTCGATGCCGATCGAGGTGGTCGATGTGTCCGGTCCGCTGATCGCCGCCGACTGGAACGCGACGGTTCCGTTCAGCATCGCGCCGGAAAGATCGATGCCGGTCTGGTTTGCGGCCCCGCCGACGGCTGTGATCGTGGTCGTGCCGAAGGTGATGGCGCCGTTCGCGCCCTCGACGTCGATGCCCGCCGTGCCCGCGCCGGTGTCCATGGCGATCGCCACCGTGCCGAAGCCGATGGAGCCGGCATTGCCCGTCAGCAGGATGGCGTCGTCCGCCGCACCCGTGATCGTCGTCGTGCCCGTCACGGTGAAGGTGCCCGAGACCTGGTCGAGCGTGATGCCCGTGCCGTTGCCGCTGGCGCCTGCGCCCGTTGCGCCAAGGGCTGCGGCGCTGTTGGTCGACGTGACCGCGTTGAGGGTCATGGCCGTGGTCAGCGGATCGAGGAACAGCGCCGGTCCACCGGCCGTGTCGACCGTTCCGCCGGTCGTGCCCAGCGTGAAAACGGTCGGACCGCCGGTCTTGGTGTCGACCTCGAGGCCCGTGCCGCCGGTGTTGAAGATATCGACCGTGCCGAGCGCCAGATCCCCGGTCGGCACCAGAAGGGACAGGCCATCGCCGACGACCCGCGCGCCGACGCCCTGACCGATCTGCGTGGTGCCGGTGCCCGTCACCTGCTGGATGCCGGCTGTGCCGGTATCGGCATCGAAGGTGACCCGGTCGAACAGGGCGCCGCCGCTGGTGCCGTTGCCGATGATGGTCAGGCCGTTCAGAGACGTTACGACGGTTGCGCCGTCTGTCGCCCCGCCGTCCACGTCGAGCGTGAAGCCGGCCGTCGCGCGCGTCAGGGCGAGATTGTCGAGCCCCAGGACCACCGAGGCGGCGTTGCCGGACGTGTTGTCGACGTCGATGGCCGCGCCGGGCGCGGTGATCGTGTTCGTCGTCCCGCCAAAGGCGATCCTGGTCGATCCGGCGCCGCTGACATTGGCGACGATGCCGCCGCCGGTCGCGCCGCCGTCGAAACCGCCGATCACCAGATCGTTGAACGTCAGCGTGCTCGTGTCGTTGACCTGAACGATGTTGACGGCATTGCTCGCGCCGCCGATCCCCTGGATGGTCAGATCGTCGAACGTCGCGGTCCCGCCGAAATTGGCGAGATGGACACCCTCGGTGCCGGCATTGGTGATGTCGAGGTTGGTGACCGTCAGCGTCGGGCGGCCGAACAGATCCAGTCCGCGACCACCGGAATTGATCCGTGACGCGTTGGTGGCGTTGCCGACGTTCAGCGCCTCGCCGGCGTTGGAGACATCATTGTCGACGCCGGCGACGGTCGGGGCCGTCGTTTCACCGATCCGGACGAAGCCCGTCCCGGTGCCGACGTTGATATTGCCGCCGTTCTGGTTGAGGAACACGCCGATCGTGCCGCCATCGATGCTCAGACCCGTCAGGCCGCCGGACGTGCCGGTGCCGATGCTGAACGTCGCGCCGGTGTTGGTGCCCGTGATCGCAATGCCGCGGCCGGTCGGATTGTCGATGTCGGCGGCGACGATCGTCACCCCGCCGGCGCCGGTCACGTCGTCGATCGCGATGCCCTGCACGGTGTTATTGAGCGCATTTGCCCGGCCGATGTTGATCCCGTTGCCGGCGCTGGTCGTGACACCGGTCAGGTTGATCGCCCGCGTTCCGCCGGTGCCGGACACGGTGTCGAGATTGACACCGCCGGCGCCGATCGTCGCGATCGCCATGTCGAGCGCCACGCCCGCCGTCGAATCGATGGTCTGCATGCCGGCCGCCGCGACGCCGACCGTCGAACCGCCGGTGACGTTCAGGCCGGTGCCGGTGGTCGTATCGATGTCGAGATCGCCGGTGAAGGAAACGGTGGAATTGGCGATGTCGACGCCGTTGCTGACCGTCGTTGCGACCGTCGTGTCATCGAGCGTCACCGTACCGGTGACATTGTCCAGATCGATGCCCTGACCGGCCGTGATGTTGCGGATCGTCAGCCCGGTCGAGGTGATGCCGATGGCGCCCGTTCCCGCCAGACCGTCGCCGCCGGCCGCATTCTCGATGATGAAGTCCTGCGTCGTCACCGCGCCGAGCGCTGTCAGCGTGTCGCCGGCGCCGGTGTTGGTGAGCACCGCCGCGCCGTTGCCGGTCGGATCGGTGATCGCCGCGCCGCCGCCCGGCACGCCGGAGAAACTGGCCGGGATGATCAGGCCCGCGCTGGCGAACGTGCGGCCGTTGCCGAACGAGGCCATGGTCTGGTCGTTCGACAGGGTGAAGCCGTCGACATCGTCGATCGCCGCGCCGTCATTGATCAGGACGAACGTCGTGTTTGCGGCGACGATCGCGTCGGCGGTGATGACATTGGCGCGGTTGTCGACGTCCGAGCCCGAACCGTCGCCCGTCGCCGTGGCGGCCACGAAGACCAGATCGCCGCCGCCGGCGGCGGTGAAATCGAGCGTGCCGGTGAAGGCGACATCGTCGAAATCATAGGAGCCGTTCGTCGCCGCCGAGCCGTTGGCGATCGCGGTCGTGCCCGAAATGGTCGAGCCCCGGTCCGTCGGGCTCTCGCCGTCGCCGAAGACGAAGGTGGCGTTCGATGCGGCGCTGAACCGGACGCCGACATCGACGCCGGCGATCGAGGCGCTCTGGCCGGCGACGTTCATGTCGCCGAGCCGGATCGTGCCCGGACCCGTGGTCCCCGACAGATCGATGCCCGTCGTGCCGACATTGGTCGTCGAGGACACGTCGAAATCGGTCGCGGTCACATTGGCATTGATCATGGCGCCGGCAAGGTCGAACGCCGTGACGTTGGCGCCCGACAGCGCGATGTCGAGATCGGCGAAACCGACCGCGCCGCCCGTGGTGCCCTGGAAATCGACGCCGGTGCCGGCGCCGGCGACGTCGATCTGCGTCATCGCGCCGAAGTTGACCGGCCCCGTGTTGCCGTTCAGGTGGATGCCGGTGCCGGTGGTCGTATCGATGTCGAGATTGCCGCCGAAGGCGATGGTGCCGGCATTGTTCTGCAGATTGATGGCCGTCGCCGCGCCGGTGTTGGCGGTGACCGGCCCGCCGAAGGTCACCGCGCCGCCGGTGCGGTTGCGGATGTCGACGGCGCTCGCCGCGCCGGTCTGGGTGATCGCGCCATCATGGCTGATCGCGCCGTTACCGCCCTCGATGCGGACGCTGCCGCCGCTGCCGGTGACCGTGCTGCCGGTCATCGTGAAGGCGCCGCCCAGATTGGTCAGCGACACGCCGAACCCCGCTCCGCCATCGAACCGCGATCCGGACACGTTGACGGTCGCGGCGCTGTTCTGGAGCGCCAGCCCGCCGCCTGTGGTGCGCACGTCCATGATCGTCGCTGTGCCGGTGAAGCCGTTGCCGCCGATCCCGGCGGCGCCGTTCGTGGCGATGCCGGCCAGATAGGGGCTGTCGGTTGCCCCGAAATTGACGCCGGCGACGGTGGGACGGCCGCCCAGGCCGCCGAGCGTCAGAACCGAGTTGAGCGCGTCGGTCAGCGGCACCGAAACCGTGCCCGCATCGCCGGCGCCGACGACCCGCTGCCGGTCGGCGGTCAGCGCGAAGACGTCTGCAATGTCGCCGGCGATATCGACGGCAAGGAACGTGTCGCCCGCCCCGGCGAGCCCCTGGGCGACCGTGAAGGTACAGGCGTTCTGGGCGCTCGAGCAGTCGCCGGTGCCCTGGGCTGTCTGCGCGACGTGATAGACCTGCAGCGTCTGGCCGGTCGCCGCGTCGGTCAGGGGGCCGGCGTTCTCGACCGGCACGTCGAACTCGGGCGCCACGATGTTCTGGAAGCGGTTGACCGGGCGCACCATCAGCCCGTCGATGCCGTCCGATGCGCCGCCCTCGTCGCCATAGGTGCGGTTCGATCCCAGCGGCATGCGGAAGCGTATGGTCGCGTTGCCCTGGGTGCCGTACTGGTTGTCGTGGGTCAGTTCGCCGCCGACCGCAAGCGTCGCCCCGTCGAAGCCGAACGGGTCGTCGAACGCCACCTCGGCGCGCAGGCGCCCGCCCTCCACCTTGCTGGCGCCGCGTTCGAAGCGATAGTAGCCGCCACCAACGCGGAAGGCGGTGTCCGGGTCGAGTTCGAAGCGCAGGCCGACATCGACATCGAAGCCAGGCAGGGCCTGCTCGCGCCGCTGCGTGCCCGACAGGATGACGTTGGTGCCCTGCAGCGCCACAGCCCCGGCGCTGACGCCGCCCACATCGTAGGTGCGCGATCCGGGCAGGTAGCCATTGATGCGGAACTCGAAGTTCTCGGTCAGCAGTTCGGCGCCGATCGTGCCCTGCACGAAGCTGTTGTTGTTCTTCGTGTTGAGGAAGTCGACGAAACCGTAGACCCCCAGGATCGTGTCCTGGCCGAACAGGAAGTCCGGCACGATCTGCCGGTAGCCGCCGCCGATGCTGCCCTGCTGGGAGGGGAGCGTCGACAGCGTGCCGCCCGCATTGATGTAGAGCAGCCAGTCATCGGCCTGAAACAGCGGCGCGAAGACGTCGATCGTCCCGGACGAATAGGGCGAGCCGGGCCGGGCGATGAAATCGATGAACGGCCCCCATTTGGGCTCGATCGCGAGCGGGCCGCGATCGGGCGAGAAGGCGCTGACGATGCGGGCTTGGCTCTGTAGCGCGTAGGTCGATTGCCGGGGCGCGCCGTCCTGCGCAGGTGTCGCGTCCGCCCCCGGAGCGGTGTCCTGCCTGACCGGCCGTTCGGCGGGCGGTGGCGGCAGGCGGGTGGCTTCGTCACCGTCGCCGAATGCGGCGGCGATGCGCCTGTCGATCGTGTCCGGTCCGCTGCCGCCCAGGTCGAGCAGATAGTCGTGCGTGTCGTCGGCGCCGACC
This sequence comes from Roseitalea porphyridii, assembly GCF_004331955.1. Lineage (NCBI taxonomy): Bacteria > Pseudomonadati > Pseudomonadota > Alphaproteobacteria > Hyphomicrobiales > Ahrensiaceae > Roseitalea > Roseitalea porphyridii. The sequence goes on along the minus strand of NZ_CP036532.1, from coordinate 2,623,660 downwards.
GCGACCATCGTGACGGTGCTGCCCGGCGCGGCCAGATGCGGATCATCGTCGGCGGAGATGGGAAGGATACCCGTGATCGCATCGTTCGCCCGGCCGGAGATCGTGCCGGTGGCGAACGCGATGGCGGTCAGCGAGGCCGTGGTGGTCAGGCGTGGCAGCGTGGCGCGGATCCTGGGGTCGGCCGGTCGCCGGACGTGATGATCGAGCGGCCGCGCGTCGGCCGCCTGACCGCAGCCGTCCGATCGCATGCACGCCTCGAAATTCAACACGCCTCACCCCCTGACGGCAAGGCGTCCACATCGAGATCGATCGTGCCGCTCTCACCCGTCCGCCAAGCGATCGCCCGCTTCGGTCTTCGTGCGTCGTGGAGCCATTTCGGCCGTGACGACGTCGGAATCCCGTGGAATCGCGCTGCGGATCACAGAGACGCTAGATTAACCGCATGTTACGCGCCAGTGGATGCAGCGGTTTTTCTTTCTATCATCGCGCATGTTGCAGAATTGGCACATGATAAAGCCCGCCGGCACATGGGGAAGACATGGACGGGAACCGATTGCTGCCAGCATACGGGTCGTTCTTGATGCGGCACCCGGTCGCCTGTGCCTTTTTCTCTGGATGCATGTCACCGGCGGATCGTTGCCGCTGCCGCCGGCTTGCGCCATGGTGCCGGCCATTGGCGTCCTTCGGGGTTGCAGGGCAGGGCACATGCGGGTGAACGGGATTCGCGGCATATCGACCAGGGCGCGGCGGCGACGGGTCGCGGCAGGCCTTGTGCTGGTGGCGTCGGTCGCCGGTCCTGGCACGCGCGCCGGCGCGGCCGAGCCGGGCGTGCATGGCGACTGGGTCGTGCAGTGCGCGACCGACGCCGGCGACGAGGACCGCTGCCAGATGTCCCAGATCCTGACCGCCGAGGGCACCGGCGACCATGTCATGACGGTCGTGCTGCGGGTGGCCGACGAAGGCGCCGGGCTGACCGGCCTGGTACGCCTGCCGCACGGGCTCGATCTGCCGGCCGGTATCGCGCTCGATGTGGACGAGCGCGGCACGCCGCTGCGTGCGGCGATCGGGACCAGCGATGCGGCCGGCGTCTACGCGCAGCTGCCGCTCGACGCACAGATGGTCGCCGCGATGCGCGCGGGCCGCACGCTAAATGTCAGCATGCGCTCGGTGAAAGGCGAGGTGATCACGCTCGGGGTCTCGCTCGCCGGCTTCACCGCGGCGGCGGAGGCGCTCACCGCGCACGAGGAGGACCGGCCGTGACCCGCCATGACGGACAATCGTTCGCCGACGAGCGGATCGAACTCGACGGCGCCGGTTTCCGCAACTGCCGGTTCGCGCGATGCGAACTGGTCTATGCCGGCGGGCCGCCACCGGAACTGGTGAACTGCCATTTCGAGGATTGCAACTGGGTCTTCACCGGCAGTGCCGCGGTGACGCTGGGCTTTCTGTCGGCGCTGCATCGCGGCGGGTTCGCCCCGCTCGTCGAAAACACCTTCGAGATGGCCCGGCGCGGCGATTTCCTGCCGGCGCTGGCCGAGGAGCCGAAGGAGGGGCGGGCCGGAGCGAAGGACCATCCGCTGATGTTCCGCGTGCCGCGCGTGCTGAAGCTGCGCCGCAGGCCCGAGACGGAAGACTAGCCACGGTCGCTTGCGGCGCTCGCGTCCGCAGCGGTGCCGCGTGGCAGGTCAGTCTGCCTCTTTCCGGCTGCCGCGGGCGCGGCGACACCGTTCCGAGCAGTAGCGCACGCGGTCCCAGTCGCGCGCCCATTTGCGCCGCCGCGTAAAGGGCCGTCCGCACACGACGCACGGCTTCTGCGGCAGGTGCGACTTGTTTCCGCGCGTCATCGCTTGCTTGCGTCCGGTTCGTGCCATCGACCCGGCAGATAGGCCGGTTTTCCGCTCTTGCCATGGCCGGAGCTTCCGCCTGTGACCGTCCGCACAGCGATCCGGGCGGGCGCGGCCCATCATGGCGGTCAATGAAGGCGGCGCGTCGCGCGTCGCCGAACGACCCCAGGAGACGACCATGACCATCACTAGCACAGTTCACCGCCCGCCCTGCATCCGCACTGTCTTCGCACGCCTGCGCCGCCTCGCGTTCACCGGTCTGGCCGGTCTCGCCGCCGCCGGCGCGACGCTTTCGCCGACGCTCGCCGACGAGCGCGGCCAGATCGAGCCGCGCACGATCGACCGGGCGATTGTGCCCACCAATGTCGAGCGCGGCGATCGCGACTTCGACGGAAAGGGCCCGATCATCACCGTGGGCACCCGCCTGTTCGTCGGCCGCAACGGCCGGGCCGTGTTCGCCGAGGTGCTGATGTCGGCCCGCGAGGACGGTGGCGACGGCAGCCGCACCTCGATCGGGCCGCTGACCTTCGAGGTCTGGCGCTGGCAGCCCAGCGACGGCGCCCGCTTCGTGCGCGAGATCACCTCGCCGACGATCTCGACCGTCCGGTTCCGTTCCGGGCCGGGCTGCGCGCCGATCGGCTGCGCGCTGATCGGCGCCGCCGAGGATGGCGGGCTGATCGTCACGGTCAACGGCAACGGGCCGGTGCGCGACATCCGCCTTCTGGGCGACACGCTGGGCGACGACATCTCGACCGACAACAACCCGCACGGCGACACCTCGATCCGGCGCATCCGGTTCAATCCGGTCAACGTGATCTTCACCGACAGCCTCGTGCGGAGCTGACGGTCACGGGCCTTTCAATGCCCTTCGATCTCCCCCATAGTCCGGCCGTTTGACCGGGGGAGATCGGGGCATGGCCGCAGGGCCGCAGCAGAAGGTTTCGATCGTGCGCGGGCGGCTCCTGTGGTTTCACCGGGAGCCGCTTGGCGCCGACGACCTTTCATCGTTCACCTACATCGAGGACGGCGCGCTCGTCTGCATGGGCGGGCTGCTCTCATGGGCCGGCGACTGGGCGGACCTGCCGGCCGACCATCGCGGCGCCGCGGTGACCGACCACCGGCCGCACCTGATCGTGCCCGGCTTCATCGACCCGCACATCCATTTCCCGCAAGGCCAGGTCGTCGCCTCCTACGCCGGATCGCTGCTCGAATGGCTGAACAGCTACACCTTCATCGAGGAGCAGCGCTATGGCGACCCGCCGTTTGCCGCGGCGATGGCCAAACGCTTCTGCGACATGCTGCTGGCGCACGGCACCACGACGGCGGTGGCGTTCGGTTCGGTGCACAAGGCCTCGGCGCAGGCGTTGCTGGCCGAGGCGGCCGCGCGCAACATGCGGCTTGTCACCGGCAAGGTGATGATGGACCGCAACGCGCCCGAGGCGCTGACCGACACGGCCCAGACCGGCCATGACGACACGAAGGCGCTGATCGACGAATGGCACGGGGCAGGGCGGCTCGAGGTGGCGATCAGCCCGCGCTTCGCGCTGACCTCGACCGACGCGCAGATGGAGGCGGCCGGCGCGCTGGCGCGCGAGCATCCGGACTGCCTGATCCAGACCCACCTGTCGGAGAACCATGGCGAGATCGAAGCGGTCGAGGCGCTGTTTCCGGACGCGGTCGACTATACCGATGTCTATGAACGGTTCGGGCTCCTGACGTCGAAAAGCCTGATGGGCCACTGCATCCATCTGTCGGACCGGGAGATCGGGCGCATGGCCGAGACCGGGGCGGTGGCGGTGTTCTGTCCCACCTCGAACCTTTTTCTGGGCAGCGGGCTTTTCGATCTGGACCGGATCAAGGGCGGTGGCGTGCGCCATGCCATCGCCACCGACATCGGCGGCGGCACCTCATGGTCGCTCCTGAAGACGCTCGACGAGGGCTACAAGGTGCTCAATCTTCAGGGGCATCGTTTTCATCCTTTCCGCGCCTTCTGGCAGGCCACGCGCGGCAATGCCGAGGCGATCGGCATGGCGGACCGAATCGGCACGCTCGACGCGGGCACCGAGGCCGATTTCGTCGTGCTCGACGCGCACGCGACCGATGCGATGGCGCTGCGTATGGAGCGCGCCGAGACGCTGGCCGAGGAACTGTTCGTGCTGCAGACGCTCGGCGACGACCGCGCCGTCAAGGCCGCGTATGTCGCCGGCGCCGAGGCGATGGCGGACGCTTTGCCATAATCCTCTTGCATCCGCGCGCCGTGTCGCGTTAGCGGGCCGCCGGACGGTCAGCACGACAGCGGAGGACAAGGCCCATGCAACGCGACGATCTGCCATGGTGGAAGTCGGCGACCGGATACCAGGTCTATCCGCGCAGCTTCTGCGATTCCGATGGCGACGGGATCGGCGACATTCCGGGCATCATCTCCAAGCTCGACTATCTGGCCGAACTGGGCATCGGTTTCATCTGGCTGTCGCCGGTCTACCGCTCGCCGATGCGCGACAATGGCTACGATATCGCGGACTATCGGGACATCGCTCCCGAATTCGGCACGCTGGATGATTTCGACCGGCTGGTCGCCGAAGCCAGGGCGCGCGGCATCGGCATCGTCATGGATCTGGTGGTCAATCACACCTCGAACGAGCACGACTGGTTCCGGCGCGCCTGCGCGAGCCGGCAGGCGCCCGAGCACGCGTACTACATCTGGCGCGACCCGGGCCCGGATGGCGGGCCGCCGGACGACCGGACGGCGATCTTCGGCGGGCCGGCCTGGCACTGGGTCGAGGCGGTCGGGCAGTACTATTTCGCCTATTTCAGCGCGCATCAGCCGGACCTCGACTGGCAGAACCCGGACCTGCGCGCCGAAATCCACGACATGATGAACTGGTGGCTCGATCGGGGCATCGCCGGCTTCCGGATGGATGTCGTCTCGCTGCTGGGCAAGGACGTCGATACGGACCGGCTGGAGGAGGGCCCCTATCTGCACGAGTATCTTCAGGAGATGCACCGTCAGACGCTGGCTGGCCGCGACGTGGTCTCGGTCGGCGAGAGCTGGGCGGTGACGCCGCGGACCGCGCCGCTCTATTGCGGGCGCGACCGGGGCGAACTCGACATGGTCTTCCAGTTCAACCATGTCAGCCAGGGCTGGGACGAGACTTTCGGCAAGTGGAAGCCCAAACCGTTCGATCTGGTGCGCTTCAAGCGCGTGCTGTTCGACTGGCAGCGGGCGCTCGCCGACGATGGCTGGAACTCGCTGTTCCTGTCCAACCACGATTTGCCCCGGCAGGTGTCGATCTACGGCGATGACGGCCGCTGGCGGGTGCGCTCGGCGAAGATGCTGGCGATCGTCATGCATCTGATGAAGGGAACGCCCTTCATCTATCAGGGCGAGGAGATCGGCATGACCAATGTCGCCTTCGAGCGGCTCGACCAGTTCCGCGATCTGGAGATCGAGGGCCGCTACGCCGAAATGATGGCGCAGGGGCTGGCGATGGAGGATTTTCTCGCCGGCGCCAATCTGAGCGGGCGGGACAATGCGCGCGTTCCGATGCAGTGGACGGACGGGCCGCAGGCCGGCTTCACCACCGGCACGCCGTGGATCGAGGTGAACCCGAACCATGCCGAGATCAACGTCGCCGCCGACCGCGCCGACCCGGACGGGGTGTCTGCCAACTACCGGACGCTGGCCGGCCTGCGGCGCCGGATGCCGGTGATCGTCGAGGGGCATTTCGCGCCGGTCGCCGAGGACGATCAGCGCGTGTTCGCCTACACGCGCGAACTGGACGGTGAACGGCTCGTCGTGATCGCCAATTTCAGCGCCGAGGCGACCGGTTTCGAGACGCCGGACGAACTGGTGGGCGAGGGCGAATGCCTGATCACGAACGTCGCCCCGCGCACCGCGATCGAGCCGCGGCTCAACCTTGCGCCCTATGAGGCGTTCGCGCTGCGTTACCGGTAGGCGGCGCGTTCAGCCGAAGACCACCTCGTGCATCACCCGGCCCGGCCAGAGCGTGAACAGGCCGGTGACGATCAGGGCGAGCGCGTAGAGCTGGATCATCGTCGCGCGGTGGGCCTTCACCCGATGCCGGTGCGCATACCAGGCGCCGAGCGGTGCCGTGACGATGACCAGGATCGACAGCAGGTGGATGGGGCTGAACGGCCCCCAGACCTGCATGGAGTGGATCCAGAAACTGCCGATCGCGATGAACAGCATCAGCGCGACCCAGCCATAGCCGACCACCCGGTGCGCCAGCGTGCCCTTGGGTCCGGCAAGCTGTATCGCGCCCAGCACGATCGCGGCGATGGCGGCGAAGGCGTGCCAGGTGACGATGAAGGGCTGGTCGAGAAGCGGTTGCCAGGACATCGGTTGGTGACCGGGCTAGCACGGACGTCGGGGGTGGAATCAACCCGGTGGTGTGGATCGGGATCGCACCCATCGCAAGGCGGTCGTCTTTTCGCGTGCGTAGGAGCCCAAGGCCATAGCCGATAGTCTGATTGATACACCAAAAGCGTGTATATACTGAAGATACTCTTCCGGAGGTAGAAGAAGGGGGTTCCGATGAAGAGCTTGATCCTTGGTCTCGCGATGGCAGGGCTGCTGCTGCCTTCGCTGGCGAATGCGCATGGCGGCGGATGCCGAAAGAACTCGCCGCCCGGCCAATGCTGCCACATGGACAATCGGACCGGCACCGTTCATTGCCACTAGTGCGCGATCCCTGCGTAAGCGCCTGACATCATCAGGGTTCACTCCGATAGAGAGATCTTGAGGCTGTTGCCGGAGTGGCGAGGCCATTGGCCCCAGTGGTCGGCGCGGTGTCCTTCTCCCCGCAGGCGGGGAGAAGGTGGGCGCGAGCGCAGCGAGCGCTCGGATGAGGGGCCGCGCGTGAGGACGTCATGATCGGCTGGGCACATTCGCCCCTCACCCAACTGCGACCAGCGCTCGCCTTGCTCGCGCGGTCTCGCATCCCTCTCCCCGCAGGCGGGGAGAGGGAGTGGCGCGCCCGTCACTCCACCGCGTAGCCGACTTCCTCGCTCGCTCGCGTCAAGGCGTGCCAGAAGGCGCGGGCGTAGGAGCGGAAGACGATCACGTCGAAGCCATCTTCGCCGACGCGCTGGATCTGCGCGAAGATTTCGTGATGCTTTGTCGCAAGGCCCTTTTGCGGCGGGAAGGCGTCGGGGTGGAAGTCGATGGCGAACAGCTTCGACAGAACCCGGCGCGACTGCTCGCCGTCGACGCGCAGCACCGTGCGGCCGTGGCTCAGATCGACCACCGTGCCATTGTCGCCGACGGCCTTGGTGAGCGCTTCGGGCAGGGCGACGTCCCCGGCGATCACCGTCCAGCGGCCCGGCGCGTGCTGAAAGGCCTGCGCCGTCTCGGCCACCGCATCCTTCGTCTTCGTCACGGCCGCGCCGGAGGCGCGCTTGATGGCGTTGGCGGTCTTCGTCTCGGCGCCCGGCCAGGCGTGCACGTCGCAAATGGCAAGCGCAAAGCGTTCGGTCAGCGTGACCTGCGGGCCATGATCGAGATTGCCGAACGCGCCATTGTCGTAGTGCCCGGCGAGCGGGCTCTCGGCGGCCTCCAGGATCACCGGCGTTGCGACGAACGGTTCAGCCATGCATCCGCTCTCCCTTGGGGTCGACCATGTGGTGGCTGACGATCTCGATGGGGATGTGCGTGCCGGTGCGCACCGGATCGGTCGCAAAAAGGTGCTGGCCGATGCGGTTCGCGCCGCCCTCGACCAGCGCCAGGCCGACATAGGCGTTCATCTCCGGCGAGAACGCCATGGCGGTGAGATGGCCAAGGCTCGGGCCCGGATCGTCCCTGTCGCCGGCGACGACATGGCTGCCGCCCTTGAGCTTTTCGCCCGAGCGCGAGACGACGCCGACCAGCGTCCAGCGGGCATCGTCGGTCAGGCCCTCGCGGTCCATCATCGCCGAGCCGACGAACGGTTTCTTCGACGACAGCATCCAGTCCAGATGCAGATCGCGCGCGGTGGTGCGCCCGTCGATCTCGGCGCCGGTGACATGGCCCTTTTCGATGCGCAGCGTGCCGAGCGCCTCGAGCCCGTAGGGCGCGATGGCGAACGGCTTGCCGGCCTCGAGCAGCGCCTCCCAGACATGGGTGCCGTGATGGGCGCCGCAATAGACCTCGAACGCCATCTCGCCGGAAAAAGACAGCCGGCAGATCATCACCGGCACGCCCGAAATCGCGCCGTGAACGATGCCCATGAAGGGCAGGGCGTCATTGTCGACCGCCGTGCCGGTGACGCAGGCGGCGAGCACATCGCGCGATCTCGGCCCGGCGATCGCCGCGCCGGCCCACTGGTCGGTCACGGAGGTGACGTGGACGCGCAGTTCGGGCCAGTGCACGTCGAGACACAGTTCGAGATGGCTCATCACCCTGCCGGCGTTCGCCGTCGTCGTCGTCATCAGGAAGCGGTCTTCGGCAAGGCGCCAGGTGGTGCCGTCGTCCATCGCGAACCCGTCCTCGCGCAGCATCAGCCCGTAGCGCGCCTTGCCGACCGCGAGCTTGGCGAAACCGTTCGTGTAGACCCGGTTGAGGAACTCGCCCGCGTCCGGTCCCTGTATGTCGATCTTGCCGAGCGTCGACACATCGACAAGGCCGACGCCGGTGCGCACGGTCCTCGCCTCGCGGAAATAGGCCTGTTCGACCGTCTCGCCGGGCCGGTTGTAGCTCTCGGGCCGGTCCCAGTGGCCGGCGGCATACATGCGCGCGCCGTTTTGGGCGTGCCAGTCATGCATCGGCGTCAGGCGATGCGGGAACAGGTCGCCGAACCGCTCGGCGGCGATGGAGCCGAGCGAGGCGGCGGTGTAGGGCGGCCGGAAGCGCGTCGTGCCGACCTCGGGGATGGGCTTGCCGAGCGCGTCGGCCATGATGGCAAGGCCCGGCACGTTCGATGTCTTGCCCTGATCGGTCGCCATGCCGAGGGTGGTGTAGCGCTTGAGATGTTCGACCGACCGGAAGCCCTCGCGATGGGCAAGGCGCACATCGTCGGCCGTCACATCGTGCTGGAAATCGACGAACGCCTTGCCGGGGTGCCTGATCTCGAAGACGGGGGCCGGGGAAGGCGACAGCCCGGCGCCGAAGTCGAGATCGCCCGCCGCCGCGCCGTGCGCCGACCAAGGACCGCGGCTTTCGGGCGGCAGGAAGGCCTGAAGATCATCGTCCCAGACCGGCTTCGCACCGGCCTGGCTGGCCAGATGGACCACCGGCGACCAGCCGCCCGAGACGAGCAGGGCATCGGTCTCGATCTGTTCGGCGCTGCCCGAAAAGCTCTGCGTGTCGTGCCGGTAGCGGGCGACCGACACCGAGGTCAGCCCCCTGGCGCCCTTGGTGCCGATCACGGCGTACCCGGTCAGGAGCCGGCCGCCGGCCCTGTCGGCCAGCGCGCGGGCGGCGTCGCCGATCTCGGCGCGCAGGTCGACGATCGCGCGGATGTTGGCGCCGGCCTCGCGCAGCGCGAGAGCTGTCGCATAGGCGCTGTCATTGTTGGTGAAGACCGTCAGGTGCCGGCCCGGCAGCACGCCGAAAGCGGCCGCATAGCGTCGGGCGGCGTCGGCGAGCATGACGCCCGGCCGGTCGTTGCCGGCAAAGACGATCGGCCGTTCCAGCGCGCCCGTGGCGAGCGCGACATGGCCCGCCCGGATGGTCCATGTCCGCTGGCGCGCGGCGCCTTCGGGCGCGGTGCGCAGATGGTCGGTCACGCGCTCGGTGGCGGCCAGCGTGTTGCCGTCATAGAAGCCCCAGACGGTGGTGCGCGGCAGCAAGGTTACCTGCGGATGCGATTGAAGCAGATCGACCATCCGCCTGATTTCGGATTCGTTTTTGGCGTCCGCGCCGCCGCCCCAGTGCGGCTCGATCTCGCAGACGATGACGCGCTTGCCGGCTTCGGCCTGTTCAACGGCCTTGTGAAGTCCGGCCATGCCGCCGCCGACGACGAGGACGTCGCAGAAGGCGTTCATCCGCTCGTAGCGGCTCTGGTCGGGCGCGGTGCCGGGGCGGCCGAGACCGGCCGCGCGGCGGATGAAGCGTTCGCAGACCATCCAGAACCGTGTGCCCTTCAGCGGGCCGATCACCGGGCCCATGAAGGTCTTGTAGTAGAACCCCGCCGCCAGCGCCTTGCCGCCGAGCTGGTTGACCGCCATCAGGTCGGTGTCGAGCGACGGCCAGCGGTTCTGGCTCTCGACGGCCAGCCCGTCGAAGATCTCGATCTCGGTGGCGCGCACGTTCGGCTCGCGCACGCCGTCGGTCGTGACCGTGAACAGCGCGGACGGTTCGTCGACGCCGAACGCCATCAGACCGCGCGGGCGGTGATACTTGAACGACCGGCCCATGACGCGCACGCCATTGGCCAGAAGCGCCGAGGCGAGCGTGTCGCCGGCGAGCCCGAAATGCTGGCGCCCGTCGACCGTGAAGGCGACCGTGTCTGAGCGGTCGATGCGGGCGCCGCCGTGCGGGAGGCGATAGCCGGTCATCGGGTGGCTCCGTTCGCCGGGGTCGAAGGTGGTTTGCATGGTCGGGCCCGGCGGGTGCACCCCCACCCCATACCCCTCCCCCGCACGCGTGGGAAGGGGGACCTGGGCGCCATCGCCGGTCGTCGGTTCTCGTGCCTGGCCCGAGCATTGCAGGAGGCGCGCCATGTGGAGGTCCCCCCTCCCACGCGTTCGGGGGAGGGGTGACGGGTGGGGGCACCTGTTGCTGTACCCGTCATGACTTGCTCCCCACCATCTCCACCGCGCCGATCGCGTGGGTCACCGTGTTGCGGACGACGCGCAGGTGCCGGCGGCAGCCGCCGGCATGCTGCCAGATCTCGGCATGCTCGCCGGCCGGGTTGGCGCGGTCATAGGCATAGGCGTTCCATGCCGCCTGATCGGTCGAGGCAGGATCGGGACGGGCGGCGAGATTGTCGGCATCGCCGCAATAGGCAAATTCGGATAGATCGCGCGGGCCGCAGAACGGGCAGGGGATGATCATCTTTCGCGCCCCATTTGTCCCGATGGCAGCGGCCCCTCACCCTTACCCTCTCCCCGCATGCGGGGAGAGGGAGAGTTGGAGATCGCGTCCCGGAGACAGAACTTCATCCCGATTTCTGTCCCGTAAGGCATAGCAGTCTGCGCCACCCTCTCCCCGCGCGCGGGGAGAGGGTAAGGGTGAGGGGCGGAGCCAGACCAAATCCTCAATGCTTCCACGGCGTCGCTCCCTGGCCCTTTTCGTCGATGACATAGCCGCGGTGGAACCGGTCGAGCGTGAAGGCGGCATTGTGCTCGTGCGGCTCGTCCCTTGCGATCGTGTGGGCGAAGCACCAGCCCGACGCCGGCGTCGCCTTGAAGCCGCCATAACACCAGCCCGCGTTCAGATAGAGCCCGGGCACCGGCCCTTTCGTGATGATCGGCGAGCCGTCCATCGACATGTCCATGATCCCGCCCCATGAGCGCAGGAGGCGCAGCTTGGCGAAGGCGGGGAAAAGTTCCAGCACCTCGCTCATCACGTCCTCGACGATCGGCAGGTTGCCGCGCTGGGCATAGGAATTGTAGCCGTCGATATCGCCGCCGAAGACGAGCGAACCCTTGTCGGACTGGGAAATGTAGAGATGGCCGCCGCCGAAGGTGACGACCGTGTCGAGGCACGGCTTGACGCTTTCGGTGACGAAGGCCTGCAGCACGTGGCTTTCGATCGGCAGCCGCTCGATGCCGGCCAGCGCCATCACGCGGTTGGTCGAGCCGGCGACGGCGACGCCGATCTTGCCGGCGCTGATCCGCCCGCGCGTCGTCTCAACGCCGGTGACCTGATCGCCGTCGCGCACGAAGCCGGTCACCTCGCAGTTCTCGATGATGTCGACGCCGCGCCGGTCGGCGCCGCGCGCATAGCCCCAGGCGACCGCATCGTGCCGGGCGGTGCCGGCGCGCGGCTGCTCGAGTCCGCCGAGCACCGGAAAGCGCGTGTTGCCCGACACGTTCAGCGCCGGCACGCGGCGCCTGAGTTCGGGCGGACGGACGAAGCGCGCGTCGACGCCCTGAAGGATCATCGAGTTGCCGCGCCGCGCGGCCTCGTCCTCCTGGCCCGGGGTGTGGAACAGGTTGATGATGCCGCGCTGGGAGAACATCACATTGTAGTTGAGTTCGTGGCTGAGGTTCTCCCACAGCTTCATCGAGTGCTCGTAGAAGGGCACGTTGCCGGTCAGCATGTAGTTGGAGCGCACGATGGTGGTGTTGCGGCCGATGTTGCCCGAGCCGAGCCAGCCCTTCTCCAGCACGGCCACGTTGCGGATGCCGAACTCGCTGGCCAGATAGTAGGCGGTCGCCAGCCCGTGGCCGCCGCCGCCGATGATGACGACGTCGTAGCGCGTCTTCGGTTCGGGCTTGCGCCAGGCCGGCTTCCAGTTCTCGTTGCCCGTCAGGGCGTTCCTGACGATCGCAAGGGCAGAATAGTCCGCCATGATCCCTCTCTGTTGCCGGCACAGATTGCACCGCCCGCGACCGCCGGCATGACTCAAAACCGGCGCGGATGGACGTTTCCGCGACGCGCGATCGGCGTCAAGCCGTCTTTCGCAGGGCGTCGAATATGCTATGGCATCGCCATGCTGGTCGTCCGCCTCATTCTTCTGCTCGTGGTCCTGTGTGTTGGTGCCGTGCCGGCGGCGGCGCAGCAGATCGGTCCGGACGACGAGAATCGCGTGATGCTTCTGGCCCGCGACGTCGAGCGGCTGGTCAACGATATCGACGAGAGCCTTGACGACGACGCCCGGCTCGCCGAGATCGCCACGGAACTGGCTGCCCTGCAGGATGCGTTGCTGGCCGCCGGCGTCGACATCACGCCGCGCCTTGGCACGGTGCGCTCACGGCTCGACCAGATCGGCCCCGTGCCGCCCGAAAGCGAGCCGCCCGAGCCGCAGACGCTGATCGCCGAACGCGAGGCGCTGACCGAAGAGCGGGCTCTGATCAACACGCTGATCGCGCGGCTCGAGGGCGAATCGATCGCCGCCCGCAACGCCATCGAGCGCATCACCGAACGGCGTCGGGAGCTCTTCACCGAGACCCTTTCGCGCCGCTTCGAGATCACCCAGGCGTTCGGCCCCGAACTGGTCGACGATCTGGCCGATCGGGCGCTCGCGCTGGAACGGCGCATCGTCTCCTGGGCGAGCTTCACCTGGCGCACCAAATCGCAGATCGTGCTCGCCGCGGCGATCGCGCTGATCGCGCTGGCGATCGCCTTCTGGTGGATCCTGCGCCGCACGGTGGCCACCTGGATCGCCCGGCCCGAGGGAGAGGAACCGCCGACCGCGTTCGCGCGGATCACCAATGCCTTCTGGTACACGCTGATCCCGACGCTGGCGCTGTGGGCGTTCCTGGCGTTCGCGCTGGGCGGGCTCGACACGGCCGGCCTGCTGCGACCGGACATCTTCGCCATCCTGTCGCGGCTGCTGCTCGGCGTCGCGGCGATCCTGCTGGTGTGGCGGCTGGCCGAAGCGGTGCTCGCGCCGGCAAAGCCCAACTGGCGGCTGATCGTTGTGACCGACGGGGCGGCGCGGTCCCTTAAGGCCTTTGCGGTCGCCATGGCCGTCGTCACGGTGGCCGACATCCTCGTCGCCCAGATCAGCGACATCGTCGGCACGTCGCTGCCGATCACCATCGCCCGCAGCCTGATCGTCAGCCTTGCGGTCGGGGTGCTGCTCATCGTGATCGCGTTCATCCGGCCGCGCCCGCCCGAACATGACGAGGAGAACGCCGAGCTCGGCCCGCCGCGGCCCTGGCCGGGCTGGATCAAGTGGCCGCTGGTCGCGCTCGGCGCCATGCTGATCCTCGCCGCGCTCGCCGGCTATATCGGCTTTGCCCGGTTCGCGGCGCAGCAGATCGTCATCACCGGCGCGGTGCTGGCGACGATCTATCTGGGCTATCGCACCGCGCAGGCGATCGCCACGGACCACGCATTCGCCGAATCGCGCATGGGAACGGCCATTTCCAGCCGGCTGTCGCTGTCGGAAACGGCGGTCGACCAGATCGGCCTGGCGCTCGGCATCGCGCTGACGATCATCGTGTTCCTGATCGGCCTGCCGGTGCTGGCGCTGCTGTGGGGCTTCCAGTGGCCCGAGATCCGCGCGGTCGGCCAGCGTCTGTTCACCGACATTCCGGTCGGTTCGATCTCGATCTCGCTGACCTCGATCTTCGTGGGGATCGCGCTGTTCTTTGTCGGCTATTTCATGACGCGCCGGTTCCAGAACTGGCTCGACGGCAAGGTGCTCGAGCGCAGCCGCGTCGAGCAGGGGCTGCGCAACTCGATCAAGACCGCGATCGGCTATCTCGGAATCGCGATCGCCGCGCTGATCGGCATTTCGGCCGCCGGCTTCGATCTAAGCCAGCTCGCGCTGGTCGCCGGCGCGCTGTCGCTGGGCATTGGCTTCGGACTGCAGAACATCGTGTCCAACTTCGTCTCCGGCCTGATCCTGCTGGCCGAGCGGCCGTTCAAGACCGGCGACATCATCGAGGCGGGCGGCTTCACCGGTACGGTCACCAACATCTCCGTGCGCGCCACCGAGATTCAGCTGTTCGACCGCAAGACGCTGATCCTGCCCAATTCGGACCTGATCAATTCGCCGGTCTCCAACTGGATGCACCGCAACACGCTCGGCCGCGTGATCATCCCGATCGGCGTCTCCTATGCGAGCGATCCGCAACAGGTGCACGACATGCTGCTGGAGATCGCCGCCGACCATCCGCGCATTCTGGGCAATCCCGAACCGTTCGTCTCGTTCGACGATTTCGGCGCATCCTCGCTCGACTTCACGCTCTATGCCTATCTGGCCGACATCGGCTTCGGCCTGACGGTGCGCACCGAACTGCGCATGGCGATCGTCGAGCGGTTCCGGGCGGCGGGGATCGAGATTCCGTTCCCGCAGCGCGACGTCAATCTGCGCATGGTCCATCCGGAAACCGACACGCTGCCGGTGACGCCGCAGACCGAGGGCTTCGGCGAGATCGAGACCAGCGACGCGCGGCGCATCGAGGAAGATTGAGTGCGGGCCATGAACGCTCTAGGCTGGGCCATGACCGGGTTGCGCGCCAGAACGGCCTCGCTGATCGGCCTCGTTGGCCTGTGCTCTCTTGCGGGCCTGCAGGCAACGTCGGCGCACGCCGCCTCGGTGACCAACCAGAACGGCGAGCCGCACACGCTGGCGGTGACCGAGGACGGGGTCAAATCCGAACTCGTCGTCGGCGCCGGCGAAACGCTGACATTCTGCCTGACGGGCTGCTTCATCACCCTGCCGAACGGCGACCGGGCGGCCCTGGCGGGCCCCGAAAGCGTCGAACTGGTCGGCGACGGGGCGATCATCAACCGGTGAAGCCGCGCATGCGCGGCATTTGAGACAAATGCCGCCGCCCGCATTCACGACCGGCTAACCATCGCCGCCGATTGCGCCGTGCAAACCGTCCGTTAACCGCCGCCGTTCACCGCTTTTCCCGCCCATCTCAGCTAGTCTGACCCCCTGTTGGAAGGGTGAAGGCATGGACGCACGGGTCGAGGATACAGCCATTGCGCTCGCCGTCGATCTCGACGGCACGCTCATTTCGGGGGATCTGCTCTGGGAATGCGTGTTCCTGCTGGTGCGCGCAAATCCGCTCTATGCGCTGATGCTGCCGGTCTGGCTGCTCTCGGGCAAGGCGCGCTTCAAGCACGAGGTGTTCAGCCGGGTCGAGATCGATCCGGCGTGCCTGGGTTACCGTCCCGAGGTGATCGCCTTCCTCGAGGAGGAAAAGCGCAAGGGCCGCACGATCGTGCTGGCGACGGCGAGCGCCCAGGACAAGGCCAACCAGATCGCCCGGCACCTTGGCCTGTTCGACCGCGTCGTCGGCTCGACCGTTGATCGCAACCTGAAATCGGACGCCAAGCGCGCGCGGCTTCTGGCCGACCATGGCGATGCCGGGTTCGACTATGTCGGCAACAGCCGCGACGATGTGGCGATCTTCGAGGCGGCGCGGCGCGCCTATGTGGTCGCGCCGGACCGCGACGCGCGCAACTGGGCCGACGCCCATGGCGGCGCGATCCTGTTCGATCACGGCCAGACGAGCCTGAGCGATCTGGCGCGCATGCTGCGCGTGCACCAGTGGGCCAAGAACGTGCTGATCGCGGTGCCCGCCGTTCTGGCGCACACGATCTTCGCGCCGGTCACGATGCTGCAGCTTGCCGGCGCCTTCTTCGCGTTTTCGTTCCTCGCCTCGGCCGTCTACATCTTCAACGATCTGTTCGACCTGTCGATGGACCGTGCCCATCCGACCAAGCGGCACCGGCCGCTCGCGGCCGGCCGCATCGATCCGCCGACGGCGATCAAGGTCGCGTTCGGGCTGATCTCCTTTTCGGTGCTGCTGGCGCTGATGCTGCCGTGGGAGTTCGGCGTGGTCCTCGGCCTCTACTTCGTCGTCACCAGCGCCTATTCGCTGAAGATCAAGCGGTGGCTGCTGCTCGACGTGCTGACGCTGGCGGGCCTTTACACCGTGCGCATCATCGCCGGCATGGCCGCGGTCAGCGCCGAGCCGTCCTACTGGCTGCTGGCCTTTTCGGTGTTCTTCTTCCTGTCGCTGGCGCTGGTCAAACGCTATGTCGAACTCGACAAGGCGACGATCTCGGAAAAGCAGCGCCTGACCGGCCGCGGCTACCGGCCCGAGGACAAGGAAGTGATCGCCCAGGCGGGCATGGCGTCCGGCTTTTCGGCGATCGTCGTTCTGGCGCTTTATCTCGACAGCGCCGCCGTCTACTCGCTCTACGACCAGCCCTGGATGATCTGGCCGATCTGTCCGCTGGTGCTCTACCTGATCATGCGCATTTGGATCCTGGCGCGGCGCGGCGAGTTCAACGACGATCCGGTCGTCTTCATCGCCACCGACTGGCGCAGCCAGATCATGATCGCCTTCGGCGCCGCGCTGATGTTCGGGGCGGGGATGGTCGAATTCAATGCCCTTTGAGCATGAAAGCTTCGGCCGGGTGAACCGGAAGTCGCGGGCGGCACTTGCGGGCCGCCATGCGCTTGCGGGCATCGCCGAAGCCGCGCCCGCCTCGCTGCTGCCGTTCGGCAATGGCCGGTCCTATGGCGACAGCTGCCACAACGATGCCGGGCGGCTCGCCGACATGCGCGGGCTCGACCGGATCGTCGCCTTCGATCCGGACACGGGCCTGCTCGAGGCCGAGGCCGGCGTGATGCTGCACGCGATCATCGATCATTGCGCGCCGCACGGCTTCTTCCTGCCGGTGACGCCGGGCACCCGCTTCGTCACGCTGGGCGGGGCGGTCGCCAACGATGTGCACGGCAAGAACCACCACGCGCGCGGCACCTTCGGCTGCCATGTCGAGAGCCTCGAACTGGTCCGCTCGGACGGCCGGCACCGGCTGTCGCGGACCGAGAACCCGGCGCTGTTCGCCGCCACGATCGGCGGGATGGGGCTGACCGGCATCATCACGCGGGTGCGGCTGAAGATGATGAAGGTCGGCGCGCTCGACGTGATCGAGCGCCTGACGCCGTTCGCCACGCTCGGCGACTATTTCGACCGTGCCGGGACGGCCGACGCGGCCAACGAATATGCCGTCGCCTGGCTCGACCAGTTGCACGGCGGGCGCGGTGTCCTGATGGCGGCCAACCACGCCGAGGGTGGCGGGTTCGGCACCGGGTCGCACCGTCCGCGCCTGTCGGTGCCGTTCGAACTGCCCGTTTCGGCGCTGAACGGGCTCAGCCTGCGCGCCTTCAATGCGGCCTTCCATGCGGCCAAGGTCAGCAAGGCCGGCGCCGACCGGCGCACATCCTGGCAGAGCTACTTCTACCCGCTCGACGCGGTCGGTCACTGGAACCGCCTTTACGGGCCGGCCGGCCTGTTCCAGCACCAGGGCGCGATCCCGTTCGAGACCGCGCGCGAGGCGATCCCGGCGATGCTCGCCGCGTCGAAAAAGGCCGGGCAGGCCTCGTTCCTGACCGTGCTGAAGCGGTTCGGCACGATCGTTTCGCCGGGCCTGATGAGCTTTCCGCGTCCCGGCTACACGCTGACGCTCGACTTTCCGAACCGGGGCCGTTCCACGCGCGCGCTTCTGGAAACGCTCGATGCGATCACCGTCGAGGCCGGCGGCCGGGTCAATCCCTACAAGGATGCGCGGATGAGCGCGGCGACGTTCGCGGCCTCGTTCCCACACTGGGCCGAACTGGAGGCGCTGCGCGATCCGGCCATCTGCTCGGATTTGTGGCGGCGCACGGCGCTCGGCCTGCCCGGTGCGGCGGTTGGTTCAAATGCCGGCGGTTCGCTTCAGCGAAAGTCAACGGAACTGTCCTAGGACGAGACTGAAAGGGCCGGGGCACACGCCATGAAATACATTCCGTTCATCCTGTTCACCGTTCTGACCAACGCGGCGGCGCAGCTCATGCTCAAGCAGGGCATGATGACGCTGTCGCCGGCGGTGATGGCGCAGCCCAACATGGCGCTCAAGGCGATCCTGATCGTGTTCCAGCCCTGGGTGTTCTTCGGTCTGGCGACGTTCGTGATCTCGATGGCCTCGCACATGTTCGTCCTGTCCAAGGTCGATCTGAGCTTTGCCTATCCGTTCCTGTCGCTCGCCTATGTGGCGGTCGCGGTGCTCGCCTGGCAGCTCTTCGGCGAGGATCTGGGCGCCTACAAGATCGCCGGCATCGTCTTCATCTGTGTGGGCACGGTGCTGATCGCCCAATCGGGCTCGCCGCTTTCGGACCGGCCGCACGCCACCCATTCAACCCCTGCCACAGCCATGACGGACAAGGCGCAATCATGAAACATGTCATCTTCGGCGGCGACGGGTTCGTCGGCCGCTATCTGGCAAAGGATCTCGCCGAGCGCGGCGAGGAGGTTCTGGTCGCCGACATCGCAACGTCGGACCTGCCGCACTATGGCGATGTCGGGCACATCCATTGCGACGTGACCAATTCGGCCTCGGTCGCCGGCGTGCCGATCGGCGCCGACGACATGGTCTACAACATGAGCGCGATGATGCTCTCGCCGATCCAGAAGCGCATCGACCGCTACCCGTTCTTCTATCCGGTCAACACGTTCGGTGCGGCCAACATCATGGCGCACACGGCCGCTTCGGGCGCCTCGAAGATGGTCCAGTACACGACCGACATGGTCTACGGCAAAACCGTCAGGACCCCGCAGGACGAGGATCATCCGATCGCGCCGCTGGGCCATTATGGCGGCTCGAAGGCCGACACCGAGACGATCGCCGACGACTGGCGCATGCGCGGCATGAAGATCACCATCGTGCGCCCGCGCCTGATCATCGGGCCGGGGCGCCTTGGGATCCTGGGCAAGCTGTTCCGGCTGATCGACATGAACCTGCCGGTGCCGATGATCGGCTCGGGCCGCAATCCCTACCAGTTCATCTCGGTCTATGACTGCGCCGAGGTGGCCCGGCTGGCCTGGGAGAAGGGCGTGCCGAACAAGGCCTACAATCTGGGCTCGGACAACCCGCCGCCCGTCAGGAAGCTGCTCGGCGACCTGATCCGGTCGGCCGGCTCGAAATCGATCCTGGTGCCGACGCCGGCTTTCGCGGTCAAGTGGACGCTCGCGGGTCTCGACCGGCTCAACATGCCGCTGATGGACCCCGAGCAATATCTGATCGCCGACGAATATTGCGTGCGTGACACCACCGCCGCCAAGCGTGACTTCGGCTGGACGCCGAAACATCGCGACGAGGACATGCTCGTCGCCGCCTATGCCGAGTACCGCCGGGGCCGGGACGACAAGGCAGACACCAACGCCATGGCCGCCGTGCCGGCCGAATAGGGGACAGATGATGCTCGATTTCCTGACCAGGAAGAAAC
Organism: Roseitalea porphyridii; assembly: GCF_004331955.1. NCBI lineage: Bacteria > Pseudomonadati > Pseudomonadota > Alphaproteobacteria > Hyphomicrobiales > Ahrensiaceae > Roseitalea > Roseitalea porphyridii. The sequence continues at coordinate 2,603,973 of NZ_CP036532.1, read as the reverse complement.
CGGTGGTCGACGCGCCGACGATGGACACGCCGATGCCCGAGGGCCCCGCGCTGGCGCCGGTTCACAAGCCGGACCTGATGTCCGTCGCCGATGCCAAGGCGATGGACGTGCCGACCATGACCGAACTGTTCAAGGCGCATCTGAACCCGGGCCAGCTTCACTTCATGAAGCTGCTGGGCTTTCACAAGATCAAGATCGAGCGCGCCGAGGGCATGGAATATGTCGACCAGAACGGTCGCAGGATCCTCGACTTCTTCGGCGGGTTCGGTTCGCTGGCGCTCGGCCACAACCATCCGCGCATCCTCGAGACCCGCAAGGCGTTTCAGGACGAAAAGCGCCACGAGATCGCCATGGCGTTCATGTCGCAATATGCGGCCGCGCTGGCGCACAACATCGCCGCCTGCTCGCCGGGCGATCTGGACATGGTGTTCCTGGGCTCGTCGGGCTCGGAAGCCATGGAAGCGGCGCTGAAGGTCGCCGAGCGCGCCGCCGGGCCCGACCGGCCGATGGTGGTCTATGCGGAGAATTCGTTCCACGGCAAGACCAAGGGCGTGCTGTCGGTCACCGACGGGCCGCTCTATCGCGGCGAGTTCAAGCTGCTGGGCGACAATATCAGGGTGCCGTTCGGCGATATCGAGGCCGTCGAGGCCGCGTTCCGGGCGCATCCGTCGATCGGCGTGATCTGCCTTGAGACGATCCAGGGCGGTGGCGGCATCATCGAGGCGCCGACCGAATACTGGCAGAAGCTTCGCGCCCTTTGCGACGAATATGGCGTGATCTGGGTCGCCGACGAGGTGCAGTGCGGGCTGGGCCGCACCGGCCGCTTCTACGCCTTCGAGCATCATGGCGTCGTGCCGGACGTGACCGCGCTCGCCAAGTCGCTGGGCGGGGGTAAGTGCGCCATGGCCGCGATGATCGCCAAACGCGATATCTACATGAAGGCCTACGGCACACCCAAGACCGCGATGATCCACGCCCAGGCGACCTTCGGCGGCATCGGCGAAGCCTCGGTCACCGCGCTCGAGACGATCAACATCCTCTACGAGGAGGGGCTGATCGACAACGCGGCCGAGACCGGCGCCTATCTGATCGCCGAGCTGAAGCGCCTTCAGGCCAAGTACCCCAAGATCATCAAGGACGTGCGCGGCCAGGGCTTCATGGTGGGGCTCGAATTCCACGACTTCTCGCAGACCCTGCCGGCGGTGCTGCGCCCGGCGGTCGCCGTCCTCGACGACAAGCTCAAGGGCTCGCTGTCGGGCTTTGTCGGCGCGCTGCTGCTGCGCGACCACGATATCCTGGTCGCCTTCACCGAGTACAACCGCAACGTCATCCGGCTGGAGCCGCCGCTGATCTGCGAGCGCGCCCATGTCGACCGGTTCATCGAAGGCTTCGACGCGCTGCTCGGCCGCGGCATCACGGCGATCGTGCGCGACTTCGTCAAGAGCCAGGTGAGCTGACCGGCCCGCGATAACGCCTCAAGGCCCCTTGCGTCGCCAGCCCGGCGCAAGGGGTCTGGTGTTTGATCGTCCGATGCCAGGAGGGCACGGGTGATCGAGGCCATCAACATCAGGATTATCGCCGTCGGCGAATGGCTGGCGCGGCGCACGCGCCGGCTCGCCGGTCCGGTCGGCCTGGTCCTGCTGATTGCTTTCACGGCGACGGTCGCGGCCGCCGCATGGGCGTTCCCGGTCTTCAACTGGGACATGTTCGCCTATCTGGCCGCCGCGCACGAAGCGCCGGGCGTTTCGGTCGAGGCGCTGCACCGGCATGCCTATGATGCCGTGCGCCAGAACGCGCCGGCCGGCGATTTCATCGTCCTGACCCAGGACCGCGACTACCGCGTGCGCCAGTACAACGATCCCGAAGCCTTCTTCACCATGCTCGGCTTCTACCGGGTCAAGCTCCTGTACGTCGAAGCGATAGGCTGGCTGTCGACCCTCGCCGATCCCTACACGGCGTTGCGGCTGCTGTCGGTGGTGCCGGCGGCGCTGACCGGCGTGCTGGTCACGTTGTGGATGGCGCGCGAGCGCGCGCTGCATCTGGCGCCGCTCGCCATCGCGCTGCTGCTGGTCGCCGCGTTCGGGGAGAGCGCGCGCGAGGGCACGCCCGACATGCTGTCGGCGATGTTCTTCGTCGCCGGCATGCTGGCCTTCGTCGCGCGGCGCGAGGCGCTCGTCGCGGCGCTGTTGTTCGGCGCCTTTCTCGTGCGTCCCGACCACGCCGCCTTCATCGGCGTGCTGTGGTTCGTCTCGCTGTTCACCCGCACCTTTTCATGGGGCGCGTTCGTCGCCTTCTTCGCCGCGCTGATCGCCTACGTGCCGATCACGCAGGCGGCCGGTCATCCCGGCTGGTGGACGCATTTCTGGTTCACCCATGTCGAGTTCGTGCCGACGCTTGAAGGGTTCGACCCCGACTTCTCGATCAGCGTCTATCTTTACGCGATCATCCGGGTGATCGTGCGCGCGCTGGTCGAGGAGACCTGGCTGGCGATCGTGATCGTCGGCTGCTTCGCCTGGTGGCAGATGCGCCTGCGCGGCATCGCGCTCGCGCGCCGCGAGACCACGGTCCTGGTCACGACGCTGCTCGCCATGGCCGCCAAGATGGTGATCTTCCCGCTGCACGAGACGCGGTTCCATCTGGCCTATGTCATCGTGTTCGGGCTGGTGCTGATCTGCGCCTTGCGTGATCTGCGCTTCCTGCCGGAGGCGCGGTCCGGTCAGCGGGTCAGCTGAGCTGCGATCGCCGGGCGCACATAGGCCGCATAGCAGTCCGTCAGCGTCACCCTGACGTGGCCGGTCAGCGCGGGCGCGTAGATGGCGCGCAGTTCCCTTGAATTGTCCCGGTAGGGACATAGCGGTTCGAGCACGATGTCGGTGTCGGCAACCGCCTCGAAAACGGCCGCATCGGGTTCCGGCACGGCGCGATAGGGGTCGGCGCCGATGGCGATGTGGCGCGGGGCGCTCTTGTCCAGCATGAAGGCGAAGGGATTGGCGAAGTCGAGCGTCATGATCGTCCGGTAGCTGAGGCCCTCGGCCTCGAGCCGGGCGAGTTCGCCGGCGACCTCGTCGGCGTCGTGCATCAGGCCGACCTGGAAGTCGTGCTCGGAATAAAGGACGTAGGCGGGAAGTTCGCGGCGCTCGGCGAGCGCGCGGGTTGCTTCGGGCCAGGCGATGTAGTGGGCGCGCATCCGCTCGAACCGTTCGAGCATGCGCGGACGCACCGTGATCCGGCCGGCCCGGCCCCAGTTCGCATGCTCGGGCGCGATCTGGCGCACCATGGCAAGGTTCGCGCGCGCGGCGTGCTGGATCGTCTGGACGAGCGGCGGCAACACGGTGCAGCCGGCAAGCAGCGCCACGCCCGCCTTGGCGGCATGGGCGCCGGGCTCCGACAGCATGCGGGCCAGCGCGTGGACGATGACGGGCCACAGCGCGATCATCTCCTGGCTGCCGGTGTTTTGGCTCTCGAAGAAGATGCCGCCGGCGACCGCCGCGCCGATCCAGACGACGGGATGGTCGCAGGCGGCCCGCCAGCGCGGCTGATCGGGCAGGGCGCGCACGGGCATCGCGAAAAGGAGAAGAAGACAGGTCAGACCGGCGAAGATGACGGTGCCGCCGGTGCGCGAGGCGCCCTGGACGAGCCGGTGCGCCATGCTCGTGTCGTTGATCTGGAAAAGCGCCGCGATGTCGGCGAGGTAGGCCGAGATCATGCCGGTGGCCAGTTCCAGCCCGGCCAGCGTCGCCGCGAAGACGACGGCGCTGGCGATCGCGCTCAGCACTTGGACGCGGCCGGCCGCGAGCGCGACGACGCACAACAGGCCGGCGACGACGAAACCCGTCACCTTGACCAGAAACAGGGCCAGCATCAGCGCGGCGATCAGCGCCGCCAGCAGCCACTGTCGCCGCACGAACACGAGCGCGGCGGCGAGCACGTAGACAAGCTGGCTGGCATGCCGGTTGTAGATGCCGAAACCGTCCGAGCCGGGGAAGTTGTAGTATTCGGTCGTGTTGAACGGCAGCAGCGTGTAGAGCGCGAACGGCACGGCCACCGCGAGCGCGACCAGCGGCGCGCGCCGGGCGATGTCCCAAAGCACAAGCGCCATCAGCGGGATCGTCACGAAGGCGATCGACCAGCTTGCCGCGTACATGGGCTGCGCGTTCGGAAAGAGATTCAGCGTCCAGGTGCTCAGATAGTATTCGAGCGGGCCGACGGGCGTGAAGAAGTCGACATTGGGCACCTGGCCCTGGCCGATCCGGTTGGCCGCGTCCAGATAAAGGAAACTGTCCCAGTACATCGCGCCGATCGGCGCGTGCAGCGGCAGCGCCAGTCCGGCGACGATCAGCGCCGTCAGCGCGCCGATCACCGCCCAGACGAGCGCGGTCAGCCCCATGCGGGGCAGGGGAACGGACTGGTCGAGCGTTGTCGCACTCATCGGTGGTCTCGCGGCCATGCAGAACAGCCGCACCCTAGCGGATGCGCCGCGCGGACGGGTTAAGCCCGATGGTAAATCTGTGCCTATGGTTGACGGGCGGCGGCGCCGCCCGGACCTGCCCGGTTACGATCGCGGCCTGAGGTTTTCGGGATCGTAGAGCGGCTCGTAGCCGACGCCGGCGACCTCGACGGGGAAATGTTCGCCGAAATACTCGATCATCAGCCCGTTGCCCTTTCTGGCGCGATCGTGCGGCAGATAGGCGAGCGCGATGTTCTTGCCGACCGAGGGGCCGTAGGCGATCGAGGTGGTGAACGAGCGCCGGCCGAGTTCGTCGACCAGCACCTCGCCCGTCTTCTCGTCTAGCACCGGGCAGGTGCCGACCGGATAGCGGGCGACGCCCTGCGAATCCACATTGTCGGTCATCACCAGCGTGCACAGCGTCGCCACCTGCTGGTTGCGGGCGCGGTGTTCGAGATAGGCGGCCTTGCCGCGGAAGTCCGGCTCCTTGACCTTCGGCCGCGCGAGATCGGCCTCGAGCAGATTGTAGTCGGTCAGAAGGTCCGCGTTCTGCAGGCGCAGGCTCTTTTCCATGCGGCGCGAGTTGGCGTAAGTCTCGACCCCGAAGACCATCACGCCGAGATCGCGCAGCGCGTCCCAGACGGCAAGGCCGTCCTCGTAGCGCATGTGCAACTCCCAGCCCTGTTCGCCGACATAGGAGATGCGAAAGGCGGTCACGTCCCTGCCGGCGATGGTCAGCGGCTTGAGCGTGGCGAAGGGGAAGTTCTCGGGGCTGAGCGTCTCGGGGTCGACGAGCCTTGACAGCGTGGCGCGTGCGTTCGGGCCCCAGAGGCCGATCGTGGTGTATTCCTCGGTCACATCGGTGATCGTCACGTCGAGGCCCTTGTCGGCGGCGACGCGCTTCATGAAGGTGAAGTCGCGGGGGCCCGCATCGGCGCCGTCGACGACGCGGCAGCGGTCATCCATGCGCAGCACGGTCAGGTCGGCGCGCACGCCGCCATCGTCTTCCAGGAAATGGGTGTAGATGCCGCGGCCGATATTGCGCTCGCCGCCGATCCTTGCGACGCACAGCCATTCCATGAATGCGACGTGGTCGGGCCCCTCGACATCGTAGATGGCGAAATGCGACAGGTTCACCATGCCGACATCTTCGCTCATCTCCAGATGCTCGGCGTTGGAGACGCGCCAGAAATGGCGGTTGTCCCACTCGTTTTCGCGCACCGGAACCTTCTCGCCCCACTTTTCGAGCAGGTGTTCGTTGGCGGCATAGCCGTGCGCGCGCTCCCAGCCGCCGAGCTCCATGAAATGGCCACCCAGTTCCACCTCGCGCTCGTAGAAGGGCGACTTGCGGATCCCGCGCCCCTTGGAGAAGGGCTCGCGCGGATGCACGGCCGGATTGTAGACCTTCATCGCCGTTTCGGTGCAGCGGTCGTGGATATACTGCGCCCCGGTCTGGAAGGGATAAAAGCGCGCATAGTCGGCGGCGTGGATGTCGATCGGCGTCCGCCCGTCGGTCATCCAGTCGGCGATCAGCTTGCCCATGCCGGGCCCGTCCTTGACCCAGACGGCAACGGCGTACCAGAGGCCGCGCACGTTCGTGGATTCGCCGAGCGAGGGGCCGCCGTCGGTCGTCACCTGCAACAGGCCGTTGAAGGAGCGCTTCTCCTCATAGCCCAGCTCGGCGAGGATCGGGGTCAGTTCCATGGCGCGTTCGAGCGGCTCGATGACCTGCTCCATGTCGAGATCGCGTTGCGACGGGGACAGGCGCGCCTCGCTCTTCTCGAGAATGTCGCGCGGATGGACCAGGCGCGGCTCGGTCTCCTCGTAGTAGCCCCACTCGATCATGCCGCCCTCGGTCGTGGCGCTGTCGCCGGTGTCGCGCATGTAGGCCGAGTTGCCCTGGTCGCGCAGCAGCGGCCAGCCGATGTCCTTGCCGGTGCCGTCGAACTCGCGGTACGGGCCGAACCACAAAAGCGGATGGTCGATCGGCATGACGGGCAGGTCCTCGCCCACCATCTCGGCGATCAGCCGGCCCCACAGGCCCGCGCAGACGATGACGTGGTCGGCGCGGATGGTGCCGCGCGCCGTGACGACGCCGCCGATGCGGCCGTCCTTAACGATCAGGTCGGTCGCGGGCAGGTTGGCGAACACCTTAAGCTTGCCGGTCTTTTCGGCCTCCTCGACCAGTTCGCCGGTGACCACCTGGCTGCGCGGCGTGACCAGTCCCGCATCGGGGTCCCAAAGCGCGCCCTGGATCAGCTCTTGCTCGAGCAGCGGGAATTTCTGCTTGGCCTCGGCCGCCGAGATCATCGTCGCGCGGGTGCCGAAGGCCTTGCCGGAGGCGACTTTGCGTTTGAGCTCGGCCATGCGCTCGTCGTCGCCGACGCGCGCCACCTCCAGCCCGCCGACCCGGGCGTAGCGGCCGCGCCCTTCGTAGAAGTCGATCGAATAAGCCGTCGTCCAGCAGGAGAGCTGGTCGTGCGCGGTCGCATAGCAGAAGTCCGATGCATGCGAGGTCGAGCCGATGTCGGTGGGCACCGCGGACTTGTCGATGCCCACGATGTCGTCCCAGCCGCGTTCGATCAGGTGGTGGGCGACGGAAGCGCCGACGATGCCGCCGACGCCGATGATGACGACGTTCGCGCGTTCGGGAAGAGCTGCCATGGGTTCGTCTCCGCTCGTCCAGAGGCCAGTTCGGGCGTGGCGCGCCCGGTGCATGGGAGCCTTATCGCGAAGGTGGCGTCAATGCCCTGTCCTGCCTGCGACGGGCCGATGTCGGCGGGGGAGGGATCGGCTCAACGTCGGTAGATCCGGCTCCGATGGCCGAGGTCGACGATGAGGATGGTCAGGGTCGCGTCCCGAACCTGCGCGATCAGCCTGTAGTCGCCGACACGGTAGCGCCAGAGGTCCGCGTAGCGGTTTCCCTTGAGCGGCGTACCGATCGATCGGGGATCGTCGCGACTTGCGAGCCGGTCGCGCAGAAAACCGGTGATCCGCTTCGCATCGGCCTTGGGCAGTTTCGACAGTCGCCTGCCCGCCGTCTCGGACAGTTCAATCCGCCAGACCAAGCCTCGCCTCGACGTCCGACAGGGTTTCGGTCCTCTCTTCGCCCTTCCCGATCCTGTCGAGGACCACCTCGGCGGCGATCGCGTCCTCGATATCCTCGATCCCCTGCATCAATGCCAGCCGCACCAGCTCTTCGGTCGGCTTGCCGCTGCGTCTGGCGAGTTCGTCCACACGGCGCTCGAGATCGGGGGGCAGAATGATCCAATTCATGTCAGTACACCTCGTGCATCGCCATTGTAGTCGTCGCGAACCGCGTTGGATAGTCGTCGCGCCGCGCGTCCGAAACGATCTCGCGGTGCGCCGGCATCTGCGACCACTGGCCGCCCGGTTTGTGACAAGGGCGAAACCGGGCGCCGATATGTACGCCGCCTTGCGCTTTTCAGCGCTCGCCGATGCCGTATGCTTGCACGATGACAGCAAAGCTGCGTCTTGTTCTTGCGATCGCCATCGCCGTGCTGGCCGCATCCCCGGCCTGGGCGCAGCCCCGGCAGGTCGATGTCGAACTGGTGCTCGCCGTCGACGTGTCCGGCTCGATGCGCTTCAACGAATTGCAGATCCAGCGGCGCGGCTATGCCGAGGCGTTCCGGTCGCGCGCGGTGCACGAGGCGATCACCGGCGGGCTGATCGGCGAAGTGGCCGTCACCTATGTCGAATGGGCGCGGGCCGACCTGCAGCGGGTGATCGTGCCGTGGACCCTGATCGCCGGCGCCGAAGACGCCGAGGCGTTCGCCGGCCGGCTGGAATCGGCGCCGATCTCGAACATGCGCAACACCTCGATCAGCGGCGCGATCCTCTACGGCATCGCCTCGATCGAGGAGAACGCGTTCGACGGACTGCGTCGGGTGATCGACATTTCCGGCGACGGGCCCAACAACCAGGGCGGGCGCGTGGACGTGGCGCGCGACGAGGCGATCGATCGCGGCATCGTCATCAACGGGCTGCCGATCATGGCCGAACCGTGGATGGGCGGGCTGGGCTTCAACATTTCGGGGCTGGACGTCTACTACCGCGATTGCGTGATCGGCGGGCCGGGCGCGTTCCTGCTGCCGGTCGAGGACTGGGACGGGTTCCCCGAGGCGGTCCGGCGCAAGATCGTGCTCGAACTGGCCGGCGGGCAGCCCGCAGGGCCGGCGCGCGCCGTGCCTCCACCGGTGCGGTTGGCGCAGGAACAACCGATCGACTGCACGATCGGCGAAAAGCTGCGCGGCATCATGGACGTGCGCTGAGCGGCGGCCTTCCGAAGCCGATTTGCGTGGCCGCCGATTCCGGCTAGAGCGTTCCGTCATGATATTGAACCATTCCGCCGGGCCGTTCTGGCCCAATTCCGGCGAGCTTCGGGTCGACCGTATCCCGTCACGCCCCTCGCCAAAGCCCTTGATCTTGAACCCAACCCGCACCGGCACACTGGTTCAGTGTCGTGACGGAACGCTCTGAGCGTGCCGACCATGGTGGACGGTCGCGAGATTTTCGGCATCGTTGTGCTGTCGGTGCAGGTGAGCCTGACCGCGTCGCTGATCGGCATGGCGATCGGCGCGCCGCTCGGGGGACTGTTCTGCACGCTGCGCGAACGGCCCCGGCGCGTCTGGCTGGCGATCTTCTCGGCCCTGCTCGCCGTGCCGACGGTCGTGGTGGGCCTTGTCGTCTACATCCTGCTGTCGCGGTCGGGGCCGCTCGGCTGGCTCGGCATCCTGTTCACGCCGACCGCGATCGTCATCGCGCAGGTGATCATCACCCTGCCGGTCATCACCGTCTTCTCCTACCGGGCCTGCGCGGGCCCGTGGGCCGACTATGGCGAGCAGGTGCGGCTCGACATCAGGGCGCGCTGGCGCCAGATCGCCGAACTGCTGAAGATGGCCAAGGCCGGGCTCGTCACCGCGTTCCTGGTCGCGTTCGGCCGGGCGATCTCGGAAGTCGGCGCGGTGATGATCGTCGGCGGCAACATTCGCGGTTCGACGCGCGTGATGACCACGGCGATCACGCTGGAGACGCGCCAGGGCAACTTCAACATCGCCGTGGCGCTCGGCATCATCCTCGTCGCGATCTCGTTCGGCGTGACGGTCCTGACATGGTGGGTGACGCGCGATCGCGCGCGCCCGGCGGGTGCCGGCTGACCGTCAGCCCTGCTTGCCGTCGCCGGCGATGAAGAAGAGCTGCTGGCCGTCGACCCGGTAGCTGCGGATCGCCTCGCGACCCTCCTCGCTGGTCAGCCATTCGTGCCAGGCGGTCGCCCAGTCGCTCTCCTCGGCCGGGATGACGGTATTGGTGACCACGATCGACGAATAGGGATTGAACAGCGGCGGGTCCTCCTCGAAGATGATCCGGTGCCCCTCCTTGCGGTTGAACTTCACCCAGGTCGCGCGGTCGGTCATGGTGTAGCCGTCCATCTGGGTGGTGGTGATGATCGTCTGGCCCATGCCGGCGCCGGCCTCGCGGTACCAGCCGCCGAACCCGGCCGCGTCGAGCCCGGCCTCGTCCCAGAGCCGCAGTTCCTTGCGGTGCGTGCCGCTGTCGTCGCCGCGCGAGACGAAGACGCTTTGCGTTCCGGCGATCAGCGTAAACGCCTCGGCGGTGTCGGCGGCGTCGCCAAGCCCGGCCGGGTCGGCCTCGGGGCCGATGATGACGAAGTCATTGTACATCACGTCCCGCCGGTCGGTGCCGTAGCCTTCCTCGACGAACCGTTCCTCGCCGATCCGGTCGTGCACGAGGATCGCCGCCGCATCGCCGCGCCGGCCCATCTCCAGCGCCTGACCGGTGCCGACCGCGACCACGTCGATTGCGATCCCGGTCGCTTCGGTGAATTGCGGGATGATCGCGTCGAGCAGGCCGGAATTCTCGGTCGATGTGGTGGTCGCCAGAAGAAAGCGCTTGTCGTCGGCGTTTGCCGGCAGCGCGGCGAGCAGCGCGATGAAAAGCGCGCCCAGAAGGCGGCTGAATGCGGGCATGAAGACCTCCGTCGGTTCGATCAGGCGACCATGAGCTGCTTGCGCTCGGCGCGCTCCTGTTGGGGAGACTTGGCATAAAGCTCGCGGTAGCACTTGGAGAAATGCGACGCCGACACGAAGCCGCACGCGATCGCCACCTCGACCACCGGCATCGTCGACTGGATCAGCAGATGGCGGGCGCGGTCGAGCCGGATCTCGAGATAGTAGCGCGCCGGCGACCGGCCCATCTCCTGCCTGAAGAGGCGCTCGATCTGGCGACGCGACAGGCCGACATGATCGGCGATCTCCAGCAGCGACAGGGGCTCGGAAAGGTTCGCCTCCATCAGTTCGATGATCGACAGGACGCGTGCGTTCTGCACGCCGAGCCGCGCCCTGAGCGGCAGGCGCTGGCGGTCGGTCGCCGCGCGCACCCGGTCGGTCAGCATCTGCTCGCAGACGCGGTTGACCAGATCGTCGTCGAAATCCTCGGCGATCAGCGACAGCATCATGTCGAGCGCGGCGGTGCCGCCGGCGCAGGTGTAGATGTTGCCGTCGACCTCGAACAGGTCGGCGAACACGTCGGCCTTGGGGAACTTTTCGGAAAAGCCGGGCAGGTTCTCCCAGTGGATGGCGCAGCGCCGGCCGCTCAAGAGCCCGGCCGTGGCGATGACATGAGCGCCGGTGCAAAGGCCCCCGACGCCGATGCCGCGCGCGTGCAGTTCGCGCACGATGCCGGTCGCGGCCCTGGTGGTGAAATCCTCGACATTGGTGCCGCCGCAGACCAGGAACAGCGAGGCGCGGTCGGGCGTGCCGATCATCCGGCGTTCGTCGGCGATGGTCGTGCTGACCGTGACCTCGACGCCGTTCGACGCGGTGACGGGCGCGCCGGTCTCGCTGCACAGGCGCCAGCGGTAGGCGTCGAAACCGAGCATCCGATTGGCCGAGCGCAGCGCCTCGATCGCCGAGGTGAAGGCGATCATGGTGAACTCCGGCACCATCAGGAACACGATGGTCCGGATCGGCGCCTTCGCCCTGGCCGTCTTTGCGTCCATACCCCAACTCCCATCAAGGCCGCGCGCCGCAGCGCGCCTGGACTATGTCACAGGGCTGTCACCCAATCAGCGCGCGGACGGAGGCGCAAGGCATTTCAGTGCGCGCGGGAAACGATTTGCCCAACCAGTTCGCCGAGCGTGGCGGCGTGAAGGTCGAACCGCTGCGGATCGGGATCGGGCGCGACCGAGGCCGTGCCCCATTCGTCCGGGCGGGGCACGTAGCCGGTCCGGAGCCCGCAGGCGGCGGCCGCATCGAGATCGTCGGGATGGCAGGCGATCATGATCACTTCGGCCGGAATTTGGCCGAGCGCGGCGCAGGATTTGAGGTAGACCTCGGGCTCCGGCTTGAAATTGCGCGCCAGTTCCGCGCCGCAGAGCATCGTCCAGGGCAGGCCGGCGTGGGCGGCAAGCCGTTCCATCATCGCGACCGAGCCGTTCGAGCAGGCGGCGACCGGCATGGCGGCTTTGAGCGATTGAAGGGTTGCGGTCGTGTCGGGCCAGGCGGGCAGGGCGTCCCACGCCGCGTTCAGCCGTGCGCGGTCGGCCGCGCCAAAATGGTGCGAAAGGTCCAGCGCGTCGAGCACGTCGGCGAGCGTTTCGAGTTGCAGCGAATCGAGCGGGCGATAGGGTTCGGCGCCCGAGCGCACGCGCTCCATGGCCGGCTGGTAGCGATGCCGCCAGCCCTCGGCGATGTCGGTCCCGAGCGACGGATCGAGCCGTTTTTCGGCGAGCATCGCGGAGGCGGCGCGGCGCATGCCGCCGTGCCAGTCAACGCAGGTGCCGTACACGTCGAAGAGAGCCGCCTTGACCATCGGCGCATGCGGGCACGCCGAAGCCGGCCGCGTCAAGCCGGACGCGGCCGGTCATTTCGGGCCAACGAGCCGACCTCAGACGAAAAGGCCGTAGCGCGAGCCGGCGCGGGCGCCGGTTTCGCCGGGCATGGTGCGCGACAGGCGATCGCGAGCGAACGCGGTCGTCAGGTTCGCGCCGCTGGTCGGTGCGTAGGCGGCCTTGGTGCCAACCGTGAAGAACTTAGCGAAAATGGTCATATCATCACTCCATGCGCTTGCCATTTCACACGGAGCAGCCTTTGCGCGACCGGTCGGTTCCGACGACGGTTTGGACCCGTCGTTTGGCGGGAACCCGCCGGCTATTATCAGGACGGCTATCGGACGCTTGGGATCATCCGATTCGCCGATCCCCGTTAGGGCGGCTCATGATCCCGCATATGGGTGCTTGGTGGCCGAAATGCGATGATAAAAGCGCCTCGCGCTATGAAATTTGCGCCATGGTCGCGGCGGCGTGCGGGAACGGTTAAGGCACGGTTAACCGGCTGGCGCGGAGACCGATGCGGCGCGCATGCGGGCGAAGGCGAAGTGGATCGCGATCGCGGCGACGTAGCAGCACATCAAGAGCACCGGCAGGCCAACAAAGCCGGTCGCCGCGAAGATCGCCACCATCAGCGGCGTGCCGACCGTGTTGCCCAGATTGCCCATCTGGGCGAGCCCGCCATTGGCGAGCGCGCGGTCGGCGTCGGACGGGTTGAGCTGCGGGACGGCGGCGAAGCTGGCGCCCTGAACGAGGCCCAGACAGGCAAACAGCGCGATGCCGACCCACAGGTTGGGTCCGGTGAGGAAGAACAGGGCCGACACGGCAAGCGCCGAGCCGAAACCGGTGACCACGACCGCGATCGCCGAGATGTGCCGCAGCAGCGCGACGCCGAGCGTCATCGAGGCGATGATGCTGGTCAGCGGCATCCAGGTCGCCGCGATCAGCCGCTCGCGCGGGTCGAGCAGCGGCGGCAGGACGGCCAGCAGCGCCACGAAGGTCAGCGTGTAGCAGACCCAGGCGAGCGGGGCGGCGGCGATCGCCGGGTTCGAGTAGGCCGCCCTGTGCCGCTCGATGATCGCGGCAAAGCCGGTCAGCGATTGTTCGGGTCTGGCCGGAGCCGGTGTCGGAACCAGCGCCGCGACGATCAGGGCGAAGACGAGCATGTAGAGCCCGTGCGCGGCGAACAGGGCCGAAAGGCCGGCCGCTCCGAGCAGGGCCGGCGCGATCAGAGCGACCGCGCCGAACGCGACGCCGAAGAACGTGCCCCAAAGGGTCAGCGCCGCGCCCTGGTGCCGCGGCGGCGCGATCTGCGCGATCAGGGTCGGCGTGGCGACGACGATCGCCAGATGCGACAGCCCTTCGAGAAACCGCACGGTCAGCATCATCGGGAAGGCGGGCATCAACGCCTGAACGAAGGAGACCAACGCACCGAGGCCGAGCCCGATCAGCAGGAGGCGGCGCAGGCCGATGCGGTTGGCCAACAGCCCGGCGATCATGCCGAACACGATGCCGATCAGCGAGATCAGCGAGACCAGAAAGCCCGAGGCGGCGCCGGTTTCGCCGTAGAAGGCCTGCAGTTCGGGCAGGACGACCGCCATCTTGGCGAACTGCGCCGCCGCGCCCAGCCCGGCGAGCCAGAGGACGAAGACGAGAGCGAGGGGCGGCACGGGCGGGCGGGTCATCGGGCACGGTTTAGCCAAATGGCGCGGCGGCGGGAATGCAATTTCGCTGAACGTTGGCTTCAATATTGCGATGCGGTCCGCACGGGCTTTCGCGAACGCGCAAAGCGCGGCTATTGTCGTGCCGCTGAAGGGGAGGGCCGTCCGTGCAGGCAACGCCAGGCTTCACGCTCGGGATCGAGGAAGAATATCTGCTGGTCGACGCCGACGCGCTGACCGTCAAGGAAGCGCCGGACGGGCTTCTGGAGAAGCTGCAGGACGATCTGCAATCGCAGGTCAGCCCCGAATATCTGCAATGCCAGATCGAGGTGGGCACGGGCGTTTGCCGCGACATTGCCGAGGCGCGCGACGACCTAAGGCGGCTGCGCAGCGCGGTGGCGAAGCGGGCGGCCGAGTTCAACCTCGCGCCGATCGCGGTCTCCTGCCATCCGTCGGCGGAGTGGAACAAGCAGCACCACACCAACAAGGATCGCTACAACGATCTGCGCGTGGAGATGGCGGCGGCGGCGCGGCGCCTTCTGATCTGCGGCATGCATGTGCATGTGGGCATCGACGACGACGCGCTGCGCGTCGATCTGATGGCGCAGCAATGCTATTTCCTGCCGCATCTTCTGGCGCTGTCGACGTCATCGCCCTTCTGGCAGGGCAACGACACGGGCCTGGCCTCCTATCGGCTGGGCGTGTTCGACAATCTGCCGCGCACCGGCCTGCCGCCGCATTTCGACAGTTTCGCCGAGTATGAACGCACGACCGGCGTTCTGATCGATGCCGGGATCATCGAGGACACCACAAAGGTGTGGTGGGATCTGCGCCCATCGGCCCGCTTTCCGACGCTCGAGACGCGCATCTGCGACATGTCGCCGAGGCTTGGTCATGCCATCGCGATCGCCGCGCTCGTGCAGGCGATCACGCGCATGCTGTGGCGGCTGCGGTCGCAGAATATGCGCTGGCGCATCTATGACCGGTTCCTGATCTCCGAGAACCGATGGCGCGCCCAGCGCTACGGCATCACCGAAGGGCTGATCGATTATGGCCGCGGCGAGGTGGTGCCGTTCGGCACGCTGCTCGACGAACTGCTCGAACTGGTCACGCCCGATGCGGCGGTGCTCGGCTCGATGCGCGAACTGGACGTGCTGCGCGAGATCGTGGCCGGTGGCACCAGCGCGACGCGCCAGCGCGCGGTGCGCGAGGCGGTCGGTTCGGACGATGCCGACGCGATCAACCGCGCCGTCGTCGGCCACCTGATCGAGGAGTTCCACGCCGATCTGTGAGGGTGGCCGGTACCGGTCCGGCCCGATCGCGCGGAGTTATTCGCTGACCGCCTTGTGCAGGATGGCGTTGATCAGTTCCTGTTCGGAGACGCCCTCGCGTTCGGCGCGCGCGCGCAACTCGAGCAGATCGCCGAACCGGATGTCGATGGTGATCTGCGTGCTTTCGTCGAACGTCGCCTGGGCCGCCTGCATCAGCTCGGCCTTGCGTTCGGGGGTCAGATGGCTCGGGCCAGGTACGAACTCGTCCGATTCGATCCGGCGATAGAGCTCTTCTTCTTCCTTGTCCGCGAAAATGGTCACTTCGGGTTTGTTACCCATCATTGCCTCCGAAGGTAAATCGCCGTCAGCTTTCGGCTCGGAAAGGCCGTCTTCAGAAATATTGACCCATTCTCCTCGATATAGGGTACCGCAAATGCATAGTCACGAATAGCGATGACGAACATGCGCTGGTTGGGGTAGTTCGGATTCGGAATATCGGCCAGAATCTGCCCGGCAATGATGACGCGGGCACAATCTCTTAGACCAATGCCGAGCCTGCCGGGATCACTGCGCAAGTTCCGGTCTTTCTCCGGGCTCCAACGGATCAGCTTCCTTGCCATGCAGGTGAAAGCCTAGCCGGCAAGCACCGCGCTGCAAAGATGCGCCTTCACCCCCGGCCGCGCCGGCCCCCGCGGCGGCGTCTGGGCGCGGTTCCGTCGCCGGCATCGTTGGCCGGGCGCGGCTTGCGCGGCGGCAGGCTGACGGCCTTTGCCAGCCTTGGAAATTCGTCTTCCTTGTTGGGCATGGCCATGGCGGCGACGAAATGGTCCTGGAACTTCGCCTCGAGCGCCGTTTCGACCTTCTCGATCCGGCGCACAGTCCGTTCGATCTCGCGGCGATAGTCGCGGTTGATCAGCGCCATGCGCGCGCCGGTGCCGGCCGCGTTGCCGACCGCCTTGACGTTTTCGAGGTCGCAGTCGGGGATGAGACCGAGCACCATGGCGTATTTGGGATCGATGAAGCTGCCGAACGCGCCGGCAAAGCCGATCCGGTCGACGGTCGTCAGCCCCATCCTGTCCATCAGGAGCTTGATGCCGGCATAGAGCGCGGCCTTGGCGAGCTGGATGGCGCGGATGTCGTTCTGGGTGACGGTGATCGTCTGTTTGCCCTCGTGCAGCACGTAGGAGAAGGTGCGGCCATCTTCGATGATGCGCGGCGATTTCGCCGCCAGCGCGCCGTCGATCACGCCGTCCTCGGACGCGATGCGGGCGAGGAACATCTCGGCGACGACCTCGATGATGCCCGAGCCGCAAATGCCGGTGACGCCGACCGTCTCGGCCTTTTCGGCGAAGCCCGGCTCGTCTGACCACACATCGATGCCGATCACCTTGAAGCGCGGCTCGAGCGTGACCGGGTCGATTCGCACGCGCTCGATCGCGCCGTTGGCTGCGCGCTGCCCGGACGAGATTTCCGCACCCTCGAAGGCGGGGCCTGTGGGCGAGGAGGCGGCGACGACATGGTCCTTGTTGCCCAGCACGATCTCGGCATTGGTGCCGACATCGACCAGGAGCATGATGTCGTCCGACCGGTGCGGGCCTTCGGCAAGCGTCGCGGCGGCCGCGTCCGCGCCGACATGGCCGGCGATGCAGGGCAGCATGTAGAGCCGGGCGCCCTCGTTCAGATCGAGCCCGTTCGCCCGGGCCGGCATCGCGACGGCGCCCGAGACGGCGAGCGCGAACGGCGCGCCGCCCAGTTCGGTCGGATCGATGCCGAGGAACAGATGGTGCATGATCGGATTGCCGACGAAGACGGCATCGAGAATGTCGCGCCGGTCGATGCCGGCGGTTTCGGCGACCTCGCCGATCAGCGAGTTGATCGCCTCGCGCACGGCTTCGGTCATGCCTTCGCGACCGTCCGGGTTCATCATCACGTAGGAGACCCGGCTCATCAGATCCTCGCCGAAGCGGATCTGCGGGTTGGACGCGCCGGCCGAGGCGATCGTCAGCCCGGACAGGAGCGAGACCAGATGCAGCGCGATGGTCGTCGAGCCGATGTCGCAGGCGATGCCGTAGGCCTCGTTCTTCAGGCCCGGATAGAGCGCGACGAGCGTTGCGGGGCCTTCCGTGTCGGGCTGATGCACCGCGGCCGTGACCGCCCACTGGCCCTGGCGCAGGATCGCCTGCACCTGCGGCAGAAGGTGCGGATCGGCCGACAGTTCGCCAAAGCCCCATTCGGCGCGCAGCGCGGCGAACAGCCGGTCGAGATCGCCGAGCGGCTTGTGCATGTCGGGCTCTTCGAGCTCGACATAGCACATGTTCAGCGCCGGATTGCGCGGGAAGACCTTGGTGTCGGCGGCCTTGCGGACGATCTGGGTGTTGACCTGCGCGTCGGCGGGCACGTCGATGACCAGATCGCCCTGGACCGTCGCCGAGCAGGACAGGCGCCGGCCGGGCTTCAGATCGCGCTTTTCGGCGTAGCGCTGTTCCTTTGGGCCGAACGCGGAGATGTGGTCGTTCGACGAGGTGATGCCGTGCTTGGCGAATTGGCCTTCGGCCACTTCCACCTGGCAGCGCCCGCAAATGCCGCGCCCGCCGCACACGCTTTCGACATAGACGCCCAGTTCGCGCGCGGCGTCGAGCACCGGCGTTCCGACCGGAAACCGTCCGCGCCGGCCCGAAGGCATGAACAGGACGAGGGGGTTTTGGCTCATTCGTCTGGTTCCCTTGCCGCACCCTCGCCCTTCGAAGCTCGCTGCGCTCGCACCTCAGGATGAGGGTGCGGGCCAGCCACCGATTCATCTCCCTCGCTCCTCAAGGCACGGTCCGCCCGCACCTGAGGATGGGGGTGGGTCCAGGCTCGCTGCGCTCGCACCTCAGGATGAGGGTGCGCGCGCGCACCCGCCGCTCCGTGCGACATGGCAGATTCCGACCGCAAACGAGGCGGGATTGACCGCTGTCGGTCTTTCCCCTCATCCTGAGGTGCGAGCGCAGCGAGCCTCGAAGGGCGAGGGGAAAGACGAGCATGCAAGCGACGGTCTACATCGTCCGCTGCTCGGACGGTTCCTACTACACCGGCCTCACCAGGCAGCCAATTGAGGCTCGTGTATGGGAACATAACAACCTTCCAGATGTTGGAAGCTATACGGCCAAGCGAAGACCCGTCACGCTCGTCTTCACCGAAACCTACGACCGTCTGCTGGATGGGATCGCGCGGGAAAAGCAGATCAAGGGCTGGTCGCGGCGCAAGAAGGAGGCGCTGATCGGTTTGCATTACGAAGACCTTCCCCAATTGTCGCGGCGCGGGCATCTGACCTCGGACTGACTGCCGCCGCCCCCTCGTCCTTCGAGGCTCGCTACGCTCGCACCTCAGGATGAGGGTGCGGGCCAGCCGCCGATTCACTTCCCTCGCCCGCGAGGCATGGTGTTGCTACGTCGATCTTTGTTCCTCAAGATGGCGTGCCGGTGAAACAGCGATCTCGTTTCCCTCATCCTGAGGTGCGAGTGGCGTTAGCCACGAGCCTCGAAGGACGAGGGAAATCCGGGGCGCTATCCCCGTGCCCGCGCGGCGCGGCCGCCTCTGCGGCGGCCGCCCGAGGATGCGGCGGGGGGCGCCGGGGCCGCGCCGGCATTGGCGTTGGCGGCGGCGGGTGCGTGATCGCGATAGGTCATGATCCAGTTGGTGCAGTCGGCATCGTTCCCGGCCAGCACGTTGGCGGCGCGCACCATCTCCATTTCCTGCGGCCGGCAGGGGTTCATGATCGCGCTCGTCATGCCCGAGGCGATGACCATCGGGATGAAGGCGGCGTTGATGCCGTGCCGGTGCGGCAGGCCGAAGGAGACATTGGACAGACCGCAGGTCGTGTTGACGCCCAGTTCCTCGCGCAGGCGGCGCAGGAGGCGGAACACCTGCTGGCCGGCGGTGCCCATCGCGCCGATCGGCATGACCAGCGGATCGACCACGATGTCGTGCGCGGGAATGCCGTAATCGGCGGCGCGCTCGACGATCTTCTTGGCCACCGCGAAGCGCACGTCCGGGTCCTCGGAAATGCCGGTCTCGTCGTTGGAGATGGCGACGACCGGCACGTCATACTTCTTGATCAGCGGCAGGATCGCTTCGAGCTTCTCCTCCTCGCCGGTCACCGAATTGACCAGCGGGCGGCCCTTGGCGACCTTCAACCCGGCCTCGATCGCCGGTGTCACCGAGGAGTCGATCGACAGCGGCACGTCGACCAGGTCCTGGACCATCTCCAGCGTCTTGACCAGAAGCGGCGGCTCGGTCTCGTTGGGATTGACCGCGGTCACGCCCGCATTGACGTCGAGCATGGTTGCGCCGGCGGCGACCTGTTCGAGCGCGTCCTTCTTGACGGTCTCGAAATTGCCCTCGACCATCTCGGCGGCCAGCTTCTTGCGGCCCGTCGGGTTGATGCGTTCGCCGATCACGCAGAAGGGCTGATCGAATCCGATAATGATTTCCTTGGTCGCCGAAGCGACGACGGTACGTGCCATGTCTCAAAATCCCGGTTCGCGCGCGGCTTTATTGCTGCGCGCCCTGTTCGGCATGCGGATATGTGGATGTCTTTATATCCCATGAACCGCGTTGGGCAAGCCATTCGGCCGCCTTTTTGATGCCGCCGAACGGGAAGACATGGATCTGGCGGACGTTGCCGGTCGGGTTGGCGCGCCAGGCGGCCTCGATCGGGCCGACGACGCCCTCGGGCGAATGGGAGGTGGCAAGCGTTGCGATCGAGCGGGTGTTGCGCTTGAAGAAGCTCAGCGAGTTGCCGACGCCGCACATGGCGGCGAACTTGATCAGCGTGGTCACCTTGGCCGGACCGGCGACACCCAGATGGACCGGCATGTCGATGCCCGCCGCGCGCAGCCCCTGCGCCCATGTGGCGAACTTGTCGCCGTCGAAGCCGAACTGGGTGACGATGCGCATGCGCGCGCCGGTGCGCTCGCCGAAATTCTTCTTCAGGCGCAGCGCTTCGAGCGCGACCTGCCCGGAGAAGTCGGGCGAGCCCTCCGGATGGCCGGCGATCCCGATGTCGGTGACGCCATACTTGTCGAAGAAGCCGGTCTCGAGCACTTCCATGGTCGAGGTGAACTCGCCGGCCGGCCGTTCCAGCCCGCCGCCGATGACGAGCACGTCGGTGACGCCGGCTTCGTCGGTCATCGCCCTGATGCGATCCTCGAGCGCGGCGCGCGTCGTCAGCCGGCGCGAAGCGAAATGGGGCACGGGGCGGTAGCCGAGATCATGCACGCGCGCGGCGGCGCGGACCAGAACCGGCGAAGAATCGGAGCCGACATCGGTGATGTAGACGCGGGTGCCGGCCGGAAACAGGCCGGGAAGATCGGCCGATTCCAGCGCCTGCTTGGGCGCGATCTCGATCGAGGCGGGGATGCGTGTGTCGTTCATGGCGTAGGTCCCGTTGTGCCGCCCCGCGCAATCGCTATGCGGCGTCGTCCTTGTCGAAGCCTTCGGACCGGATCAGGGCCTTCAGGCGCTCCTGAGTGTATTCGGCATCGAGGCGTTCGGCCGCCTTGTCCGCCTCTGCTTCCAGATCGTCGCCGACCGGTTCCGGATCGCCCTTGCGCCATTCGGCGAGATAGGCGTCGGTGTCTCTCGCCCCACGCGCATCGCGCACATGTCGATCGCCTCGGTGAAGCGCAGCGGCAGCTCGCGCTTGGCCGCCTGACGCCGCTTCTTGACGATCACCTGGGCTGGAATGTCGCGCCAGTAGACGATGATCCGGTCAGCCACGTTTGTTCCTTTCGTTTTCGACAATGTTTGAGTTGCGCCGTCTCGGCTTCTTCCGGGGCGACGCGCGCAAATCCAAAAGCGACAGCATGTCGCAGTCACCACACGCCGGTGCGCAGCCCGGTGGCGATCCAGCCCCAAAGGGTCGGATGGAAATATTGTTGCGAGGCCCCTTGCGGCTGCGGGTCCATCAGCCTGCCGGCCAGCGCCTCGGGCACGGCGGCCGCGCACAGTCCGGCGCACTGCGCGGTGATCGCATGATGATGGGTGAATATGGTGTCGCGCGGATCGCTTATACAGACCTTCTGGGCGATCACATTGCCGGTGTCGACGCCGGTGTCGACGAAATGGACGGTGCCGCCGTAAAGGTCGGGTTCGCCGCGCGCCATCGCCCAGTAGCCGCCGTTGACGCCGCGGTAGTAGGGGGTGATGCCGGCGTGGAAGTTGATCGCCGGGCAGGGCAGCGCCTCGAGTGTCGCCGCCGAGAGCATGCGCGCGCCGACGACGAACAGAAGGTCCGGCTCGATCCGCTTCAGCGCCTCGATGAAGGCGGGGTGGTTGGCCGAGGGGACGTCGATGACCGTCACGTCCCGGGGCCATGTCATCGAGACGCCATGGGTCTTCTCGATCTCGGCGAAGCGGCGGTCGAGGAAGCGCTTTGACAGGCGCGAGCCGAACATGACCGGCAACTGACCTGCGACCTGAAGCCAGCCCAGACGGCGGGCGCGGCGCCTGAGAAATTCGCCCTTTCCCTCGGGCGGCTCGGCGATGACGGTCAGGCCCGGCCAGGCCTCGGCCAGCGCGTTGACGATGATCGCCGGCGCCGATCCCCCCGCGGTGAGCACGGCCAGACGCGGCGCCATCAATGGCCCATCCAGTGCAGGGCGAACGCGCCCGCCGTGAGGACCACGCCGAAGATGATCAGGATCGAAAGCAGGCCGGTGACCACGCCGATCCACAGCCAGACCCCGTCGCGTTCGGACAGGGCGAGCCCGCAGATGGCGCAGGCAAACGCCGGCAGCCAGTTGCCGAATGGCACCGGCAGGATCACGGCGACGCCGAGCACGAGCGCGTAGAGCCCGATCGCGCGTTCGGCGGTCCGGTGGTTGGCGAACGGCCAGTATCGCGGCCGGATCAGCGTCTCCAGCTTCTCGAGCAGCGGGATGACGCGGCGCGTCATCCTGGCAAAGCCCTTCTGGCTCATCGACCGGCGCAGGAAGAATTCGGGCAGCCAGACCGTGTCGCGGCCGGCCACCATCTGCAGCGCGACCAGCACGATCGGCACGCCCAGCACGACCGTCGAGCCGGGCGGGAACGGCAGCATGTTGATCACGCAGGTGAAGACCAGGAAGGTCGCGAACGACCGGTCGGCCAGCGCATTGCGGATGCAGCGCACCGTGACATCGCCCTTCTCGCGCGCGGCCAGTTCGCGCATCACCTGCGACAGCGAGCGGGGCGGGGCGGGCCGTGGATCGTCGACCGGCAGCGCGTCGGCCTCAGTGTGGCGCTGGTCGAACATCGGGCGGTTCATCGTTCCCTGGTGGTGACGAGCCTTTCCGTCACGGTTTGTCGTGCGCCGTTATGACACGGATTTGTTTACAGAGTTTTGTCCGTGCCGGCGGCGGCCGAACGCAGCGCCGCGGCGAGGTCGCCATGGCCGGTCAGCCGCCGCTCGAAGGCGAGGCCGAGGCGGCCGGCGGCGGCGCGTGCGTTCGCGGTGAGCACGGGATCGTCGGTCTGGGCGATGTACAGAAGCCGCGTATAGTGGCCGAAATAGGCATCGCGCAGCTCGGGATGCCGGTCGAGCCCGAGCGGACGGATCAGGAACGTCTCGAAGTGCCGGGCGAGGAAGTCGGTCATGAAGAAGGTGGTCAGGTACTCGTCGTCGCCGGCGGCGGCGAACGCCTCGTTGCCGATATAGAAGGAAAAGCAGTGCGGTCCGGCGATGCGCTCGACGCCATGGCGCTCGCAGACGCGGTCCAGCATGCCGCCCGTGCCGCAGTCGGCATAGCCGACCAGGATATGCTCGAACCCGTCGGCGCGGGCGCGTTCGATGGCCTTGTCGACGGCGGGCGCGATTCGTTCGGGATGGTGATGATAGTCGGCCGGCAGGCAGGTCAGCGAAACGTGATCGAGCCCGTTTGCGCGGCAAACGTCGAGGATTTCCCGGGCGATCATGCCGCATCCGATGACGCGGACGGGGGCGGGACCTGATTGGCGTTTACTTTTCGTCATGATCGGCCAGTCTAGAACATCGTTCGGGATCGGTCGCGGCGGTTTGCCTCGCGCCGCCGGGCGGTATAGGGAGCCGCCTCGACGTGCCAAGCGGGAAGGGTGCCTTGAAACACCAGACCATAGCTGCCCGGGCCGAACCGGTTACGGCCGCCGCGCTTGCGGCGCCGGCGCTGTCGATCGTGCTGCCGGCCTACAACGAGGCCGAGAACATTCCGGTCATCGTCGGCAAGATCGGCGAGGCAATGGGCGGCCGGCCGCACGAGATCATCGTGGTCGACGACGACAGCCCGGACGGAACCGCCGGCGTGACGCGCGCGGTCGCGCGCAAGCATCCGCACGTGCGCTGCATCCGCCGGGTCGGCCGGCGCGGCCTCTCGGGCGCGTGCGTCGAGGGCATGATGGCGGCGAACGCGCCGGTCGTGGTGATCATGGACGCCGACATGCAGCACGACGAGACGCGGCTGCCGGTGATGCTGGCCGAGATCGAGGCGGGGGCGGATCTGGTGATCGCATCGCGCTACGTCGAGGGCGTCAGGGCCGGTGGCGGCTTTCACAAGAAGACCCGCGCCAAGGGCAGCGAGCTGGCGACCTGGCTCGCCAACCGGATTACCGGCCGCTACACGACCGATCCGATGAGCGGCTTTTTCATGTTGCGGCGCGATGTTGCCGACAAGGTCGCCGGCGCGGTGTCGCGCGAAGGCTTCAAGATCCTGTTCGACATCGTCAGCCGCTACGGCGCGCAGCTCGACATACGCGAGGTGCCGTTCGAGTTCCGCGAGCGGGTCGCCGGCGAGAGCAAGCTCGGTTTCCTGGTGACGGTGCAATTTCTCGGGCTCCTTGTGTCGCGCTACACGGGCGGCCTGCTGCCGACGCAGTTCCTTCTGTTCGCACTGGTCGGCACGTCGGGTCTGGTCGTCCACATGGCCTCGCTCTACGGGCTGTCGGCGGCCGGGCTGAACTTCACCCTGTCGCAGACGATCGCCACCTACATCGCGATGACCACCAACTTCGCGTTCAACAACCAGGTCACCTTCGCCCACCGCAAGCTGGTCGGCCTGCGCTTCTGGCGCGGGCTGGTCACCTTCTACGCGATCTGCTCGATCGGCGCGCTGGGCAATCTGGCCGTCGCCGAGCGCATCTTCGAGCTTGGCACGCCGGTCTGGATCGCGGGCCTTGCCGGCGCGGTGATGAGCGCGCTGTTCAACTATGCGGTGACCAAGCTGGTCACCTGGCGCGACGGCTGAGATCAGCCGCCCAGCGACATCGGCTTCTGGCCCGGGCCGCTGATGCCGAACCAGCGGCGCACCAGATCGAGCCACAGGCCGTAGGGCCGGCCGAGCACCAGCATGTAGATCGCCGCGCCCAGCGCGCCGCGCCAGAGCTGGTCGCCGGTCGCCCCGCCCGCATAGATGATCGCGGTGTAGATCGGCACCTGGAAAGCAAGCAGCGCGAACATGTCGTGCAGCAGCGCGCTGGTGCTCCGGCCGGGGTCGGCGCGCGTCATGACCCAGTCGCGCCAGATGCCGTAGGGTCGCGCCGTCAGGACCATCAGCGGCGCGCCGATGATCCGCGCCCGCGCGACTTCCTCCCAGCTCATGCCGGCGATGAAGCGCTCGTTGACGATGCCCGCGATGGTGAAGAACACCACCAGCGCGGTGGTGTCCGCCATGAAGTCCCGTGACAGGACGGCCCGCAGGCGCGCGATCATCGGTTCGGCTCCGTGCGCCTCAGGCGTGCTCGACCTGGTTGTGGCGGCGCTTCATGAACAGCTTTGCGGTCTCGACGGCCACGGCCGCGTCGCGGCAATAGGCGTCCGCGCCGATCGCCTGGCCGAACTCCTCGTTGAGCGGGGCGCCGCCGACCAGGACGACGAAGTCGTCGCGGATGCCCTTTTCCTTCATCGTGTCGATGACGACCTTCATGTAGGGCATGGTGGTGGTCAGAAGCGCGCTCATGCCCAGAATGTCGGGCTGCTCCTTCTCGAGCGCCTCCAGATAGTTCTCGACCGGGTTGTTGATGCCCAGATCGACCACGTCGAAGCCGGCGCCCTCCATCATCATGCCGACGAGGTTCTTGCCGATGTCGTGGATGTCGCCCTTGACGGTGCCGATCACCATCTTGCCCAGCTTCGGCGCGCCGGTCTCGGCGAGCAGCGGGCGCAGGATGTTCATGCCCGCCTTCATCGCGTTGGCCGACAGGAGCACCTCGGGCACGAACAGGATGCCGTCGCGGAAATCCTCGCCGACGATGCGCATGCCCTCGACCAGCGCCTTGGTCAGAACGTCGTAGGGCGCCCAGCCGCGATCGAGCAGGATCTGCGTGGCCTCGACGATCTCCTCCTTGAGGCCGTCGTAAAGGTCGTCATGCATCTGCTGGACGAGTTCGTCGTCCGCCAGCTCCGACAGGATGATGTCTTCTTCGTCCGCCATGTGCGGTCTCCCAACCGGCTTGATTCAAAGGCCAATTCTATGCGCGAACAATGTGCGCCAAGTAAGATGGGTGCGACCTGCGCTGAATTGAATACGACAAAATCCGGCCGCGGCCCGCCCGGCGATCCGCAGATCACGCCATTGATCACATAACGACATCCTTATATCCTTATCCCGCCGCATGGCAAGACCCGCGTCGCGCTTGCGTGTCGCACCGGCGCAAGCCAAGGGCGTTGTCGGCAATGTGGGCCGGCCGGCGCCGCGCGACACTCGCCCCGACAGCGCGGAGTCCCCCGCGCCTTTCGCGCATGCGGAGACGACCATGGAACAGGATCTTTCGGCCGCCGGACAAAGGGCGGACGATGCGGGCGAGGAGACGGGCGGACGGCGCGGCCGGCGCGCCAGCGGAGGGGCCGCGGCCCGCCGGGCGGCGCGCTCGGGCACCGCGGCCGGCCCGCAGCTGACCTACATCACCCGCAAGATCCCGCTCTACGAGGTGCTCGGCGAGGAGGGCCTGGCGCTGATCGAGGCCAATGCCGAGCACATCCTGCAGGAGATCGGCATCGAGTTCCGCGAGGACGAGGAGGCGCTCGACCTGTGGGAAAAGGCGGGCGCGGACGTCAAGGGCGAGCGCGTGCGCTTTCCCAAGGGCCTGTGCCGGCAATTGCT
Source organism: Roseitalea porphyridii (assembly GCF_004331955.1). NCBI lineage: Bacteria > Pseudomonadati > Pseudomonadota > Alphaproteobacteria > Hyphomicrobiales > Ahrensiaceae > Roseitalea > Roseitalea porphyridii. Next base: position 2,577,637 of record NZ_CP036532.1, on the reverse strand, counting down.
CGAGACCGCGCCGTCGGTCTTCACCCAGCATGCGCGCAACCCGGCCAGATCGGTGCAGATCGGGGGCGACGCGACCGTGTTCGCGCCGGTCTACGGGCCGCCCTTCGTGCGCGGGCTCGACGGCGAGCGCCGCTATGCGACGATCGAGGATTTCCGCAACCTCGTCAAACTCGCCTACATGGCGCCGGCCATGCACCATTCGGGCGGCACGATCTGCGAGCCGGTCGACGTGCCGGTCAACAAGCGCCATCTGGACATGGTCTATTCGCACATCCGCTATTCCGACAAGCCGTTCATGGGCTCGGTCACCGCGCCCGAGCGGGCCGAGGATTCGGTCGCCATGGCCAGGCTCGTCTTCGGCGATCAGTTCGTCGACGAGAACTGCGTGCTGATCAACCTGATCAACGCCAACTCGCCGATGGTGTTCGACGGCACCATGCTCGGCGCGGCCAAGGTCTATGCGCGGGCCAACCAGGCCTGCATCATCTCGCCGTTCATCCTGTCCGGCGCGATGAGCCCGGTCACCGTCGCCGGCACGCTGGCGCAGATCCTCGCCGAGGTGATGGCCGGTGCCGCGTTCACCCAGCTCTGCCGGCCCGGCGCGCCGGTGCTGTTCGGCACCTTCGCCGCCTCGATCTCGATGCAGTCGGGCGCGCCCACCTTCGGAACGCCCGAGCCGTCGCTCGTCTCCTATGGCGCCGCGCAGCTCGCACGGCGCCTCGGCCTTCCGTTCCGCACCGGCGGGTCGCTGTGCGGGTCGAAGATGCCCGACGCGCAGGCCGCCCACGAGAGCGCCAACACGCTGAACATGACGCTGCTGGCGGGCACCAATTTCGCGCTGCATTCGGCCGGCTGGCTGGAGGGCGGGCTCGTCGCCTCGTTCGACAAGTTCATGATCGACTGCGACCAGCTCGCCATGATGCAGGCGATGAGCCAGGGGATCGACCTTTCCGAAAACGGCCAGGCGATGGACGCGATCGCCGAGGTCGGCCCGGGCAGCCATTATCTGGGCTGCACGCACACCCAGAAGAACTTCCAGACCGCCTTCTACCGGTCGACGGTTGCCGACAACAATTCGTTCGAGCAGTGGCTGGCCGAGGGCGGCAAACGCGTCGAGGAGCGGGCCAACCGGCTGTGCCGCGACTGGCTTGGCGCCTACGAGGCGCCGGCGCTGGACCCGGCCATCGACGAGGCGCTGCAGGTTTTCATGCTGCGCAGGAAGGATTCGATGCCCGACGCCTTCGGCTGAAACGAACCCGGCTCAGCCAGGGAGACAGGCGCACGGCGAAAGATGGGACGGATCATCCACGACGAGGTGTGGAAGATGGGGTGAGGGGGGGAAAGCGCCTCCCGGCCACGGCGACCTCCCCGGCGCCGTCATCCCTGTGCTCGTCACAGGGATCCATTCCAGCTGATCCGGCCAGCGCGCATGTAAGTCGCCGTGATGGCGTGCAGATTCAGTCGAGCGGCTGAGACTATACCAAAGGGCAGGTAGAAAGCCCGGTTTGGGCGGGAAGCCGACTTACGCGGTGGCGCGACAAGTCACAAGACCTGCCAGAAACGAGCATCGACCCGGTTGCGTCTCGCGCAAAAAAAAACGATTCTGGGATTAATGAGCGACGACAGCGTCATAGGCTTAGCTGATTATCCCCGGCGGCATATGCAGGCATCTGCCTCACCGTTCCGGTATCCGGGCGGAAAGGGGTTCCTGACGGGTTTGCTGGCTAATGAGACTGTAGCCAGGCTGACGGGGGATGAAAGGCGCTACGCCGAGCCGTTCTGCGGCGGAGCCGGCGCAGCGCTCAACTTGCTCAAAGACGGAACAGTTGCGCGTATCGCGTTGAACGACTTCGACATACGCATCTACTCGGCATGGACCGCGATCGTTCGTGAAACGGATCGTTTCATCGCCAGTATCCGGGAAACTCATCCAACGATCGCAACTTGGCGTCGCATGCGGCAACTGGTCGAAGAAGCGGGGCACGAGTACGACTTTGACCTAGGTTTCGCAGTCTACTTTCTCAACCGGACAAGTACGGCAGGTATTGTCCTTGGCTCCGGCCCCATCGGCGGGTTCGACCAGTCTGGCAAATGGAAGATCGATGTTCGGTACTATGCTGACAGCATGATCCGTCGAATTGCGTGGATTGGGGCTCACCGCGAGCAGATTGAGACAAGCTGTGAACCAGCAGATGCCTTTCTTCGTCGAGAGGTCTCACAGGGAAAGGCGGATGTCTCTTTCTATTTCGTTGATCCACCCTACATCGAGGCTGGTTCAAAGCTTTACCTCAATGCCATGGACATGCCGCAGCATCGCGCGCTTGCGCAGTTCCTGCGGTCGGGCGCCCTGCCTCATTGGGTCTTGACCTACGACGACGATCCATTCGTACGTACGCTTTACGAAGGTTGCGACATGCGACAGCTGGAGGTGAACTATAGCCTGCGACGCACCCGCAAAGCGCGCGAACTGATAATCCGCGCTGCCTAAAGCGCGAGTACAGCCGTTCGGTAATCATCAACCCATTGCCGGATTGAATCGACGTTTTCGATCTCGTCGAACACCCGGCCTTGTGCCGCAAGAGCTTCGGCCTCCGCGACTTTTGTGGGTAGGCTGAGCCTGTCGAAGACCGCACCATGGCGGATGTCAAGCGAGGCCGCTTTCGGGCCGTTGGTCCTGCGAAACGGGATGACTGTCGCCATCGTACGGTTCTCGGGCCAGGTTCGAACATAGCTTTGACGGAATGTGTCGATGAAGTCGCGGACAGACTTCCCCTCCCAATTCATGCCGCTCGCGAGTTGTCCGAGGATGATGCTTTCAGCGATCTGGCTCCCGTAGGGCCAGTCCGACCAGCCGATCACGTCGATCCCGCCGTCCTTATCGGCGGGCGGCGCGAGCCAAGTCGGGGTCTCATGGGGTTCGATGGTGCTTCCACGCTGCCAACCTCGCTTTAGAGCAGCAATAATCGGTTCGTTCACGAGGCGAGGCCATCCAAGGCTGATTGCACCTCTTCCGGCCTGTGCGGCAAGTACAAGGGTTCCCACGGTTTGGAATACCCTCTTGGTAAATCTTAGTTCCAAATGGCGAAGGTCTTTGTCCCATCCCCGGGTTCCGTGTACTCGAAGGAACGCGCAGATTAAGCAGGCCACATAGGTGTTCTGCGCTGGAGTGGTTGCAGTTTGATACTCGAGATTATCTCCCGTCGCATCGAGATCGAATGGATAGTGTGCGCCAAGGGCGTGCTTTCGGGCATTTACTTCGTTCTCTATCTCAACGGCGCGAGCATTCTCTTGGACTGCATCATCAACAATGTCTTCGTCCGGTTCTTCAGTTTGGAGCTTTTCGTCGTCGATAACGCCGAGGACGGAGGCCCGGCCGTATTGGTCGAGGAACGATTCCATCTCCAGATAATCCACTTGGGCGGTGGCAGGCGCCTTTGGCCCAGGGCCGTCATAGCGCATCAGTCGCGCTCGGGCGTCTCAATGGCCGCCACTAGAGCGCGTGCGGACGAGCGAACCTCCAAGGCCGTGTCGAGCACATCCTTGTGGGTTTCTGCGTCATAAGAACCCGTATCGGCAAGAGCCTCGCGCAATCCCACTCGCGCCGCATACACGCCTCTACGGAGGGCCTCTCCCTTGACTTCGGCGATCGCGTACGCCGCGTCTAGATTTCGATCGGTCTCGAGTGCGATTGTGGCCTTTGGGCTACCCAAAACATCGCGGACCCGTTTTAGGTCCTTTGCCTGCGTCTGGATGATTGGCTCTACGTCCTCCCTACGGTCGCCGAACAACCATCCCAGAAGTCGAGCAAGCTTGTCATGACGGTCGAGCGGAACTGGGTCCTTCGGAGGATCGCCCCGTTCGTCCTCCGTTACCAACTCAAGGAAGTCGACGAATTGCTGGTAGCTGAGGCCGGTGTAGAGATGAGAGAACGCGAACTTCTTTGACGTCCTGTCGTCGATCTCCCAAAGGCTATGCCTTCGGGCCTGCTCGAGCACTTCGACAGCGAGAACCATGCGACGAAGCGTGTTGTGCCTGTCGCCCATACGCTGCGCAATCTCACGCAGTGTCATGCCGTGCTTGCCTTTTTTCTTTTCGCGATTGAGCCAAGCGGCAGCGAACCTCGCCTTCGCATAGGCGTCCCAAGGCCGAGGGCCATTGATGTGCTTGAACCCGATGATGTCCTGTGCGTCCTCGCGCTCGGTGACGCGATGAACGCTAATCATTTCAAGAGACTCCCGGTCCGCAATGAAATCGGGAAGGGCGATGCGGGCGTCGGCAGCGATCGACGGATCGCGGAGAGCGAGGACTGCGGCGAGGCGCCGGTTGCCCTCAAGAACGACAAGAGCGCCGTCCTTATGCATGACTATCATCGGCTCGATACCGATGTATCCGTTCTGAGCGATCGACTGAAGTAACTCGCCGAGTTCCGCCTGCTGGACAAGGTTCCTAATCACATCTACTGGGTTTACGCCTTGGGGCTCTTTGCCGGGCACGAAGCGCGGGTTCTCTGGATCGAAGGCCAGCCAGTGCACAGGGACTTTGGTCGTCTTGCCGACGTCCAGACCGATATCCGCCAATTCCTGTTCAGTCGGCATTCCCGAACCCCTTTTTTCCCCACGTCTCGCATAAGCGATCATCCCGGTCCAGTCGGCCTCAATCTCGAGGGCGTCTCTGTAGACTGGCTTATCCAACAAAACGAACCGCCGGTATGGGCCGAAAGCGCCCACAACTTATCCCCCAGCCCCAATCCTCCTTTATCCTCCTTCCCATCCCTTTCGCGGGACCTCGGGTCGTTTGCCGATCATCCGGGGAAGGGGACGGTGGCCTGCCGGGTGTCGCAGAAGTGCGGCGCTGGATGCTGAATCCCCACGGCAGGGCGGAATGAAGGTGCGGGGCGTGCCGCCCTTGCGGCGCCGGCGATGGCCAGCCGGTGCCGTGACGGGGGCGTCCGACCGGATGCGGCCGAGATTCGGCGCGGCGGCCATGCCGCGCGGCAGATGAAGGTGTCCCAACGCGTCCGGGTGAGCGGCCATCGCTGGCCGGCGCCGCGCACGGCGATCACCGCAAGCCCGCCGGACGGGCGGTCATCGGACCGCACCTACACTCTGCGATGCGCGATCCGGTGACCGCCCGTCGTTCCGGCCTTGCATGCCCCGGCCCGGTTTCGGGCGCGGCGACGATCACGCGCGCCCGCATTGCGCCCTTCGCGCCGCGCCGCTATCTTCGGCGCATGCGCGTTCTTGAAACCTCGCACACACGCCATTTCGACCTTCTGATGCTGTGCGCGCGCATCGGCTATTCGCCGCCGCGTTCCCTCGCCTGATCCCCACCGCCCGCTTGCGGGCACGATCGAGCGGGCGGCCTTCGGGCGCCCCAGGCAGGAGCGACACGATGAGCTATCAGAACTTTTCCAACGCGCAGATGCAGGCGATGGACGCCGCGCACCATCTGCACCCGTTCACCGACCATGCCGATCTGCGCGCCGCCGGCAGCCGGATCATCACGCGCGCCGACGGGGCTTACGTCTACGACGCGCTCGGCAACGAAATCCTCGATGCGATGGCCGGGCTCTGGTGCGTCAATGCCGGCTATGGCCGCACCGAACTGGTCGAGGCCGCGCGCGCGCAGATGGAGGAACTGCCCTACTACAATTCCTTCTTCCGCTGCACGACGCCGACACCGGTGCTGCTCGCCGACCGGCTGGCGCGGATCGCGCCCGAGCACATCAACCAGGTGTTCTACGGCTCGTCCGGCTCGGAGGCCAACGACACCGCGCTGCGGCTGGTGCGCCATTACTGGGCGCTCGAGGGCAAGCCGGAAAAGAACATCGTGATCTCGCGCGACTGGGCCTATCACGGCTCGACCATCGCGGCGACCTCGTTGGGCGGCATGGCGGCGATGCACGGCCAACTCTACGGGGCCGTGCCGAACATCCGCCATGTGATGTGCCCCTATGCGTTCGAACTGGCCGAACCGGGCGAGAGCGATCATGATTTCGGCCTGCGCGCGGCGAAGGCCGTCGAGGACGCGATCCTGGAAGCGGGACCCGAAAACGTTGCTGCGTTCATCGGCGAGCCGATCCAGGGCGCGGGCGGGGTGAAGATCCCGCCGGCGAGCTACTGGCCGGAGATCCAGCGCATCTGCGAGAAATACGACGTGCTGCTGATGCTCGACGAGGTGATCACCGGCTATGGCCGCACCGGCGCCTGGTTCGCCGCCCAGTCGATGGACATAAGCCCCGACACGATCACCACCGCCAAGGGGCTGACCTCGGGCTATCAGCCGCTGTCGGCGCTGCTGGTCGGCGACCGGATCGCGAAGACGCTCGTCGACAAGGGCGGCGAGTTCTTCCACGGCTACACCTATTCGGGCCATCCGGTGGCGTGTGCCGTCGCGCTCGCCAATCTGGAGATCATCGAGCGCGAGGGGCTGATCGAGCGGGTGCGCGACGACACCGGCCCCTATCTGGGCGAAGCGCTTTCGGCCGGCATCGGCGATCATGCGCTGGTCGGCGAGGTGCGTTCGTTCGGCCTCGTCGCGGCGATCGAGATCGTCTGGGACCGCGAGACGCGCGAACGGTTCGAGCCGGGGGGCCACGCGGCGACGGTGATCCGCGATCACGCGATCGACAACGGCATCATGATGCGCGCGGTGATGGACACGATGATCCTGTCGCCGCCGCTGATCTGGACGCGGCAGACGATCGATGAGGCGGTGGACCGGATCAGGAGCGCGCTCGATGCGGCGGCGCGGGAGTTGCGCTGAGTTCGTTCGGGCCCGAGGGCGGCGTCAGCTCGTTTCGGCCTGCCGCAGCAGGCGTTCGAGCCGGCGCTGCTCGGCGCGGTCGAAGGCCAGTTGGGCCTCGTCGTGCTCGCGGCCGATCCGGTCGACCACGCGCTTGGCGGACGCATCGAGCGCCTCGCAGGTCGGCCGTGGCGGCAGCGCCTCGATCGCCTCGCCGAGCGCGCCGGCATAGCGTTCGGCGATGCGCACATGCTGGTCCTCGTGCGCCCTCGCATAGGAGGACAGCGCGTCCCAGGCGTTGCGCAGTTCCCGGTCGCGGCTGGTGGCGCGTTCCTTCCAGCGCGGCAGGGTGATGTTGGCCTTCACGCGGAACTTCGCCTCCGTGAACCTGCACCCGGCCTCGGTCACCTCCTGCTGCACCGACACCGGCTCGAAGCGGATCGCGGCGACCGCGAGCGCATGGCCGCGCATCGGGCCCTTGCGGCGCAGGTCCGCGTCGAGCGCCTCGCTGGTCTCGCCGGACACCAGATAATATTCGGTCGTCACCGTCGAGGCCGTGCTGGTGCATGCGGCAAGCACGACCGCCAGCATCAGGGCCGTCAGGGTGCGTCGAGGTTGCATCGGCGGGGTTCCTTGCTCGTGCCGTTCCACCATTATAGCGGTTTGGCGCCTCGATGCACGGCGGTTCTGGCCGGCCGGGCCCGGCGCCTCGAACAAGACGGGGCGTCATTGTTGCGCCGGTGCCGGCCGCAACTCCGCAACCGGCCGCAACCGCTTGTTATCTCCACAAAATGCTCCGATTCAGACTTGCTTAAGCTCTCGTCAACCTCGCGGTAACGATGTCGGGCTAATCATGGTCCCCGAGGCGACCGAATGCCTCGCGGCCTCCGGATCAGGTACTGCGTACCGGAGTTCCTGTCCCGCTAGCCCTCGTGTTCGGAGGGCAGGGACACCGCAGGCGGGTCTCGGCCTTCTGCGCACAAGGCGCGGCGATCGATCGCCGCGCTTTTCTTTTTTCTCCGCACGCACTAGCCGTTGGCGCATGACGCAGGCGATCATGTTCCAGGGAACGGGTTCGGATGTCGGCAAGTCGGTGCTGGTCGCCGGCCTGTGCCGGCTCATGGCGCGGCGCGGGCTCGCCGTGCGGCCGTTCAAGCCGCAGAACATGTCCAACAATGCCGTTGTCGCCGACGATGGCGGCGAGATCGGCCGGGCGCAGTGGCTGCAGGCGCTGGCCTGCGGCGTCGCGCCGTCCGTGCACATGAACCCCGTCCTGCTCAAGCCGCAGACCGACACCGGCAGCCAGATCGTCGTGCACGGCAAGGTGGCGGGCGTCGCGCGCGGCGCCGACTACAAACGACACAAGCCGCGCCTGATGACGGCGGTTCTGGACAGTTTCGAACGGATGCGGGCCGAGGCGGACCTGGTGCTGGTCGAGGGCGCCGGTTCGCCCGCCGAGATCAATCTGCGGCAGGGCGATATCGCGAACATGGGCTTTGCCACGCGCGCGGGCGTACCTGTCGTGCTGGTCGGCGACATCGACCGGGGCGGGGTGATCGCGGCGCTGGTCGGCACGCACGCGATCCTGCCGCCAGAAGACCAGGCGATGATCGTCGGCTATCTGATCAACAAGTTTCGCGGCGACGTTTCGCTGTTCGACGACGGGCTTGCGGCGGTCACCGGCTTCACCGGCTGGCCGTCCTTCGGCGTCGTTCCGTGGCTGGCAGCGGCGCGGCGGCTGCCGGCCGAGGATTCGGTGGCGGTCGAGAATTTCGGGAGCGCGGGCACCGGGCATTTCAAGGTCGCCGTGCCGCTGCTCGGCCGGATCGCCAATTTCGACGATCTCGATCCGCTGGCGGCCGAGCCGGACGTGTCGGTGGCGATGGTCCCGCCGGGCGAGCCGATTCCCGCCGATGCCGACCTGATCGTGCTGCCGGGCTCGAAATCGACGGTCTCGGACCTGCGCGCGCTCGACGCCAATGGCTGGCGCACGGCGATTGTCGCCCATGCGGCGCGCGGCGGTCCCGTGGTCGGGCTGTGCGGCGGCTACCAGATGCTGGGACGGATCGTGCGCGACCCGCTCGGCATCGAGGGCGCGCCGGGCGAGGCGGAGGGGCTGGGGCTTCTCGACATCGAGACCGTGATGGCGCCCGAAAAGACGGTGCGCAACAGCCGGGCCCGGTCGGTGGCGTTCGATGTGCCGCTGACCGGCTACGAGATTCATCTGGGCGAGACAACCGGACCCGACTGCGCCCGACCCGTGGCGATGATCGACGGCCGGCCCGACGGGGCCAGTTCGGCCGACGGGCGCGTCTTCGGCACATATCTGCACGGTCTGTTCGACAGCGGACCGTTCCGTCAGGCCTTTCTGTCCCGGTTCGGTGTCGCGGCCGATGCCGCCGATCATCGCAGCCGGATCGTCGATGCGCTCGATGAACTCGCCGACGGTCTGGAAGCCGTTGTGGACATCGACGGACTGCTCGCGGCCGGGCGCGCGTTCAAGGCGTGACAGGCACGTGCCGCTAACATGACAGGCACGCGCCGTTAATTTGCGTTGACACGCGTCGTCGGCGGCTTCTAACTGCCCGCCACCGATTGGTTCCGCCTCGGCCAAGCCCTGGCGGATGAAAAGGGAATGCGACGGACGGACCCAAACCGGGCGTCCAAATCGCAGCCGACCCCGCGACTGTAGAATGGCGCGGACATCCATTGCCACCAAGGTGGCGGCCACTGGCGCAAGCCGGGAAGGCGGATGATCCGATGCGGACCGAAGGGCCCGCGACGCCATCGAGCCAGGAGACCTGCCGATCGGTGTTGAACCTGCGGGACGGGCGTTCCCGAACGGTCAAGGACTTCGAGCCGCGCGTCCGCGTGGCGGGATATGGGGGGAAGTCCTGGCTGTTCGATCGACGATGCCCGTTCATTGAAACGTCGCGCACGGGAGTTGTCGACATGAACCTTCTTCGCCTCTTCACCGGGCTTTCCGCCCTTGTCATCGCCACGCCGGCGCTCGCCCACCACCCGATGGGCGGCGAAACGCCGGGCACCTTCATGGACGGTCTTCTGTCCGGTGTCGGTCACCCGATCATCGGGCTCGACCATCTGGCCTTCATCGTCGCTGTCGGGATCGCCGCCGCGCTGACGCCGCAGCGGTTCGTGCTGCCGCTGGCCTTCATCGTCGCCACGGTCGCCGGCACGCTGATCCATCTTGCCGCGGTCAGCCTGCCGTTTCCCGAAGCGGTCATCGCGCTGTCGGTCGCCGCGATCGGCTTCGTGATCCTTTCGGGCCGCGATGTCGGTCCGGTCGTGCTCGGCGCCCTGTTCGCCGTCGCCGGCCTGTTCCACGGCTTTGCCTATGGCGAAGCGGTGTTCGGCGCCGAGACGACACCGGTTCTGGCCTACCTGGCCGGCTTCGCGGTCACCCAGTACCTGATCGCGATCGCCGCCGGCTATGTCGTCGTCGAGATGATCGGCAAGGGCCTGAAGGGCGCCCAGAACATGCCCGCGCGGCTGAGCGGCGCGATGGTCGCCGGCGCCGGCTGCCTGATCGTCGGCGAGCAGGCCATCGCGGCGATGTTCGGCTGATACGCCGGGCAAGAGGCGATGGCGCCGCTTGAAGGCGTGACCCTCGTCCTTGGCGGGGCCCGGTCCGGCAAGTCGGCCTTTGCCGAAAAGCTGGTCGCCGAATCGGGCCTGACGCCGGTCTATGTGGCGACCGCGCAGATCTTCGACGAGGAGATGCGCGATCGCATCGCCCACCACCGGGCGCGGCGCGGGCCGGACTGGCTGCTGGTCGAGGAGCACGACGATCTCGAAGGCGTGCTGGCGCGTCAGGCGTCCCGGGGCAGGGCGGTGCTGGTCGACTGCCTGACGCTGTGGGTGACCAACCTGATGCTGGCCGAAGCCGACATCGAGGCTCGCAGCTTTGCTCTGCTCGATGCGTTGGCCGCGCTCGAAAGCCCGGTCGTGCTGGTCTCCAACGAGGTGGGGCTCGGCATCGTGCCGGACAACAGGATGGCCCGCGATTTCCGCGATCATGCGGGCCGTCTCAACCAGGAAGTGGCCGCGCACGCCGACCATGTCGTGTTCATGGCCGCCGGCCTGCCGATGAAACTGAAAGGCTGAGACATGCTCAACGCGAAGATCCCCGCCACCGTGATCACCGGATTTCTCGGCGCGGGCAAGACGACGATGATCCGCAACATGCTTGCCAATGCCGGCGGCCGCCGGATCGCGCTGATCATCAACGAGTTCGGCGATCTGGGCGTCGACGGCGAGGTGCTCAAGGGCTGCGGCGTCGAGAACTGCAGCGAGGACGACATTGTCGAACTGACCAATGGCTGCATCTGCTGCACGGTCGCCGACGATTTCGTGCCGACCATGACGGCGCTGCTCGAACGCGAGAACCGGCCCGATCACATCGTCATCGAGACGTCCGGGCTGGCGCTGCCGCAGCCGCTGGTCGCCGCCTTCAACTGGCCCGATATCAGGACGCAGGTGACCGTCGACGGGGTGGTGACGGTGATCGACGCGGCAGCGGTGGCCGACGGCCGGTTCGCGTCCGACCATGACGCGCTCGACGCGCAGCGGGCGGCCGATGACAGTCTCGACCATGAAAGCCCGCTGGAGGAGCTTTTCGAGGACCAGATCCGGGCCGCCGACATGGTGGTGCTGAACAAGGCCGATCTCCTCGACGAGGCGCGCCTTGAGGCGGTGCGCGCCAACGTCGCCGGGCAGGTCGACCGGCCGCTCAAGGTCATCCATGCCAGCCATGGCGAACTGCCGATCGAGGTGCTGCTGGGGCTCGGTGCCGCGACCGAGGAGCAGATCGGCGCGCGCAAGTCGCATCACGAGCTGCACCATGAGGACGGGCACGAGCACGACCATGACGATTTCGACAGCTTCGTCGTCGCGGCCGGCGCGGTGGCTGATCCGGACGGGTTCGTCGCCGCACTGAAACGGATTATCGCCGACCATGACGTGCTGCGCCTGAAGGGCTTTTGCGCCGTGCCGGGCAAGCCGATGCGGCTGGTCGTCCAAGCGGTCGGCCAGCGGATCGACACCTATTTCGACCGGCCCTGGGGCGCGGGCGAGCAACCCTCGACGCGGCTCGTCGTCATCGGCCTGCACGGCATGGACCGGGCGGCGATCGAGGCGGCGGTCCGTGCGGCGACCGCCGAGGCCGTGATCGCGGCGGAGTGAGCGCGATGGTAGCCCCTCACCCTTACCCTCTCCCCGCACGCGGGGAGAGGGGGACTTCCACTTCGATGCCCGACCGGGCCGGCGGGATGGTTGCATCGGCAGTTGAGTGGCCTGCGCCTCCCTCTCCCCGCCTGCGGGGAGAGGGTAAGGGTGAGGGTGAGGGGCGGATGCTCCGTGGAACGCGGCGAACCATCCGGGCCGGCGGGCGCTGATGCACCTGCTGCTCGCACAGAAGGGCTCCATCGGCGACGAGGGCGAGGCGGTCGATCTCGGCCAGACGCCGGGCGATGTGTGCGTGCTGTCGGCGGCCGACACCGAACTGGCCGCGCTCGCCGCCGCGCACCGGGCGCGCGATGGCGAAACCGCGCTGCGGCTCGTCAACCTGATGCAGCTTCGCCACGAAATGAGCGTCGACAGCTGGATCGCGCGCACGGGCCGGCATGCCAGGCTCGTCGTCGCGCGGCTGCTCGGCGGGCAGTCCTACTGGCGCTATGTCACCGAGGCGCTCAGGTCGGCCGCCGATGCGCACGGCTTCGCGCTGGCGCTGGTTCCGGGCGACGACAGGCCGGACCCCGGCCTTTCGCCGTTCTGCACGGTCGCGCCGGGCGACTGCGATGCGCTGTGGGCGTTCCTGCGCGAGGGCGGGGCGGACAATGCGCGCGGGTTCCTTGACGCCTGCGATGATCTGATCGCGGGCCGGCCCATCGAGGGCACGGCTTCCCCGTTGCTGAAAGCGGGGGTGTGGGCCGACGCACGCCCTCATCCTGAGGTGCGAGCGAAGCGAGCCTCGAAGGGAGAGGGGTGTGTGCTCACGCCTCAGGATGAGGGCTTGGCGGCCATCGTGTTCTACCGGGCGCTGGTGCAGTCGGGCCAGACCGCGCCGGTCGAGGCGCTGGCAGACGCGCTCGCCGCGCGCGGCATGGCGGTGACGCCGGTCTATGTGTCGAGCCTGAAGGACGATGTGTCGGCTGCGACCGTGGCAAGGCTGTTCGACAAGGCCCCGCCGGACGTGGTCGTCAACATGACAGGCTTTGCCGTCTCCGCGCCGGGCGGGGCGCGCGTGCCGACCGTGCTCGAAGCCACCGGCGCGCCGGTGCTGCAGGCGGTGCTCGCCGGTTCGCCGCACGAGGTGTGGGAAGCTTCGACGCAGGGGCTGACCGCGCGCGATCTGGCGATGAACGTCGCGCTGCCCGAGGTGGACGGGCGTGTGCTGTCGCGCGCCGTCTCCTTCAAGGCGGCTGAGACATGGGACGCGGCGACCGAGGCGAACATCGTCACCCACAGGCCGGTCGCCGACCGGATCGCCTTCGTCGCCGATCTGGCCGCCAACTGGGCGCGGCTGCGGCGGACTGCGGCGGCCGAACGGCGCATCGCGCTCGTGCTCGCCAACTACCCCAACCGCGACGGGCGGCTCGCAAACGGGGTCGGGCTCGATACGCCTGCGGGCAGCGTCGAAGTGCTGCGCGCGATGAAGGCGGCCGGCTACGATGTCGGCGAATTTCCCGCCGATGGCGATGCGCTCATCAACCATCTCAAGGCCGGGCCGACCAATGCGGCGACCGACGGGCGCGAAGTGCGCGAGACGATTTCGCTGAATCAATACAAGGCGTTCTTCGCATCGCTTCCGGTTGAGAATCAGATCGAGGTTCGTGAACGCTGGGGCGAGCCGGAGGCCGATCCGTTCTTCGATGATAGCCGGTTCGCGCTGCCGCTGACGCGGTTCGGCAACGTGTTCGTCGGCATCCAGCCGGCGCGCGGATACAACATCGACCCCAAGGAGAGTTACCACTCGCCGGACCTTGTTCCGCCGCATGGTTATCTCGCCTTCTACGCGTTCCTGCGCGGGCAGGTCGGCGTGCACGCGATCGTCCATATGGGCAAGCACGGCAATCTGGAATGGTTGCCGGGCAAGGCGCTGGCGCTGGCCGAAACCTGCTGGCCGGAAGCCGCGCTCGGCCCGCTGCCGCATGTCTATCCGTTCATCGTCAACGATCCGGGCGAGGGCACGCAGGCCAAGCGCCGGGCCGCGGCGGTGATCGTCGATCATCTGACGCCGCCGCTGACGCGCGCGGAGAGCTATGGCCCGCTGAAGGATCTCGAAGCGCTGGTCGACGAATATTTCGAGGCGGCCGGCAACGATCCGCGCCGGCTGAAGCTTCTGAAGACGCGCATTCTCGATCTGGTCCGCGACATCGGGCTCGATCATGACGCGGGCATCGGTGAGGGCGAAGGCGATGACACGGCGCTCGAAAAGCTCGACGCCTATCTGTGTGATCTGAAGGAAATGCAGATCCGCGACGGGCTGCACGTGTTCGGAAAAGCGCCGGAAGGCCGGCTGCTGACCGATCTCACCGTGGCGCTGGCGCGGGTTCCTTCGGCAAATCAGGACAGCCTGCATCGGGCGATTTCGGCGGATTTGCTTTCCCCTCATCCTGAGCCCGTGGAAGGACGAGGGGAAAGCGCGCCCCTTCGACAAGCTCGGGGTGAGGGTTTGCCTGGCGGGCATGATGCGCGCGTGCATCGGGTACCCCCCTCTGTCCCTGACGGGACATCTCCCCCGCAAGGGGGGAGAATGGGAGCTAGGGCTGACGGCATCCGGCCACTCTCCCCCCTTGCGGGGGAGATGTCGGCGAAGCCGACAGAGGGGGGTGTTTCACCTTTCGACCCCCTCGACTGCGCCATGGCCGAGCCTTGGCGCGGGCCGAGGCCTGACATCCTTCAAGAACTCTCGGACGATCCCTGGCGCACAAATGGCGATACGGTCGAGCGGATCGAATTGCTGGCGGCGCGGCTGGTCGGCGGCGAGATGGCGTGCCCGGATGACTGGACCCGCACGCGCGCCGTGCTCGATCGGATCGAGGGCGAACTGAAACCTTCGGTCGCCGCCTGCGGACCCGCCGAGATCGACGGCGTGCTGACCGCGCTCGACGGGCGGTTCGTCGCGCCGGGGCCGTCGGGCGCGCCGACGCGCGGGCGGCCGGACGTGCTGCCGACAGGGCGCAATTTCTTTTCCGTCGACAGCCGCGCGGTGCCGACCGAGACGGCGTGGGATCTGGGCCGCAAATCGGCCGACCTTCTGGTGACGCGGCATGTGCAGGACCATGGCGAATGGCCCACATCGCTCGGCCTGACCGCCTGGGGCACCTCCAACATGCGCACCGGCGGCGACGATATCGCCCAGGCCATGGCGCTGATCGGGGCCAAGCCGGTCTGGGACGGCGCCTCGCGGCGGGTGACCGGCTACGAGATCATCCCGCTGGCCGCGCTCGGCCGGCCGCGCGTCGACGTCACGCTGCGCATCTCCGGCTTCTTCCGCGATGCGTTTCCCGACCAGATCGCCCTGTTCGACAGGGCGGTGCGGGCAATCGGCGCGCTCGACGAGGACGCGGCGGACAACCCGATCGCCGCGCGCATGAATGCCGAGCGGGCGCGGCTGGAATCTACAGGCGTGGCCGAGGACGAGGCCGCGCGCCGGGCCGGTTTTCGCGTCTTCGGGTCCAGGCCGGGCGCCTATGGCGCGGGACTGCAGGCGCTGATCGACGAGAAGGGCTGGGACAGCGCCGCCGACCTGGCCGAGGCCTACATGGTCTGGGGCTCATACGCTTATGGGGCGAACGTCGAAGGCCGGGCCGAACGCGCCGCGTTCGAGACCAGGCTCGCCAGCGTCGAGGCGGTCGTCCAGAACCAGGACAATCGCGAGCACGATCTTCTGGACTCCGACGACTATTATCAGTTCGAGGGGGGCATGACCGCGGCGGTCGAAACGATCAGGGGCGCGCGCCCTGCGGTCTATCACAATGATCATTCGCGGCCCGAGCGCCCGGTCATCCGCACGCTCGAGGACGAGATCGGGCGCGTGGTGCGGGCGCGCGTCGTCAATCCCAAATGGATCGAGGGCGTCATGCGGCACGGCTACAAGGGCGCCTTCGAGATGGCCGCCACGGTCGACTACATGTTCGCCTTCGCGGCGACGACGGGCGCGGTGCGCGATCATCATTTCGAGGCAGTCTATCAGGCCTATCTGGTCGACGAGACCGTGCGCGCGTTCATCGCCGACAAGAACCCCGACGCGCTGGCCGAAATCGCCGAACGCCTCGGCGAAGCGATCGAACGCGGCCTGTGGACGCCGAAATCGAACTCTGCGCGGATGCGCCTGGGTGAACTTGCCGGAGAAGCCGATGCTCGGTGAGATCGTGTTCGTTGCCGGCGAAGAACCCGCGCTGGTCGAGGAAACGCTGGCGCCGATGTCCGAAGCGGCAGAGGCGGCCGGCCGGCCTTTCGAGATCGAGCCGTTCCATCTGCGCGCGGTCGGCAATGACGGCCGGTTCCTTGGCGGCGCGTTCTGCCGGATCATGCAGGGCTGGGTCTATGTGGCCTATATCGGCGTCAGCGCGGACGCGCGTGGGGGCGGCATCGGCGCCGCGCTGATGGCGCGGATCGAGACGGTCGCGCGCGAGCGCGGCCTTGCCGGGGTCTATCTGGACACGTTCGACTTTCAGGCACCCGGCTTCTACGACAGGATGGGCTATGCGGAGATCGGCCGGCTGCCGGCCGTGGGCGATGCTCCGCAGCGCATCTGGTACTGCAAGCGGCTCGATGCCGCCGGAAACGACGGGGAGAACGGCGATGGCCGAACCTGACGACAATGACCGCCACGCCGAGAAGATGGCCAAGAAGAAGGCCGCGCGCGACAAGATCATGGCCACCAAGACCGACGAGAAGGGCCTGATTATCGTCCACACCGGCAAGGGCAAGGGCAAGTCGACCGCCGCCTTCGGCATGATCTTCCGGCACATCGCCCATGGCCGCAAATGCGCCGTGGTGCAGTTCATCAAGGGCGGCATGCAGACCGGCGAACGCGACCTGATCGAGCGCCATTTCGCCGATCTGTGCGAGTTTCACACGATGGGCGAGGGCTTCACCTGGGAGACCCAGGACAAGAGGCGCGACATGGAGATGGCGCAGGCCGCCTGGGCCAAGGCGAAGGAACTGATCGCCGATCCGTCCAACACGATGGTGCTGCTCGACGAGATCAACATCGCCTTGCGCTACGATTATGTCGACGTCGGCGAGGTGGTCGCCTTCCTGCGCGACGCGAAGCCACCGATGACGCACGTCGTTGTCACCGGCCGAAACGCCAAGGACGAACTCGTCGATCTCGCCGACCTGGTCACCGAGATGGAACTGGTCAAGCACCCGTTCCGGGCGGGCATCAAGGCGCAGATCGGGGTCGAGTGGTAGCCTGGCGGCTCGCCGGCGCGTTTTCAGGTTCGTTAACCCTGCTTCTCCATAATCCGCGCGATCGACGATGACGAGGTCGCCGGATGCAGATCAGACCCATCCAAGCCGTCACCTGTGTGCTGCTGCACGACCGATACGACCCGGTCGACGGGCTGCAGCTTCTTGATTTCATCGGTCTGGCGGCCGCCCGGGCCGGTCTGTCGGCGCGGGCCGTCACCGGCCCCGAATCCACCGAAAAGGACCTCGACGTACGCTTCGGCGCGGTGCGCGTGACGGTGCGCCAGGCCGCCCAGCCGGTTTCGCCGAAATCGCTGGCGGCCGCGCTCGACTATCCGGTCACCCATCTGATGATGCCCGAGGCCAGGGCGATCGCCGGCCGGCACGTGGCGAGCACGCTGATCTCCGCCGAACGGCTGGATACGGCGGAGACCGAGGCCGCGCAGGGCGATGCGACGGAGCCCCCGGCGTTCGAGGACTGGCGCCAGGCGCGCAGCGCGATGATGGTGTGCCTGCTGGTTGCCGACTATGTCGCCGGCAAGAACCGGGCGAGCGCCGTGCACTGGCGGCCAAGCGATCATCTGGTGTCGCAATCGGTGCTGCGCGAGGCGGCCCAGGGCGAGGCGCCGCAGGCCCCCTACGGCCTGTTCGTGCGGCCGCATCTTCTGCGCAACGCGGAGGACGACAAGAACGCCGCAAGGGGCATAGCGGTGGCCGGCGCCGAGCATCTGGTCGGCGTTCCGGTCTCGGTCGCGCCCGAGGACGTGCCCTATGGCTGGATGGCGGACCGGGCCGTCGACTTCGTCTTTGCCTGCCATCAGCGCGGGGGGATCGTGCCCGACGGCGAGACGGTCGGCGCGGCGGATGCCGAACTCGTGCGCGTCGACCATCTGCCCCCGACCGACGAGGCGCCGGCCGGGCAGATCAGGCTCGTCGCGGTCCGGTCGGAACGCCACGGCATCGGTGAGGCGGTGGCGGAGATGCGATCCGGTCCGGCGGGCCAGGCGCTGGCGGGCCGCCCGGCCGCCGAACTCGACCCGGACGACGAGATCGACCAGGCGATCCTGACGCTGCTGGCCGAGCGTTCCGGACGCGACGGGACGCAGGACAAGGCCGCCGGGACGCCGCCCGTGCCGGACACCGGGGCTGCCGCGCCAACCGCTGCGCCCGACCCGTTGCCTGTCGTCGCGCGCGCGCCGGCAACGCCGGTGCCCTTCAGGGCAGCCGAACCCGAGGACCTTCAGACCGCGCCGGCGCGACGCCAGGCACTCGCGCTTTCCGAATTGCGTCGGATCGCCAATGGCGGGACGATGCCGTCGCCGCGCGAGCGGAGCCAGCCGACGTCGACACCGGCGGCCGAACCGCCCCGTTTCGTGCGGACCGGTGTCGAGCGGACCGTGCCGGCCGATGACGATGCGGGCAACGACCGACCGGCGGCACCCGACGCGTCGGCAAGCGATTCCGCCCCGAACGCCGCGGCCGCGACCCTGCCCGAGGCCGAGCCGGTCGCCTTCGAGCTTCCGGATATCGCCGAGCCGCCGGCGACCGTGGTGCCCGACGCCGAGCCGGTCGCCTTCGACCTGCTCGCCGATCCGGACCGGCAGGCCGGCCTGCTGCGCGGCATCCTTGCAAGGCTGCGCCGCCGTACGATCCGAAGCGCCGCATAGAGCGACCATCTGGACGATCCGAAGACGGGCCTGATAAGGCCAACCCCGGATGCGGCGCATAGGGGGTCGGCTTGGATCACAGATATGATGTTGCCGTGGTCGGCGGCGGGATGGTCGGCGTGTGCACGGCGATCGCGCTTGTGCGGGCCGGCGCCGACGTGGTGCTCGTCGACCGGCGCGCGCCGGGACGCGAGACGAGCTTCGGCAATGCCGGCGTGATCCAGCCCGAGGGCGTTCATCCCTACATGTTTCCGCGCAGCGTGACGAGGCTGATCGGCTATGCGCTCAATCGCCGGGTGGAGGCGCACTACCAGCCTTCCTCGCTGGCCCACGTCGCCCCGTTCCTTTGGCGCTATTTCCGGTCCTCACGGCCAGACCGGGCGCGGCGCACCTACGAGGCGAACATCACGCTGTTCGACGGCTGCGTGGAGGCGCACGGGGCACTGGCCGAGGAGGCCGACGCCGCGCACCTGCTGACGAAGAAGGGACTGCTGCGCGTCCTTCGAAGCGAAGCCGCGCTGCGGGCGCTGGAAGGCGAACTGGCCGATCTGCGCGGGCTCGGCATGGCGGTCTCGACACCCGATGCCAAAGCTCTTTCGGAACTGGAGCCGCATCTGAACACCGACGCGCTGGCCGGAGCGGTCCACTACGAGGAGCCGTGGACCTGCCAGGATCCGGGCGCGCTGGTTTCGGCCTATGCGGCGCTGCTCGAATCGCTCGGCGGGCGGATCGTCCAGGCCGAGGTGGTAGGCCTTTCGGGCGCGGCGGGCGGCTGGCGCGCCGCGTTGCGCGACGCGCCCGATCTCATTGCCGACCGCGCCGTGCTCGCCGCCGGGCCGTGGTCCAAGGCATTGCTGGAGGGGCTCGGGCTGCGCCTGCCGATGGGCATCAAGCGCGGCTATCATCGCCATCACGCCCCGGTCGGCAACGCGTTCCTCACCCGCGCGGTGATCGACGACGCCAACGGCTATGTGATGGCGCCGATGCGCCGGGGCATACGATTGACCTCGGGCGCCGAATTCGCCCGGCACGACGCGCCGCCGACGCCGGTGCAACTCGAACGCGCGATGCCGCGTGCCCGCGAACTGTTCGCCCTGGGCGAGGCGGTCGAAGAGACGCCATGGCTGGGCGCGCGGCCGGTCTTTCCCGACATGCGCCCGGTGATGGACGAAGCGCCGGGCCTTGCAGGGCTCTGGCTGAATTTCGGCCATGGCCATCAGGGCTTCACCCTTGGCCCGGTCGCCGGCGACCATCTCGCCAGGATGATGCTGGGGCAGGGCGGCCGGTTCGATCCGGCGCCGTTCCGCGCGGCGCGGTTCGCCGCCGGGTGACCGGGTCAGATGCCCTTGAGGAGGTTGCCCGCGGCGAGGACCACGAAGGCAAGCAGCGCCACCCAGACCGAGGCGACTGGAACGAAGGCGATCACGTTCATCGCCATCAGCAGCGCGACCAGCGCGATCACCGCCGCGAGGATGAACACGAGCCGGGTCGGAGCGGAAAGGTTCATCGGTCTGGTCTCCCAAGATTGACTGACGGTCCCTTTCCATTCTTTTGTGTAGCGCCAATGACAGGACGGGGCTGGAAGAGGGCGCGCGGATGGCCGGCGGCATCATCGACACGATCCGGTCCATGCTGGACCGGGAGCGCAATGTGCGGCTGGTGGCGAGCGACCCGGCGCTGACGGCCGAACTGCTGCTGCTGTTCCGGGTCATTCTCGCCGACGGCGACGTGCGCGGCGAGGAACTGGCCATGTTCAAGCGCATCTGCGCCGAGGCCTTCGGACTCGATCCGGAGGCGATGGACGGGGTCTACCAGTATCTTCAGGACTATGCCTACGAGACGACCGACGCCCAGTCCTCGGCGGTCTTCCTGGAAATGCCGCTCGAACGGCGCAAGGCGCTGCTCGACCACATGATCGCGATCGCCGAATCCGATCACGCGGTCGACGACAAGGAACTGCGGCTGATCGAACGGACCGCCGACATGCTGGGCTTTGACCTGCGCGAAACGCGCGGCGGCTGATGTCGCGTTTGTTGCGCACGGTGCCGTGCCCGCGATTGACCGGCACCGCGCAAACCCATAACGTCGCGCCGTTGCCGGCAGTGCCATCGTGGATGGCCGAAGCGGTGTCCGTCCACGCCGACCCAATCCGGGGGCGCAAGGCCGGAACTGCCGTGTGGATCGTCCGCCGCTTGCGGCCGGACGGGACCTGTTGGTGACGCACGCGTTCGAACCAGCAGGACACTCCGATGCACTTTCTTCGCCTCCCTCTCGCCGCCGCCCTTTCCGTTCTGACCACCGCCGCCATCGCCCATCCCGGCCATGTCGACGAAGTGGCCGGCCACACGCACTGGCTGAGCTGGGGCGCCGGCGGCGCCGCGCTGCTGATCGCCGCCGGTGCGGGCCTTTTCGCCTGGCGCGCGGCAAGCCGGCGTAACCGGTGATGTTCGACAACGCCCCGAACGGCACCCGCTATGGCGTAATGATCTGCGGCCATGGCAGCCGCAACAGGAACGCCGTCGACCAGTTCGCGCGGCTCGCCGAGCGCATGCGCGAGCGCTTTCCGGACGTGCCGGTCGATTACGGCTATCTGGAATTCGCCAATCCGGTGATTCACAAGGGGCTCGATGCGCTCAAGGCGCGCGGGGTCAATCACATCCTCGCCGTGCCGGGCATGCTGTTCGCCGCCGGCCACGCCAAGAACGACATCCCCTCGGTGCTCAACGCCTATCAGGCGCAGAACCGCGACATCACGGTCGACTATGGCCGCGAACTGGGCATCGACCTGCGGATGATCCGGGCCGCCGGCGCGCGCATCGAGGAGGCGCTTGCCGCGCAGGGCTGGAAGAAGGGCGACCCGCTGCACGACACGATGCTCGTCGTCGTCGGGCGCGGTGCCTCGGACCCCGATGCCAATTCCAACGTCGCCAAGGTGATGCGCATGCTGTGGGAGGGCATGGGCTTCGGCTGGGGCGAGACGGCCTATTCGGGCGTCACCTTCCCGCTGGTCAAGCCGGCGCTCGAACACGCAGCCAAGCTCGGCTACCGGCGGATCGTGGTGTTTCCCTACTTCCTGTTCACCGGCGTTCTGGTCAAGCGCATCTATGCCCACACCGACGAGGTGGCCGAGGCCCATCCGGAGATCGACTTCGTCAAGGCGGGCTATCTGAACGATCATGATCTGGTCATCGATACGCTCACCGAACGGGTGCGCGAGATCGTCGAGGGCACCAACAACATGAACTGCCAGATGTGCAAATATCGCGAGCAGGTGCTCGGCTTCGAGGCCGAGGTGGGACTGGCGCAGGAAAGCCATCACCATCATGTCGAGGGCGTCGGCGGCGCGCCGGAGAACTGCCCGTGCAACGGCGATTGCGACGCGCGCTGCCGTGACGAGGCGTTCTGCCGCGAACACGGGCTCGAATGGACCCCGGTGCACAGCCACGCCCACGGCGACCATCATCACGATCATGCGCACGATCACGGGCATGGCCATCATCACGGTCACGATCACGGCCACGGCCATGGGCATCATCACCATCCCTATCCGCAGGCCGACCACCCGCTCGGACCAAGGAGCATGGCCAAGACCGGTTCCTGACCGGTTCGCGCCGTGCCGGGGGTGATGGGTGCGATGATCGATTATGTCCGCGATCCCGAGGCGATCTATGCGCAATCGTTCGCCGAGATCGCGCGGATCGATACGCTCAAGGCGCTGCCGGAACCGGTCCGGCCGCTGGCGACGCGGATCGTCCATGCCTGCGGCATGCCCGACGTGGTCGGCGATCTGCGGTTCAGTGCCGATATCGCGGGCCGGACGCGGGCGGCGCTCGATGCCGGGGCGGACATCTTCTGCGATGTCGAGACGCTGCGGCACGGCGTGATGCGGCACCTGCTGCCGAAGGGATGCGTGCTGCATTGCGCGATCGGCGATGCGGACGTAGCGGCCCATGCGAAGGCCCACCGGATGACGCGGGCGGCCGCCCAGGTCGATCTCTGGGGCGACCGGCTCGACGGGCAGATCCTCGCGATCGGCAATGCGCCGACGACGCTGTTCCGGCTCCTGGAACTGCTCGACGAGGGGCGCGTCGGCCGGCCGGCCGCGGTGATCGCCTTGCCCGTGGGCTTCGTCGGCGCGGCCGAAAGCAAGGCCGAACTGGTGCGCGATCCGCGCGGCATGGCCTATGTCACCGTTCTTGGCCGGCGCGGCGGCACGGCGATGGCGCAGGGGGCCGTCAACGCGCTCGCCGGAGGGCTTGCGACATGAGTGTTCCGGACAGGGCGCTCGCCTGGCTCCACGTGATCGGCATCGGCGAGGACGGCATGGCCGGTCTGGCGCCGGCCGCGCGGCGGCTGGTCGAGGATGCGCAGGTGATCGTCGGCGGCGACCGGCATCACGATCTGATTGTCAACACCATGGCCGAACGCATGGCGTGGCCCTCGCCGTTCGATGCGATGATCGACACGATCCGCGCGCAGAAGGGCAAGCGCGTCGTGGTGCTCGTGACCGGCGATCCGCTCTGGTATTCGGTCGGCGCGCGGCTTCTGAAGGGGTTCGACCCGCACGAGATCGTCTTCCACCCGCAGCTTTCCGCGTTCCAGCTCGCCGCCTGCCGGCTCGGCTGGTCTATCCCCGATGTGGAGACGCTCACCGTCCATGGCCGCGCGGCCGAACAGATCGTGCCGTTCTTTGCGCCGGGCGCGCGGCTGCTCGTGCTCACCAGGGACGCCACGTCGCCGGCGACGATCGCCGCGCTCCTGCGCGATCGGGGCTATGGCGCCTCGCCGATGACGGCGCTTGCGGCGATGGGCGGGGCGGACGAGAGGATCGTTGCGGGCTCGGCCGACCAGCCGCCCGAGAATGTGCCCGATTTCCACACGCTCGCGATCGAGTGCATCGGCGGGGCAGGGGCGGTGATCCATCCGCGCACAGGGCTGCCGGACGAAGCGTTCACCCATGACGGCAAGATGACCAAGCGCACCGTGCGCGCGGTGGCGCTCGCCAAGCTGGCGCCGCATCGCGGCGCGGTGCTGTGGGATGTCGGCGCGGGCTGCGGTTCGGTCGGCATCGAATGGATGCGCGCGGCGCCCGAAGCGCGGGCGATCGGCATCGAGCCGAACGCCGAACGCCGCGCCATGGCCGCGCAGAACGCGCTGGTCCTTGGTGCGCCGAAGCTCGAACTCGTCGACGCCGAGGCGCCGGCGGCGCTCGAAGGGCTCGATGCGCCGGACGCGGTGTTCGTCGGCGGCGGCGTGAACCGGGCGGTGATCGGTGCGTGCATGGTCGCGCTCAAGCCGCTGGGCCGGCTCGTCGCCCATGCGGTGACGCTGGAAAGCGAATCGGTGCTGCAGGCCGCCTATGGCGAGTTCGGCGGCGAGTTGCAGCGCATCTCGGTCGAAAGCGCCTCCCCGGTCGGTCCCTACAAGGGCTGGCGGCCGGCGATGCCAGTCACGCAATGGTCCTGGGTGAAGAAGCCATGAGCGGGACGCTCTACGGCATCGGCGTCGGCCCCGGCGCGCCTGACCTGATCACGCTGCGCGCCTACCGGCTGCTGACGGCGGCGCCTGTGATCGCCTGGCCGGCGCCCGAGGGCGGCGACAGCTTCGCCCGCTCGATCGTCGCCGGCTGCATCCGCGCCGATCATGTCGAGATCCCGATCCGCGTGCCGATGCGCACCGAGCGCTTTCCGGCAGCCGAAATCTATGACCGGGCGGCGGGCGAAATCGCCGAACATCTCGACGCGGGGCGCGATGTCGCCGTCCTGTGCGAGGGCGATCCGTTCTTCTACGGCTCGTTCATGTATCTGTTTCAGCGCCTGTCGGGCCGCTATCCGTTCGAGATCGTGCCGGGCGTGTCGTCCGTCATGGCGGGCGGGGCGGCGATCGCGCGGCCGCTGGCTGCCCGCAACGAGGTCTTCTCGGTCATTCCCGCCCCGCTCGACGATGACCGCATCGAGGCCCAGCTTCACGCCTGCGAGGGTGCGGCGATCATCAAGGTCGGCAGGCATTTCGGGCGCATCCGGGCGCTGCTCGGTAAGCTTGGGCTGACCGGGCAATGCTGCTATGCCGAGCGGCTTACGCTGGAGACGCAGAAGCTCGTGCCGCTGGACGCCATGACCGACGACGATGCCGCGCCCTACTTCTCGATGATCCTCGTCTACAGGGGCGGCGAGGGATGGTCCCTGCCGGCGCCGAAGCGATGACCGCCAACGTTGATCCCGCGATCGTCGTCCTTTCGGAGGGCGGGCTCGATGTGGCGCGCGCTGTGCGGGAGGCCGTCGGCGGCGCGGTGCATGCGGCGGCAAGCCGGGTGGCCGCCGACCGGGCCGATGCGACGTTCGACGATCTGCGTTCTCATCTTCATGGCCTGTTTGAGGCCGGCCGGCCGATCGTCGCGGTGATGGCGACCGGAGCGCTGGTGCGACTGCTCGCGCCGCTGCTCGCCGACAAGGCGGGCGAACCGCCGGTCGTCGCCCTCGCCGAGGACGGCAGCGTGGTGGTCCCGGTTCTTGGCGGTCATCGCGGCGGCAACGATCTGGCGCGGACCATCGCCGGCGCGATCGGCGCCATCCCAGCGATCACGACGGCCGGCGATCTGAGGTTCGGCGTGGCGCTCGATGCGCCGCCGGACGGCTACGCGCTCGGCAATCCGGCCAATGCAGCGCGCTTCATGGCCGATCTCGTCGCCGGCGCGCCGGTGGCGATCGACGGTGAGGCGGACTGGCTCGCCGGCTCCCGGCTTCTGGTCGCCGCCAATGCCGACCATCACATCATCGTCACCGAAAAGGCCCATCCGGGCGGGGCGGACACGCTGGTCTACCATCCGCGCCGGCTGGCGCTCGGGCTCGGCTGCGAACGCGGCTGCGATCCGGTCGAGACGCTGGCGCTCGCCCGACAGACGCTCGATGCGGCCGGTCTCGCCGAAGGGGCGGTCGGCTGCGTCGTCTCGCTCGACGTGAAGGCCGACGAGCCCGCCGTGCACGCGGTGGCGGCGCATTTCGGCGTGCCGGCCCGGTTCTTCGATGCGACGACGCTCGAGGCCGAGACGCCGCGCCTCCCCAACCCTTCCGATGTCGTCTTCCGGGAAGTGGGCTGTCATGGCGTCTGTGAGGCGGCGGCGCTCGCGGCAACGGGAGCAACGGGGACGCTCGTCGTCGAAAAGCAGAAGAGCGGCCGGGCGACCTGCGGGGTGGCGCGGGCGCCCGACGTGTTCACGGCCGGGACCATGCCCGGCCGGGCGCGGGGCAGCCTGTCGGTGGTCGGCATCGGGCCGGGCGGTGAGGGCTGGCGGTCGCCCGAGGTCACCGCCATGGTGCGCGCCGCGACCGACCTGGTCGGTTACTCGCTCTATCTGGACCTGCTGGGGCCGCTCGCGGACGGCAAGGCGCGACACGATTTCGACCTCGGTCGCGAGGAGGACCGGGTGCGGCACGCCATGGAACTGGCGGGCGAGGGCCGCGATGTGGCGCTGGTCTGTTCGGGCGATGCGGGTATCTACGCGATGGCGACGCTTGTGTTCGAACTGCTCGACAGGGGTGGCCTGAGCGATGCCGCTCAGCGCATCGCGATTGCCGTCGCGCCGGGCATTTCGGCTCTGCAGGGCGCGGCGGCGCGGGCCGGCGCGCCGCTCGGGCACGATTTCTGCACGATCTCGCTGTCGGACCTCCTGACGCCATGGGAGGACATCCAGCGGCGCGTGCGCGCGGCCGGCGAGGGCGATTTCGTCATCGCGTTCTACAATCCGGTCTCGAGGAAGCGCCGCACGCAGCTTGCCTGGGCGCGCGACGAACTTCTCAACCACCGTCCGGCCGATACGCCGGTGATCCTTGCGACCAATCTTGGCCGGGACGGGGAGATGGTGCGCACCGTGCCGCTGGCTGATCTCGAAGTGGACGATGTCGACATGCTGACGGTGGTGATCGTCGGCTCGTCTGACACGCGCACCGTGCGAACCGGCGACGGCCGAGAGTGGATCTACACGCCGCGCGGCTATGCGGGCAAGCAACGGTGATCGCAATTGATGCCATGATGCGCATATGATAAGGAAAGCATCAGGCAGGGCGACGCTGCTGCTCGATGAAAAGAGCACGTTCGCCGATGGCACCATTCGCGAAGTTCGGGTCTGGCGTCTGCCTGCCCCTACGGCGGAGCGGCCGCATGGTCTGAAGTACTCGCTGTTCTTCGGTCGGCCGGGCAGACGCATCGTCGGTTACGACAATGAGCGCGGCAAGGGCGACCACCGCCACTACGGCCCAATTGAAGAGCGATTTCTCTTCGTGTCGCTCGACAGGCTTTTGGAGGACTTCGATGCCGATGTCAGGAAAGAGCAGAGCCGAATCCGAGCTTCAGATCGCGGTGGTACAGCCTGAAATCGCATGGCAGAGGATCCGCGAGGCGGCCCGGAAGATCGATGCCGGCATCGATCCCGACGAACCCTCGCATCTGGGTTTCGCCACCATGGACCAGCTCTTGGGTGTTCTGACGCCGAACCGGTGGAAGCTGATCCAGACGCTGCACAAGGCCGGGCCGATATCGATCCGGGCGCTGGCCAAGCTGCTCGAGCGCGACTATCGCGGCGTGCATGCCGATGTCGTCAAGCTGATGGAATACGATCTGGTGACACGCAACGCGGCGAAGAGGGTGTTCGTGCCCTGGGACAAGATCACCGCCGAGATCAGCGCCGTCTCCAACGAAACCGGCGAGGCCGCCTGAGACCATGACCGTTCACTTCATCGGCGCCGGGCCGGGCGCGCCCGATCTGATCACCGTGCGCGGTCTTCGCCTGATAGAGCGATGCCCCGTGTGCCTTTACGCCGGCTCGCTGGTGCCCGCCGAAATCGTCGCGGCGGCCCCGGAAGGCGCGCACGTGCTCGACACCGCGCCGATGCATCTGGACCAGATCATCGCAGAGATCGAGGCGGCGCATGCGGCCGGCCACGATGTGGCGCGGGTGCATTCGGGCGATCCGTCGATCTACGGGGCGATCGCCGAGCAGATGCGCCGGCTCGACGCGCTGGAAATCCCGTACGAGGTGGTGCCGGGCGTGCCGGCGTTCGCCGCTGCCGCCGCCGCGCTCAAGACGGAACTGACCCTGCCGGAAATCGCCCAGACCGTGATCGCCACGCGCACCGGCATGAAGGCGTCGGCGATGCCCGAGGGCGAGCAGCTCGAAGTGCTCGGCCGGTCGGGCGCGACGCTCGCCATCCACCTGTCGATCCGCAATCTCGATTACATCCGCCGGGCGCTGGAGCCCTATTATGGCGCCGACTGTCCGGTGGTGATCGCCTACCGGGCCACCTGGCCGGACGAACTTTATATCCGAACCACGCTCGCCGGGATGAAGGATGAGGTGCGCGCCGCCAAGATCACGCGCACCGCGCTCGTGCTCGTCGGGCCGGTGTTCGGAAAGGCCGAGTTCCGCGACAGCGACCTTTATAACGCCGATTTCGCCCATGTGCTGCGGAACCGGGGCAAGAAGGCGAAGGCGGGATAGGCGCGGCCAGTCCCTTCAGGCTCAGCGCGCGAGCTCCGCAACGAGCCCGTCCAGCTTGGCGAAGCTGCCGGTCCAGCCCTGCTCGGCGCCCATCTTCAGGATCGCGTCTCGCGCCTCGGCGGACTTGAAGGTCTGCCGGACGGTCTGTCGCGTCCGATCGCCCGGCAGCGGTTCGAGCGTCATCTCCATCACCGTTTCGACCTGCGTGTCCGCGCTCTCTTCGGAAACGAACCTGTTTTACTGCTCCAGCCAGTCGTCCGGATAGTTCTCGCCGCCGCTGGTCATGACGAGCCGGCGCGGCGGCTCGATGGAGACGATCGTCGAATCGACCGGATAGTCCTGGTCGAAGTCCGTGCCGGCCGGCCCGCGCATGATCACGCGCCAGCGGCCGCCGGGGCGCGCGTCGACCACGCAGCCATGATTGGTGAAGCCTTCGGGGCCCCACCAGCGGGCGAGCAGGTCCGGATCGGTCCAGGCGCGCCAGATCAGCTCCGGCGGCGCGTCGAATTCGCGGATCATGACGAAATCGGCATCGGGGGTTTCGACGGTCGTGGGGGACGTCCCGGCGGTCATCGCCTATCTTTTCGCGGCTTCGGCGGCGACGACGTCCGCGAGCTTGTCGATCGAGGTCTTGGTGCCCATGGTCCGGTCGGCGACCGTCTCGCGCCCGTCGATGAAGGCGATCGATTCGACAAACCGCATCGTCGTGCGGCCGTCATCCGGCTCGAACTCGACGCTGGTGGCGGCGACCGAGGCGACATTCTCGTTATCGGCCGTGATCGTTGTGAAGACGATGCGCCGTTCGGGCACGACTTCGGGATAGTGCGCGGTGAAGTGGACCGTCATCTCCTCGCCCGGTCCGCAATGGCAGACCTCGGTGCCGCCGGGACGCAGGTCGTAATTGTCGAACACCATGGTCCAGGTGGAGGAGGGGTTCTGCCAGCGCTGGCGCAGCGCCGGCTCGGTCCAGGCGCGCCAGACCAGGGAAACCGGTGCGTCGAATTTGCGTTCGATCTCGATCTTCTCGTGAGCGACGGTCATGACGCGGTCTCCCTGAGGCTTGCCACATGCTGTTCGAGGTGACCAAGCGTCTGCTGCCATCCCTCGCGGTGGCCGTCGCGGCTTTGCGCGTCGGGCAGGCCGGACATCGCAAAGCGCATGTGCGTCTTGCCGTGGCGGTCTTCGAAGGTCACCGTGATCAGATGCTCGCTGCTCGTGCCGAAGGGCGAATGGGTCCAGCGATGGGTGAAGACGAGCCGTTCGTTCTCGACGACCTCGCGATAGGTGCCGCCGACGTGCCATTCGGCGCCGTCGGCCTGATCGCGCATCTTCGACCACCATTGCCCGCCTACCGAAACGTCCGCGTCCTGTTCGATCAGCGTGAAGCGCTCGGGCAGCATCCAGACATCGACATGCCGTTTCTGCGTGAAGCAACGCCAGACGAGATCGACTGGCGCGTCGAACACGCGGTCGATGGTGAAGCTCGTGGCCGATTGTTCCTCGCCGAGCAGGTCGACCAGCCGGGCAAAGCTGGCGTTCATGCCTTCCTCCATGCCCGAGGCCGCCATCGCATCGCGCGTTTCGATGGTCGGGCATTGCGAACGGGCGGTGACCTGGGTGCCGTCCCCGGCCGCCTCGAAGGTGATCGTCTCGACGATCGGGGGCTCGTCGCGCAGGCCCTCCATGTCCATGCGGAAGGTCTGCTCGAGCAGGCGTGGCGGGTCGAACCGCAGATACTCGCCGAAGAAGGCGTATCGGGTGCCGCCCGGATCCATCTGCTCCATGCGCCATGCACCGCCCTCGCGCGGCTCGATCGTGCATCTCGTCATCACCATGCCGGGTGGGCCGAGCCACCACTGGCGCAGCAGTTCGGCGTCCGTCCACGCGCGGAAGACGAGCGCCGGCGGGGCGTCGAACCGGCGTCTGACGAGGATGACCGGCTCGTTCGCCGGCAGGCTCAGTTCAGTGCGATGGGTCATCGTCCTCGTCCTTTCCCGGAACCCCCTCGGGTGCCGATTGCAGTTCGGCGAGCAGCGCATCGAGCCGGTCGAACCGCGCCTCCCAGAGCCTGCGATATTCGGCGAGCCAGTCCGAGGCTTCCTTCAGCGGCTCGGGATTGATTTTGCAGGGCCGGAACTGGGCCTGGCGGGAACGCTCGATCAGCCCGGCCTTCTCGAGCACCTTCAGATGGCGCGAGAAGCCGGGCAGCGACATGTCGAACGGTTCGGCCAGTTCGGTGACCGTCGCCTCGCCCCTGTCGGCAAGCTGCGCCAGAACGGCACGTCGGGTCGGATCGGCGAGGGCGGCGAAGGTGGCGTCGAGAATGTGCGGGTCAGATGTATTTAGCATATGAGTTAATTAACACGAATGCTAAACAAGTGCAATGGCCGCGTCTCCGTCGTCCGAATTTCCTCCCGATCCTTCGAGGCTCGCTGCGCTCACACCTCAGGATGAGGGAGAGGCGAAGGCTATCGAGTGCGGGGCAATGGTGTGGCTTGCAGAGGACGGGCGGCAGGCTCACCGCCCGATCATGATCACCGGAATGCGGAGCGTACGGGCGGCGGCGATCTTGCCATGGGACCGGTCGCCGCCGGAGTTGCGGCAGACGATGTGGTCGATCGCATGGGTGCGCAGGAGCGCGGCCTCTTCGTCCGCCTGTCCCGGCTTGCCCGTGATGATCGCGTGGTGTTTGAGCGGGAGCGGCGCGGCCGGTTGGTCGACCATGCGCACCAGGAAGAAGACATCGTCGCGGCCGGCGAACGGCTTCAGATGCTGCCGGCCGAGCGCCAGCAAGGCACGCGCGCCGGCCGGCAGGGCGCTGGCCGCCTCGGCCTCGGACGACACCTCGATCCAGTCATCGCCCGGTTGGCGTTCCCATGGCCGTCTCGTCCGCACCTCCAGAGGCACGCCGGCGATGGCGGCCGCCCTCTCGGCGTTCGCCGAAATCCTGCGCGCATAGGGGTGGGTGGTGTCGATCAGATCGGTGACGCCTTCGGCGCGCAGATAGGCGGCAAGCCCCTCGGGGCCGCCGAACCCGCCGGTCCGCGTTTCGCCCGCGACCGGTTCGGCCGCCTGCGTGCGGCCGGCCAGGGAGGTGATCACGCGCCAGTCCGGATGGGCCGCCACGATTTCGGCGGCGAGCATCGCCGCCTCGCGCGTGCCGCCCAGAATGAGGACGGTCCGGGTCATGCAAAGCCCGTGCGCGCAAGGATCGCGCCCTGCCGGTCGACGATGATCACTTCGGTCGAAACGGGCGCGCCGCGCAGCGTCTCCAGCGCGGTGGCGCGCGCCCT